>JARRPG010000120.1:0-2645 GCA_037383085.1 Desulfuromonadales bacterium | reverse complement strand
TGGGCGTCATTCTGCCGTCGCTT
Source organism: Desulfuromonadales bacterium (assembly GCA_037383085.1). Classification (GTDB taxonomy): domain Bacteria; phylum Desulfobacterota; class Desulfuromonadia; order Desulfuromonadales; family BM103; genus JARRPG01. The sequence goes on along the minus strand of JARRPG010000120.1, from coordinate 2,622 downwards.
CTGGCATTGGTGTTCCTGCCATCGCGCCCCACATCGCCCGGGGATAAATCATGAGAATTCAATCTCTGCTGTTAGTCGGGATGCTCTGTTCGATGTCATTGGCAGTTTATGCACAGAAAGAAGCTTACCTGGATGAAGTGGCCGAGAGCCCAACGGAAAGCGTACGCATTGTTCGGCTCCAGTCCCTCATCGAGTCGGACCAGGAAATGCTGGTTCAACTGAAAGATGATCTGAAGCAACGGGAAAACGCCACGGAACAATTGGCCCGGGAACTCGCGGAGCGCGAGCAGAAACTGGACAACCAGGAAACGCGTTTCCAAGGCATGGCTGAAGGCGAAGAGAAAACAGCTCTGCAAGCGAGAATCGCTGCGGACCGGCAGAAACTCCGGGTCGCCAGGAACCTGACCGAAACGGCATTTCAGACCGAAAAAGCGATCCGTATTCAGATTCAGGCCCTGGAAGAGAAAATCGTTCTTGACCGGCAGGCCCTGGACGAAATGCTCGGCACTGCGGAAGAGCCCACGCCGGTGGAATCGATGGACGACACCGCAACGGCAGTTTCCCTGCAAGCGGATGCAACGCCCTCTGCACCGGGGATACAGGATGAGCGTTCCGAGTTAGTGGACGACATGCTTCCGGAAACGCCCGAGCAGATTGAGGCACGAAGGATGGCCGAGAGGGTCGAGCAGGAAGCCGCGGAAGCCGAACAGGCCGTAATGAATTTTCTCGAGCAAAAGGTGGCATTGCAGTATCAGATTGATTTGGAGACATCATTGCTTCGTATCGCCAGGGAAACCCAGGCCAACCTGGAACAGGGCGAACAACTCCGCCGACAGGAATACACGGAAAGAAGCGCAGCCGGCGCGGAGCAGGCGGAACTGGACAGTATTCGGGAAAAGCTGGCCGGTGTCGAAGCGGACCAGAGGGGAATCGAACGGGAGATCGACGAGCGGCAAAAGCGGCTCGACTCCCTGCACCAGCGAATGCAGGAACTGCAGGAAGACCAGCTTGAAGTGACTGCAGAAGCGGAACGCATGCGCGAGGAGGCCGAATCCGCCCGCAGTAAAAGCAGGTGGCTGGAAAGTCCGCTGAACCCCAGAAACATCTCGCGCTGGGCGCAGGAACGCGGACCCAACATCCTCACTATCCTGCTGTCGCTGTCTTGCTGGTCCTGATCCGGGTATTTCTGCAGCGTCTTGCGCGCGCTGTCATCCGTGAGGGTCGAAGACAAGGTCGTAACAAAATCACCCGGGCAGATACGCTGGCGCAAAGCCTGGGTAAAGCGGTCACCGTCGTCATCGTGATCGTGGGATTATTGCTTATTTTCGAGGCAGCCGGGGTCAACCTGATGGCGGTTCTCGGCGGCGCGGCCATCATTGGCTTCGCATTCGCCTTCGGCGCCCAGAACTTGATGCGCGACTATTTCAACGGCTTGATTATCCTGATCGAGGACCAGTACGAACTCAACGATATCGTCACGATCAACGACACCACCGGACGGGTGGAGCGGGTCAGCCTGCGGACCACGGCATTGCGCGACCTGGAGGGCAAGCTGCACTTCATTCCTAACGGGGAGATCAAGTCGGTCACCAATCGCTCTTACGAGTGGGCGCAGATCGTTTTCGACATTCGAGTGTCGTACCGGGAGAGCGCCGACCGCGTTATGGAGGAAATTATGACCGTCGCCAGGGAGGTTTGTGCTGATCCCGATTACGGCGACGCCATCATGAGCGAACCGAAGATGTTTGGCGTGGACCGGTTTGGAGATTTCGGATTCCACATCAAGTGCATCCTGAAAACTTCACCCGGCGAGCAGTATCGCGTCAGGCGGGAAGTCCTGCGGCGCATCAAAAACCGCTTCGACGAACTGGGCATCGAGATACCTGCGGCTCGCGCGGCGGCCATTTCGGGTCAATAAGGCTGTGCTTCTCAGAAGAGCGAAGTTAACGAGCGACACGAACAGAAAAGAACCAATGACTCGCCCGAGGCAATACTGCAGCCGCTCTTTTCGCTGGGAAAAACTTCGACTTCCCCGTCTTGCGTTACTGGTGGTACTGTTTCTACTCCCCTCCCAGCCACTGTGGCGCCGGCCAGGTGCTGACGGTGCCTGACCCCGCGACTTTCCGCCTTTGAAATCGAATCGGCCAGGCCGCAAGGGCTCCGCTCCGGGTCGTCAGCGATAATGGAATTTTGAACGTTGCCTGGTCCCGAAGGAGACCGAGTTCTTTATGTGCTCGAATGGGAGCTTAGAGAACTTGGAGTGACCTTTCCCCTCGATTGATACCACTGACGCGGTTGGAAAATCTTCATATCAAGCCGCCTGTTCTGCGAATACAGCGGGCGGTAAATAGCTCGCGCTTCATGGATGGACCTCCCATCGGTCAAAGTATAGGGAAATCCAACCGTGCCCTTGGTATTAATTACGGGGGAGAGGTCAGTGTTGCCTGAAATTAGCCATCACCCAGGACCCACTGTTTGGGAACCGGTGCGATAAAGGAAAACCTGAGGGACCATTCCGGCGCACCGGTGGGTCTAACGACGTTGGCATAAGCCTGTACTGATGCTGCCCAGGTCGAATAGCTCATCTTGAAAGTATTGCCATAACCACCACCCACCGGCACC
>JARRPG010000119.1:0-2569 GCA_037383085.1 Desulfuromonadales bacterium | reverse complement strand
CGCTCACCGAAGGCCGTCGGCAGAGTTGAGACCCGGATGTCCATGTCGCGGCCAGCGACACGCACCCGGAAGCGGCCATCCTGGGGGAGGCGTTTTTCGGCGATATTCAGACGCGCCATAATCTTGATGCGTGAAACGATCCCGGCATGGGCCTTCAGGGGCGGGTGCAGGATCTCGTAAAGGATGCCGTCGATCCGGTAACGCACCACCAGGTCGCGCTCGAAGGGTTCGATGTGGATGTCGCTGGCGCGCTCCTTGTACCCCTGGGTGATCAGGCTGTTGACAAACCGGATGATCGGCGCTTCGTCGGAAGCATCGATCAGGTCGGCGGGCTCGAAGTCGCTGGCTAGATCACCGGCGGTTTGTTCTTCGATCTCATCGATCATCTCGCCGGTTTCTCCGGCCTGCTTTTCGTAGCCGCGGTTGATTGCCCGCAGGATCTCTTCCGGAGCCGCCACCCAGGGATCAATCGTCTCGCCGGTCAGGGTGCTGAGATCATTCAGCGGCCGCGAGCCTTTCACTTCACGAACGAGCAGACATGGACGCTGTTGTTTCTCGACCGCTGGCTCGAGCACTTTCCAGGCAGGGTAGGTCGAACTGCCGGGCCAGAGCCTGGGCCAGGACCGGACTGTCGAGAACCTTCTTGCGCACCAGGATCTGGCCGAGGCGCTCGCCGCCAGCCACTTGCTCTGCCAGCGCCGCCTCGATCTGTTCCTGGCTGACTCCGAAATCCTGATGCAGGATTTCGCCGATCCGCCGCCATTGCTGTATCATCGGTTGCGTTGCGTCCACGTCAGTTATCGCTCACCCCTGTCAGTCGCTTCCGCATCGACCGCTTCCGTTCCCGGCAGCTGCGGCAGAGGAACCGCAAAATAGTCCTCGGGCAGGGCACTGCGCATCTTGTCAGTCATCAGTCCGCTGGCCGCTTTGCTGTTACGGCCGGTCACATGCTCTAGATCCTCGGGACTCTTGATAATCGTCGGATTGATGAAAATCAGCAGATTGGTCTTCTGCTCCTGGGTCGTTTTGCGTTTGAACAACCAGCCCAGGACCGGGATGTCACCCAGCAGGGGAACCTTGGTGATGCCCTCAACGACATTGGTATCGATCAGGCCGCCAAGAACGACGGTTTTGCGGTTTTCGGCCAGCACCGTGTTGCGCAGCACGCGTTTGGTGAAGGTCGGGCCGACCTGGTTGACATCGCCGACGCTGGACTGGGCGATGTCGGTAATTTCCTGATACACATTCAGCCGCACCAGGTCGCCTTCGGTAATCTGCGGCGTAAAGCGCAGAATCAGGGCCACATCCTGGCGTTCCACGGACACGCTCTGCGCCAGGCCCTGGGAGCTGCCGGTATCGGTCAACCGATTGGTAATCACCGGCACGTTCGAGCCGACGATGATTTCCGCTTCTTCATTATCCGAGGTCAGCAGGCGCGGCGCCGAGAGCAGGTTGACATCGCTGTCGGTCTTCGACACATCGATCAGCACCGAGAGCGCCGGCACGGTAATCTCGGTGCCGCCCGGACCAGTGACCGTGATCGGGTTGAAAAAGCCGCCCGCCAGCAGGCCGGAAACCGCCGTCGTCAGCAGATCGGGGGTGCCATCGGTAGACGATACGATATCGCCAATACCGACCGGTCCGGTGTTCAGGTTGCTGGTGCCGAAGATCAGGCCGTCGTTGTTGACGGATCCACCGCCCTGCAGGGAGACCCCGAGCCGCTGGGTGGCGTCCATCGACAGTTCCAGGATCAGCGCTTCGACATAAACCTGTTTACGCTTGATATCGAGCTTTTCGATAATGTCCCGCAGCGTGCGATAATCATCCGGGCTGGCATTGATAATCAGCGAATTGGTCGCCTTGTCGGCGGTTATCGTGACCGGCCCCACCGCCTGCTGGCCGGGAGTATTGGCGGCTGCAGCGGCGGTGCGCGCTTCAGCCTTGATCCCGGTCAGTATCTCATTCAGCGTGGCGGCCAAAGTTTCGGCGTCGGCATTCTCCAGGTAATAGAGGTTGATATTCGAACTGTTCCCGGTCATCTCCTGGTCCAGTTTCGCGACCAGGTCTTTGATCAGGACCATGTCCTCGGCATCGGCCATGACAATCAGAGACTGACCGGCCGGGTATGGGATAATCTTGGCTGCCTCATCGCCAGCGGGGGTACCGGGCTTTAGCCGACGCCGGGGGTTGTTCGCTGCAGGGGACTGGGCCATGATCTCACTCAGGATCTTGGCCAATTCTTCAGGGCTCGAGTTCTGCAGCGGCAGGATCGAGATTTCGCTGTTGGCATCCGACTTGTCCAGTTCATTGATAATCCTGGCCAAGCGCTGGATATTGTCCGCCGTGTCCGTAATCACCAAACTGTTGCACGGTGGGTAAGCGGCCACATTCGCCGTTTTCGGCATCAGGGGGATCAGCACTGTGGGCCCTAGAGTGGCCGCGTCAAGGTTCTTGAGGTGGAAGATCCGGGTGACGTACTGCTCTCCGCTCCGCCGGCCGCCATCCGCATAGGTTGGCAAATTCGACTCCTTGGCATTGACCAAGGGGACAATCTTGTTGATTTTCCCGG
>JARRPG010000118.1:0-3294 GCA_037383085.1 Desulfuromonadales bacterium | reverse complement strand
CGATCCGGCCGCATCGAAGACCAGCCGGGTCATGTCGTCGTAGACGCCGATGCGGACCTGTTTGAAAACGCCGTCGGCCGGCAAGGACCGCTCCGCAAATGCGGGTTTGACGCCGTAGACATTGACCACCAGGCGGGCGGGGTTGTTGAGGACGAAGTAGCGGAAGCTGTCGATCTCGCCGTTGGTCGCGATCGTGGCCTGACCGGGCGCTATGCGAACGTCATCCAACAGATCGGCAGCGGTTGCTTCCGCTGCAGGCGCCGTCTCCGTATCGGTAGCAGCGGTCATGGCTGCCGCTGGTGCGCCGGCGAAGGCGACACGGAAGCTTTGACCGTCCAGATTGACCTGGTATTCGGCACTCTCGGCGAGCAGAATCTCGACCCGGGCCAGCGGGCCCGAGGCCAGTTCCACAGGGGAGACCTTAACTTCTTGAATGGCCCCTTGGCCGACCGCAATCACCTCATCGACGTCGCTGATCGCCATATCCGGGAAATCGACCACGACGCGCATCGGATCGACGGAATCGTAGACCGTGTAACGATACCCGACCGGCTCGGCGGTCTCGATCAGCACCGTGGGTGTGTCAGCACCGCTGTCCATGGCAACCGTCGTTAAGGTGTTGCCGGCATCGGCGCCCCAGGCCAGTCCACTCAAGAAACACAGTGCCATCAGGCTGCCCAAAAGCGCTTTCGCCAGTCGGCTGGCCCGGCCTGTCCCTGTCAGATTCAGCATCATATTCACCCCGCGCATCGATCAGACTCCTTCCCGATTGGGAACCGTAATTTTCTGAACATTTTCAATCACATTTCCGGAGAAATCGTAATATTTTTCATTCACCACAATCGCTTCACTGGAGATTTTGACAATCACCCCGCTGTTTTTGCCGATCCTGAGTCCTTCGGCGAGGATATAGGATTTGCCATCCGGAGCCACGACCATCGCCTTCGGCTCGCCTTTGCCGACGATCACCCCAATCAGACGGAACTGGGCCACATCATACTTTTCCAAGGGGGTCTGCGGCTCGGTCCGTTCCTCCGGCAGCGCCTTGCGAATCCGTGAGAGCGGCACGAAGGGGTCGCGACGGCCTTCCGCCAGATAGTCGAAGGTCTCTTCCGGTACGGCCGCTTTTGTGGTTTCCGGCGGCGGTGCAGCCGTCTGGGCCGGTGGTGGCGGCGCCTTGGTCGTCTGTGCGCTGGGGACCGCGGGCTCCTGCTCGCTGCAGCCGGCCAGGCAGAAAAACGCCAAGACAGAAAAGACCAGGCAAAGACTGTAACGTATCATTGGCAAATCATCCTTGCTGCGCATTGTTTTCCACGAACCGGAAAGTGGTGACCCGGCATTTGATGGTCAGGGTCGCGGTATCGCCCTGGACGTTCGGGCCGGTCAGCTGCAAATCGGAGAGATTGACAATCCGGGACAGTTTGCTGACCGCCTCGGCGAACTCGGCGACCTCATGATAGGTGCCGCGCAGATCGAGCGACGCCGGCACTTCGGCATAAAAGCCCTTGGCGACCTCGCCGCGCGGGCTGAAGGAGATCACATCCAGGCCGTTGTCGCGGGCCAGGGTGGCCAGGTTGGTCAGCAGGGTCGGAATCTCCTGTTGATTCGGCAGCTGGGTCAAAGCTTCCTTGAGCTGGGCTTCCAGTTTGGCGAATTCCGCTTTGAACTTCGGCAGATTGTTGGCGATCCGTTGTTTCTGCACCAGATCGGCGTCCAAACGCGCGATTTCGGCGTCCATTTGCCCGATCTTTTCGTATTCCGGCAGAAACAGAAACCAGCCGAAAGCCCCGACCAGCACGAGGAGCAGCACGGCCAGCAGGGCCAGACGCTGGTAGAGAGGCAGCTTGACAATTTGCGCTCGAGGTTTTTCATGAACAGGGCAACGGTTTCCTCGTTGCTGCCGACCCCGGTGATCTGCGCCCGCCCATTGTTCTCCTTGAAACTGGTCAGCCAGAGCTTTTCGGGCATGGCCCGGTAGAGTTCATCGAGCAGATAAAGGGGACCAATGCGCGACGCCTGCAGCCGGTCGAGGACATCCAGCTTGGCACGCAAGTCCTTCTGCCGCTTCTCGAAATCCTTGACCTCGCGGATAACCTTGGCGAGCCGCGCAATCTCGGCGCGCTTGGCATCGATCTGCGCTTGCCGTTTGTCGATTTCGCCATTGACATACACCATCGCCGCTGCACAGAGTCCTACGGTCACGATCAATGCCAGCACCGTGACGATCAGCTGGCTCTTGAGCATTTCCTTCTTTTGCGCGGCCTTGACGGGCAGCAGGTTTATGCGAATCATTTGTCTCCCATCCTTCTCATGGCGAGGCCGGCGGCAACCGTAAAGACCGGCCCCATGGCCTGCAGGTATTCCGCGTCAAATTCCTTGTCGCTCCAGGCAATATTTCGCCAGGGGTCGATAATTTCGACAGCGACGCCCAAGCGGTGTTCCAGCGAGGTCTTGACCGCAGGCACCATGGAGACACCGCCGGTGATGAAGACTTTCTGCACCATTTCATCGGAGGAGGTCGCCGAGAAGAAATCAAGCGAGCGCTGAATCTCCTGGGTCAGGCTTTCGGTAGCGTCATTCATCACCTCGGCCAGGTCCTGGTCCACTCCGGGTTCACCTTCGGCAACGGCCCGGATAATGCCACCGCGAACCATGACGAATCCCAGGATGGTGATCCCGTTATTGACTATTCTGGCATTTTTGATCAAGTAGTTATTCATGTTTTTTGTAGGTTTTGAACCAACTATTCACCGTCATGATGATCACTCCAAAAATAGCTTCACTGACGATCCTGCCTGACATTTTTGAGGTCCCTTCCCTCCGGTCTGTAAAGATGATGGGTAACTCCATCACTTTGAAACCATACTTCCAGGCTTTGAACTTCATTTCAATCTGAAAGGCGTATCCTTTGAATTTGATTTTGTCCAGATTGATTACCTCGAGCACTTTTCTGCGGTAACATACAAACCCGGCGGTGGCATCCCTCACCTTCATTCTGGTGATCAACCTGACGTAAGCAGAGGCAAAATAGGAGATCAGCACCCTGCTCATGGGCCAGTTGATCACGTTCACGCCGGAGATATACCTCGAACCAATTGCTACATCGGCTCCCTGGTGGTTGCAGGCATCAAAAAGCCTGGGAAGGTCGTTTGGATCATGTGAGAGATCTGCGTCCATCTCACAGATCAGCTCGAAGCCTTCTTCAAGAGCTCTCCGGACTCCCGCCAGATAAGCAGTACCCAGCCCTGATTTGGACGACCGCTCTATCAGGTGAACACGGCCGGGGTACTGGTC
>JARRPG010000117.1:0-5441 GCA_037383085.1 Desulfuromonadales bacterium | reverse complement strand
TCCTGAACGAATATATGCCGTACGCGATGCCCCTGGTGTTCTCAACCCTGATCAACAACATGGCCTGGGCGATCGGGTTGGAGATGACGCTCGCCATCCTCGGCCTGACGAATGTCCTGATTCCCACCTTGGGCACGATGCTCTACTGGGCGATCAACTATCACGCGATCCTGCTCGGGCGCTGGTGGTGGGTGTTGACGCCCGTCGTCCTGTCGGTCCTGCTGTTTGTGGCGCTGTACTGGATGTCGGTCAGCGTCAGCGAATACCTGGATCCCCGGACGCGGGTCCAACGCGTCGGGGCAGAGTGAGGGTGTCATGGCAGAAACGACCTTCATGGGCGGGTGGCCGATCCTCAACACCGAACCCCCGATCCTCAGGACCGAGGGGCTGAAAGCCTTCTACGTGCTCGACGTTCATGGCGTCCAGAAGGTGGTGAAGGCGGTCAACGAGGTTGATCTCAACATCCGGGAGAACGAGGTTTACGGGATCGCCGGCGAGAGCGGCTGCGGCAAGACGACGCTGCTGAAGGCACTCTATGGCGCCATCGAGCCCCCCTTGCGGCTGATGGGCGGAACGGTCTATTACCGTGTACCCGGTGAAGAGATCGATGTCTCTTTGCTCAGCGCAGAGGAAAAGAGAAGACTGCGCTGGGAATATATTGCCTACGTTCCGCAGGGCTCGATGAGCGTTCTCAACCCTGTGACCAAGTTGAAAGAGACGTACCAGGATTTCATCTCCAGCCACGTAACCGGCAAGACAAGAGCGGATGCCTTCAAGATCGCCGCGGGACATATGGCCGAGCTGGGACTGCCACGTAAGCTCCTGGACGCCTATCCCCACCAGTTGTCCGGCGGCATGCGACAACGGGTCACGATCGCCCTGGCGGCGTTGCTGAAACCGCGCATCATGATCGCCGATGAGCCCACCACGGCGCTGGACGTCGTGGTGCAACGGGGAGTGGTGCAACTTCTCAGGGACATCCAGCAGAGACTGGGGAATACGATCATCCTGGTCACTCACGACATGGGCGTGCAGGCCAATATCGCGGATCGGGTGGCCATTATGTACGCCGGCAAGATCATCGAAGAAGCGACAACCGAGGAGATCTTTGGCAACCCCCTCCACCCCTACACCCGGTATTTGATCCAGTCGCTGCCAAAGTTCGGGGACAAAACGGCCCGCACCAGCGCACCCGGCAGCCCGCCCTCGCTGATGGATCTGCCCAGCGGCTGTCCCTTTCACCTCAGGTGCCCCGATACTCTGGAGACCTGTATAGAACAGATGCCGCCCCTGGTCGCCGTGGCAAGTAGCCACCGCGTCGTGTGCTGGCTGGCCAGAGAGAGATAGAACCGAGATGGACAAGCTCATCGAAGTCGACCAGTTGACGAAAGTGTTTACCTTGGGCAGGATCCGGATTACGGCCACCGACCATGTTTCCTTTTACATCAAACCAGCTGAGATCTTTGCTCTGGCCGGTGAGAGCGGCTGTGGAAAAACTACGGCTGCCCGAATGATCCTTGGCTTTGAGGAGCCAACCTCCGGCACCATCCTGCACGAGGGCAGGGCCGTCGAGTACGCCAAGAACAAGAAGGGCCGGGGCACCCAAGACATCCAGGCGATCTTCCAGGACCCCTTCAAGACATTCAATCCCTTGAGGACGGTCGATCGATATTTCTTTGAAACCGTCCAAAACTACAAGCTGGCCGGCAGCGACGGCGAGGCAATCAAACTGATCAGTGACAAGTTGAATGCCGTAGGCCTGTCCTATGAGGAATTTGCCGGCAAGTACCCAAGCGAATTCTCCGGAGGGCAGCTACAGAGGATTTCCATCGCCCGGGCCCTGCTGACAAACCCAACCCTCCTGATCGCGGACGAACCGGTCTCGATGGTCGATGCTTCCCTGAGAATGTCGATCGTAAACCTGTTCAAGAAGCTCAAGGAAGAGTTCAACGTAAGTGTGCTATACATTACCCACGATCTGGCAACGGCCTACTATATGAGCGATCGAATCGCCATAATGTTCAGAGGGAATATCGTCGAAATGGGGCCTGTGGAACGGGTGTTGATGGACCCCAAACATCCATACACCAAACTTCTTCGAGAATCGATCCCTGAAGCAGATCCAAAGAGACGGTGGAGCGGCGCGGTCAAACTCTCAGACGTAGAATACGAAGAATACTTGAGACAAGGGTGCAGGTTTGCGGGAAGATGCCCTCAAGTGATGGAACGGTGTAGGGGAGAAATACCGGACGAGGTGTACGTTGACCAAGTGCTCGTCAAGTGCCACTTGTACAGCGGGACAGAGGAAACTCTAGATCGTAAAGTTTCATGAGCCAATCCGCGAGGAGGTGTGATAGCCCGATGCCTAGGATTTTTCGTAACCCTATCCTGCCAGGTTTTTATCCAGATCCCTCCATATGCCGGGTTGGGGACGATTTCTATCTGGTCACATCAACATTCGAATACTTTCCCGGACTGCCGATCTTCCATAGCCGCGATCTGGTTCATTGGCGCCAAATAGGGCACGTCTTGGACCGTCCGTCGCAACTGCCCCTCGACAACATACGTCCTTCTGGCGGTCTGTACGCGCCGACCATCCGCTTTTCGCAGGGTGTCTTTTACGTGATCAATACGCTCGTAGATGGGAAAGCAAAAGCAGGCAATTTTATCGTCACGACCACGGATCCGGCCGGGTCATGGTCAGAGCCCTACTGGCTGGAGAATGCGCCAGGGATAGACCCATCCCTGTTCTTCGACGATGATGGGCGCGTCTGGTATGTCGGCAATCGCACGGCTACTCCTGAACAATACCATGGGCACAAGGAAATCTGGCTACAAGAACTGGATCTTAAAAACATGTGCCTGGTAGGGGAACCACGGATCCTCTGGTACGGAGCAGCAAAACGGGCGGGATGGGCTGAAGCGCCTCACATATACAGAATACGGGACTACTACTACCTGATGATTGCTGAGGGCGGGACGGGACACCATCATGCGGTGACCATCGCGCGCAGCGATGTGGTTACCGGGCCGTATGAGGCAAACCCCGGCAATCCGATCTTGACCCACCGCCATTTAGGACTGGACTATCCGATTGTGGGCACCGGCCACGCCGATCTAGTCGAGACGCAGACCGGTGAGTGGTGGATGGTCATGCTCGCCATGCGGCCTTATGGAGGGTATTTCTACAATCTGGGCCGAGAAACCTTTCTGGCCCCCGTGGCTGGCCCATCGTAAGCCCCGGAACAGGACGAATCGAGTCTTCCTATCCGGTTCCTGACCTGCCTGAGTGCCGCTGGCCCACTGCCTCGGCCTGTGACAACTTTGAACGTCTGGTTCTAGCTCCTCAATGGAACTTCTTACGCACCCCACGCGATGAGTTCTGGAGCTTGAGTGAGCGCCCTGGCTACCTGCGGTTGCGGCTCCGGCCCGAGCGACTTTCGGAGCACGCATCTCCAAGTTTCGTCGGGCGCAGACAACAGCACATTTGCTTCTCAGCACAGACAGCCCTCGAGTTTGCGCCACAGACCACGCACGAGTGTGCCGGCCTCGCACTTGTACAGAATAGCGATTTTCACTTTCTCTTCGTCCTTACTCTGGGAACCGAGGCTGCAGTCCGTCTGATAAGACGGGCACATGGCGTAGAGGAAATCATAGCCGAGAAACCCATTCGGGCGGGTCGTATATATCTCAAAGTAGAGGCCCATGAGCAGGCGTACAGTTTCTACATCGCCAGCGAACCAGACGTGTGGATCCCTGTTGCCCAAGACGTAGATGGGCGAATTCTCAGCACGCCTGTGGCGGGTGGCTTTGTAGGGGCCTACATTGCCATGTATGCCAGCAGCAACGGGCAACCAGGCACGAACCACGCCGATTTCGATTGGTTCGAATATGTTGGAATTGAGGTGTAACCGGTGAGTGATAGCACAACATTGCCGCCTGGGGAACGTGTAGCCGACCTGGTGTCCCGCATGACCTTGGAAGAAAAGGTCTTGCAGATGGTGTTCGATGCCCCGCCCATCGAACGGCTGGGCATACCCGCCTACAACTGGTGGAACGAGTGCCTGCACGGCGTGGGCCGGGCGGGCGTGGCGACGGTCTTCCCCCAGGCCATTGGCTTGGCGGCGACCTGGAACCCTGACCTGATGCATCGCATCGCCACCGTGATCTCGGACGAGGCGCGGGCCAAGCACCACGAGATGAGTCGCCGGGGCATCCGGCAAATCCACACTGGACTCACCTACTGGTCACCCAATATCAACATCGTGCGAGATCCCCGCTGGGGACGAGGGCAGGAGACCTATGGGGAGGATCCCTACCTTACCGCCGCGATGGGCGTGGCCTTTGTAAGGGGCTTGCAGGGCGACGATCCGGGGTATCTCAAGCTAGTCGCCACCCCCAAGCATTTTGCCGTGCACAGCGGGCCCGAATTGGATCGTCACCACTCTGACGCCCGGGTCGGCGAGCGGGATCTGCGCGAGACGTATCTGCCCGCCTTCGAGGCCTGCGTGCGAGAGGGCAAGGCTGCCTCGGTGATGGGCGCCTACAACCGGGTCAACGGCGAGCCGGCTTGCGCCAGCCCGACCTTGCTGCAACAGATCCTGCGCCAGGAGTGGGGGTTTGGCGGGCCGGACGGGCTGGATGGCTATGTGGTGTCCGACTGCTGGGCCATCATCGACATTTATGCCCACCACCACGTTGTCAATACCCCCGAGGAGGCGGCAGCCCTGGCGGTGAAGAACGGCTGCGAACTCAATTGCGGCTCCACCTATCCGGCACTGCTGGAAGCGGTGAGACAAGGGTTGCTTTCAGACGCGGATATCGACCTGGCCGTTACGCGGTTGTTCATGGCGCGCTACCGCCTGGGCATGTTCGATCCCCCTGAGCAGGTGCCCTATGCCCAGATCCCCTATGAGATCGTCGACTCCTCGCAACACCGGGCGCTGGCGCTTCAGGCCGCCAGGGAGTCGATGGTACTGCTCAAGAACGAGGACAACCTGCTGCCTCTGCCCAAGGACCTCGCCTCGCTTGCGGTCGTTGGGCCCAATGCCGACCATCTGTCGGCGCTGATGGGCAATTACAACGGCACCCCGGCCAGGGCTGTCACCCCGCTGGAAGGAATTCGTAAGAAGCTAGCGCCGTCGGCCAAGCTCTACTACGCCCAGGGCTGCGGCCTCGTAGATGGCGCTCCCTCCTTTGAGGTCGTCCCATCGGCCATTCTCCGGCCCGCGGAGGCGGACGCGGGCGCGACGGGCCTGATAGCCGCATACTATGCCAATGCACGCCACGAGGGCGAGCCGGCACTCGTCCGGGTGGACGGCGCCGTCGACTTTATCTGGAAAGATACGACGCCGTTGACCGGGCAAGTCGCAGACGAGTTTTCGATACTCTGGACTGGCTATCTTGTGCCACCGGTCAGCGGCAGCTACCGGCTGGGCATC
>JARRPG010000116.1:0-4125 GCA_037383085.1 Desulfuromonadales bacterium | reverse complement strand
GGTTCAAACCCTCGTTCGACAAAATGCGATCAATAGAGCATTTTGGACGAGGAGCGCAGCGACGAAGCCCCGCAGGGGTCAGAACAGCCCTTAGGCTGTTCTGATCAATCCCTCGCCCGGAGCGTTGAGAGTATTCCGAGCGCTCGTGCAGTGTACAGTCATCGTGCGTTCTCCAATCCCTCGCTCTCCGCCATCTATTCACTTCGCTTTCTTTCTTCCCTGGCCCAATGCCTGCGCCCCCGGAACTTTCTGTGCATACGGGCCGGAATTACGGTTTCTTCAATGTATAGGACGTGACTTTGCTGGCGGTTGAGATCAGTTTCTGATCGAACGTATAAAAAGGATTATCCCGGGCACTGTGAGACAGATGCAGCGCATCTGAGAAATCCATCCCCTGGGCATGCCAATCCAGCGCTTGCATGAGCACCGTGGGATTATCGATGTAGACATTTTCAAGTCCTGCGAGGCCGAGCAGCGCGTTGTTGATATCGCGTCTGTTGAATTGGTAGCTGTAGCGGAGTACCCATTCGGTTTCCTGCAGGACTGTGATGCTGATGAAGATGTCATGGCGACGGAATAGATTCACCGATTTCTGGTATTGGGATTTGTCGTCTTCGGTCATCAACCGGACAATAATATTGGTGTCGACCGCGATCATCTGGACTCTTTGGCACCCTTCTTGATGGCAGCTTCCATGTCTTCGAGAGATTTCGGTTTGCCTGTGTATTTAAGAATACCGGCAACGGCCTCGATTGATGTCCGCGGGAAGGGCTTTTCGGGCCGTAAAAGGATGCCATCGCCGGTATCGATCAGCTCCAACTTTTGTCCCACCTCCCATTGGTGGGCGGCCCGGATTGCTTTGGGAATGACTATTTGTCCTTTGCTGGACAGCTTAATGATCTCTGCTTTCATTACCGTAAAAACGACGCCAAAGTAAGAAGAAAGTAAGACTGAGTATTAGCGATACTTTCCAAGGTGTCAAGTACTCAGACCGGGTTGACCGAGCCATGCGACGAGATCCATGGCTTGGAGCGAATATAAATTCCCGCTCGCTCCAGGGAGGCATTGGGGTCTGGATGAGAACTGGTGTCCCTGGCGAATTCCAATTTCACGCCGCCATTGGCAATTGAAATAGCCCACGGCAATGTCTTTTCCATCGGTAGTTATTGATGGGAAAGACATTGCCGGGGATTGATGAAGCTGGAGTATCGCCTTCCCTGCTGGAATGACATCGATACTCGTTGTAGTAGTACTGGTAATCTTTGAGCTTGTTCTCCAGGTCAGTCGCAGTCCAGAAGAAGGTCTGATCCAGTAGCTCTCGCCGTACACTGCCAATCAATCGCTCCACGAATGGATGTGACATCGGTACATGCGGTAGCGATTTGACGTCCTCGATTTCGAGGACTCGCAGATTCGCTTTCCAGCGATGGTATTGAAACAGCGGGTCGTTGTCTGAACTAACCCTTTCTGGCCAGCCCTGCCCTGCAGTCGCTTCATCGAACAGGCGACAAGCAGCGGGGCCATCCACGTTCCCTGCATGGACAGCGAAGCCAACGACCCTGCGGGTGTACTGATCCATAACCACCATAACCCAATGTGTTTTCAATGTAATGGACTCTGCGCGGAACAGATCAATGCTCCACAAGCTATCTTTCGCATGGCTGAGAGCCGTAAGCCAGGATGGGCCTCGATTGGAGGGATCCGGTTTGTAATGGACAGCAAGTACTCGCCGCACGGTGTCCTTGTCCAACTCCAATCCGAACGCCAGATTGATTTGCTGTGCAATGCGGGGACAGCCATACCGTGGATTGCGCCGCTTCATCTCGACAATGGCTTTGATGACTTCTCCTGATGGCCCCTTTGGTCCTGGCTTCCTGCCACCCTGACGTGAATACAGAAGGCGATACTTTCGTTTCTTCAATGCATTGTGGAATGAGAGCAGGGTAGATGGCTTGATGATGACAGCTGATCTGACCAGGCGTCTGGGATTCAGAAATAGTGATAGTAAGCCGAGAACGGTTCGATCCCGGGTGGTTTCGCATTATTTTTGCAAGCGCCGATAGCAGATCAAGCAGCAGGTAAATGACATCCTTCATGCCGATGGAGGGTAGAAAAGATCCTGTCGGGCAGCAACCATCAAGTTTCTGATATTATTGATAAATTACGAACTCGCCATGCACAGGCATGCCCGCATCAAGGCGCGGCCGTCCTTCGATCAGGCTTTCTACCCCGGGAGCCGGATCGATATCGCCGCTTTCCGAGTGGCTCTGACCACTTAGGGCAGGCCCGGTTTCGGGAGTTTCGCCACCTGAGGGAGCAGTTCAGGGCGGCCTATGCATCGCTTGACCCGGACGCCCGCCATCTGCCGCCCGTCCCCCTAGCCGCAAACGTACATGTTCAACCACTCTGCAATCAGTGCAGGTGTTTCCTCATCCTCGATTTCAATCGAGACGCCGGTCTTGACGAGACAGCGATCATCCCCCTTGGCTTCGACACTGATGATCTTGCTGTTCATTCGCACTCGCTTGCCAACGCGCACAGGTGCCAGGAAGCGAACCTTGTCGAAGCCGTAATTCATGGCAAAAACCAGATTCTCCGGCAGAATCAGGGCATCCTCGGCCAGCTTGGGGAGTACCGAGAGCGTCAAAAAACCGTGGGCGATGGTGCCACCAAAGGGCGTTTGCTTCGCCTTCTCCTGGTCGACATGAATGAATTGGTGGTCCTCAGTGCAATCCGCAAAGCTGTTAACACGCTCTTGGGAAAGTGTCAGCCAGTCGCTGGTGGGGAGTTCAGTCCCCGAGAGGGTGAGCAACTCGTCCTTGGAAACCGTTTTAGTGGCCATATGTACCTCGCTGATAGTGGTTGTACCCGGATTTAGGGAACAGCTTGGTCAGGGTGGATTTCTCAAATTGCAGTCGGGCTAACCCTCCCAGATAACCCCTGGGGTCTCCGTCGAGTATAGAATGGTGCAACGGAATCGAACACGTCGTGCTGGTCCTCACGCCTGGCTTAGTGGCAATGCGCCGGACACGTTCGCTGATGGGACATGTGACACGTCGCGACAGGAGAGTTTAAACGAGATTTTTAATGGGCACCACCGGATCGACATTCGCTTCGTAGTCGACACCCTCGACCGCGAAACCGAAGAGTTGTAGAAAGTCACGCTGATAGCCGGCAAAATCAGAAATCTGGTGCAGGTTCTCGGTATCGATGCGGTTCCAGATGTCCTCGACCGCCGCCTGCACAGCCGGCGCCAGTTCCTTGCCATCGGCGCGCAGTCGTCCCTCCTCGTCCATCAGGGGCTCTGCGCCATACAATGAGTCACGGAACAGGCCGTCGACCTGCTCGATACAGCCCTCGTGGCTCCCCTGCTCCTTCATGACCTTGTACAGGCACGAAATGTAGATCGGCATTGCCGGGATCGCGGAGCTGGCCTGGGTGACCACGGCCTTCAGCACCGACACCCTGGCATCGCCGCCGCGTTTGGCGAGGCGCTTACGGATCTCGATGACACGCCGGTCGAGGTCCTTTTTCGCGGCGCCGATGGTGCCGTCCCAGTAGATGTCCCAGGTGAGTTTATCGCCAATGTAAGTGTAGGCTGTCGTTTTCGCGCCATCCGCCAGCACGCCGGCCTCGTCCAGGGCTTCAATCCACATCTGCCAGTCCTCGCCACCCATGACGGCCACGGTATTGTCGACCTCCTCCTGAGTGGCCGCCTTGATGTGGTATTCCTCAATCGTCCCCTTGTCGGTGTCGATTCCACGCTGCACCGTGTCGTTGCCGATCGGCTTGAGGGTGGAGTTGTAGACCACGCCCGAGACGGGGTGCTGGCGGCGCGGGGCGGCCAGACTGTAGACCACCAGATCGACCTGACCGAGGTCCGCGCGGATGGTCTCTATGGTCTTCTTCTTGATCACGTCACTGAAGGCATCGCCCACGATACTCTTGGCGTAGAGACCCTCGGCCTCGGCGTATTTGTGGAAGGCCGCCGAATTGTACCAACCGGGCTTGGCGGGCTTCTGCTCGGTGCCAGGTTTTTCGAAAAACACCCCGAGGGTGGCGGCGCCGCTACCGAATGCGGCGGTGATTCTCGTGGCCAGGCCGTAGCCGGTGGATGCGCCGATC
>JARRPG010000115.1:0-2776 GCA_037383085.1 Desulfuromonadales bacterium | reverse complement strand
CTTGGGCTTCCGGGACGAAGGAGCTGATCCATGCGTAGTCGGTGACCACGAATTCGATCACGCCCATCTGGCAGAGCTCGTTGATATCGCGGGTGTCGCCGAGGGAGCCGTAGGGATAAACCGTGATATCGATCTTGCCGCCGGACCAGTCACGCATCTCATCGGCAAACTTGTTCGACCAGACCGTCATGCTGTCATTTTCCAGGTCTTCGGTGGCGAGACGTGCTTCCAGCTTATCTCCGGTATAATCGCTCGCCTGAACAACGCCAAAACCGAACAAACAGACCATCACAACAACCAAACCAACCAGTTTTTTCATTCTGTTTCTCCTTCTTGTTGGGGGTTAAAAAATCGACAGATTTTCCATCGAACAAAACTGCAATGTATCGTTATGCGAGACATCCTGTTTCGAATAAAGACCCGAAACCCCGCACCGCGACCGTCAAATCGAGCAGTTGCAGGACGTGCCAGGCCAGGGCCTGATTACTGGTCACCACGGGCTTGCCAAGCGCTTTTTCAATTCGCGCGATGGCCAGCGAAGAGCGCAATGCTGTACAGGAAATGAACAGGAGATCGGCCTGCGGATCACAGACCTCGAGGGCACCACGGTAAATCGTTTCAGGCGAAATCGAGGTCATCTCGATGTCGTTGTCAAAACCGAAACCGGCAATGTTCAGCAGATCGTATCCCTGCTCGAGAAAATGCCGTCCCATCTGCTGGTTGACTTCATCGAGATAAGGCGTCAGCACAGAGATTTTCTGGGCGTCGAAGGCCTTGAACGCAGCCTGTGCGGCAACCACCGGGTTGGTTACCGGAATGCCCGGCCAGGCGGCGTGGACCAGTTCGTTGATCGAATGGGTGCCGATGGCAATGGTCCCCGAGGTGCAGCCGTAAATCATCGCATCAACCCCCAGTTCCGGGAGAATGCCTTCCGCAGCACGGGTGATATCTCCGGCCATGGCGCGCAGATTTTCAATTGTGGTGGGGTTGGCATTTTTGATGCGGTTGGTGAAAATCTCGATCCCTTCCGGAAAAATCCGGCGCAGATCCTGCTCGCTGTTGTAATCGGTTGCCAATGCCAGGAGCCCGACCCTTCCTAAAGGAGCGATCGTATCCAATAACACTTCTGTCTGCACTTGCTGAACGTTGATGTTCTGATCTTTCGACATAGCTGATCCTCAAACAACCACGGGAATTTCGGCTGGGGCCCTTCGCGACAGGAGTTCCGCACCAGCATTAGTGATCAACAGGTTCTCTTCATGCACCATCTGTTTTCCGGGGGCGAAGGTCATGCCAGGTTCGAGGGTGATGACCATGCCCGGCTGCAAGACAGTCGTGTCAAAGGGCGTCACCGAAGGGCCCTCAGTCAGTTGCATGCCGAGTCCATGCCCCATTCGCCCGACATCGTTGCCAAGCGCTCCTCCCGCCTCCAGAACCGCCCACATCGCCTGCCAGAGGTCGGCCATGGTCGCCCCCGGCCGGGCCGACGCAAGACCGGCTTCGGTGGCGGCGTACACAGTCCGGTAGGCTTCGCAGAGTTCGCTGTCAGCGCGACCGAAAGCAAAATTGCGGTCGAAATCGCTGAAGTAGCCTTCGAAGGTGCTGCCTGTATCGATGATCATCACGTCGCCTTCCTGCAGAACCCGGTCACTCGGCCCCATGATGATGCTGTCGTAACCGCCCGGCCCCGAACCGGAGATGAGGTAGGGGGAATCATCGACGCCGCGTTCAAGCAGGTCGATCCGAAATCGCCGGCAATTCTCGCGCTCTGTTTCCCCGGTCCGCAATCGTTCCGGCAAGACCTCAAAAGCGTCGGACGTCAGTCGGCAGATATGACGCATCTTGGCAATCTCTTCCAGCGATTTGAGATTCCGCAGAGACCGGATCAGCATTGTGCAATCGACGATTTCTACCGGTTGGAGAAGTTTCCTCAACCTCCGGAAATCGGCTGCAGGCATCCTCAGGGTACTCTCATGACCGAGGGTGACTCCGATACGCCCAAACCGCTGTCGTTCCCGGATGACGTTGCCCAAGAGGGACACGCCGTCGTCTTCCGGGCGCGGGGCCGGCCAGGTGCGGATGTCGTCGAGCCAGGTCGCGGCCATGCCACTCTGGCCAATCTCCGGAATCACGGCAATCGGCTTCCCTTCCAGGGGTACAACCAGGAACCAGGGCCGGGTCGGGCTATGCCAGAACTGGCTGTAGAAGCCGCTGAAATACCGGACATTCGGTTCGGTCGTCAGCAACAGGGCATCGAGGCACTGATCACGCATCATCCTTTGCGCGCGCAGCGTTCGCCCCTTCGGTGCCGTACAAGAGCACCTGGCTCTGCTTGGTCAATGCCAGTGTCTCACGGAGGTCATCCCTGCGGCTCACCGCAATCAGGGCAGAAAGACCGGCGACTGCCGACTCCCCGGCAACGATAGGTGTGTCACCGTAACGAACCGCCGCCAGGTCCCTCATAACCGGAGAAACCAGGGTATCAGGAATGGTCATAAAATCTTCCGCGCCCTGACAGATGACTTGCCAGGCGAGTTCAGAGGCCCGGCCGCAGGACATGCCTGCCATGATCGTTTCTTCGGTAATCCGGACCTCGGTCGGTTGCCCGTTTTTGGCACTTTGGTATAGACAGTCGGCACGATCCGGCTCGACAATGACGAAGCGTGGCCGGTCCTTGCCGTAGCGCTGCCACTGATAGCCGCACATGGCAGCGGCCAAGCCACCGACACCGCCTTGCACGAAGGTATGACTGAGATTGACCCGGTTCGATAATTGT
>JARRPG010000114.1:0-3381 GCA_037383085.1 Desulfuromonadales bacterium | reverse complement strand
CGACATGCCCGAGGCATAGGCAAATCCGCGGGTGCCGCCTTCGAGCAGGGCGACCGCCTCTTCCACCTGCTCGCGGCTCGGGTTGCCGCTGCGGGCATAGTCATAGGCCCCCGCCGAGCCGGCGTCATGAAGGTGTTGTCGAGCATGGTGAGCAGCTGGTGCTCTCGGGCGATTTCGACCATCGTCCGCAAATCTGTGACCCGGAAGAGGGGATTGGAGGGGGTTTCCAAAAACAGGGCCCGGGTCTGCGGGGTGATCGCTGCCAGCACTGCGTCCGGATCGGTGGTGTCGACCAGGCTGCACGTGATGCCCTGGTGCGGCAGAACCCCGGTCAGATAGCGCCAGGAGCCACCGTAAAGGTCGGCCGAAGCGATCAGGTGGTCGCCACTGTCAAGCAGCGCCAGGGCGCTGCTGATCGCGACATGCCCGAGGCATAGGCAAATCCGCGGGTGCCGCCTTCGAGCAGGGCGACCGCCTCTTCCACCTGCTCGCGGCTCGGGTTGCCGCTGCGGGCATACTCATAGGCCCCCGCCAAGCCAGCGTCATGATGGTAGGTCGAGGCCTGGTAGATCGGCACGGTGGACGCACCGGTGGCCGGATCGCGATCCATGCCCTGGTGGACGAGGAGTGTTGCCGGGCGATAGGGTTTGTCAGTCATAATGAATTCCTGAGCAAAGTGTAGGCCAAAAAGTTACCAAGACACAAAGACATTTGTTGAATAAATTCTCGGCATTTGATCTGTTGATTTGCACGTGCCTGAACGTCTTCGTGTCTTTGTGTCTTCGTGGCGTGCCATCATGCCAGCGCCTGCTCCAGATCGGCAAGGATGTCTTCGACCGCTTCCGTGCCGACGGACAGCCGCAGCAGGCGTTCGCAGATACCGAGCCGCTCACGATCCGCTGCTGGGATATCGGCGTGGGTTTGCACGGCGGGCAGGGTCATCAGCGACTCGACGCCGCCGAGGCTCTCGGCAAAGGAGATCAGCTGCAGCTTTTTGAGCAGCGTCCGAGCGGTCTCTGCCGTGTCGACCCGGAAGGAGAGCATGGCCCCGAAATCTTTCGCCTGCTGGCGGCACAGGGCATGCCCGGGGTGATCCTCCAATCCCGGGTAATAGACCTTGGTGACCCGCGGATGGCTTTGCAGCCATCCGGCGATGATGCCGGCATTGTGACACTGACGCTCCAGGCGCAGGGCCAGGGTCTTGAGACTGCGCAGCAAAAGCCAGCAATCGGTCGGCGGCAGGATGGCGCCGGTCGAGTTCTGCAGGAAATAGAGACGCTCACCAAGATCTTCTTGCCGCGCGATCAGAACACCGGCACAGAGATCGTTGTGCCCACCGAGGTACTTGGTGGCGCTGTAGATCACGACATCGGCCCCGAAGGCGAAGGGTTGCTGCAGCACCGGGCTGAGGAAGGTGTTGTCAACCACGTAAAGCAACCCTCTTTGCTGGCAGAGGTTGCCGAGGGCGGCCAGGTCGGAGATGCCGAGCAGTGGATTGCCCGGGGTCTCGATCAGCAACGCTTTGGTGTTGTCCTGAATCGCGGCCGCAACCGCCTGGGTATCGGTGGTGTCGACATAAGTCACCGACAAGCCGAAGTCGGCAAAGATATGATCGAGAACACGGTAAGTCCCGCCGTAAAGGTCTTCGCTGACGATCATGTGATCACCGTGTGCAAAGTGCAGGAAAAAGGTCGTCAGCGCGGCCATGCCCGAAGCGAAAGCCAGCGCTCGGGCGCCGCCTTCCAGGGCGGCCAGGCCTTCCTCGAGGACCTGCCGGGTGGGATTGCCGGAACGGGTGTAGTCGAAACCGGTCGATTCACCCACGCCCGGATGCCGGTAGGTGGCACTCGGCTGAATCGGAACGCTGATCGCTCCCGTGCGCTCGTCGCAGCCGACCCCCAGCTGCACCAGACGGGTTTCGATGGCTCGGTTTGCGGTTTTCATCTCTCCTCCTTGGGTTGCTGAGAAGGGAACGACAAAGCCCCTTCCCGAATGGTGAGAAGGGGCCCGGAGAAGACATCCTGTGTTCTCAAAGCGCCGTCCTCATCTTCCCCCGGAAAACCGGGGCAGGAATTAGCACCTGTCACCTCGCATGCCAGGCATCGCGGGTCGGTTGCTGTGGCTTCACAGGGCCTGTCCCTCCACCACTCTCGATAAAGACGCTGCTCGCTGGCAGCTATGTGGTCACAGACTGAAAGAAATGCGCCTCACTGTCAACCGAAAACGCATGGCGACGCATCATCTTTTTGCTCGTGCGGCGTCTCCCCGGGGGCCGTCAGACGATCCCCTCGTAGAGAACACTGGTCAGATAGCGCTCGCCGGAATCCGGCAAAATAACGACGATCGTTTTCCCCTTGTATTCCGCTTGCGCGGCCAGACGGGCGGCGACAGCGCCTGCTGCACCGCAGGAAATTCCGGCCAGGATGCCTTCTTCGCGCGCCAGGCGACGGGCGAATTCGATCGCTTCATCGTTGCTGACCTGTTCGACCTGGTCGACCAGAGCGAGATCGAGCGTATCGGGGATGAAGCCGGCGCCGATGCCCTGGATCTTGTGCGGTCCGGGCTGCAGATCCTGGCCAGCCATCTGTTGGGTAATCACCGGGCTGTCGGTCGGTTCCACCGCAACCGCGTGAAGCGCTTTGTTGCGGTGATTTTTGAAATACCGGGCGATGCCGGTGATCGTTCCCCCGGTGCCAACCCCGGCGACCAGCACATCGACATCGCCGTCGGTATCGTTCCAGATCTCGGGTCCCGTGGTGCGAAAATGGATCTCCGGGTTGGCCGGGTTCTTGAACTGGTGCAGCAGGACATAGCGCTCCGGGTCTGAGGCGGCGAGATTTTCGGCTTCGGCAATGGCCCCGCTCATGCCTTTTGCGCCGGCTCATCGTTTCCGGCATTGTCAGGGTGATCGGGATGCCGCGGGCGGCAGCGACAAAAGCCAGCGCAATACCGGTATTGCCGCTGGTCGGTTCGATCAGTTCACGACCGGGGCCCAGCAGGCCCTTCTCTTCAGCATCCCAGATCATGGCCGCGCCGATCCGGCACTTCACCGAATAGGCCGGGTTGCGGCCTTCGATCTTGGCCAGGATTCTCGCGCCGTTGTCCGCTCCAACACGGTTCAGGCGAACCAGCGGGGTCCGGCCGATGGACAGGGAATTATCGCTATAAATCTGACTCATAAAAGACTCCTGATGAACGGGCTTGGTTCCCTCGTCACGGTCGGTCTGTACTCTGGCTTTTCTGTAACGGCCAAAGGAAGACCCATTTCCCCGTTGAAGGATTTTCTGAACCTTAGCGAATCATATAATAATAGTCAAGAATAAAGGCGAAAATTTTTATTTATACTTTATCAATAAACCGTAGAATGGGTGCTGCAGAAAC
>JARRPG010000113.1:0-2821 GCA_037383085.1 Desulfuromonadales bacterium | reverse complement strand
GGTGCACCGGAATGCCCGTGCCGGATGACGATGATGTCGGGCGCCATGGCTTCGATATTGCGCGCGGTGTCCTCCAGGGTTTCGCCCTTGACCACCGACGAGGTTGAGCCGGAGATATTCACCGTGTCCGCGGACAGCCGCTTGCCGGCAATTTCGAAGGACAACCGGGTCCGCGTGCTGGCCTCGAAGAAGGCATTGATAATGGTCTTGCCGCGCAGGGTCGGCACCTTCTTGATCTCCCGGGCGTTGACTTCCTTGAAGGCGTCGGCGGTATCCAGAATGATCTCGATATCCTCTTTCGCCATCTGCGCCATGCCGAGAATGTGCTTGTGCTGGAATGCCATGCTGTTCCTCCCTGACGGTTAAGACTTGATCAGCCGCACGTCCTGCGGCACATGATCCGGGTCGAAGGTGACGATGACTTCTTCATCGCGGGCGGTCGGCACGTTGCGGCCGACATAATCGGCCCGAATCGGCAGCTCCCGATGACCGCGATCGATCAGAACTGCCAGCTGAATGGAACTCGGCCGGCCGAAATCGATCAGGGCATCCATGGCCGAGCGAATCGTCCGTCCCGTGAACAGGACGTCATCGACCAGCACGACATGCCGACCGTCGAGCGGGAACGGAATGTTGGTTTTACCGATCGGCAGGCTGCCCCGGGCCGCCAGGTCATCCCGGTACATGGTGATGTCGACTTCACCGAGGGGCACATCGCCGCCTTCGATCTCGCGGATGCGATCACGCAGCAGGGCCGCCAGGTGGTCGCCACCGGTGCGGATGCCGATCAGGGCAATGTTTTCACAGCCCTTGTTGTGTTCGAGGATTTCGTGGGCAATCCGGGTCAGTGCGCGGCCGATGCCGGCCTGGTCCAGGATTGCGGTTTCCGCCTTGGCCATGGAGTTCCTCCGCTGGAATTCAGGATAAAAAAAGACCTCTCCGCAGGATACGGAAAGGCGCGCGTCGGTTTTTGTCGGTTACTGGAAGCATGTCAGCCACCCTTACCGACCTCTCTGGATCGGCTTAAAAGGAGACGTGTGGGAAACAAAATTTTCAGCAATATAGCAAGGCCGTTGTGTCGAGTCAATCAAAACAGAAAAGATCTTTTTCGGTCTCGAAATTCTTCTCTGCAGAGGTCCAAAATCGTTGGCTTCCGGTCAATGCGCAAAGCGAATCAAAGACAAGGTTTTTTCACCCTGGCTGCGGCGACCGAGATCATCGGTGACATCCCAGGCGGCGTGCAGCGGGGTTCCTGCTTGATAACGCTCCGGTTCCTGCGGATGCACCACAACGGCCATCTGGAAGATCGAGAGGTAATAGTCACCCGCCACCTTGTTGCCGTCGGCATCGGTCAGCGAAAAGGTATTCAACCGGATGGGGCGGTCGAACTCGATGAGGAGCTCTGCCGGTGCGCTGTCCTCAGCGTTCCAGACCCCGGCCATCAACACCAGATCTGGCAGGCCCACGTCGTCAATCATGTCCGGCTGATGCTGATAACCTGCGGCAGGCATGGTCGACAGGGGTTTATCGTTCAGGGTGACGCGGACCCGCCGGGTCTCTGGAAACTGCAATGCGGTCTCGGCAAAGGCCTGCACTGTGAGCTCCTGCGCGGTCCTGTCCCAGGACTGGGCGGTCTGCAGGTGTAGGGTTTGCGTGCCATCTTCAACCGGGCTGACGGTCACCTGCAAGTCATTCGGGAAGGGTTTATACAATTCGCTGTCCGACGGCAGGATCAAGGTGTCACTGATCAACCGCCGCAGGATCTTCGTCACCTGATCTGCTTCGTCATAGAGAAAAACCGGGAGGGCCCGAATCTTTCCCGGGTCGTTGCTCATCGGCAGGTAGGCCACCCGGGCGTATGCCCGCCCCTCCTTCCCCTGGGGTGGCTTGCCGAAATGTGTCAGGTAGGCTTCGGTCGCACTGACATAACCGGAGCTTTGGTCGGTTGTTTTCTGCTCGTCGGGGCAGCCGGCCAGAAGGAGCAGAGCCGTCACCGTGCCGAGCAGCCAGAGTGTACGTTTGAACATATAAGAGTCCTCGCTGTTTTTTATTTTAGCATAGGGAGGGGGTTGGACGATCCGGTTGGGCAATCGATAAGAGAAACTCTTGATAGCCTCGAAGGCACAAAGACACGAAGTGTTAAGGAATGCTTGGTGCCTTCGTGTCTTAGTGGCAATGAGCAAGCTCATTTTCTTTTACTATCATCCTAAAGTCTTTGCCCCGAGACCCAGAATGAACGCAAAAAAAGGCACCTTGATCAAGGTGCCCTGCCCTGCGCTTTGCAGAATGTGGACGGCTGTCCGCGCTATTCGATCAGCCGACCAATCCGGTTCCAGCGCGGCATGAATTCTTTGCTGTCCCAGGACCAGTATTTGATGAAGGCCAGCCCTTTGATGGCGGAGGCATCGACGAACCCCCAGAAGCGGCTGTCATAAGATCGGTCGCGGTTGTCGCCCATAACGAAATACTTGTCTTCCGGGACTTTGACCGGCGGCATGTTGTCGCGCGGACCGGCGGTCAGGTTGCCATCCTTGTAGACGGCTTCCGGCGTGATGTAGCGTTCGCCGTTGACGTAAACGTTCTTGCTGCGAATTTCGACCGTATCACCGGGCAGACCGATGACCCGCTTGATGAAATCGCGGCGCTCGAAATAGGACTTGTCCTTGTCTTCCGGGAACTCGAAGACGATGATATCGCCGCGTTCCGGCTCGCGAACCTGCAAAATCGGTTCGTCCGTAAAGGGCAAATGCGTGCCGTAAATGAACTTGTTGACCAGCAGATGGTCACCGATCAGCAGCGTGTCCTCCATCGACCCGGAGGG
>JARRPG010000112.1:0-5966 GCA_037383085.1 Desulfuromonadales bacterium | reverse complement strand
CCGCCTCGATCAATCGACCACCGATTTCAAGGGCCAGGACATTCACCGGCAGTCCGGCCTGCTGAAGGGCCGTCGCAAGCTCCGCCACCTGTTCGCTCCCCATCACGCTGATCGGCGGTTCATTCAAGCCACCCACGTGAGCGAGCACCTTGATCTCGCGCAGCAGAGCCGGCACTTGCGCGGCGACCGCTTGGTCGGCAAGGGGTGGCAGAACGCGATAATCACGCAGCTGACCGTCCTGGACCAGAGCAATGGTCAGCTCCTGCTCCAAAGAAGAGACCAGCAGGCCGTCATCGATTTGCTTGCCGAGGCCCGCAACGTAACAGTAGGGCGCCAGGTCAACACGATGCAGGGGTAATTCTGCGGCGTCAAAGGTTTCCAGGAGGGCTTCGATCGCATCCTTGGCGACAGCAGCCGCGACAACCTGGGCGCCCTCATCGACCGGTTGCGGCTTTTGGATGGCTGTCGCACAATCGTCGATCGAGACCGGTAGTTGAGCCGACAATTCGAAAGGCAGAGCGGCGGCAATCTTGCTTTCATTCTGGAAAGGAAAATTGAGGTTGCGCACATAAGCCCTGCGCATCGGTAAACTCGTCACCAATTGGTCACCGAGACGAAAGACGCCGTCAAGCAGATCTCGCAATTGTGTGGAGAGCTCCTCCGGATCGGAAAACTCGCGTTTTGCTAGGTCCTTAACGCTCACCTGACCTTTCTCCCGGGACAGGATGGCAACCCGCAGCGTGCGGTTTCCGATATCGATGCCGATCAAGTGTTTACTCATAATGTCAGTTCACCTTGATGAAAAGCAGTCGGTTACCAATTTTATCGACAAGACCTTCA
Organism: Desulfuromonadales bacterium; assembly: GCA_037383085.1. Classification (GTDB taxonomy): domain Bacteria; phylum Desulfobacterota; class Desulfuromonadia; order Desulfuromonadales; family BM103; genus JARRPG01. Next base: position 5,126 of record JARRPG010000112.1, on the reverse strand, counting down.
ACCTTGCGCTGACCATCGTTGATCATGGCAACCGATTCGATCCGGTAAGTCTCGCTGGTTGTACCGAGTTGCTGCGGTTCGGTCAGGGCCTGGGCTTTGAGCGCTGAATAGATTTCCGTCGTCAGAATCGGCTCCAGTTGGTCAATTGTTTTGATGGGCTCCTGGTCACGAAACTCAATGATTCGCTCGGCCGTCTCGCGCTCGACCTGCGAGTCGAGCGACATTAATACTTCAGCACTTGCGGTGTTGATATTAATCTTTTGCGTGCCATAAGCCGTCAGGTGCGGTCGGATTTTTTCTACCAGTTCCGGGGTGAACCCCTTGATCAAGGTCATCTCCTGGAGCGTTTCGATCGCGCCGTTTCTGCAGCTGTAGGCCGGTGACTGGCTACGATAATAAATCTCCTCCGCCCCGGCAACCGGAATGTTCAGGCCATCGGTCCGAATCTCTGCATAGGGCTCATCATTCTCGTCCAGCCAGTCGACGAGAGCCGCCGTCAACTCTGCCGGGTCCACATCGGCGCCAAGATCCATCGCCAACAGAAAGCGGTAAAAACGATCGATCATAACGGCCTGGGGATTGTCCCCTTTGACCATATCATTGAGAGACAAGCGCCCCCCCTGGTCTTCGATCTGGACACTGACAAACCCGTCGCCAACTGGAAAGTTGACAATACCCATGCCCCAGATCTCCTTGTCGGAATCGAAATCGTTTTTGTCGTTCTGCAGGATCATGCGACCCGCATTGATGCCCCCCTTGGCCAGGTAATAAGCCTTTGTGCCATCACGGAACGTTTCGGTCAAACGCAAATCAACCAACGTGGAGAACGCCAGGTCGGTCAACAGTGACGTCAACAGGGCGACAACCACCAGCACCAGCAGAAGCGCCATGCCTTTTTCCTGTTTCCGGCTGTTCATCGTGGCTTCACATCAGGCACATCAAAAGCGGAGACAAAACGCACCCCTCCGTCTTCACGGCCGAGAAGCTGCAAGGAGATTTCAACCAGTTCCGGTAAACCGGAGGTCGCTCCGTCCCATCGGGTCTGCCACCGGCCCTCGTTAAAAAAACGCAGCGACATCGCCTCCACCCCCGGCACCAGACGCATCATGTCGGCCGTGTCATTCGGTGACGCCGGTTGATGCACCGGCCGTTCACGACGCATCAGCACCAGCCCGTCTTTGTCTTCCTCCGTATCTTCGGTCAGCAGATAACGCACGTTGGCGATCCCCGATCCGGTTTGACTGATCGGCGTGACCGCCGTCGTCGTCAGTTCGAATTCCAACACAGAGGGCGAATCGGCACCGCCGGCAAAGACCAAATCAGGGTTGTTCCTCTGGAAATAAGCCCCACGCAATTCGCGCCCCAGGCGATCAAACACAACCCGGGCGCGATGATAATCCGCGCTGTCCGCATCAAGCCGCTCGCGGGCCCTGCTCACGGATGTGAAGATGCCGTAAATGGACGACAGGACGATCGCCAGGATGCTGATCGCGACCAGGATCTCGATTAACGTGAAGCCCCTTTCCCCCTGGCGGAATGTCTTAAAACACAAAGGATGCGATGTCAACGAACTCACGGTTTTCCTCGTCACCCCAGAGCACCGTCACCGTGACCATCTCCACGGAAGGCAAAGGCGTATCACGAAAAGCGATCTGCCAGCGATAGGCCTCGTTCGGCGCTTCGAAAACGCCTTCGGCATCCTGCCTGTTCAGAGTGCCACTTTCGGCTTTGATCTCTGTTTCGGCCATCATCTTTTGCGCCAGGAGCGTCGCCTCGGTGACGCGCTGCAGGCGATCGTGAACACTGATCGAGCGGTTTGTCAGCCCGAGGAGAGCAATCATGGCAATACTGATGATGGCCAGGGCAATCATGATCTCCAGCAAGGTGAATCCGCTGCATGGCCCTGCTCTGCTCTTCTGGCTCATGAAAATATCCCGGTCTCGCCAACGGCCTGAGCCCTCGAATCAAAACTCCCGGTATCCGGGATACACTTCGGTGGTTCCCGTCAAGGGAACAACCACGCGAATCGTCACCTCTCCGGAGGTAAATTTCCCCCGGCCGGGGACCTGCAGATCCCTGAAATGGACCCCGTCCTTCAAAGCGGCCTCTCGGCCATAGGCAGCATCATCGATCAGCTCACCAGTGTGACCGAGGATTTGAGCCCGGTAAAGCCCCTCATTCAGATCGAAGACGAAACGATATTCCTGGCCCAGAACCGCCGCTTCGTTGTACAGGTATTTGATTGTCCCGCCCAGCCGTCGCGCTGAGGAATCGAGTCGACTGGTCCCGATGTCACCGAACAGGGGGATGCTGAAAAGCATGAACAAGCTGATCAGCACCATCACCACGACCAGCTCGATAAGCGTGAAGCCGGCGGATCGCTGCCGTCGAGGGTGGGGGGCGGAGAAACCCTTCCTTTTCCCTGCGCGATGATAAAACCGTTGCCGCGTCATGACTGCCTTCGGGACCGGATAGGGGATCAAGGAAGATCAAGTGGCCGGTTCTGCCTCGAGCCGCGAGACGGCGTCACCGGTCCCGGTTCTTCCGTCATGCAGCCACCTCAGTCGCCCTTGGTCAGCCTTCTATTCCATTTCCCAGCTGGAGATAGCCGTCCGCCGGGAACTTGCTCGGGATCCGTCCCGTTTGCGGTTTCTCAACCAGGGCCTTAAGACCCTGATCGGTTGACGGATAGAATCCATTATCGAGCTTGAACAGGCCAAGCGCCTCTTGAATCCCTTTCATATCGACCTTGGCTTTGGTCACTTTGGCCTCATCCGGCCGGCTGAGGAAGTTGGGAACGATGACCGCAGCCAGGATGCCGAGGATGACCACCACCACCATGATCTCGATCAGGGTGAAACCGCGATTTTCACGGAAACGGGATGATTTCATTCTGTTTCTTTCTCCTTGTGTTGACTCTTTAAATATTGCCACCAAGGCACGAAGGCACCAAGAAAAGCAAAATGTTTTTGTTTTAAAAACTAATCATGCAAATGCGTCTTGTGAGTTTTTCTTCGTGTCCTGGTGCCTTGTGGAAATTTTTCGTTTAACCAAATCCCTGGCTGGCCTGGAAAATCGGTAGCAGGATGGCCAGCACCACGAAGCCGACCACACTGCCCATCACCAGGATCATCAGCGGTTCGAGCAGGGAGAGCAGACTGGAAATCGACAGGTCGGTCTGGTGTTCGTAGGTGTCGGCCACCCGGAACAGCATGTCCTCAAGTTGGCCGCTCTTTTCGCCGGCGGCCGTCACCTGGGCCAGCATCGGCGGGAAAACCGCGGTCTGCTTCAAGGATGCGGCCAGGCTGCCGCCCTCCTGGACGGACTGGGTTGCGGTCTTCACCGCCTCGTTGAGAATCCGACTGGTCAGCAGTTTGCGGGCGATATCCAGAGCCTTGAGCAAAGGCACGCCGCTCTCCAGAAGCGTCCCGAGGGTGCGGGCAAAACGCGAGGTGGCAATCAGCAGCTGCAGACGTCCGAACAAGGGTACTTTCAGGAGCAGCGCATCGGTCCGCAGGCGGCCCTGCTCGGACCGCCGATAGCGACCGAAGGCCACGATCGCCACAATCAGCAGCAGGACCAGCAGCCACCACCAATGGACCAGAAAATTGGTCACCGTAATCAGCATGAGGGTCGGCCAGGGCAAGGCCTGTTCGAGCTCATGCAGCATGCTGGTGATTTTCGGCACCACGAAGACGAACAGGAAGACCAGGACACCGCTGCCGACCAGCGTCATCAATACCGGATAAGCCAGGGCCGCCTGGATTCGGGAGCGCATGCGGGCCTGGTTCTCGAGAAAATCGGCCAGCCGGTGCAGGGTCTGGTCGAGGGTGCCACTGTCCTCGCCGACCTGGACCATGTTGATGAACAGGTCCGGAAAGATCTGCCGGTGGGCCGCCAGGGCCTGGTGCAGCGTGCCGCCCTGGACGACGTCTTCACGGACCCGGGCAAAGGTTCGGGACAAAAGCGGTTGGTCGCTCTGCTCGCAGACCGTGTTCAGGGTGTCGTCCAGCGCCAAGCCCGCGCTCAGCAGGGTTGCCATCTGCCGGGTTGCTGCCGCCAGTTCCCCAGGTGGCAGTTTGCGCCCCACGCTGAACCCAAAAGTGCGGCTGCGGGCCTTCTGCTGACGCGTTTCGCGCAGCTCCGTCGGGAAGATCCCCTGGCTGCGCAGCTGCTGAGTAACGGCCTTGCGACCGGGACCATCGATCGTGCCGGTCTTCTTGCGACCTTGGTTGTCGAGACCCGCATACTCGAACAGCGGCAATTCAGACCTCCTCCTGGGTCACCCGCATGACTTCCTCAAGCGAGGTGATCCCTTGCAGGGCCTTATCGATTCCGGCCAGACGCAAGGGCCGCAGCCCCTGCCGGATGGCCGCCTTCTTGATGGTTGCGGCATCCTTGTCCTGCAGCAGCAGTTCCCGCACCGTATCATCGACCTTCAAAAGTTCATAAATCCCGGTTCGTCCCCAGTAACCGATCTGCATGCAACGCTCGCAACCCCGTCCCCGGTAGAAGGCCGCATCGCCGGGCAGGTCGAGCTCCCGGGCAATCTCGTCCTGCAGTTCCGGCGTCGGCTGATGCGGTTCACGGCAATGCGGGCAGATGGTCCGGACCAGGCGCTGGGCCATGATGCCGACGATGCTCGAAGCCGCGAGAAAGGGTTCGACCCCCATCTCGACCAGACGGGTCAGGGCGCCTGCGGCATCGTTGGTATGCAGGGTCGAAAAGACCATGTGTCCAGTCAGCGCCGATTGCACGGCAATTTCCGCGGTTTCCCGGTCACGAATCTCGCCGACCATGATGATGTCCGGATCTTGACGCAGAATCGAGCGCAGACCGTTGGCAAAGGTCAGGTCGATCTTCGGATTGACCTGGATCTGACCGACTCCGGGCAGCTGGTATTCGATCGGGTCTTCCACGGTGATGATGTTCTTTTCGCGGCTGTTGAGACGGGTCAGGGCGCCGTAGAGAGTGGTGGTTTTGCCCGATCCGGTCGGCCCGGTCACCAGGAGGATGCCGTGACTTTTGCCGATCATCGTTTCGAACTGGCGCAGGATATCGCGGTCCAATCCGATCTCTTCCAGAGAGAGGACACTGGAGGCCTTGTCGAGCAGACGCAGGACAAC
>JARRPG010000111.1:0-5555 GCA_037383085.1 Desulfuromonadales bacterium | reverse complement strand
TGTGAGCAACGTTTGCCCCCCGGAAGCCCGAATCGGCTTCTGCGATGACTGCCTGGCCCAGAGGGCGCCGGTCGGCCCGGCCTGCTGTCGGCGTTGCGCCCATTCCTACCCGAAAGCCACATCGAATCATCTCTGCCCGGCCTGTCTGCAAAACCCACCGGAATTTTCCGCCGTCCACGCTGTGGGACGGTATCAGGGCAGCATTCGCCAGGCCCGTCCGGGCCCTCAAATACCAGAACCGGTTGACGCTCGCCAAACCGCTCGGTGAATGGCTTGCCGACACCTTGCCGGATATACCCGCTGCAGACACCCCGCGATGCATCGTGCCGGTCCCTTTACACTGCGTTCGTTTGCAATAGCGCCACTTCAATCAGGCCGTGGAAATCGCGCGCCCGCTGTCCCGACATCTCGATATTCCGCTGCTTGTCAAACTTCTGCAACAAACCCGCAAGACCCCGAGCCAGCAAGGGTTATCCGCTGCCGAGCGTCGCCTCAATTTCAAGGGCGTCTTTGCGCTGGACAAACCTCTGTCAGCAAAAAGGGCTCTGCTGGTCGATGGCATCATGACAACCGGAGCCACCATGCGTGAATGCTCCCGGGTTTTCAGACAGGGCGGTGCGGTGCGCATCGATGTTGCGATTGTCGGCCGCGCTTAAGCTGTGCAAATCCAGAAGGGCCGATTTGATGTCCGCAGACACATCCATCATTCAGAATATGACCCTCGAGCAGGCTCTCGGCACCATGCCGAGCGGGGTCTTCGTCGTCAACCGGGAGATGCAGATCGTCTACTGGAATCCGGCGGCCGCACGGATTACCGGTTTTTCTGCCGCAGAAGCTGTCGGTCAGCACTGTTCCTTCCTGCAGGGGGTCCCTTGCGGCGAACATTGCGGCTTGTTCAATCGAAACATTCCCAAACCGATCGTCGGCGCGCACTGCAACGTTGTCACCAAGACCGGAGAGACCATTCATCTTTTGAAGAACATGGACTACCTCCGTGATGACACCGGTGAGATCATTGGCGGTATCGAGTCCTTCATCGATCTGACCCGACAACATTCCCTGGAAGGGTCGCTTCGCGAGCAGGCCGCGACCCTGGAAATGCACGTCGAGGAAAGAACCCGTGAACTGAAAAAAAGCGAAGCCCGTTTTCGGACCGTGCTCGAGAATATGGATGACATGGCCTATATCGCCGCGGAAGACTTTCGCCTGACCTTCATGAACCGCGCCATGGTGGAGGTTTTCGGCGATCGCGTCGGCGATCGCTGTTTCGACGTCATGCACAATGCCAGCGTCCCCTGCTCCTGGTGTCCGATGGACAAGGTTTTTCGCAACCGCACCGTCCGCGATGAACGGAATCTCGGCGACCGCGGTCGCATCTATGAAATTGTCCATTCGCCTCTGCCGGAAGAGGACGGCCTGCGCCAGAAACTGGCGGTTTGCCGCGATATTACCGAACGCAAAAAGGCCGAGCAGGAGCTTCAGGAAGCCAACCGGGAACTCGATGCCTTTGCGCATTCGATCTCCCATGACCTGCGTGGCATCCTCGCCCCGGTGGTCACCTACATGGATTTCCTGCGTCTGACCTACGCGGAAGTGCTCGATGACCAGGTCCTGCAGATCCTCGGAGAAGTCGAACGCCAAAGCGAACGTGCCATCGCTCTCCTTGACGACCTGCTCGATCTGGCCCAGGTCAGCCATGTCAAGACGGTCGATCAGGCGACCGACGTCAACATGATCATTGAGGAAGTCCTGCAGGAACTGCGCGTTGAGCATGCTGATCATCAAGTGACCAAAGAGGTTCTGCCCCCCATCTGGCTGCCGGAAAGCCTGGTCTACCAGATCTTTTCCAACTTGGTCGGCAACGCCTTCAACTATGCCCCGGCAGAGAGCGGACCGATTGAAATCGGCAGTTGGAAAGATGCCAATACCGTGACTTACTTCGTTCGTGACCACGGACCCGGTGTCCCGAACAAGGAGAGCAAAACAGTCTTTGACATCTTCTATCGCGGCAAGGCGTCGCAAGGCCATCGCGGAACCGGGGTCGGGCTGGCGATCGTCCGCAAGATTGCCCTGCGCTGCATGGGGGACACCTGGGTGGAACAAACGCCCGGTGGTGGAGCGACTTTTTGCATCTCCCTGCCGAAACAGCCGACGTTGGAGAAAGACGACGTCGCAAAAAAAGACTGATGCCACGGCACAATCAATCCGCCAGACTTGGTCAATCCCGCGCCCAACAAACCTCCTCTGCGGCCTTCCTGGAAACAGTTCACGACACGCTTTATCGGCATTACGGTGACTTGTACTGGTGGCCTGCGGAAACACCCTTCGAAGTGGTCGTCGGGGCGATCCTGACGCAAAACACCGCCTGGACGAATGTCGCGACCGCGCTTGCCAACCTCAAGCAGGCCGGGGTCACGACCGCGGCGCAAATCGCTGCCCTGCCTTTGACACGACTGCAGCAGCTGATCAAGCCTTCTGGGTTCTTTCGCCAGAAAGCTGATCGCCTGCAAGCATTCTCCCGGCAGCTGATTCGCCACAGCAATGGCGATATCGTCGCCTTCTGCCAGGGGCCTCTTGCCGAGATTCGCAACCAGCTCCTGGCGCAACCGGGGATCGGCCCCGAGACCGCCGATTCGATCCTACTGTATGCGGCACAACGCCCCATTTTCGTGGTTGATGCCTACACGCGCCGCATCTTCCAGCGGCTTGGCGTTCTCGAAGGTCGGGAAACCTATGACCAGGTGCAGCAGTTCTTTATGGCCCACCTGCCGCAGCGGACAGCCCTCTATAAGGCTTACCATGCAGAAATCGTGGTTCATGCCAAACACTTTTGCCGCAAGCGGCGCCCCTTTTGCCAGCAGTGCCCTCTCAATGACCTCTGCCTGCTGGGCCAGGACACTCTGCGGTTGACTTGATCGGCCGGGTTTGTCTAAATGGTACAATTGGAACGGAATCAATGCGGCGCTGCCTGCGCATGATGCCCTGCTTGATTGAATAAGTCGTCTCTGCCGACAACCGGATCGATTCATGCCAACCAAATTTTCGCGCCTGATGCGCCCCTTCGAAGAGTTCTTCAAGCACCAGGTTTCTGGTGGGCTGGTCCTGCTGGGCATGGCCGTTCTGGCACTGATTCTGGCCAACTCCCCCCTCAGTGAAGAATACTTTCATTTCTGGGAGATCAAGTTTACCTTTGGCACCGAAACCATCGGCCTGACCAAGACGCTGCATCACTGGATCAACGACGGCCTCATGGCGATCTTCTTTTTCGTCGTGGGTCTGGAAATCAAGCGAGAATTCCTGGCTGGTGAGTTGGCAAGCATCAAAAAGGCGGCCCTGCCGATTGCCGGAGCGATTGGCGGCATGCTCGCCCCGGCATTAATCTGGGGATTATTGCCCTGTTGGGCAATCGAATCACGCGGTCCGTGGCCATATTCCTGACCGCTTTGGCGATTGTCGACGACCTTGGCGCTGTGCTGGTGATCGCCATTTTTTATACCAGCGACCTCAATCTGATTGCCATGACCGTCGGCGTTTTATTTCTTGCGGTTCTGATTATCGGCAATCGGCTCGATATTCAGCACCCGAATTTCTATGCTCTGGTCGGCTTTGCCCTCTGGGTCGCCCTGTTGAAATCCGGCATTCATGCCTCCGTAGCGGGTGTATTGATCGGCGCAACCATTCCGGTTCGACCGAAACACAGTCATGACGAGTTTCTGGTCAAAGCGGAAAACCTGATGAAGCAGATCCGGGAGATGGGAACCATCTCCGGCCCCTTTCACAAGAATGAAAAGATGGGCAACCTGTTGGCCCTCGAGCATATCACCCACGATGCCATGAGCCCGTTGCAGCGCATGGAGCATGAAATGCATCACTGGGTCATTTTCTTAGTCATGCCGATTTTTGCCCTGGCCAATGCCGGGATCAGCATGTCCTTTGACGAGTTGACCATCGCCATAACCAGTCCGATCACGATCGGGGTCGCACTCGGACTTTTGATCGGTAAACCGATCGGTATTACCCTGGTTGCCTGGCTGGCGGTGAAAATGAAAATGGCGCATTTGCCGGAGAACACCCGTTGGCGGGAGATTTTCGGCGTGGGCATTCTCGCCGGGATCGGCTTCACCATGTCGATGTTTATCACCAACCTGGCTTATGCCGATCCCCTTCTGGTCGCCGAGGCCAAAGCGGGCATCTTCATAGCGTCTCTGCTCGCCGGAATCATTGGCTATATCTTCCTGTCAAAGAATCGCCCACACCATTTCTGAGCATTCCTCCGCGTTCCGCATGACAACTTAAGAGCCCTGATTTGCCTTGACTTATTCAGCCATTTTGATAAGTTGCGGTGTTCTAAATCTGCCCAACGATGTCGATCCGCGGAGCCCTATCATGGATTACAAGACGACCCTTAACCTGCCGGTCACCGATTTCCCGATGCGTGGCAACCTGCCACAGCGTGAACCCGAAATCCTGGCCCGTTGGCACCAACTCGAACTCGATCGCAAGCTCAGTGAAGCGACCCCGGAGAAACCGAACTTTACGCTTCACGATGGCCCGCCCTATGCGAACGGCAATATCCATATCGGCCACGCATTGAACAAGATTCTTAAGGACCTGGTGATCAAGAGCAAGCGCATGCAGGGCTACTATGCCCCCTATGTCCCCGGCTGGGACTGCCATGGCCTGCCGATCGAACTCAAGGTGGACCAGAAACTCGGCAACCAGAAGCGCGACATGAGCAAAGCGGATGTGCGCAAGGCCTGCCGAGCCTACGCCGAAGAGTGGGTCAACATCCAGCGCGAGGAATTCCAGCGCCTCGGTATCTTCGGTGACTGGCAGCACCCGTATCTGACCATGACCGCCGACTACGAAGCGGCCACGGCTCGGGAACTGGCGCGTTTCGCCGAACGACAGGGCCTTTACAAGGGGCGTAAACCGGTTCACTGGTGTTCCTCCTGTGTCACGGCCCTGGCGGAAGCGGAAGTTGAGTATGACGACCACACCTCGCCGTCGATCTATGTCAAGTTTCCTTACCAGGATGAACTTCCGGACGGTTTGAGCGCTCTGGCCGACAAACCGCTGTCCTTCGTCATCTGGACCACGACGCCTTGGACCATTCCGGCCAATCTGGCCGTGTGCCTGCATCCCGAACTGCCCTACGTCGCTGTCGACACCGGCGACGAGTTCCTGGTCATGGCCGAGGGCTTGTACGAAAAAGTTCTGGCCGAATTGCAGATCACTGATTATCGGGTGGTTTTGAATTTCCAGGCCGGCCCCTTCGAGAAGCGCGCCTGCCGCCACCCTCTCTATGATCGTCCGTCGCTGCTGGTTCTGGGGGACTATGTCACGCTCGATGCCGGGACCGGCTGCGTACACACCGCGCCCGGTCACGGCCAGGACGATTACCTGACCGGTGTCCGTTACGGCCTGGATATTTACAATCCGGTAGATGATTACGGCCGTTATCGAGAGGATCTGGAATTTTTCGGCGGCGAAAAAGTCCCGGCCGTCAATCCGCAAGTGACAGCCAAGCTGGCCGAAGTCGGTGCGCTGCTGGC
>JARRPG010000110.1:0-2970 GCA_037383085.1 Desulfuromonadales bacterium | reverse complement strand
TGCAGCGTTTCCCGGGTTGACGACGTCAGGATCGTCACCGCGAGCAGAATCGGTCGCCCCGGATTGCCGCGCGGGTACGCCTTGTCAACCTCGGCCACCAGCCTGGCCATCATGTCAAAACCGCCGAGGGCATGCACGTTGAACATCCGGACTCCCAACCGACAGGCTTCCAGCCCAGCCATGGCCACGGTATTCGGGATGTCATGGTACTTCAGGTCGAGAAAAACCTCGGCGCCGCCGGATTGGATCATCTGCACCACCTCCGGACCGCAGCGGGTGAAGAGCTGCTTGCCGACCTTGAAGAGACCGACCTGTTTGTGCAGCTGAGCGACCCATTTGCGCGCCGCATCGAGACTGTCGACGTCGAGAGCAAAAATCAGGCGTTCCCTGGCATCATGCATGGCGATCTCCGATCAGCTGTTGGACCCGCTGTGAGACGTCTTGAACCCGTTTGATCAGTTCGGCGGATTCGGTGGCACCCAGTTCGCGTCGGGCGGCAATGCATTCCATGTAGACCAGCTCACTGAGCGATTCCGAGAGCAGGCGCAGTTTGTCGCCCTCTTCCAGCCCCGCCAGGTTGGCCAGGATTCGGCCGCCATCAATCGAGCCGTCTTCCTTCAGGCGGTTCTGACGAAACACATACGAGAAGGGTTGCGGCAGATCGCGCAGGAAGCGGGAGACCTCCTCCCGGAAGTGCGGATTCTTGGCGGAAACCACCCGGTACATCGCCACCAGGATGCCATTGAAGATATCGACTACTTCACCGAGGACACCTTCCACGGCAACCGTCGGGGCTTCTTCCATGACCACCACACCCCGTTCGATCAGTTGGCTGAGCAGCCGCAAGGCGTCAAATTCACCGGTCCCAGAGCGGCGCAGAAGCTCGTGGACATCACCGAGGCCGGCCTGAATCAAGGCGACCATTTTCTGCGACACGCTGTCCAGGTCGTTGGGGATCTGGCCGGTGGCCACCGGGATGGCCTCGAGCGATTTGACCTTCTGCATGTAAACGGCCCGCTCGTCGACCCGGCGCAACCCCTCCATGATCAGGTTCTGGGTATTCATCGACAGGCTGACGACCTGGTCATCATCCAGCTCCCGGTCGATAAAGACATAGGCGCCGTCCTGGCAGGGAAACAGGTTGTAAACGATCGTTTCCACCTGATTGCGGATCGCGGCCCAGAGGTCCTGAGAGGTGATGACACCCTGGTCGACGAGGACCTTGCCGAGCGGCATCTCGCTGTTGGCGAACTGGCGCGCCTGCTGCAGAATATCGCGATCGAACTTGCCCAGGCTGTAGAGAATTTCGCCGATTTCCTCCTGCACAGAGTCGCTGGTGGCAGCGACGATTTCACCCTTGCGGAAAAACAGGCTTTTCTCCACTTTGGGCAGAGAAAACTGAAGCTGGCCGGACAACCGGAACATGTTGAGGAAAGAGAGCAGATCAACGATGCCGATGACACCGATCCGTCCACAGAGATGAACACCGTTGTCGGTTTCAGCCGCTTCCAACAGCAGATGATGCGCCGAGCAGGACGCCAGCCGCAAGGGGCGGTCTGCCAGGACTTTACTGGCCCGGGGCGGCAGGGCCAGACGACCGCCCTGTTCGACCTTGAGATCGCTCATCGGTCAGTCTCCCGCAGCAGCCGCCAATGCCGTCCGGACCTCTTCGGCGATCATCGCTGCGGTGTCGCCGACAGGCAGCATGCGTCGTTCCCCGCTACGCCGGTCCTGAACCTCGAAGTTCTGCTCCTTGAGCCCGCGGGCACCCACCGTGATGCGCACCGGAATCCCCAGCAGGTCGGCGTCTTTGAACTTGCTGCCGGGACGCTCGTCACGGTCGTCAATGAGGACTTCGATGCCGGCCTCGAGGAGTTCCTGGTAGAGCTTTTCACCAGCCTGCAGGACGGTGGCGTCGTTCGGGTTGAGCAGGGTGATGATGACCTGGAAGGGCGCCAGCGGCATCGGCCAGATGATGCCGTTGGCATCATGGTTCTGCTCGATGGCCGCGGCAGCGGTCCTCCCGATACCGATGCCGTAACAGCCCATGATAATACTATTGGCCTTGCCGTCGGCATCGAGGAAGGTCGCTTTCATGGCTTCGGAATATTTGGTGCCGAGCTTGAAGATATGGCCGACTTCGATACCGCGCTTATGCGAATAACGCCCGCCGCAATGCGGACAGGTATCCCCCTCGGCAGCGTTGCGCAGATCGGCGAACTGCTTCACTTGAAAGTCCCGCTCGAGGTTGACACCTTCGAGGTGAATATCTTTCTCATTGCCGCCAACCCCCATGTTGCGCAAGTACTTGACGGCATTGTCCGCGTAAATCGGCACCTGCAGACCGATCGGACCGGAGAAACCGACCGGGCCACCGGTTGCCGCGGCAATCTGCTCGGCAGACGCCAGTTCAACCACCGCAGCACCCAGGAGATTTTTGATCTTCGCTTCGTTGAGCTCGTGATCCCCGCGAATCAGCACCGCCACGGGTTCGCCATCGGCCATGACCAGCATCGTCTTGACAATCTGACGCGGCTTGAGGTTGAGCATCACCGAAACGGCGGCCACGGTGTGGGCCCCTTCCGTGACAACCCGCTCGATCGGTTTCATCGGTTCCTGCGACATGTCCCCCTGATCGATCACTACGGCCTTCTCGATGTTGGCCGAGTAGGCACAGGATTCACAGCTGATGACCACGTCTTCACCGGTCTCGGCGAGCACCATGAATTCGTGGCTGAAGGACCCGCCGATCGCCCCCGAATCGGCCTCGACCATGCGGTATTTGAGGCCGCAGCGCTCGAAGATGCGGCAGTAGGCCTCGCGCATCTTCTGGTAGCTCGCGTTGGCGCCCTCCTCGGTGGTATCAAAGGAGTAGGCATCCTTCATGATGAATTCACGCCCGCGCATCAGGCCGAACCGGGGCCGGACTTCATCACGGAACTTGGTCTGGATCTGGTAAAGGTTGACGGG
>JARRPG010000109.1:0-4304 GCA_037383085.1 Desulfuromonadales bacterium | reverse complement strand
TCTGATCCGGTCGGCGACCGCCTGGAAGGCGGCCCGATTCGTCTCGGCGGCCTGGGCCATCGCCGCGACCTCGTCCGCGGTCTTCAGCAGACGCAGTTCCTGAAGGTCCTCCTTAAGGGGTTGCCACGACCAGTCCCGGTCTCCTTTGCTGCGGAAATCGTTATAGACGCCGTAGGCCAGTGAGGCTTCGAAGCCGATGCGTTGCACCGTCAGCTGCGCGAGTGCTTCACTCAGGCCCTCCGCCTTGGCCGCGTAGGTTTCGATCCGGTCGGCGACGACCTCTTCACTGGCCTGGGTCGTATAACGCGCATCGGTCAGGAAGACGAAGGTGTCGGCCGTGACCACGAGCACGCCGTCACTGCCGGTGAAACCACACAAATAGCGAAGATTCTCCGCCTGGCAGAAGACCAGGGCATCGAGTTCGAGACGGCCGAGAAGTTCGACGGCGCGCATGCGGCGGCTGGCATCGATCATTCTGGAAGGTGTCAAGCGAGACGCGTGACCAGGCCACGCAGGGCCAGCTGGTAGCTGGTCGCCCCGAAACCGGCCACCTGGGCCACCACGACACCGGCCACGTAGGAGTGTTGCCGAAAGGCTTCGCGGGCATGGATGTTGGACAAATGGGCTTCCACCACGGGCAGATCGATCCCGGCAATGGCATCGCGCAGGGCGATGCTGGTGTGCGTCAAGCCCCCGGGGTTGATGATGACCCCGGCGAAACCGTCCGCGGCCGCGGCATGCAATTGATCGATCAGGGTGCCTTCATGATTCGATTGGCCGGTCGTCAGCGCAACCCCCAGTTCGGTGGCCAGGGCGGTCAGTTCGCGGTCGATATCAGCCAGCGTCTGGTGTCCGTAGACTTCCGGTTCGCGCTGGCCGAGAAGATTCAGGTTCGGTCCGTGCAGGACCAGGATCTTGTGCATATCAACCCAAAGCCTCGATCAAAGGGTAGCGTTCACATGATCAGCCGGTCGGTGCGGATGGCCACTTCCTCCATCGCGCCGAGGTTCAGAATTTCGGCGGTCTTCTGAATCTCTTTCAGGACACTAGCATACTCCACGGCCACCGCCTGGACGTCGAGGCTTTCCTCCGATGCAAAATACTGGTCGACGGCGATGCCGTCATAGCCCATCAGCACCGCACCGAGCCCGCCTTGCGTCTCGTCGACGATCCGGGTCAGGATTTCACGAAACATCGGCCCTCCTCTGCTGGATCGCACTCAGCCAGCTTTGCAGGATCGCTAAAGGTGATCGCTGCGCTGTAGACTCTGCGGTCGCAGGTGCGGGCGCCGCGGCGTCAATGATCCGGATGCCGGTCCAGGATGTCCTGATAAATCTTGATTGCCTGGGCGTGCAGGCCCTGCTTGGCATAGATTTCGGCCAGTGTCGCCGTGGGAATCGGCGCGCCGGCCTCACCGGCCGACGGCCGTACGGATGAATCAGTGGTTTGCTCCGGCGCAGCCGGTTTGATCTGTTCCCAGGGGCGCGGCAGGTCAAGGGCTTTCAGCATGTCGGTGATCTTGTCATCACCGGGGTGGAACTCTTTGGCCTGCTGCAGGAGCGTGCGGGCCTGATCGCGCTCCCCACGAATCAGGTGCAGGCGGGCCAGGCCGACCAGCGCCGACTGGCTCTGGTGGTCCAGGCTCAAGGCCTTAACATAGGCATTGACGGCCTCATCGATCCGCCCCATCTGACCGAGAACCCGTCCCATGGTGGAAAAACCGGGGCTGAAGTGCGGCAACCGCTGCGTGCCGATACGGGTGACTTCCAGGGCATCGTCGAGCAGGCCGACCTGACGGTAGGCTTCGGCCAGCGGCACGAAAGCCGTCGAGCCGGGATCTTTCGAGACAATCTGCAGATAGCTGCCGATCCTGCTGATCAGACTTCGTTCGGAGTATGCCGTCATCATGATCCTAACGTCCTGTTCAGCGAAGAAGGTCTTCCAGAAACGTATCGAGATTATCAACCACGTGCAGGGCCGCATCGCCCAGGCCATGATTCAACACCACCCGGATGGCCCCATCCTTGACTTTCTTGTCGCGCCGCATGATGTCCAGGTATTCGGCTGCGGAAAAAGCGGCTGGCGTCACCGGCAGATCGAAGGCCTGTAGCAGAGCAACAATGCGATCGACATCCGGGCCGGTACAGTAGCCGAGCTGCTGAGACAACCGCGCTGCCATGACCATGCCGATAGAAACGGCTTCGCCGTGCTTGATCACCCCATAGCCGGCAAGGGTCTCGACAGCATGGCCAAAGGTGTGGCCAAGGTTGAGAAGCGCCCGGACTCCCTGCTCTTTCTCATCATTTTCTACAACATTCGCCTTGATTTGACAAGACATCATTACCGCGTGAATCAGGGCTTCGGGGGCCCGATCGCGTAAAGCCTGTCGATGCTCTTCCAGCCAGACGAAAAATTCCTGATCGCGAATGATGCCGTACTTGACGACTTCGGCAAGCCCGGCCGCGTACTCGCGTGCCGGCAACGACCGCAATATCGTCCCATCGATGTGAACATGCCGGGGCTGGTAAAAGGCGCCAATCAGATTCTTGCCCTGCGGGCGATTGACCCCGGTCTTGCCGCCGACCGAACTGTCGACCTGTGCCAGCAGGGTGGTCGGAATCTGCACGAAGGGAACACCGCGCAGATAAATGGCGGCGGCAAATCCGGCGATATCACCGATCACCCCGCCACCCAGGGCGATCAGGCCGCAGTAGCGGTCAAAGTGCCGATCGATCAGCACATCGAAAATCTCTTCGAGGGTGGCCAGGGTCTTGTAAGCCTCGCCATCGGGCAGCCGGATCACGTCGACTTCGCGCCCGGATTGAGACAAAGCGGCAACAACCGGCGCGGCGTAAAGCTCCGCCACGGTCGGATTGGTGATCAGCGCCACCTTGTTCGGGAAGCGAACAGCCGCCAGGGCAGCCCCCAGGGAATCGACAATGTCCATGCCGATCCAGATGGGGTAGCTGCGCTCGTCGAGACCGACAACAAGCTCGTTCATGGTGAGGTCTCCGTGTTGAACCAACGGGCAATCTGCTGGGCCACCTGCCCGGGCGTGAGCCCGTCGGTGGTGACAACCAGATCGGCATCAGCATAACAGAGCTGACGCCGGCGCCACAACTCTTCGATCGCGGCCCAGTCACGCTCCGGTCCGATCAGGGGACGATCAATACTGGTCTGCAAACGCTGGCGCAAAACCGGCCAGGAGGTCTGCAGGTTAACGATGCGGCCATTGCGTCGCATCAGCCGTCGGTTGTTCGCGTTCATAACGATGCCGCCACCGGTGGCATAGACGATCCGGGTGTCCGATCGGCATTCGCTCAGCAGGCGGTTTTCACACTGGCGAAAATAGGCTTCGCCCTCAGCGGCGAAAATAGTCGCAATGCTACGGTTTTCCCGGGCGATAATCTCCTGGTCCAGATCAACAAAGGCGAAGCCAAGGCGTCTGGCCAGTTCCTGGCCGGTCACAGTCTTGCCGGCGCCCATGAACCCGGTCAGGAAACAATTGGAGGGTGACGGTGATGGCATCTCTTGACACGGCGGATAAAGAAAAGGACAGGATCGTGATCCTGTCCTTTTCGATGGGTTAAAGGTTGGTTGGTTCAGCCTTCGACAATCCGTGGCGTAATGAAGATCAGCAGTTCGCGACGTTCCTTCGATTTGGTCGTCGACTTGAAGAGATGGCCGAAGACCGGCACATCCTTGAGGACCGGCACGCCGGATTGCGATTCGTTCTCGTTCTCGATAAAGATCCCGCCGATGACAGTGGTTTGACCATTGTGCACCAGCACCTTGGTCTCCGCCTTCTTCTCTTCGATGGAAACCGCATCACCAGTGGCGGTGGGGACAATCTGTCCAACGGAGCTGTTCGAGGCTTGGATGTCGAGAATGATGCTGCCATCCGGGTTGATTTCCGGCGTCACATCGAGCTTCAGCTCGGCATTTTCGAATTGAACGTCCGTGCCCTGATCACTCACACTGGAATAGGGGATCTTGGTACCCTGGGAGATGGTGGCTTTTTCACCATTCAGGGTGGTGATCTTCGGTGTCGATACGATCCGACCTTCACCGGAATTCTCCAGCGCCGCCAGGCGCAGATCAATGTCCAACTGCCCGTCAAGAGCCCCAAAGGTAATCGACGAAGCCAAGCCGGCCACGGCGGGGTTGGTCACTGGCAGAATAAAAGAACCGCCCAGCCCCATAGCAGCCTCAGGAACAGTGAAGCTCTTGTCGTCAAAGTTAGCTGTTTTGTTATCGTTATAGTCGAAATTCCACTTAACCCCAAGGTTGCGGGCAAAGTTGGT
>JARRPG010000108.1:0-3096 GCA_037383085.1 Desulfuromonadales bacterium | reverse complement strand
CGGCGTTGAAACCGAACCAACCGAACCAGAGCAGGCCGGCCCCGAGCAGGGTCATGGGCAGGTTATGCGGCATCATGCGTTCCTGCGGGTAGCCGATCCGTTTGCCAAGCATCAGGGCGACGACCAGGGCACTGATCCCCGAAGACAGGTGCACAACGGTCCCCCCGGCAAAGTCAAGGGCGCCCATCTCCAGCAGCCAGCCGCCGTCCCCCCAGACCCAGTGGCAGAGGGGATCGTAAACCAGCGTCGCCCAGAGCAGAATAAAAACGCAATAGGTGGAAAATTTCATGCGCTCAGCCACCGCGCCGGAGATCAAGGCCGGTGTGATGATGGCGAACATCCCCTGGAACATGACGAAGACGTAAGTCGGGATAGTGCCACTCAGGCTGTCCGGGGTGATCCCGCTCAAGAATAGGTTATCTAAACCGCCAATCAGGCTGCCGGAGCCGCCAAAAGCGAGACTGTAACCGAAGGCCACCCACTGGACACCGACAATGGCCATCGCCGTAAAGGTGTGCATACTGGTGGACAGAACGTTCTTCGACCGGACCATGCCGCCGTAGAACAGGGCCAGGCCGGGGAGCATCACCAGGACCAGGGCCGAAGAAACCAGCATCCAGGCGGTATCGCCAGTGTCCGGGCCGTCCGCCGCAAGCAGCGGCGTTGTCAGCAGCAACAAAAGACAAGTCAGGAAAAGGAATCTGAAAATCCGGGTCATCGTTGATCCTCCATAGATCTTTGGCGTCAGTGCCTCCGGTTACAGAGAGCAACCAATATGCCATTCCATTTTCTCCTGATTTTAATCAGTTAGGGATGTATGGCCGGGAGGATGCCGCGACTGGTGATGAAAATCTGGGCAGAGCTGCCTGAAGTTCATTCAGCAGCGAGCCTGCATGCAATGCAAACTTCGCAGCCACTGGTCAGTGGTTATTGCCCGGGGGACGTTGGACGATTGAGTGCACCACCCGAAACGGGGGAAGGATTCGAAGCGGGTGTTCGAACGCCACCGGTAGCTGACGGATGGGCCGGTATTCTGGCGGGTTGATTGGACGGCTGGTTCGGTGTCTGCTTCTGCTGCGCTGTCGGCTTGAAAACAAACGCCCAGTCGCTGTATCGGGTGGCATTGTTGAATTCACTGTATTCCTCGGGGAAGCCATCTTTTTGAAAAGGCTCGTCCTGGCTGGCACTGCGGACGCCGATGATCGGTCCCACCGCCGTGCCATTGGTCGCCTGATCGGTGGTCACCCCGCCTAATCGGATGACATCGAAATCGTCACCGGTCATTGGATCTTTGTAGATTTTACGAAGGTGTCGCACCGTTTCGACGCTGCGTGGATCCTTGACAAGGTCTTCAAGGTTAGTCGGATAGGTGGCGGGCCCCCTGCTGCCTGCTGTCCTGCTGCGGGCCATCAGAAAATAACTTTCGATGGCCCGGCGGTACTGATCACCGACCCAAAGAAGCTGTTTCTCCTTGGCCCTCTGCATAGTTGCTTTCCATGTCGACCCGGCGATGCCCAGCGTCAGACCAATGATAACCACCATCACCAAAACGACCATCAATGTCAGGCCGCTCTGGCTGCGCAGATAATCTGAGTGACGTTTCATGTTCCTCAGTTCACATCAGGTTGCCGACAGAACGAAATGCATTTTCCGTTTACTGCGGGTTGCTTTCCTCACGCGATTCGAGGCAGATCCAGCCCCAGGCACGCTGCTCTTCAACAAAGTCGCGGGCCTTCTCTTCACAATAGCCGGCTTCGTTTTCAGCCTGCCAGAGGATTTCCGATTGGCCGTCTTTTTCATAGTGCACTTCACAAGGCAGGGTCTGGTCCGGTTTCGGGTAGACCACGCTGATGATGCGCTCCTGCTGTCCGAAGATGCAGCGATAGGTTTCGCCGGCCACGGCAGAACCGGTGGTCAGCAGAACAGAGAGAATCGCAATCAAAATGATCTGAAGTCTCATGGCACATTCCTTTGGTCTTTGAGTCTTTCGCCTGTGCATCATGTTCTCACCAAGGAGCCTTGATTTCAAGTCTTCTCAGGATGCTTTCGATTTGCCGATGAGGATGCTAGAATAACGAGTCTTATTGCTAATGCTTCCCTCCCGGGGATCTGGTACCTGGAGTTTCCTGAATGCGGATGGAGCCTTTATTGACGCAGCATCGTGACAAACACGCTCTCTCTTCCCGGATTTCGGAATGAAAGACATCCTGTTTTCCTCGGATCTTTTGACACTTTTCCGACATGACAAGCATTATGGCAGGGCGCAAAACCTGTCAGTAGCCTTGCCCAAGATCGGTGTGACAGGCGTCGAAAAGACCGCTGACTATGAGCGCATGCTGCATGCCTTTGTGGTTTCCATTATCGACCAGCGTGGAGAATCTGAACCGTTTTTGGCCGGCGCATTCATTGCGCCCGAGGCCGTCACACAGCTGTTGAAAGACCAGGGTCTGCCAGCCCCATCCGCACTGCAGCCGGCCGGAACGACCGATAAAGACCATTCAAAATCGCTTGATCCTGCCCGTCTCGAGAAATGTTTCGACATCGTCTGCCGTAACTGCGGTACGGTCACTGACCCGCTCGCCACTGCCTATCGGACACCGATCGGCCGGCTGGTGTTTAAAACCTTCCTG
Source organism: Desulfuromonadales bacterium (assembly GCA_037383085.1). Taxonomy (GTDB): domain Bacteria; phylum Desulfobacterota; class Desulfuromonadia; order Desulfuromonadales; family BM103; genus JARRPG01. Next base: position 466 of record JARRPG010000108.1, on the reverse strand, counting down.
GAAACCCGCCTCACCCTGGGCATCAACACCACAGCCAGATATGTGCTCGAACATCTCAAGGATTACGATACCGAGGCGATCGTCACCTCGGTTACCGAAGACGGTGTGACCTGGTTGACCGAAGATCGTAAAGAGAAGATCACTTCGGTACAAACGATCGCAACCTTCGTACTGAAATTCAATCGTGAACTGAAAACCCTTTTGTAAATCTATCGCCACGAAGGCGCGAATACACCCAGAAAATCGGCGACAGAGGCAGGGCCAAGCAGCGCGAAAAATCTTTCAAAACCTCTCAAACGCAAAGACGCAAAGTCACAAAGGTTTTACAATCAAAAACTAAGTTCTCTTTATGACTTTGTGTCAGCGCTTTGCGATTGAAATATGGTTCGACAGACGCTACATTGATAGGAACTAACTGATCGATATCGTGGAGATTTTCCTTTGTACAACGTCTTTCTCTTCAGCC
>JARRPG010000107.1:0-3113 GCA_037383085.1 Desulfuromonadales bacterium | reverse complement strand
ATTTTGAACTTGTTCGCGGATCTTTTCCAATTCCGATTTCAGATCGACAACGGCCCGGGTCAAGGTGGCATCGTTCGCTTTCGAGCCCATGGTATTGACTTCACGATTGAGTTCCTGGACCAGAAAATCCATCCGTCGGCCCACCGGTTCGGTTTCGGCGAACAGGCCACGGAACTGCACCAGGTGACTTTTGAAGCGCGTGACCTCTTCGCTGATATCGCAACGATCGCTGAAAACCGCAATTTCCTGGGCGATGCGCTGGGGATCCCAGTCGACCGACGGCTGCAGACGCTCGAGACGTTCGGTGAGTCGCACCTGCCATTCCTGCGGCACCAGCGGTGCGCGGGCCTCAATATCGGCCAGGATCGTTTCGCTCAGATCGAGTCGCTCCGCGAGGTCTCTGCGGATCTCTTCGCCTTCGGCCTCGCGCATCGTCAGCAGCTGTGTCAAAGCCGCGGCCGTTGCCTGGTCAAGAGCATGTTCCAGAAGATCCGGGTCAATTGTCGTCTCCTCGACCTGCACCACATCCTTCTGACCGATCAAATGTTCCAAACAGACCGTGCCGCTCAAGCCGAATTCGGTGACCATCTCGGCAAACAGGCGGTGATAGGCGACAGCCAGGTCACGGTTGATCTTCGGAACCGCCCGAATGTCACCGGCCAGTTCGTAATTAACATAGACATCGATCTTGCCACGTCCCAGCGCCGCTGCGACCTGCTTGCGAATGCTGTTTTCGTGGCTCAAGAAGGTTCGCGGCAGCTTGACATTGACATCGCTGTAGCGGTGGTTGACCGTCTTGATTTCAACCGTAACGGTCAAGTCGGCCTGTCGGGCCTCACCCTTGCCGTATCCGGTCATGCTTTTCAGGGCCATGCGATTTCTCCTGGCTAGAATAACTCACAATGGGTCAGGGAAGGCGCCCGGCGGTCCTTGTCCGAGAGGATGATACCACGCGAAAAGGGCCATGTGATGGATATTTCACGATCATTCCAGGCAATGCAACGTTCGCATTCGGGGGCATAATAATCGGTCGTCTTGTATAACACCTCGGCGACCTCGCTGAGGACCAGAAAACCGTGAGCGAACCCCTCGGGAACCCACATCTGGCGTTTGTTCACGGCCGAGAGCCGGGCTCCGGTCCAGCTTCCGAAGGTGGCCGAATCGCGGCGGATATCCACTGCGACGTCAAAAATTTCGCCGACGATACAGCGCACCAGTTTCCCCTGGGTTGCCGGCGGCAGCTGGTAATGCAGACCACGCAGCGTTCCCCGGACCGAACGGGAGTGGTTGTCCTGAACAAACGTGACATCCAGCCCAGTGGCTTCCCGCCAATTGCGGGCGTTGAAGCTCTCGTAGAAGAACCCGCGATCATCGGCAAAAACGCGTGGTTCGATAAGCAGGACGTCGGCAATATCAGTTGATACGATCTTCATCAAAAACTGTCTTCCAAAACCATTTGGAGATAATCCCGGTAACTCGAGTTGGGCGTCTCTTCAATCAACTGGGCCATCTGTTGCCTATTAATCAAACCTTTCCGGTAGGCGACTTCCTCCAGACAGGCGATCTTCAGGCCCTGGCGAGCCTCCAGAGTGCCGATGAAATGACTGGCCTCCAGCAGGCTCATGTGTGTGCCGGTGTCCAGCCAGGCGATGCCGCGCTCGAGTTTCTCCACCATCAGCTCGCCCCGCTGCAGATAAGCGACGTTGACATCTGTGATCTCCAACTCACCCCGCGCCGATGGCTTCATCTGCCGGGTGATTTCAACCACCTTGTGATCGTAAAGATAGAGCCCGGGCACCGCGTAATGCGATTTCGGCCGGGACGGCTTCTCCTCGATACCGATCGCTTTGCCATCGGCGTCGAACTCGACCACGCCGTAGCGCTGGGGATCGGTCACCGGATAACCGAACACCCGGGCCCCCCCGTTGAATTCGGCAAAGATCCGATTCAGATCCATCCGACCGTAAAAGATGTTGTCACCGAGAATCAGGCTGACGGCATCATCGCCGATGAACTCTTCACCGACCAGAAAGGCCTGGGCGATCCCTTTCGGCTCGGGTTGCACAGCGTAGGTAAAATGCACACCGAAGCGTCGTCCGTCACCGAGCAGTTCGGCGAAGCGCGGGGTATCCTGGGGGGTCGAGATGATCAGGATCTCGGTAACGCCGGCCCGCATCAGGGTGGCGATCGGATAGTAGATCATTGGTTTGTCGTACACCGGCTGCAGCTGCTTGCTGGCCACCAGGGTCAGCGGATAGAGCCGCGTACCGGCTCCGCCGGCGAGAACGATTCCCTTGTAAATTCCGGACATCTTGAGCAGACTCCTTTAACCTTGCTTGCGAACAGAAAAATAACGTTGCAGACTGTCCTGCCAGGCCGGTATCTCACAGCCTGTGACTCGTCTGTATTTGCTCTTGTCGAAGACCGAATTCGCCGGTCGCGGCGCCGGCAACGGATAATCCTCGGTTCGGATGGGTACGATATCACGAGCCGTGACCGGCAGACTATGGTGACGGGCCCCTTCGACGATGGCGCAGGCAAAATCATACCAGCTGCATTGCCCGTCGTTGGCAAAATGGTAAAGCCCCCAGGGGCTGTCATCCAAGGATTGGGGGTTGGCTGATATCTCCAGAAGAGCAAAGATGGCATCGGCCAGATCGGCGGTATAAGTCGGGCTGCCGACCTGGTCGGCGATGATCTTCAGTTCCTCGCGCTCGGCCGCCAGGCGCAGGATTGTCTCGACAAAATTGGCACCATACGGGCCGAACAGCCAGCTCGTTCGAATAATAAAGTACTTTCTTAAGGAACTATCAGTAATAGCCTTTTCACCAGAAAGTTTTGTTTTGCCATAAACTGACTTTGGAGAAGGCAGATCTGTCTCAACATAGGGATTTCTTTTGCGGCCGTCGAAAATATAGTCTGTAGAGATCTGCACCAGAACCGCATCGACCGACAGGGCCGCCGCCACCAGATGAGCGACGGCTGTGCCGTTGACCGCCATGGCAAGATCCGGTTCGCTCTCCGCCCTATCGACGCGGGTGTAAGCTGCGCAATTGACAATGACATCCGGCCGCAGGTCCTCAACTGTTGCCAGCAGCCGGTCCCGGTCGGTG
>JARRPG010000106.1:0-6693 GCA_037383085.1 Desulfuromonadales bacterium | reverse complement strand
GAATCTTCGACATAATCGAGGTCCAGAACCGCCTGTCCGCTGACCAGGCCGCAGCTGATCGCTGCCACGCTGTCCTTGATCGGTGATATCGGCAGACGTTGTTCGGCGACCAGTCTGTCGACGGCATCGGCCAGGGCCACCCAGGCCCCGGTAATCGCCGCCGTCCGCGTGCCGCCATCCGCCTGCAGGACATCACAATCGATGACGACGGTTCGCTCCCCCAGCCGATCGAGATCGACGATCGCCCGCAGCGCCCGGCCGATCAGTCTTTGAATTTCCATGGTCCGTCCGCCGAGCTTGCCGCGGGCGGCTTCACGCACCGAGCGGGTCTGAGTGGCCCGCGGCAGCATGCTGTATTCCGCGGTCACCCAGCCGCGGCCCTGGCCACGCAGGAAGGGCGGCACAGTCTCCTCGATCGAGGCATTGCAGAGAACCCGGGTTTTGCCGAAGCAGACCAGCACCGAACCTTCGGCATAAATGGTGAAACCGCGTTCCATCTGCACCGGCCTCAGCTGATCAAAACGCCGACCGTCGTGTCGCACGGAAAGCCCTGAACTCATGAATTGTCTCCTGAAATCGTGGCGAAGAAATTCTGCAGGCCATCGAAGAGCGCCCGGGCAAAATCCTGCTGCCGTCCCGGATCGAGCAGGGTCACCAGATCAACGCCGTTGGTCAGGCTGCCCATTTCCACCAGCACCCGGGGCAGGTCGCCCCGACCGAGCGGATAGACCGGGAACTCCTTGATGGCATGGACCTGAAAGCCCTGTTGCGTCAATGCGTCACGGAGCATTTCGGCCAGCATCAGGCTGGAATTCTCCAGCGTCACCCCCGCGGGGACATCACGCGCCGTCTGGGGCTGGATATACAGATTGACACCCGAGGCGACCGGCGAGAAGAAGGCTTCGGCATGCAGTGAAAGCAGGACATCGGCCTGCCCTTCGGCCACCATCTCCAGACGACGCTGCATCTCCAGGGCATAGTCACCATCCCGGGTCATGACCACCGGGGCATCCTGGTGCATCTTCAACAATTTCTCAAGCCGCTGCCCGACGGCAAGCGTGACGGTCTTCTCCTTGCTGCCGTCGCTGCCGAGCGCACCGGTATCGGCACCCCCGTGAGCGGGGTCAATGGCCACCACCCATTGACTGCTTTCAGCAGCCGGGTCTTTTTTGCGCAGCAGGAAGGCAAACAACCGATCGAGAGGGTCCTCCTCGGCGGTGGTCTCCGGCGGGTTGTGATTGCGGTAATAGATTGGTTCGGTCAGCAGCGGAGCCAGCTGCCGCAACAGGAAAACTTCCGAAACCCGCAGTTTGCCATCGATAAAGCGCGGGCGATGGGCAATCGGCAGGAAATTGTCGCCGATTTTCAGAAACTGGCTGCCGGGAGAAATGATGGCGCGACCATGCGGGGTTTGGATCCGATAGACATGGGCCACCGCATCCCAATCACCGGCCAACCCTAACGCATCGAGGGCGTCCTCGAGCGCAATGAAGGCCGTCCCTTCGCGCAGGTAGACATCTTCGATAACCTTGGGGGCCTGACCCGGACGGCCGATTTCGACCAGTGCGTCGACCGCGGGAACCGGAGCCAGCAGAAGCAGCAACCAGCAGCAGAGAGTGCGGGGGAAACGGAGCATGCCGCGATTTATACTCCAGTTGTTCTGAACTGTCAACGCGCCGGCCGGGGCGCTGGATCAACGGGTGACGAGCGGCTCCGGCTCGCAATGTTCGCGTCCCAGGGCTGTGAGCAGCCGCTCGGCAAGCTCGTACTCGAGGGCACCCAGACTGCCTTTGACGGCCTCGAGAGGACGAATCTGGGCACCGGCCGTCATACTGTGCCCGCCACCGGTGCCGAGCCCCTTGATCACTTTCTGCATCAGGATGCCGGCATGGGTCTCCTGTTGACTGGTGCGCATCGACAAAACCCCTTCGTCGTGAAAGCACCCCAGGCCGAGAACGATTTCAATGCCCTCGACGCGCATCAGGAAGTCGGCGATTTCGGCGACGATTTCCGGGTGATCGATCCGGTACAGATTGAAGATCAGGGCGTTGCCATAAATCTTGGCGTTCTTGAGCCCGGTCTCAAAATACTTGAAGTAGGCTCGCGAGGATTTCGGGTGCGTGATTTCATGCAGAATCCGGTTGTTGCACAACGGCATCAGCTTGAGGTAGGCGTCGCGATCCGACTTGGACCAGTCGCGACCGAGATCTTCGGTTTCCGATTTGATGGCGTAGAAGAGCGTGGTGGCCAGCTTGGTCGCGATCTTGACATTCTGGGCCTGCAGATATTCGAAGAGGATGCTGGCCGAAGCACCGTATTCCGGGCGAACATCGACCCAGCGGCAGCCCTGGGTCTGTTCTTTGATTTCGTGATGATCGATCACCAGGTCGATGCGCCGGCCGCGCGGATAGGCATTGTTGCCGGTGTCCGGCTGGGTGTCCACCATGCAGACGGCATTGAAGGAATCGAGATCGACCTGATCGATCGGCTTGGTCTTAATCTCCAACTCCTTGACCATGGCCAGATTCTCACGGCGTCCGATCACCCCGCCGAAAGCGATCGTCGCTTCCTGGCTGGTTTTGACGAGAATCAGGTGCTGCAGGGCAAAGGCGGCCGCCAGGGCATCCGGGTCGGGGTGATCATGGGTGACGATCAGAATCGCGCCCTTACCGCGCAGCCATTCGATGACGCCGGTGGAAAACTCCTCCGAGTGGCACAGATTGCAGTCAACTTTTGGTGTCATAGTCAAGACTTTCAAAAGCAAGATTGACGGCCGTTTGCGGGTCTTCCGCCGACCGGCAGCCGGTTATCTCAGGGGCGCCGGGCAAAACGATGACCGGTTTGCCGAGTTTGCAGCCGATCGCCGCTTCGGCAAGCGTACCGTATTCCCCCTCGACCGCAATCAGGGCATCGGCGGTCTGGGCAATGATGATATTGCGAGCATGCCCCATGTTGGTCGCCACCGGCAGGGTCACGTAGGCATTGGCCTCCCGCCGGCTCGGCCCGGGAAGAATACCGAGGACGTCGCCGCCCGCAGCGAAGGCGCCTCGGGCCTGCCGGAGGCAGCAGCAGCCACTCAGCCACTGACATCCTGCATGCGATGGGCAAACAAGGCGGCGACCAAGGAGAACGCACCGAAGGTCATGACCGCCCCCAGAGCACCGGACTGAGCAACCAGCGTCGACAGCCCGCCGGTGGCGAGCAGGACAACACCGATCACCGTATTGCTGACCGCCACCAGCTTGGCCCGGTTCTCCTGGTTCGCCATATCGACCAGGTAGGTTTTGCGGCCGAGGCGGACTCCGGCGTGACCGATATACAGGACGAAAATCACGCCGGCATACCAGGCCGGGTGATGGGCGACCGGTCCATCGAGGAGGCTGACAATGGTCACCACCAGTGCCAGACTGCCACAGAGGATTCCAGCCGCAACCAGGACCGTTTTACTGGACGCATCGGCAAATTTCCCCCAGAAGGGGCTGCTGATCAGATTGGCCAAGCCGGCCAGCAGCAGCAACAGACCGAGGGTTGACAGGCCCCCCTCGGTCTTCTGGCTGGCCAGCATCACATAAAAGGGGGCCACCAATGCGGTACTGATAAACAGGCTGCGGGTGATGATAAAATGCCGGAAGACCGGATCCCGGGCCAGGATATTCAAGCTGGCGATCGCCTCCCGGAAGCCGTTGCGGCCCCCTTCGGTGGCGCCCGGGTATTCCTCCAGCCCGGCGTAGACCAGGGCCGCACTCACCCAAAGACCGCCAGCGAAAATCAGTAGGCCACTCAGGATCGCGGCATCCGCGGTCGGCACCAGATCCAGCACCAGCAGAGCACCGAAAATCAGGGTCGCAAAGCCTGCCGCCGAGGCCGAAAGGCCGCTGAGCCGGCCACGGCGCTGCTTGGCAATCGTTTTGCCCATCACATCCTTGATCGAAATCGAGCAGACCCCGCGCGCCAGACTGAACAGCACCAGCATCCCGAGCATCACCCATCCGGCAGGCGTGCCATTCAGGAACAAGCCGGCAATGCCGATGCCGGCGACGCAGACGCCCTGCACCAGGCTGCCAAAGGTCCAGAAAAGCTTGCGTTTGGCGAACAGCCGGATGCGGCTGGCAATCAACAGCTGGGGAAGAAGCGACAGCGATTCCCGGACCGGAACCAGCCAGGAGACAAAGGCCGCCGGCACTCCCAGCGACGCAAACAGCCAGGCCAGAGTCAGCTTGGCATCGGCCAGGCCGTCTCCGATCTTGGTCAGCGTCAAGGCAACCACATGGACACCGAAACTGCGCGGCTGTTCCTGGCAGGCCTCCTCGGAGATATCCTTGCAGGCGCGGGCCTCCTCGTCACCCAGCACCAGGTCGTAGAGGGCGCGGTAAGGGCTCCCGGCAAGGGTCTGATCCTGACTTGATGTGCGGGATTGTCTGGCAGACGGCTTGGTCGACATGACAGGTCGATCTCCTGGAAAAACGCGTCCTCTTGAAAAATCAGAGGCGTTTCGCTTCGCCTTTCAACAGCAGGCTGTTGGTCACCACCGAGACACTCGACAGGGCCATGGCCAGCCCGGCAAACTCCGGCTTCAGGACGATACCGAAGCCCGGGTACAGCACGCCGGCGGCGACCGGGATACCAATCACATTGTACAGGAAAGCCCAGAAAAGGTTCTGTTTGATCTTGCGCAAGGTCCTGCGGCCGAGGCGGATGCCGCGGTCAACATCGCGAATATCGCTTTTGACCAGAACCAGGTCACCGGTCTCCTTGGCGACGTCGGTGCCACTGCCGATGGCGATGCCGACATCGGCCTGGGCCAGCGCCGGGGCATCGTTGATGCCGTCACCGACCATGCCGGTGCAGCGCCCCTGCTCCTGGTAGCGGCGCACCACGGCCTGCTTGTCGCCGGGCAGGACCTCCGCTTCGATGGCGTCGATGCCGAGCTGGTCGGCCACGGCACGCACTGTCGCCTCTCGGTCGCCGCTGATGAGGACAGTCTCCACACCCAATCTGCGCAGACGCTCGAGAGTCTCTTGCGCGCCCTCCTTGATGGTATCGGCCAACGCCAGGGCACCCAGCAGCCGCCCCTGCCGGGCGGCGAAAACCACTGACTTGCCGGCGGCCGCCCAGGACGCCGCGCGATCATCGAGGGGGCCGGTATCGATCCCCGCCTGCACCATCAGGCGGCGATTGCCGGCCCGCAGCGTCTCCTCGCCGTCACGGCCCTGCAAACCGAGGCCACTGATCTCCTCGACCTCCGGACAGACTGCAATTTCCAGGCCTTGTGCCTCGGCATGCTGGACGACGGCGCGGGCCAGAGGGTGACTGCTGGCTGCTTCCAGAGAGGCCGCCGCGGCGAGCAGTTCCGAGTCCGCCACGCCATCGGCACATGCGGTATCCGTGACCGAAAATTGGCCGCGGGTCAGGGTGCCGGTTTTGTCAAAGAGCAGCACCTGCAAACGGGCAATGTTCTCGAGCACGGCGGCTTTTTTGAAGAGGATACCGGCCGACAGGCCGACTGAGGTGCCGACCATGATCGCCGTCGGGGTCGCCAGACCCAGGGCGCAGGGACAGGCGATCACCAGCACGGCGATCGCCAAATTGACAGCGACCAGGAAACCGCTCGCCATCACGCCATACCAGATACCGAAGGTCAGCAGGGCAATGATCACGACTGCCGGGACAAACCAATTCGAAACACGGTCGGCCAGACGCTGGATCGGTGCCTTGTCGGCCTGGGCCTCTTCGACCATGCGGACGATCTGTGCCAGGACCGTCTCCTGACCGACCCGGGTGGCCTCGATGACCAGTCGATGGCTGGTGTTGATGGTGGCTCCGGTCACCGCGTCTCCGGGGACCTTGTCCACCGGCAGGGATTCGCCCGTGACCATCGCTTCATCCACCGCCGACTGCCCTTCGATCACCCGGCCATCGACCGGAATTTTCTGGCCCGGTTTGACCAGCAGACGATCCCCCACCGCAATCTGCTCCACAGCCATCTCCCGGACTGTGCCATCGACCAGCATCAGCGCCCGGTCCGGCTGCAGCTGCAGCAGTGATTTGAGCGCCTGGCTGGCCCGCCCCTTGGCCCGGGCCTCCAGCCATTTGCCGAAGCGAATAAAGGTGATCAGCATGGCACTGGTCTCAAAAAACACCGCGCCGGTCAGACCGAACACTTCAGCCAGCAGCGAATAGCCGTAGGCGGCGGTGATGCCCATGGCCACCAGCACATCCATGTTGGCGGACGCATTCTTCAGCGATTTCCAGGCACTGCGATAGAAGGTCAACCCAGCAGAAAACTGGACAACCGTCGACAAAACCATAATCACCCAGCCGGTCGCCGGACCGAAAGGCAGAAACCACATCAATGGCATGATCGGCAGCGCCAGAACGGCCGCAAAGAGCAACCAGAACAGCTCGCGGCGCCCCGGGTCGTCTGCGATCGGGTCGCCGGCGGCAACGGCCCGGTAGCCCAGGTCACCGACCTTGGCAGCGACATCGGTCGCCGCCAGTCGGTCGGGATCGAAGGTGACGTTCAGTTTTTCGGAGGCAAAATTCACCGTCGCATCGGTCACCCCGGGCATTTTCGCAACACCCTTTTCAATCGTCCGCGCACAATTCGCACAGGTCATCCCCTGCAGGACGAAGGCCACCGTCTGCCGGCGCCCCTCACTCGGCCCCGTTGCAGGGTCATCCGGCTTTTTTTCA
>JARRPG010000105.1:0-3257 GCA_037383085.1 Desulfuromonadales bacterium | reverse complement strand
GGCCGGGATCCGAAACCGAAGGAGGATGCGGCCCGTATCACCTGGTCCTTCGACCTCATGGTGATCACCGTATCCAAGGATCAGATCCTCGAGCAGAGAGGCGTCGTCTCGGACTTTGAGTACAACTCGATGCCCCAGCCGGTTCCCGGCGTGCGGGATATTCCGGCGAAGTACAGCTACCCGAATGGGGTTGGCAACCCGTACGCTCAGATCGACGAGACGATGGCGGTGCCGGCCTGCGATCCCGACACCTTGGAGTGCAACTATCGCGAAGACGGATATTGATCGTCACCGACAGAGAGCGCAATGGCAGCATGCGCTTTGACACTAGAATGGGCCTCTATGGGCTGTCGGGCCGGGCTCAGGCGACAGAGAGCTATCCCAAAGGGGGAATAGGTACGGAATGAGGTCAAACACGTTTGGCAATGATTGCATCAGGGCAATCGTTTCGCGATTCGCGTGGACCTCAAAGGGAGGATGATGTCATGGAGATTTCGCGTCGGAAGTTCATTGAGTTTTCCAGCAAGGCGTCCGCTGCCGCTTTGCTCAGCCGGCTCGTTGACGTGGATACGGTGTTCGGTGACGAGGAGGAGGGATCTCCGCCGAACATCTTGTTGATCCTGGTGGACCAACAGCAGCTTCCGCCGGCATACGGGCCGGATGAGGGTATGGTGCAGGGATTGAAAGAGATCCTTGGGTTTCAGCCCCTTTCCCCTGACAATCCATACACCCAGTATTTCCCCGGCTTTATGCGTTTGCGGGAGCATGCTGTTGTATTGAGGACCCACTACACGGCCGCGGCGGCCTGCGTACCCAGCCGGACCTGCTTGCTGACCGGTTCCTACGCCACGGGCGTGAGGAATACGGACGGGATGTTCAAGTCTGCTCACCAAGTGACATGGCTTGACCCCGATGGAGTGCCTACTCTTGGCGATTGGTTCCGGGCTGCTGGCTATTCCACTCACTATTTCGGGAAGTGGCATGTATCGCACCCCCCTGCCCCTGGCTCGCTTGAGGACTGGGGCTTTTCCGATTGGGAAAGCTCCTATCCTGAGCCGCACGGTGGTGCCACCGCGAATACGGGGGCGTATCGTGATGGTGCCTTTGCGGATAATGTGGCTGGTTTTCTTTCAGGTAGGGCGGAGGAGGGCTCCGATAGGCCCTGGTTCGCCGTAGGCTCACTGGTCAATCCCCATGACCTCGGCACCTGGCCCGTACCCTGGCAATTGCCGCTTCCCTTCCAGGGCGTTGTTCCGTGGACTGAGTATCCACCACCGCCGGGAATCCCCGCCGAGGGCGAGCAAAGCTGCCCGAAAGAGAGCCCGCCAGGTAGCGGCGAGGAAGTGCAAGTCGACTTGAATCCAGAGGGTTTTCCTCAGGAGACCTGCGCGCTGCCGCCCACCCTGGAGGAGTCCCTGGACGACAAGCCACGGTGCCAGTACGACTACTCTTTGAAGGCTGGGCTTGCATTCAAGGCCATACAGGAAGTGGACGTGCACACGGCAGGCGTGGCAGGATTCGAGTCTGCGTACCCCTTCCAACTTCAGGGGGAAAACGCCCCGGCCTGGTACCGGGCGTATGGCCAGTTCTATGCGTACTGTCTCTATCTGGCCGAGCTTCAACTCCGCAAGATGTTGCAGGCCCTGGACGACAGTGGCCTGGCCGGCAATACCATTGTTGTTTTCCTGTCCGATCATGGTGAGATGGTAGGGGCACACGGGGGCATGATTCAGAAGTGGCACAATGCCTATGAAGAGGCGATCCGGGTGCCTATGGTCATCTCTTCCCCGCTCGTGAACAAAAAGCGATGGAGAATGAGGGAAATCCACCAGCCTACCAGCTCCATCGATCTTGCGCCCACGCTGCTGGGCCTCGCCGGATACGGCGAAAAGGCGCTGCGAGCCGAAATGGAAGCCTTCCACGGCGAATCCGCAGTAAAGTCTCTTGTCGGCGCCGATCTGTCGTCTCATGTAAGAGGGGAAACCGAGGGCGATATCCACGGGCCTGACGGCAAAAGGCGCACCGGGGTCTTCTTCCTGACCGAGGACATGATCAGCGAACTCGGTTCCAATCCGGATCTGAGAGCACAGGCTCAGTATGGGGCGTTTCTGAAGAATGTTGAGATGGCGAAGGAGGCCGGATATCCCCTGGCGTCCGGATCAGTTCGGCAGCCCAACAACGTGAGGGCCCTGTGCACCGGGGACTGGAAGATCGTCCGCTATGTGGATCCCCACGGCCAGGAACCGGATGAATGGGAACTCTATTGCCTCAGGGCCGATCCTACGGAACACACCAATCTGGTGGATTTCGCGACGGGGGAGGTGCGTGACGACGTGAGCGTGCCCGGTTTGAAGAGGAATGAGCTGCGGCAGATGAACAAGCGGCTGCAAAGAGAGCTGGCCCGCCAGGAAGCTGCGATGCTGGGCGACGCTGGCTGATCGTTCATGAAAGTCCAGAGTTAGAGAAGGCGGACTGCCATCAGCCTGTTGGCCCGCTATCTGCTCAGCAAGATACTGCTGGTGATCGCCCAGCTGGGAGGCCTGATCAACGCCAAGGGTTGGAAACCGATCGCGATACACGTGATAGTGATACTCTGGTTCAAATACTGTCTGGCAGGGAAGGTGCCTGATGAAGGCAGTGGCTGACACCGTGCCGCCGGCCTATTACGTCCTGGCCAAGCCCACCGGTGCCGTCTGCAACCTGGACTGCAAATACTGCTTTTTCTTGAGCAAAGAAATCCTGTACCCCGGCAGCCGCTTCCGCATGCCGGATGAGGTCCTGGAGGCCTATATCCAGCAGCTTCTGGCCTCCCACTCCCTCACTGCATTCGGGACACGGCAGGTGCCGGAGGTCACCATCTCCTGGCAGGGCGGCGAGCCAACGCTTATGGGACTCGAATTCTTCGAGCGGGCGGTCGCGCTGGCAGAGAAACACAGGGTACCGGGCCAGCGGCTACGCCACACCATGCAAACCAATGGCACCCCGCTGGACGACGAGTGGTGCGCCTTCTTCAAAGCACACAACTTTCTGATTGGCCTTAGCGTTGACGGCCCGCAGCAGATGCACGACGCCTACCGGCGAGACAAGGGAGGCAAGGGTACATTCCACCGCGTCGTGCGCGGCTGGGAGCTGCTGGTCAAGCATCGCGTTGACGTCAACATCCTATGCACCGTAAACGCCGCCAACGCTGACCAGCCTGTCGAGGTCTATCGCTTCTTTCGTGACGAGCTGGGTGCCCAGTTCATCCAGTTCATCCC
>JARRPG010000104.1:0-3343 GCA_037383085.1 Desulfuromonadales bacterium | reverse complement strand
CGCCCACAGGAGCGTCGCCAGGTGTTCCCGTGCATGTGGGCGCTGGTGTTCGACCACCAGATAGGCCAGCAGAGCCAAAGCCTTGCGATGACCGAAATCGATGGCCGTCCCAGAAGAATTTTGTGCCTGGAACGGCCCAAGCAGGTGAAATGCGGGGTGATTTTCCATGTTTCAGCAAAATAGACGCTAAATAGACGCACAAAAGATACCGGGCAAGCAGGTGAATAGACGGCCCGCGCCGATCATGACACCAACGAAAACGCAAACCACTCCCGGAGGCAGGCATGACCCGGTTCACAACACAACAGCGGCACTTCAATGCGGCACAGGCCGGTGAGGCGAATGTCTTCGATATTCGCGGCTACCAACTCTTCAGTCAAGGCGAAATCGGCAAAGCGCATCACATTGCCCATGCAATGTTCGATGCCGGAGACATCACCCACGGCCATCAACGGCTCGGTGAATTCCTGTCCCAAAACCACGGCGAGGGCAGCGACTGGGTCCACCTGCAGTTCCACATGGCGCTTTTCGAACTCGAACTCGGGGAGTGGCAGGCCGCCTGCGCACGCTTCTGGAAAGAGCTGCTGCCAACTGCGACAAATAGCCTCGATGCCCTGACCGATGCGCCGGCACTGCTGTGGCGCCTCGGGATGACCGCGCCGGAGGCCGTCGTTTTGCCATGGCACCCGCTGCGCCGGACAGCGATGACCGCCCTCTCACATGGCAACTCGACCTTCGTTCAACTTCACAACCTTCTGGCAATCGCCGGAGCGGGTGACGCCGTTTCCATCGAAAACTGCTCCCCGGTCGTGGCCACCCCGGGGGAGCATCGACTCATCAGCGACTTCTCAAAATTCTGCACTGCAATCGCCCGAAGGCGTTTCGGGGAGGCCGGCAAGCGCCTCAGCGCCCTGCGGCCGAGCCTGGCGCAACTCGATGGCAGCCTTGCGCAACTACAACTGTTCGATGAGCTCGAGCGCTGGATCGAACGCAAGATTCAGGGTCAACCCGCAGGCATGGGGTACCTGAATGCCGCCTGAGGCGGCAGAAATTACGAACCCGGGAGCCTGGCTCACGGGATGGTTAAGCTTCACCTGATCGGTATTCAGGTCTGCAACGACAGCAGTGGCAAGTCACAGAGACACAGAAGGATCCACTTCCATTGCTGAATTTATCAAACGGTCACAACGACCGAACTTCAATGAGGAAATGAAAATGTCTGATAGCAAAAAAATCGTCATCGTCGTCACCAACGGTTTCGACAACGAGCGTTCATCGGTTGCCTGGAGCATCGCCAACGGCGCGATCGGCATGGATTACCAGGTCACCATGTTCCTGGTCAGCAACGGCGTCGACTGGGTGCGAAAAGGCGCCGCGGCGCATTCCCGACTGAACCCCTACGATCCGACCGTTGGCGATATGGTCGATAACGTCGTCACGAGCGGCGCCAACATCTACGTCTGCCCGCCCTGCGCCAGAATGCGCGGCTACGAAGCCGATGACTTCTTCGACGGTGTCGAGATCGCAGGTTCCGCGGCAATGCTCGGAGAAGTGGCGCAAGGCGCATCGACCCTGTCGTTCTGATACGCCAGGCGAATCCCCGCCAGCCGGTACCCGGCGATGCTGATAGATCGCCGGGTTTTCATCCGCACAGGCGACTGAAATGCAGTCAGACCGGACAGAACCAACTGCGTCTGACCATTCGGCATGATCAGCGGGCAAGCTCTTGACGCAGGATGCGATGCCCGATGTGGATCCACTCCCGGATGCCTGTCCGGCTCCAGAGGGCGCCATCCCTGATCACCGTCAGCATGTCGGCATTCACGATCGACGACTCACCGACGCCCGGGTTGCCGTAGACCTTCACCCGGAGATGGTTGTGGCTCCGGGAGCGAGTCTGCTCGTCCGGTTGAGGCCCTCCTGTCAGCTGGAGAGTGTCAAGGCAGCGAAGGTTTGTTGCTGACTTCCGAAGAAGAGATCGGCCTATTCCGCGGTGAAGATAGCAGGCCCCGTGAATGGACTGGTGCCGCATCCGAGGCCGACATGCCGGTGCTGCCGGGCATGTTCGCCGATCTGTTAGGCAAGCCGGAGATAGCACATTGCATACTGGAATGTTATCTTGCTGACAGTGACCCTGATCTGGTCCGCTTGTGGCCCGAGCCCGTGCTCAAGGATCCGTAGTGGCTGGTGGTGCGCAAGGATCTGCGTGGCGCCGGGAGTATCTGTGCCGTGATGAATCTTCACATCGAGCAGACGAAGGCGCAACGAGACAGCTTGTCGGGGTTGCAGGACGGGTTGATACCGGAAGATCACTCGATGGCGATGAAGCATCCATGATGCCACCATCGCCTTCTTGTGCTCGGTTTCTGCTGGCGACCACTCGTCCGAATGGCTCTCACTGATAACAACCAGGTGCCATGCCGGCCCCCCCTTTTTTCGTGGCCATGAGGAAACCGATATGACTCGTATGAGACCTGTAAACCACCTGATCCTGCTGTTCGCTCTATCTCTCTACAGCGCATTCGCGATTGCAAAGCCACCGGCAAATTCGGGACCGCCTGCGACGACGGGACCGGGAGCGGCCGGAATCAGTATTGACTCGGTCTCGATCGATTTCATCACCAATGAGATCTTATCGTCGGCGGTGATTTCACCAGTGATGATGTGCCCACGGTGATACTTGCCGGCGAACCCCTGGTCGTCGACAGTTATGATGCCTGGCAGATCAATGCCAGTCTGCCACCGGGCATTCTCGATGGTGATTACCGACTTGTGGTCAGTATCGGTGTTTCAGCGACGGCTTCGGCAAGTTACGACCTCACAATCGGTGCCGTGGGACCGATGGGACCAACAGGCCCTCGTGGACCGGCTGGTCCGGCGGGACCACAGGGTCCCATCGGTCTGACCGGCCCGACGGGAGCCACGGGCCCGCAAGGACCTGCCGGTCCAGCGGGGCCGCAGGGTGAACAGGGACCACAAGGTCCTCAGGGGCCACAGGGACCGGAAGGTCCCGCAGGGAATGATGTCGTACTCTACGGAGCGCAAGGAGGCAGTTGTGTCGGTAGCGCAACCAGCACGTCACCGGTCACCTGCACCATCGATATCGGGGAATCCGTCCGCTCGGTGGTTGTGATGCCGGATTCTTCGACTGGCTGCAATCTCAATGTGGTGATGAATTCGTTCTTCGTCGGTGACAGCAGTGTTGATATAGCGATCTACGGCAGCGAGGCCGCCGGTTTGTTATCGGGTTTTGGTCCGGACCTGGTCTCCGCGGTAGATCGGCAGGTTGCCGGTCCTTGTGATCAGGGCTTCGGCAAAGCCGTCCCTGACCTCGAGAACGATC
>JARRPG010000103.1:0-3369 GCA_037383085.1 Desulfuromonadales bacterium | reverse complement strand
CGATCGGCATCGCCATCGGTAGCGAGGCCAAGCACCACGCGTGGGTCGCCAGTGACGCGGTCGACAAGGCTTTTGAGATGGGCCGGTCCCGGGTCAGGAGGCATGCCACCGAAGTAGGGGTCCCGGGTGCCGTTGATCGTCTGCACTAGCAATCCGGCTTCGACCAGAACACTGTCGACATAGTCCCGACCGGCGCCGAACATCGGGTCAAAAATGACCGTCATGCCAGAGCGCCCGATCGCTTCGAGGTCGACTTTTTTGCGGATCACATCCAGGTAGGCCGGCATCGGGTCAATCTCTTCGACCAGTCCATGACGCACCGCCTGATCAAGCGCCATTTCCTTGTAGCAGACTTGGCCGAGCAGGGTGTTGGCACGCTGCTCGATCCGAGCGGTGACCTCGGGTAGCGCCGGACCACCCCAGGCGGTGGAAAACTTGATGCCGTTGTATTCATAGGGGTTGTGGCTGGCGGTAAAGTTGATCGCGCCGTCGGTGCCACGCCGCATGATTTCATCGGCGATCACCGGGGTCGGTGTATCCCGCTTGCAGACAAACGACTTGATCCCCGCCCCGGCCAGCACCCGGGCGGTTTCATGAGCAAAACGTTCGCCGAAAAAACGGCTGTCGTGACCCACAACCAGGCCCCGCTGGCCGAGACCCTGCTCGTGCAGGTCGTCCGCGATCGCCTGAACCACAACCCGGACGTTATCGAGCGTAAAATCCTCGGCCAGAATCCCGCGCCAGCCCGAGGTTCCGAACTTTATCTGTGTCATGGATAATTCTCCTTATTCAATCCCGGCCATACTGCCGGCTGCACATCCAAAAGGATAACACAGATTTTCACTGCTGGATCAGGATGAGGTCATCTTTGTCGGCAAGCGGCCCTACCCTGGCATATTCTCAGTCACTATCAAATTTCAGGACCTTGGCACCGCGGATCTGTCCCGCTTTCAGCTCTCTAAGAGCCTGATTGGCCGCATGGTAGGGAAAGGTCTCGGTGGTTGGCTGAATCGGCACTTCGGCGGCTTGCTGCAAAAATTCGCGGACATCTCGCCTGCTGACATTGGCCACGCTCTGGATGCATTTTTCCATCCAGAGATCGCGTGGATAGTCGATTTCTGCGAGCAATTGGCGGTCGGTATTCAGCTTGCGGATGGCGTTGATAATCAAACGGCCGCCGGGTTCGAGCTGCGGCAGGGCCTTAACCACCGGCCGCCAAGCCGGTGTGGTATCGATGATCGCCTGCATCAGTTGCGGCGCCTGGTCATCGGTATCACCAGTCCAGGCCGCGCCAAGCTCCCGTGCAAACTCACGCTCTTGCGGATTGCGGGCAAAGACGAACACCGGACGGGTCGGATTGAAATGACGGGTCAGTTGCAGTGCCAGATGCGCCGAGGCACCAAAACCGGTCAGACCGAGGGGGCTTTCCCCCTCGAGACGAGCCAGCCGCAACGAACGATAACCGATCGCACCGGCACAGAGGAGCGGCGCGGCCTGGATGTCGCTGAATGCATCCGGAATCAGATAGGTCGACTCCTCCGGTACCACTATGTATTCGGCATAGCCGCCATCAGCATCCCGCCCGGTGGCTTGAAATTCAGGGCAGAGGTTTTCGCGTTCGGTTTTGCACCACAGGCACTGGTTGCAGGAGGAGTAGATCCAGGCGACGCCGACGCGCTCACCGACCCGTCGGGCATGAACACCGGATCCGACCTGGTCAATCGCACCAACCACCTGGTGTCCGGGAATCACCGGCAGACACGGTGGTGCCGTCCGTCCTTCGATCTCATCGAGTTCGGTATGGCAGACGCCGCAAGCCGTCACCCGAATGCGCACCTGGCCAGCACCTGCCTCAGGACGCAGACAATCGACGAGTTGCAGGGGTTCGCTCTCAGCGTCAAGATCGACAATCTTTGTCAGCTGCATTGCTTTCATCGACTTGGCCATAAACAGCTCCATTTATCGCGTCAGGGGTTTTCCGCATACCGACGTCTGGCCTGTATCGGTTGATACGGACATGCCCTGCCTATAAAGAAGTGTAACAATTGTCGCATCAATTGAAAGGTTTGCCACTGTGCTGCGGAGTCGCACAGATTAATTGACAGGTTTACGGGCGATGAGACCGGTCAGCTATCTCCTTGACCGCGTTCCAGGCTTTCCATTGCCCCGATTTTTTTCAAGGCCGGCAAGGTAGGCACAATCCGGTGGCAGCAAACCCTTGTCCAGATGGTCAGGAGTGAGGCGGACACAACCGGGGCGTTTGTTGTCCCGGTCCATGTAGACTTGACAAAGGTGGGTCTTCAGATCGAGATGTTCGCAAGGGATATCGGTTAAATAGATCTGCCCTTCGAAATCGATTTTTTCATAGCAACAGCGTCCGCAGCGACGGCAAATCGCTTCCCACTGCGACGATTGCGGTTTGATTGACGACATCATACAATGACGCTAACCCGACTCGGCCTGGTGGGTCAATAGAAGACCTTTTTGGACATTTTTCAGTTGACATCACCAGGCAAAAGAAGGTAGAAATTCCGCTTCGGATAACAACCCGTGTCAGAGAAGGAGACCCCCTATGCAGTGTCAAACCGTTCTTCCCGGTACCGAGTGTACTTTCTGGAGCAAAAACGGCTGCGTTTTTGAAGGCGGCCAGTGCAACAACGTGATCGAAATGTGCGAAGGCTGCGACCATATCGTCGAAGGCACCATCGGCCCAGTCTGCTCTAAAGCCCCGGCCCCGACCAAAAAATGGGCCTCCACCGGCCTGTGCAACTTTGCCACGCATCGCAAGGTTGAAGTCAAGATCGAGGAAGTCAAGATCAACCCGCTCAAAGCCTCGAAACGTGGTGGTCGTTAATCACTTCCACATTTGAAGAGATTATTAAGGCCGGCTCCTCTTAAAAGGTGCCGGCCTTATTTTTGGTCGGTCTAGATATCGCTCTCACCACGGAGAGCACAGAGAACACAGAGAAAAGTTTTTTGATTATAAACTCAGTGCCCTCTGTGCTCTCCGTGGTGAAATTTTTTACGCGTCACTCATCCCGCGTGCCGGGATTCTCATCCACCAGCAGCGGCAGGCTGTCCATCATGGCGATGGCGTCTTCGTCTGGGGCGAGCTCACTGAATTCGCTCAGCGTCGGCAGCGACGACAGGTCTGCCAAGCCGAAGAGTTCGAGAAAATCCTGACTGGTGCCGTAAATCAACGGCTTGCCAGCAACATCCTTCTTGCCGAGAATGCGCACCAGGTGTTTTTCCAGTAGAGTCTTGAGGACACTGCCGGAATCGACACCGCGCAGATACTCGATTTCAGCCCGGGTCACCGGCTGCCGGTAGGCGATGATGGCCAGGGTTTCCAGGGCGGGCCGGGAGAAG
>JARRPG010000102.1:0-3370 GCA_037383085.1 Desulfuromonadales bacterium | reverse complement strand
GCGATTCTCGCTTGCAGAGCTGTTTTCTATTCTCCTTCAGCCATGCCTTGGAAACTCGTTTCCTGGTTGTCAAGTTTCTGCTCGCGCTCCGTGACTTCCAGGGCCAATTGTTTCGTGGCGTTTTCCCGTTGCTTCAGATTATCTTTCAGTTGAACCAGCATTTCCTGGTCCGACTCGGTGAGGGACTGGAGCCGAACGATGCGTTCGCTTTCCGTTGCGCTCTCGGCCACTTCATCCAGGTAAGCTTCTTGCTGTGCATAAACTGCCAATGACATCGAACAGAGCATCCCGACTAACAGCAGAGATTGAATTCTCATGATTTATCCCCGGTCGATGTGGGGCGCGATGGCAGGAACACCAATGCCAGAAGCGACGGCAGAATGACGCCCAGGACGAGACAGACCACGCCCAGGGGTAGCCGGCCGGTATCGCCGAAGGAGCTATTCGAAGCAGGGCGTTTCTCGCCGGAATCCTGAATTTTGATCAATTGGTCCATGAGACGGTCTTCCTTTGTCTGTCGTTCCCGGGGTGCGCCTGGACTGGGCAGGTATGTCCTCATCGGATATCTCAAACAATCCTGTTCTGCTCACCGCCCAATTAACTTGTGTCATCGCTTCAATAATTTGTATCGGAGAACATTTTGCATTTGGTCAGTAAGCAAACTCCATGCGTAATCCGAAAACCCAGCTGCTGGTTTCGATCTCGTCGGGATCGTCACGAGACCAATACTGGATGTTGCCCATGACGCCAAGCGCCTGGGTGAGCTTGAAACCGTAGAACATCTCGAAACCTGATTCCCTTCCTTTGTCTGCCTCGCTGGGATCGCCGGAGAACAGCCCGAATCCGGCGATGTCCCGGATGCGCTCGAGGGGCGACAGCCACATGAAGGCCAGCGAGTACAATTCGCGGTAGTCTGCCGACAGGCGGTTGTAGGATTTGCTCCAGCGTGCGGCCAATGCCCAGCGATTGTTGAAACGGCGATTCGCCGAGACCATGATCGACTGGCCGGAGCCCAGTTCCGGATTTTCCCCGGCTTTCAGATCGAGATGGCTCACGGTTAGTCTCACCGCGGCCTCGTTGGGGCCGTCGAAGTCGCGCTCGTAGCCCACTTCCCCGATGTACAGGAACTCCCCGTCCACCAGGCTGGAAAAATCCGGGTACTTACGGTTGGCCTTGCCATCTATCACGGCGGCGGATGCGTACCAGGCTCCTTTCCAGAATATGCCGTTTATGCCCAGGCCAATGTCGTTGTAGCCGACCCATTGCGCTCCAGCCGGCGTGGCCAGGGGCCGCGCCATGAAGAAGCGGCGGTCATCGTCCAGGTAGCGTGCGGACCCGAAGTAGGACGGCGCGTAGATTTGACCGGCACGGATGCCCCAGCCCTTGTCCTTTCCCGTCCACTGCTCGTGTTCCCAGTGCAGCAGGCCGAGGGTGGTGAAGGTCAGTTCGGGATCCGTGTCGAGATCGTTCGGCGTTTCCACCAGTCCCTGGAAGTTCGCGAATTCCCGCGTCGTGGGATGTCCGAAAGTCCGGTCGTGCGCCAGGCCTACGATCAGCCGGCCGGCGCTGTCCGCATCGCGCACCGGTTCCCAGGTGAGCAGAAACAGGGTTTCGCTGATGGAATGGCTCGGGCTGTCCTCGCTGCCCCACTGGACATTGGCGGAAACGTAGCCGCCGAACGCGATGTCCCTTTCCATCCACAGGCGCTGCTTCCAGTCGAAATAGGACGGCGACAGAAGCCCATTCCCAAGCAGAGTTTCAATAGGTCTCGGGTCATTGACTCCCCGGCCAGCAAGCCACTTGCCGACCGACCGCGTGCCGGTGGCCAGCCTCTGATCTTCGGGGCGCTCGGAACCGCTCGCTTCTGCTGTTTCTGCGGCTGATGCTGATTGCTCTTCTTCAGTTTGGCCATCGCCTGGAATCGAGGTGCCCTGGGCGTATGACGGCTCGAATACCAGAGTTGCCGCCATTGCAAGGACCAGCCATGATCTCGGAATTGTCATTTTCACATAACCAAAACCTCGAAAGTTTGCCTGAGAATGACATGGGTGCGGTTTTTGGGCCATGACGTAAGTCCTGAGACTGAGTACTATAATTTGGAAGGCTGATCGATCCGTTCCGATATGCGAGAGTCAAATGAACCTGGCAACCGCCGCTGCCCGAAATGCGCAAGCCTTGGATTCCTATCCCCTGGTCCTCCTTTTCGTGGCCGCGGTCGCGATTTTCATCCTATTCATCGAAGCCGGATATCGCCTGGGTTCGCGGCACCAGGGTAAACATTACAAGGCCCAGTCAACCCAGGTCAGGGCCATCATGGGTGCCCTTCTGGGATTGATCGCGTTCATGATGGCCTTTGCCTTCGCCACGGCACAAAACCACTTCGAAACCCGCGTGGCGAACCTGGCGGAAGAAGCAAGGGTGATACACAACGCTTTTCTGTTTGCCGATTACCTGGATGAGCCGGACCGGACCCGGGCCCGCAGCCATTTGCGTGACTATGTCAGTCTGAGGCTGCTCCTGGAGCAGACCAACGATCCGTCAAGATGGGACGAAGTGGCGACACATATCGAGCAGTCGCAGAACCTGCAGCGCACACTCTGGACCCTGTCTCTGAAACAGCGGCACATGTCGCCAAACGGCTTGACTGCGGTGCGCGCGGGCAGTGCCTTCGGATCCGCAGTGGTCGGGATCATCGACATACACAATGCGCGGCTGCAGGCCGAGTTGGCCAACCGGATATCCTGGGTAGTGTGGGTAGCGCTGTATTTCACCGCGATGCTGGGCATGCTGGTCATGGGCTATCACGCCGGGATGACCGGTCGGCGCAGCCCGATCGCCACTTACACACTGGCGGTTGCATTCAGTGTGGTGATGATGCTGATCACCGATCTGGACCGTCCGATGACCAGCATTTTTGACCTGAGCGATCAAAGCCTGGTTGTTTTGGAACAGAATATGGACCTGATGATTTCCGCTGATTGACCGGGGAGCCATCTTATACCGTCTGAGGGTCCTGCAAGCGTATGCAAGGGTGCTGGTGCCTGTCGGAGAACGCAATGTCTTCAAAATTGGAATTCAAAAGTGACGAAAGAGCGCTGAAGCGCCTGATGACCCTGACCGATGTGGTTTACGCCATCGGGCTGGTCCTCGTGATTCAATGGCTTCCCGTACCATCCGAGAGCAAAAGGAGTGGGGCTGTCTGGCTGTTGGAACTGTTTGCAGAGCATGGCGAAAACCTGGCTGGCGTGCTGGTTGGACTGGTGTTCCTGATCCTTTACTGGATTCGCAGTAATCACCTGCTGAATCACCTTGAGCGCACAAACGGCATCCACATAACTTTCGCAATCACACAGGTGTTTTTCGTTCTGAT
>JARRPG010000101.1:0-3427 GCA_037383085.1 Desulfuromonadales bacterium | reverse complement strand
CCCGGTTGGTTCCCACACCACTCTTGGCCCTGCTGATCGTCACTGCGGTTGCTCAATTGGTCGGGTTCCATGGAACAACAATCGGCGCCATTCCCTCCGGACTCCCGCATTTTTATTGGCCGGATTTCAGCCCCGGTCAGATCTCCGCCATTGTTGCCGCGGGAATGAGCCTGGCCGTCCTGGGTTCCATCGACAGTCTCCTGACGTCATTGGTGGCCGATTCCTTGACCAAAACAGAGCACAACTCGAACCGTGAGCTCGTCGGGCAAGGGTTAGGCAATACCTTGACCGCATTCGTTGGTGGCATCCCCGGGGCAGGGGCCACGATGCGCACAGTCGTCAATGTCAAATCAGGAGGGACGACAAGGCTCTCTGGTATCTTGCATGCTTTTATCCTGCTCGGTGTTCTACTCGGTCTCGGTCGATTCGCGGCAATCGTGCCTATGGCTGTTCTCGCCGCCATCCTGATCAAGGTCGGCTTAGACATTGTTGATTACCGGTTCATCAAAATCATTCGCCAGGCGCCAAAACACGACCTTGCGATCATGTTTACGGTTCTCATCCTGACGGTATTTGTTGACCTGATCATGGCCGTGGGCGTTGGTATTGTCCTGGCTTCCGTGCTCCTGACGATCCGCGTGACGAATCAGGTTCATTCGACGATCAGTGATATGGAGGTTTCGCTCGATCGTATTGAGGGCTGTGAAAATTTTGCGGGGGGCAACAAATTCAACATCAGGGTGGTCAATATTGACGGCCCGTTCTTCTTCGGATCGACAACGCGCCTGGTCGGACAGGTCGGTGAAATGCTTGGAACCAAGATACTGATCATCAATTGCCTGCAGGTTCCCTTTATTGATTTGTCGGCATTTTTTGCCTTGGGGGAAATCCTCTTGAAGCTGAAAAGCAAAGGGATTCTGCCATTTATCGTGGCCAGTGATGACATCAAAGAAAAGCTGATGCGTCTTGGAATTTCCTCAATTCTCAGGGAAGACCATATTTACACGCAATTCGATAAAGCCGTCGAACATGCCAGAGAACACGTTTGCAGTAACAGACCGTAAGAGTTGACACGCTGGCCAATCTCCTCACGCTGATCTTTGGTTTGCGTTGATCCGGCCAATTGATAAGTGCTCATGGCAACAAGAACGGTCTCTCCATTGGAAACCGTTAGACTCCCCCTCTAAAGTCAGCCCGTTAAGAGTTGCGCATAACGTTCGAGATCGACATTGCCGCCGCTGATCACAATACCCACCCGCTTGCCAGTGAGTGCCTGCTTTCGGTTGTAGGCGGCAGCAAAACCCAGGCAACCGGTTGGTTCAACCACCATTTTCATGCGCTCGGCAAAAAAACGCATGGCATCGATCAAATTGTCATCGCTGACAGTGAGAATATCATTAACGTTCTGACGAATGATCGGGAATGTGTATTGGCCCAGATGTTGGGTCTGGGCACCGTCTGCGATGGTTTGCGGTGTCTCGATATGCACGATCCGACCGCTGCGAAACGATTGTTGGCCGTCATTGCCAGCTTCCGGCTCGACACCGTAAATGATGCAGTTGGGCGAAAATTTTCGGGCAGAAAGTGCTGAACCCGCGAGCAGGCCACCGCCACCCAGGCAGATAAACAGAACATCAATATCACCAAGGTCTTCAAAGAGCTCTTTGACCGCTGTCCCCTGGCCGGCAATCACGTGCGGGTGGTCATAGGGTGGGATCAGCGTCAGGCCATGTTTTTCCGCAAGCTCACGGCCGATCTGCTCGCGATCTTCGGTGTATCGATCATACTCCACCACGTGGCCGCCATAGCCGCGGGTGGCAGCCATCTTTGCAGCCGGCGCATCGTGCGGCATCACTATGGTCGCCGGGATTCCCAGCAACTTTGCCGCCAGGGCAATGGCCTGGGCATGGTTGCCGGAAGAGAATGTCACCACACCGGCGGCCTTCTGCTCAGTACTGAACTGGGACAAGGCGTTCAGCGCACCGCGGAATTTAAACGCCCCCATGCGCTGAAAATTTTCGCATTTGAAGAAGAGTTCTGCGTCAAAAATTGCGTTGACTGTGCGGGAGGTCATCACCGGCGTCTTATTGGCAATGCCTTCGATCCGGGCAGCGGCGGCTGCGACATCCGTGTAATCGGGCAGGAGAAGATCGCTCATCATCTTTGACCTGATCTGATCAGTCAATATACTCGTCCCGTACCGGGGAGAACACCTCAACAACGACTGATTCTTCAAGGGTGCGGAGCCCATGTTGTTCGCCCCCCTTGATACACCAACTGTCGCCCGGACAAGCGGTAAAAGACGCATCTCCGATCAACAATTCAATCTTTCCTTTGACGAGATAACCGGTCTGCTCGTGGATGTGGCTGTGCAGGGGAAGTTCTCCTCCCGGCTCCAGTCGAATCTCCACCATCAGGGTT
The DNA here is from genome assembly GCA_037383085.1 of Desulfuromonadales bacterium. GTDB lineage: Bacteria > Desulfobacterota > Desulfuromonadia > Desulfuromonadales > BM103 > JARRPG01. Next base: position 1,006 of record JARRPG010000101.1, on the reverse strand, counting down.
TGGCCCCCATAGACCAAGGTTTTTCGTTGCACCCTGTCTGCCGGGGAACAGAAGCCCTCATGCGATTGCTTTTGGAACATGTCGGTCTCCATATTGTGGGAATGCGCAACAGAGTATCCTGCGAGTGCGCTTGAGAAAACGGAAGCAGCGATATGCGTGCTTCCGTTTTTGTTGTTTCATTGTGCAAACTGCGCCTTTTGCGTGGTTCGCATGGTTATTCGCAAAGGCCGGTAAAAATAAAGTGGCTGTCAGTCCCCCAAAAGGGTTTCACCTTGCCGTTCACCGCTTCATCAATAGTCAGAATTTGAACTTTGTGTGGATTGGCATAGGTTGAAACCAGTTTAAAACGACCTGACGAATCTCCTTTTTGGACAAGGGTCTGTTCCATTCCAGATTGATCTGTCGCAAAGGGCTTACCGGTCACAGAACCACTGTCACGGTCAACGGTAAAACTCTGCCCGACAAGCGGGCTATCTATTGCGGTGAACATGCCATTTTCATTGACATGATATTCTCCAAAAATTTCGCAGACATATTGATTTTGTCCTGCAAAAGAGAACGTTGGGCAGAATAAGATCAGCAGTAATAATAGTCTCATAAATAGGCCTCTTGGACATTCATTATACACAGGCAAGTCAGGAAAAGTGAAAAACTCTCATCCATCTTGATCAATAACAGAGTCCATCTCTCAACGACTTTGCATCACTCCTTTTGACGCGGGCGTTCCGGGTTGTGGCGTCTCAGCTCATTTTGTTATGACGCCCTTGAGGCCACCACTGATCAGGGTTGAAATATTGAGCAAAATACGCGGTAAAGCCAGACCACCCGGATAGGCCAGGTAGCGCGGCTCCCAGATTGGATTAAATTTCTGTTTGTACTCACGAAGGCCTTCGAAATTATAAAAATGCTCACCATGTCGAAAGATTAATGCACCGATGCGATGCCACAGCGGGGCGAAGGGTCTGTTTTCCATGCCAGAGAGGGGCGCCATGCCGAGATCAAAGAA
>JARRPG010000100.1:0-3432 GCA_037383085.1 Desulfuromonadales bacterium | reverse complement strand
GACGGCCTGTTCTGCGCCAAAATCTTCGGTCCGACCAAGGACTACGAGTGCAATTGCGGCAAGTACAAGCGCATGAAACACCGGGGCATCGTCTGTGAAAAGTGCGGTGTCGAGGTGATCCCGAGCAAAGTGCGCCGTGAGCGCCTCGGCCATATCGATCTGGCCTGTCCGGTCGCGCACATCTGGTTTCTTAAATCGCTGCCCAGCCGGATCGCCACCCTGCTCGACCTGACGCTCAAGGAATTGGAGCGAATCCTCTATTTCGAGGCCTACATTGTCCTCGATGCCGGGGAAAGCAATCTCGAAGCGGGCCAGATCCTGACCGAGGAGAAGTATCGCGAGGCGATGGAAGAACATGCCGGCATGTTTACCGTCGGCATGGGGGCCGAGGCCGTCCAGGAACTGCTGAGCTCGATCGAAATCGACGAACTCGCCGCCAGCCTGCGCGTCGAGATGATCGAAGCCACCAGCGAAGCGAAACGTAAGAAGGTGGCCAAGCGACTGAAAGTCGCCGATGCTTTCATCCAAAGCGGCAACCGTCCGGAATGGATGATCCTCGAGACGATCCCGGTTCTGCCGCCCGAATTGCGTCCGCTGGTGCCTCTCGACGGCGGCCGTTTCGCGACCTCTGATTTGAACGATCTCTATCGCCGGGTGATCAACCGCAACAACCGGCTGAAGCGCCTCATGGAGCTGCGGGCCCCGGAGGTGATTATCCGCAACGAAAAGCGGATGCTGCAGGAAGCTGTCGATGCCTTGTTCGACAACGGCCGTCGCGGCCGGGCGATCACCGGGCCGAACAAGCGCCCTCTCAAATCGCTCTCTGACATGCTCAAGGGCAAAGGCGGCCGGTTCCGCCAGAACCTGCTCGGCAAGCGTGTCGATTACTCTGGCCGTTCGGTAATTGTCGTCGGTCCCGAACTGAAACTGCACCAGTGCGGGCTGCCGAAAAAGATGGCGCTGGAGCTGTTCAAGCCCTTTATCTACAACAAGCTCGAAGAGCGCGGTTATTGTACGACCATCAAGAGCGCCAAAAAACTGGTTGAGCGCGAGCGTCCGGAAGTCTGGGACGTGCTCGAAGAGGTCATCAAGGAACACCCGGTGATGCTGAACCGGGCGCCGACGCTGCACCGCCTGGGGATTCAGGCCTTTGAACCGGTGCTGATCGAAGGCAAGGCGATCCAACTGCACCCGCTGGTCTGTACCGCGTTCAACGCCGACTTCGACGGTGACCAGATGGCCGTCCATCTGCCGCTCTCGGTGGAAAGCCAGATCGAAACCCGGGTCCTGATGATGTCGACCAACAACATCCTGTCACCGGCCCATGGCAAGCCGATCATCGTGCCGTCGCAGGACATGGTTCTCGGCCTCTATTACATGACCCGTGAACGGACGTTCGCCAAGGGCGAGAACAAAATCTTTGCCTCGCCGGATGAAGTCCGCATGGCCTATGATGCCGAGGAGGCCGGCTTACAGGCCAAGATCAAGGTTCGCATGGTCACGGCGGTTGGCCAAGAGCCGGAGATCGTCGAAACCACGGTCGGACGGGTCCTGCTGCGGGAAATCGTGCCGGATGCCATCCCCTTCTCCTATATCAACCGGGTTATGAACAAGAAGCAGGTCGGGGAACTGATCGACGTCTGCTTCCGCCTCGCTGGCAACAAGGAAACCGTCATTCTGGCCGACAAGCTCAAGGAAACCGGCTTCCGTTTCTCCACCGAGGCCGGCATCTCGATCTGTCTCGACAACATGGTGATCCCCGAGTCGAAGGAAGAGATTATCGATGTCGCTGTTAACGAAGTGCGGGAAATTCAGGAACAGTACACCGAAGGTCTGATCACCGACGGTGAGCGCTACAATAAGGTCATCGACATCTGGGCCAAGTGTACTGAGGATATCGCCCAGACCATGCTCTCCAAGCTGGCTGTCGATACTGCGGTTTCGCCAGACGGCGAGAAGGTCAAGGTACCTTCCTTCAACCCGATTCACATGATGGCCGATTCCGGCGCCCGTGGCAGTCAACAGCAGATCCGCCAGCTGGCTGGGATGCGTGGCCTGATGGCCAAACCCGACGGGTCGATCATCGAAACCCCGATTACCGCGAACTTCCGCGAAGGTCTGACCGTTCTGCAGTACTTCATTTCGACCCACGGGGCGCGCAAAGGTCTCGCCGATACGGCCCTGAAGACCGCCAACTCCGGTTATCTGACCCGGCGCCTCGTCGACGTGGCCCAGGATGCCATCATCATGGAGGACGACTGCGGCACCCTCGACGGTATCGAAATCAGTTCCTTGATCGAGGGTGGCGAAGTGATTGAACCGTTGGGCGACCGGATCCTCGGCCGGACGGCACTCGAGGACATCGTCGATCCGGTGACCGACGAGGTGATTGTCGATGCCAACCAAGAGATTGATGAAGCCCTGGTGCAGAAGATCGAAGAGGCCGGGATCGAGAAGATTCACATCCGCTCGGTGCTGACCTGCCAGACCCGACGCGGTATCTGCGCCTCCTGTTACGGGCGCGACCTGGCTCGTGGTCATGTCGTCAATCTCGGCGAGGCGGTCGGTGTCATTGCCGCCCAGTCGATTGGCGAGCCGGGAACTCAGTTGACCATGCGGACGTTCCACATCGGCGGGACAGCATCCCGGCAGGCTGAGCAGACAGCCCTTGAGGCGCGCTCCGACGGGATCATGAAATATATCAACTTGACGACTGCGACCAACAGCGAAGGGTATCAGGTAGCCATGAACCGCAATGCCGAGATCGCGGTGGTCGATGACAGTGGCCGTGAGCGTGAACGCTACGGGATCGTCTACGGCGCGCGGCTGATGATCAAAGAAGGCGAGCCGGTTACCAAAGGGGTGGTCATGGCGGAATGGGACCCTTTCACCATGCCGATCCTCTCAGAAGCCTCCGGACGAGTGCGCTTCGGCGACCTGATCGAAGGTGTGACAGTGGAAGAGCAGGTGGACGATGTTACCGGCCTGTCGCGCAAAGTCGTCATCGAAACCAAGGCGGCGGACAAGCGTCCGCGGGTTTCGATCAAGGATGAGAACAACAAAACCGCCCAGCGCTGCATGATGCCGGTTGGCGCCAACATCCTGATTCAGGAAGACGCCATGGTCAGTTCCGGTGACATCCTCGCCAAAATCCCGCGTGAGACAACCAAGACCAAGGACATCACCGGCGGCTTGCCTCGGGTTGCGGAACTCTTCGAAGCCCGCAAGCCGAAAGAGTTTGCGGTGATTACCGAAATCGACGGTGTGGTCAATTTCGGCAAGGACTCCAAGGGCAAGCGCAAGGTCGTGGTCACTCCGGAGGTCGGCGAGCCTAAGGAATACCTGATTCCGAAAGGCAAGCACATCAGTGTTCACGAAGGCGATTTCGTGCGTGCCGGTGAACCGCTGATGGATGGTTCGAGCAACCCGCAC
>JARRPG010000099.1:0-3662 GCA_037383085.1 Desulfuromonadales bacterium | reverse complement strand
GCCGTCTGCCAATCTGCATTGAAGATTTTTTCACGCGATTCATGACTCTGCTGTCAGGCTGTTATAATGAATTCATGACAAGTCCTGAAGAGGAGGTGCTTTCATGCAGCGCAATGTCGAAAAGTTCGGTATCAGTGACAAACGTGGCCGCAAACGGACCAGTACAGATCACTACGCCACCGACAGTGGCCTGAAGGAACCGGCCGCTTGCCAGACCTGCAAAGCCATCTACCGCAACAAGCGCTGGCAACTCGATGCCGAGGACGCAGACCAGATTCGCCGTCATTCCGAGACCCACTGGGTCAATTGCCCGGCCTGTCAGAAGGTCTCGGAGCGTTATCCGGAAGGGGTGTTGACCCTGCGCGGTGATTACCTGTGGTCGCACGAGGAAGAGATCAACAACATCCTGGCCAATGAAGCCCAGAACGCAATGGCGAAAAATCCCCTGCAACGGATCATCCAGACCTTTCGAGATGGCGATTCGCTGGTCATCGAAACCACCGAGCAGAAACTGGCCGAGCACCTGGGCCGTACCCTGAACCGCGCCCATCGCGGCGATCTGCAGATCGACTGGAGTGAAACGCCCCGCGCCTGCCGGGTCTCCTGGGAACGCTGGCAGTGAATACGGAGCCGGCTTACCGGCTGATCGAACATACCGCAGACATGGGGATCGAGGCCCGGGCAGCCTCGCCTGAGGCGGTCCTGGTCGCCATGGCCTGCGGTCTCAAGGAGTTGATGTTTGGTGACAGTCCGGTCCGCGAACGCCTGCAAACCCAGGTCTCCTGCAGCGGCGCGGACGCGGTTGAACAGCTGGTTGCCTGGCTCAATGAAGTCGTCTACTGGTGCGATCAGGACAACCGGGTGCCGGCACGATTTGCTGTGACACTGCATGAGGACCTCCAGCTTAAGGGAACCATCTGGGGCGAACCTTTCGATCCCCGGCGCCATGCCATGGAACGGCAGGTCAAATCAGTGACTTATCACCAGGCCTGCCTCACCTGTGGTGGGGATGGCTGTTTTGCCAGGGTTTATGTGGACCTCTGAAGGATTGCACGATGACGGTCAAGGTCCAGCAAGTCGATGCCTGTCGCTGGCGCATCCCCCGCCAGGGCGCGATGCGCAGCGATGGTCTGGTCTTTGCCTCGGCTGCGATGATGCAGGATTTGCGCCGCGACCAGGCTTTGCAACAGGTCTGCAACGTGGCCAGCCTGCCCGGCATCGTCGGTCCGTCGATGGCGATGCCGGATATCCACTGGGGCTACGGATTCCCGATTGGCGGGGTCGCGGCGTTCGCTGCCGATGAGGGTGTCGTCTCTCCCGGCGGCGTTGGCTACGACATCAACTGCGGAGTCCGCCTGCTGCGAAGCAACCTCGACAGTGCCGCGATCAAGCCGGTCCTTGCTCCCCTGGCGGATGCCCTGTTTCGCAACGTGCCCTCGGGAGTCGGCTCGCACCGCAGCGATTTCCGGCTTTCGGTCAAGGACATGCAGAGGGTTCTGGTCAAGGGGGCTGGCTGGGCGGTCGAGCAGGGCTTCGGTGGCACACAGGATCTCGAATATATCGAGAGCCATGGCGTCCTCCCGGACGCCGATCCCGAGACGGTGTCCGAACGGGCGATGGAACGGGGGCGCGCCCAGCTCGGAACGTTGGGGTCCGGCAATCATTTCCTGGAGATTCAACGGGTCGAGGCGATCTACGACGCGCACAGAGCTGAGACCCTCGGCCTGTTCCCGGGCCAGCTGACCATCAGCATCCACACCGGCAGCCGGGGCTTCGGCTACCAGGTCTGTGACGATTATCTCAAGCTGATGCTCAAGGCCGCCCGCAAATACGACATCAGCCTGCCCGACCGGCAGCTCTGCTGCGCGCCGCTGCCGAGTGATGAGGCCAGGCAATATCTGGCGGCCATGGCCTGTGCGGCAAACTTCGCCTTTGCCAATCGGCAGATGATCACCGCCGCGGTCCGCGACACCTTCGAACAGGTGCTGCAAAAAGGGCCGGCCGATTTGCGGCTGGGCGTGATCTACGACGTTTGCCACAATATCGCCAAATGGGAAGAGCATGTCGTCGAAGGCCGGCCAAGGCGCCTCTGTGTCCATCGGAAAGGGGCGACCCGGGCGTTTCCACCGGGGCATGCGGAGATACCGCCGGCCTATCGCAGCATCGGTCAGCCGGTGTTGATCCCCGGCGACATGGGGCGCTATTCCTATGTTTTGACCGGGACCGTCGGCGCTTACGAAGAGACCTTCGGCTCGACCTGTCATGGCGCCGGGCGGGTTTTGTCGCGCCAGGCCGCGAAGAAGGCGGCCCGCGGACATGACCTGATTGCTGAACTGGCCGAGCGCGATGTCCTGGTCCGGGCGGCTGGCCGCGCAACCGTGGCCGAAGAGATGCCGAACGCCTACAAGGATGTCGCCGATGTGGTGGACGTCGTCCACCAGGCAGGGATCGGCCATATGGTGGCCCGTCTGAAACCGATGGCGGTTGTGAAAGGCTAAAATCCGGAATGCGGGTCACGGATCGTGGTCCGCACAAAACCATAATCAAAGGGCAATAACATGAAAGTCTTTGTCACAGGTGGAACGGGATTCGTCGGCAATGAAGTGGTCAGTCAGCTGGTGGCGGCCGGGCATACCCCCCGGGTTCTGGTACGCCAGGGCTCCGAGGACAAACTGTCGCAGCCAGACAAGGTCGAGATCCAAGCTGGTGATGTGACGGATCGGGCATCACTGGACGGGGCCCTCGCCGGCTGTGATGCCGTGATTCACCTGGTCGGCATCATTCGCGAATTTCCGGCCCGAGGAATCACCTTCGACAAGCTGCATGTCGCGGCGACAGAGCATATCCTGAATGCCTGCCGGGAGCAGGGCGTGCAACGATATCTGCACATGAGCTCCAACGGCACCCGTGAGGGTGGCAGCACCGACTATCACCGCACCAAGTGGCGGGCCGAGCAGCTGGTGCGCGACAGCGGCCTCGACTGGACCATCTTTCGACCGTCACTGATTTTCGGCCCCGGCGGGGAATTTGTCGAGATGCTGGCCGAGCTGATTCGCCGACTGCCGGTGGTGCCGGTGATCGGGGACGGCCAGTATCGCATGCAGCCGGTGGCTGTCGAGCAGGTCGCCGAAACCTTCGTCAAGGCCCTGCAGAACCCGGAGACGATCGGCGCAACCTATCATCTCGGTGGCGGCGAAAGCTACAGCTACGACGAGATTCTCGATCTGACGGCGCAGGCCATGGGGCGCGACTCGGTTACGAAGGTCCACCAGCCGCTGTTCATGATCAAGCCGATGATCAAGATGCTGGACGGCTTCGAGAAGTTCCCGATCACCGAAGACCAGCTGACGATGCTGATCGAGGGCAATGTCTGCGATCCCGACGAATGGGCGGCAGCGTTCGATCTGGAGCCGGTCAGTTATGCCGAAGGAATCGGCGCCTGCGTGGCAGGGGATTCCTGAGACACGATCGCCGGAGCCTGCCCTCAGCCAGATAATCCACGCCTAAAGGTTGGCATCCTCGGGATAGGACGAACTGAAGCTGTACGACTTCACCACGTCCTGGTCATCGAAGCGAATCTTTAGATCGCGGGTCTTCTGCATGCTGTATTCGCCATAGGTCCAGGTGCGGTCACCGTCATCGATACCGGTTCGCCAGGGTGT
>JARRPG010000098.1:0-4247 GCA_037383085.1 Desulfuromonadales bacterium | reverse complement strand
GCCACGCGGTTCCCAGGTCGCCTTGATTTGGTTGCGGCCCGCCTCGAAAACGAGATAGCTGTAACGACCATAATGCGGGATGCGCCGTGCCGTATCAACAGCCACCTCGCTCGAACCCGGCAGAAAGTAGGCCTTGACGCGATCTTGCCCGGGGGTTTTCTGCACCAGGAACACGACCCGGTTGGGATCAAGATTCAGTTTACCATCAACCGGCAGCTTCGGTAAAAGCGCACTGACCTCGGCGGTCTTCTGCGGCTGCAGACGTGCACTCCGCGGCCATCCCAGGAACAGGACATCACGATCAGTCGGCATAGCGGCAAGGATGCCCGCTTCATCGAGGACCTCGGCGTCCTGCCATTGCAACCCCCTCAACAGGTCCCGGGACGCAGCAAGAAGCCGGTCGGCACCGCGGCTCACCACCACAAGCGGCCTGCGCGAGGCCCGCAGGTCATTCACCGTTGCCGGGCGTTCCTCAGGATACAGCTGGCGAAACAAATGATTCTCCGGATCAACACTGAGGCTCAGCGGGCGCTCGGCAACGGTGAAGACGAAGGTGCTCTCGGTGCTGTCGAGGGTTGATTCTCCGGATCGACACTGAGGCTCACCGGACGCTCGGCAACGGTGAAGACGAAGCTGCTCTCGGTGCTGTCGAGGGCGACGATTTGGTGATAAACCTGCTGCTCGGTGACCAGTTCCAGCGGCACATCCAATGCGTAAACCGGCTTACCCTGCCAGACCGTGCCTGAAACCTGCCAGCCGTCCGCAACCCGTTTGAAACCGGTTTCAGCAAGTTGCAATCGCGGTGCCCCGGACCGTTCGAGCCATTGTCGGAAGAAGGGTGTCAGGTCCTCATTGGCGACGTTTTGGAAATGTCGTTGCAAATCTTTCCAGCCATAACGCTGGCCGCGGCCGTCATGGGCGATCGCCTGCAGGGCTTGCCAGAAGGCCGCGTCACCGATCCGGTTGCGCAGCATGTGAAAAACCATGGCCGCTTTGCCGTAGCCGATCGCCTGGTCTCGCTTGGACATGCGACCGCGAAAGTCAACCAGGGGCATGTCATCCTGCGGACCAATCAGCGACGCATAATCCCGGAGGATCTTGCGACGATATTCAAGCGCCGCCTGCGGATCCGATCGCTCCTTCAGGTAATAGTCGGCCACGTAGGTCGCCAGACCTTCACCCCAGTTGCCGCTGGAGTAGTCGATGGAAACGGCATTGCCCCACCAGGCATGGGCGATTTCGTGAGGCAGGCTGGTGGTGCGGATAAACGGTAATCGGATGACGTTGCTGCCGAGCAGGGTCCAGCCCGGCAGACCATAGCCGGTGGGGTAAAAATTCTCAACGACGGCGAATTTTTCGTAGGGATACGGACCGAACAGGTCCTGGTAGACCGCCAGGTACTCGCGCACCGACGCCAGATAACCGCTAGCCAGTGGTGCATTGCGCTCGCTCATGAAGGTCAATAGCTGGATCCCGTCGAGGCGATCCTGCTGCAGACGATAGTGACCGGCAGCCAGAGCCATGCTTGACTGGGGAAGAGTCGTCTGCCACCGCGTCAGGACGCGGTCTCCATCGACATCATAGTCAAGCAAGCGACCGGCCGTGACCCCGGTCAGCCCCCCGGAGGCGCTGATGGTGACGGTAAAAAGGCTCTCGCCTGCCGGCACGATGGGATGCCAAAACGAGCCCGCCGAAAGGAATGCCCCTTTTGGTCCGATCGTCGCCGAAACCCCGTAGGACGGGTCCTCGATGCCAACCGGATCCTGCGGGACCGGATCGGCGAAGGCCACCCGGTAAGCGAGCTGCAGTTGGCGGGCTTTGCTGACCCGGGCAATGGAAAGCCTGCCGCCGGAGAAGTCAATCGGCAGGGGCGTCTCATCGGCACTCAAGGAAGTGATCTGTGCCGACGACGCCAGCAACAGGACAGCAGGCCAACCCGCCGTGCCTTCTGTTTGACGAAGCGTCGCCTGAACATCCAGGGACCGGGTCGCCGGGTCCATGGTGACAACGAGGTCTTGGTGCAATCCGGAAAGGGCCGGTGCCGGCATCACCAGAGCAAGCACGACGAGCAGTGGGCAGTAAAACAGGAGGCGGGTCATGTTCAAAAGTATAACATCGCAACGCCGCTTGATGGCAATACGGCACGGCGAAAGTTCTGCGTGGCTTCAAGTGGGCAGGCTATGCGTCGCCGACCACCTTGCAGCACGCCAGAACCTGTTCTGCGGCCTTGTTGGCGGCGTTGACGCAATCATTGAGACCGACACCGAAAAAGGCATTGCCGGTGACGATCAGGCCGGGGTGTTTTTGGCGTTGCTCATCGATCGCTGCAAGCCGCTCGGCATGACCGACGACATACTGGGGAATCGCCCGTTGATGGCGGAAGATCCTGACGAAATCCGGTTCTGCCGTGATCCCCATGATCTTTTCCAGCTCGGCCATGGTTCGCTCCCGGACCTCGCTGTCCGTCAAGGTGATCGCCTGTGGATTGGTGGCACCGCCCATCATCGAGCGAAGCAGGACATGCCCTTCCGGGGCACGCTGCGGGAAGATACTCGAATCCCAGAGCGTGCCGAGGATCGAACAGCCTTCTTTCTTTGGAATCAGGTAGCCGAAACCGTCCAGGGAACGCCCGATCTTGTCCTGCTGATAGCCGAAGCAGACGACATTCATCGGTGCGTAGGGGATCCCGGCAAGCAGCTCGGCCAAGGTCGGATGGAAGGGCCGAACCAGTTCTGTCAGAACATGCGCCGGCGCGGCAGAAACGACCAGGTCCGCATCGAAACGGCTTTGATCGGCAAGCGCAAGTTCCCATCCCCCGTTCAGCGGCTGCAGGCTGATGACCGCCTGACCGTTCCGGATCGTGCCCTTCAGGCGGTTGGCGGTGGCTTCGGTCAACTCCTGGATGCCGCCGACAAAAGAGGTCAAAACGCCACCGGGACCGGCCGCACTGGCCACCTGCTTGCCGGCCTTGACTTCAGCCTTTTTCTGCTTGGCCAGCTTCAGCATCGCTTTCAGTAAGCCGCCATACTCTTGTTCCAGTTCATGAATGCGCGGAAAGCAGCACTTCAAACTCATGGTCTCTGGGTCTCCGGCGAAAATCCCCGAGACCATCGGCCCGATCAACTTGTCCAGCGCCTCCGGCCCCAGCCGGCGACGGGCAAATTCGGCCAGGGTTTCGTCAACCCCATCACTGCGTTTCGGCTTGAGATACTCCTGGGCCAGGCGGATCTTCCCCGGCCAGCTGATCAGCTTCGATTTCAGGAACATCGGGCCGTTTTCCGGCAGTCGGTGGAGCATGCCGCCACTGTAGATATAGCGTTTCCGGGCATTGTCGTTGGAACGCTCGAGCTGGTCGCGAATTCCGAGTTGGTCGCAGAGTTCCAGGGTCATCGGCTTGCTGTCGAGAAAACCGTTCGGACCCCACTCACAGAGGTAACCTTCGTCCTTGATGCTCCAGATTTTTCCGCCGGTGCGGTCTTCGCGCTCGAAGACCGTGACTGACACATCGACGTCGGCCTGTTCGGCGAGGCGTTCGATGGCATAAGCCGTGCTCAAACCGGAAATCCCGGCACCGATGACAGCGATATTTTTCATCTTTCCTCCGGAAATCCGGGACGCCTGAGGCGTTCCGGGGTCAGTGCCCGATCGAACCCAGGTAACCCATATTCGGCTGATCCATCTGTACCGCCACCTGCTTCAAGCCCGTTTCCAGGTCGGGATACTGCAACGTGATGCCCAATTTTTCAATCATTTTGTGAGATCTCATCCGACGACTCTCCTGCAGGTAGGAGAGCATCATCGGATTCATGCCCCGGCGCGCTTCGGCGAGGTCCACCTGCTGTGGCCGCGGCAAGTCGAACAGATCGGCAATCGCAATAAAATACTCTGTCATGGTTCCTGGATTACCATCGCTGACATTAAAGATATCGCCATCCTCACCGTGCTCGGCAGCCGCCAGACAGACGGTCGCCAGGTCGTCGGCATGAATTCGATTGGTTGGCGGCGCCTCCTGCACACGCAGAACCGGCTGCCCCTGCTGGAGCCGAGCCAGGGGCAGCCGCCCGGGCCCGTAAATACCGGTCACCCGCAGGATGACCACCGGAACGCGGCAGCGCTGGCCCCACTCCTGCAAGACGGTTTCCGCGTCAAGGCGACGCTGGGCGCGGCTGGTCTGCGGGTTCACCGGCGTCTCCTCAGTGACCCACTCGCCACCGCAGTCCCCATAGACACCACTGGTGCTGATGTAG
>JARRPG010000097.1:0-3687 GCA_037383085.1 Desulfuromonadales bacterium | reverse complement strand
GGCATGCTGTATGCGTTCGGCCTGCTCCTCTATGGCTGGTTTGCCTACCGGGAGAACAGTATCCAGGCCCCGGTCTACACGCTCTGGGGAACCCTGATCATGTGTATGGTGGTGGTGGAAGCGCACCGCGTCTTCGCCACGGTGCCCACCGAGGTGGCCTATCTGGTGATGGCTCTGACCGGCCTGACCGGCACCATCATCAGCCGGCTGAACCACGTTGCCCTGCCCGTCTTCGTTGGCACCCTGGGGATGAGTTTCGGCAGTTTTGCGCTCGACTACCCGAGCCCGGTTTTCCCCTATCTGGTGATTATCATGGGGTTGGCCAATCTTTTCGCCACCTATGCAACCCGGCTGCTGCGTGCCTCCTGGCTGCGTTGGCTGCTGCTGATCCTGACCCTGTTCATGATCCAGATCTGGGATCTGAAACTGAACCTCTATCTGAGTAAAATGGCTCCGGAGCACCTCGAGTTTTCCGTGCGCGGGCTGCTCCCCTCGATCGGCTTTTTGGGGGTGGTGTTTGCCGGGATCGCCTTGCTCGGTGTGCTGGGCAAGGTCCAGGAAAGAATTTCCAAGTTTGATATCGCCCTGCCGTTGCTCAACGTCTTCTGGGTTTTCCTGGCCGGTAAGTATGCCATCAACCAGGGCCTTGCGGCGCCGGCCACCTTCGGCTGGCCGGCTGTGGCCGGAGCCCTGCTGCAGCTGGCGATCGCCTGGTGGTTGGCCCATCGGCGACCCGGCGGCAACCTGGGAACGACTTCCTTCGCGCTGGCCGGTGGCTTATTGTTCGCCCTGGCTGCGCCCATGGCGATCGGCCATGCCGGAATTGCCACGGCGATCGTTGCTCTGCTGGCCGTGGGCATGGCCTGGCTGTCTGTGCGGCGCGACAACATCGGACTGCGCCTGGCGTCCTATCTGCTGCAGTTGTACGCCTGTTCGGCTTTGGTCGTTCTTCTCTGGTCAACGGGCGGGACCCGGCCCTCGTTGATCGGCGCCTTGTCCTCCGGGCTCCTTGCCACGATTGCCTTCGTCCATTATTTCTGGTCGCGGCGCCATCCACCGAGTGCGGGAGACAGTCCGCTGCATGCGCTGAATAAAAATGATCGCGGTGCAACGCTGCTATTGATTGCCGCGCTGTTCAGCGGCTTCTTCACCATGCGGGTCGGTCTTTACCAGGCCCTCGATTTTCTGCATGCTGCCAAGCACAGCAATTTCGACGGGGCGCAGTCGGTGCTGATCAATGTCACGGCCATCGTCGTCTTGTCGCTGGGGCTCGTGCGTCACAACAAGGAGCTACGCAATGTCGCCGTGATCCTGGTGGTGATCGGCGCCGCAAAAGTTTTCCTGATGGATATGGTCAATCTGAAGGGGATGCCCCTGATGGTCAGCGTCTTTACCTTCGGTCTGGTCGCCGCCTTTGCTTCCTTTGTCCTGGGTCGGTGGAACAAGATGGCCGGAGGGCAGGAGTCGGCGCAGGCCAAGGAGGGTAAGGACGTGCAGGACAATTGATCTGTGCACAACGGCACTCTCTGCGGGGATGAGCCCCCGGATGGCAGGCAAATCCTAGCGAAAGTCAAAGTTCTTACTCATTGCCACAAAGACACGAAGGCACCAAGAAAGCTTTTTAACACTTCGTGTCTTCGTGACTTTTTGGCGATCTATGGGTTTATCTTCTCGATTATTCCTGATGATCTGGCGACCATGAAAAAAGGCACCTGAAAATCAATGCAGGTGCCTTTGTTTATCAATCAAAAAGAGTGAATGTCGCCGCGATTACCAGACCGCGTCGAGTTGCTGCAGCGATTCCTTGAAGTCCGCTTCGACCGCGTCAAGAATGGCCAGAGCGTAGTCGTTGTTGTGGATGCCATGGGTGCCGTCATGCCGCACGAACTTCAGGTTGCGCACGGCGCGTTGATAGATATCCCAGACCGCAGCCGTGTCACGGTTGGCGGCATCGGCATCGTTCAACTCCTCCTGGACTTGAATGCGCATCTCCCGGAGCTGCTCGACACGGGCTTTGGTGGACTCGGCCCACTCGTTGAAAACCTCGACGTATTCCGGATCTTCGTGGCAATCGATGCAGGTCGAGGATGAAGGCCGGTAGACGCCTTTGGTGACACCGGTGTGGCAGTCGGTGCAGAACATGCCGACATCGTCTCCGAACATCATGCTCGGCATGTCTTCGACACCTTCTCCACCGACCCCTTCGTTCATCGCCAGCTGCGCTTCGTGACAGACGTTGCAGTCGTTCATCTGCGGCGCATCGTCACCGGCGTCGGCATGACAGGTCAGGCAGAAGTTCATGCGGTCGGTCGCTGTCGCCGGGTTATGCACCACGCCGAAATGACAATCACGACAGGTCAGGCCGAATTCTTCGATATGCATGCTGTGGTCGAAATGGGTGCCACCGACGAAATCGTCCTGCAAGATATCCGCAAGGCCGCGGCGTTGACGGAACTCGGGGTTGACCACGTTATCCAGCATGCGCATGTTGACCAGCTGCATCGGTCCCCGGGTGTTCTCTCGGACCATTTTATTGCCTTCGTCAGAGTGGCAGTAAAGGCAATGCCAGGATGGCACCAGGTCTTCGCTGGGGTTGGACAGAATTTCCAGCTTCTCCTCCTTGGAGATGGTCAGCTGCATGTAGGTGTCCTTGAGACCGCCCAGCTTGGCTTTCACGTAGCCGAACACGCCGGGACGACCGTGGCAATCGAGGCAGGATACGCCGGCTTCGCCGTGGGCGGAGTGCTCCCAGGAGTCGACTTCAGCAAGGGGGCCGAAACCCTGGGCGGGGTGGCACAGATGACAGAATTCGGGCTCTGATGTCATGTGCAGGATCTGGATATTGATGAAACCGAACACGATCACGAAGACCACCGAGATAATGGTGAACAGCACGATGTGGCGTTTACACCAGTCAAAAATGTTTTTCAGCATGATTTGAACCTCTGTTGAAAAATTCGGTAAAGGGTCCGTCAACCAGAGTGGTGACTTTCACAAGCCACCGTATAATACACATTCTGACAATGAATGCAACAGAAAGATCGTATACAGTATCCCAGACGACAAGAGATTAACTCAAATAAATTAAAAGGTTGCGCCTTATTAATAATGAGAAAAGTGCTCTTCCATCAGCTCAGAATGGGTCCTCAGGCCAACAACAAAACGGCACCGGCTCAAAGCGGTATGCACCGCCCAACAGTGTGGAAGAAACTGGTGCCTTGATTCGGTTTCCTTTATAATTCAGATTCTGCCTGAATCCGCCTCTGATAGATGCAAACGGGACGACATGTATACGGCATATTTCGGCCTCAATGAAAATCCTTTTTCAATAGCTCCCGATCCACTCTACCTGTTTATGAGCGAGCGGCATCGCGATGCCCTGGCTCATTTGCAATACGGCATCAAGAGCGACGGTGGCTTCGTTCTGCTGACCGGTGAAGTCGGTGCCGGCAAGACCACCTTGTGCCGCAGCCTGCTGGAAAAACTGCCGGAAGGCGTCGACGTTGCCTTTGTCCTCAATCCGAAACTGAGTGTCATCGAGCTGCTCGAAACGATCTGTGACGAGCTGCATATTGAGCGACCGCAAAACGCGAGCATCAAGCTGCTGGTCGATCGACTGAACCATTATCTTCTGGAGTCAAACGCTGCCGGGCGCAAAACCGTCCTGATTATCGACGAGGCGCAGAA
>JARRPG010000096.1:0-3770 GCA_037383085.1 Desulfuromonadales bacterium | reverse complement strand
GGTACTTGCGCCCAGTCCATAGCGAACGCATGTTCGCCCTTAGTCCGTATTAAGCTCTGTTTCGGCTAGGTTTAGGATACAGGATTTTTGATAATTCTAATTCATTATTACCTATTTGCTGGCTGGACATGCACCCCCAAAAAGCTGGTCTGAAACTGACGAAATTTATCAAGACCAAAGGCTATTCTGTACATCAATCAAAGGAGACGACCTTATGAAACGGCAGTTCAATTTCTTGTTATTAGTTGTTGCCTGCGCCGTTCTGGCGCTGCCCCACTTGGCTGCGGCGAAAACGACCACCGGAATCCCCCCGGAGATCATCACCCCCGACAAAGTCGAGACCCGAATCGGCTCGCTTGAATACAAAGACGGCGCTCCAACCGTAGAAACCGCTCAGAAGGTTTATGATACCCTGGATTTCACCCGTGCTTTAAACGTTTATAATAACAGCTTCAGGGGTGCGTCAGCCTACGGCTTACTTAAAGGCTTTCGCAGCATCGGTGCCAAGGAAAACTCGGTGGTCATCTTCTCTGAACTGATGGATTCCAATTCACTGTTTCTGACCGCTAACGCCGACACCATATATTACCTGTCTGTGGTGGATCTGACCAAGGGGCCGATGGTGATCGAACAGCCGCCGAAAAGTGTGGGTACCATCAACGATATGTGGTTTTCGTGGATCATCGACATCGGTTTCCCCGGTCCTGACCGTGGAGAGGGCGGCAAATACCTGATCGTGCCACCCGGTTACGAAGGCCCGCTCCCGGACAGTGGCTTTCATGTCGCGCTTTCAAAAACAGACCGGATTCTTTATGCCTGCCGCGCCTATCTGGTGGACAATGATCCGAAGCCAGCCGCTGAGATGATTAAGAAGTACATGAAGATCTACCCCTATACGCCGGGAGGCTATGGTACGAGCATTGCGACCGCGCTCGAAGGCAAAGTCCGGCTAGAAAAGAATCCGCCGGTTCCCGAGACCAAGTTCGTGGAAGGGAGCGGCAAGGCGTTCAATACGATCCCTCCCAGCGATTACATGTTCTTCGAGATGATCAACGAAAACGTGCAACAGGAGCCGGCCACCAGCTACGATGTGGAACTTGCCGGTCAGTTGGCCGCCATCGGCATCGTGAAGGGCAAGCCGTTTAAACCGGACGCACGGATGAAGAAGATCCTCACCGACGCCGCCAAGGTCGGAAATGCAGTCGGACGAGTGCTCAACTGGCGCTACGTCACGGCGCATCCCGATTGGAATTACTATCCCGATTCGAATTGGGGAAACATGTTGTGGGAAGGCGGCTACAACTTCGAAACGCCGCCGCCGATGATTACCAAGGAAGGCATGTTCAAGCAAAATCCGCCGACCGGTGCACGGACTCTTGATTCACGGACTGCGTTCTACTACGGTTACACCCTCGACTCCCCCGGTATGATCATGAGGCTTCCCGGGGTCGGTTCTCAGTACCTAATGGGCTTCCTGGACTCGGAAAGCAATTCCATGGATGGCGGCAAAACCTACAAGGTGACCCTGCCGAAAAACATTCCAGCGCACGCATTCTGGTCGTTCACCGTTTACGACAACCAGACCCGCTCGATGCTGGATACACCGCAGCGTTATCCGCGGGCTGGCAGCCAGAGTTATCCATCACCCGCCGCTGAGGTGGACGCTGACGGCTCGACAACGATTTACTTCAGCCCCGCACAGCCCAAAGGCGTGAAGCGTGGTAACTGGATTCAAACCATGCCCGGCAAAGGCTGGTTTACGATTTTGCGCCTCTACAGCCCGTTGGAGCCGTTCTTCACAAAGGAGTGGCGGCCGACTGAGATCGAGCTGGTTCACTGAGGTCAGATCAATTAACACAAGGGCATCCAGGCGGTAGTTATGGGTCCACAGAGGAGGACACGATGTTTAATTTGCATTCGAAATTCGAGCACCCCACCGGCTTACGGTGGTGGCTTGCCCTTGCCTTGATTTGCTGCGCCGCGACTTTTATTCACGCCCAGGAAACGACAGAAAGCAAATCGGACGGGGATGATATGTTCGCAGGGACGCAGCAGGCTGCCAGCGATAAGCCCACAATCAAACCCATCCTAACGGACAGCCCGCGTGCCACGCTCACATCTTTTCTTCGCCTCAGAGACGAGTTAGAAGAGACCTTGCAAACCTATCGGTCGAACAAATCCCAGGAGCTTGCCGAGAAATTGCAGGTGATTAACGCCCAGTTCCACGCGCTGCTAGACCTGTCCTCTGTTCCGCCATCGTTTCGCTTTGAGATCGGAACCGACACAACTTCATATTTGCTCGACATCCTTGGGCGTGTCGAATTGCCTAACCTAGAAAGTGTTCCTGACGAAGAGGCCTTCGAGGATGGTGCGTCACCCGCGAAATGGCGCATCCCCGACACCCCGATCTGGATCGTCCAGGCCGATAAGGGAGTGCGCGAGGGGGAGTTTCTGTTCAGCGAGAGCACGGTTATGGTGGCGCCGCGTTTCTACCAAGGTATTAAAGATCTGCCTCTGCAAACGTCTTTGCCCATCATTAGCTGGCATCGCGCTATGCGCCAGATTACCGGACCGATGATCCCGGCGGCGGTGCTCAGAATCGTACCGCAGAGTCTGCGCGACTTCTGGCTGGATACACCAAAATGGAAAGTCATTGCGGTGGTCCTCCTTAGTGCTCTCGCAACGCTCCTGCTGTTCGTCTTTCACCGTGCGATCAACCGCCGCGAAACCGAAAATCGGGTCGGCTTCCTGCTGCGTCGTGCCCTGACGCCAATTGCGATCCTCGTGGTGGTCTGGAGCCTAAAGGATTTCATTGACAGCCAAATCTTTGTTTCAGGCGCATTCTCGGCCGTGGTTGTCGATATGGTAACCATTTTGATCAATGCCGGCGCAGTCTGGCTTTTATGGCTGGTCATGCTCGCCATTTTCGAGCGCATCGTCCAGGCACGGGATATCCCGGAAAATAGCTTCGACGCGCATCTCTGGCGCCTTGGTGCCCGTACCATCGGGACCGCGGCCAGCGTGGTGATTATCGGTAATGCAGCACAGGAGCTGGGGCTGCCTCTCTATAGCGTTGTGGCTGGACTAGGTATTGGCGGTTTGGCAGTCGCGCTTGCGATTCGCCCGACTCTCGAAAACCTGATCGGCGGCATCATACTCTATCTGGACCAGCCCGTGCGGGTCGGGGATTTCTGCTCTTTCGGTGACAAAACCGGCACCGTCGAAACCATCGGCGTGCGCTCGACCAAGCTCCGGATGCTCGATCGCACTTTGATCACGGTTCCCAATGCCGCCCTCGCAGACATGCAGCTGATCAACTGGGCGAAATGCGATCAGATGCTGATCAACACAACCATCGGTCTACGCTACGAAACCAAAAACGATCAATTGCGTCATGTGCTGGTGAAGTTTCGCGAGATGCTCCATGCCCATCCCAAGATCCACTCCGAAACGGTGCGCGTGCGCTTCGCAGGCTTCGGCCAATCTTCCCTCGACATCGGCGTCCGGATATACGCACTGACCCGGGACTTCAACGAATACCACGCCATACGCGAAGACGTCTTGCTGCGAATGAGTGAGATAGTTAAAGAGTCGGGAAGCAGCTTTGCCTTTCCTTCACAGACTCTTTACATGGGTCGCGACGACGGGCTTGACAGTGAGCGTGGCGAGATGGCTGCGAAAGAAGTTGAATCTTGGCGCAAAGCCGGCAAGCTGCCGTTTCCAAGACTTGCGGCCGACAGAATTGAGCAGCTCAAAGGTACTCTCGACTA
>JARRPG010000095.1:0-3936 GCA_037383085.1 Desulfuromonadales bacterium | reverse complement strand
CCAGGTGACACACAACCCCGCACGCTGCCACAACACACTGCGCAGCCCGTGGCCGCACCAAAGCCAACAGTCGCGCCGGTCAATCCGAAGAAAGTCATCCCGCCCCGTCCGGCAAAAAGGGTTGATGTTGTCAAACCCGCCGTTGTCGAGCCACGACCAGTAACGCGACCCCGTCCTGTGACTGAGGGCAACATGGCTCAACAACAACCCGCCTCTATACAAGCACCCCAAGTACCCGTGGCCAGGACCCTCCCCAAGGGGATCAGCCTGGTCGTCACGCAGATCTTTCCTCAGCCTGATCCTGTCAACAGCATGGCCGTGGTCAACGACCTGCCGGTGATGATCGGCACCCAGATCGATGGCGCCGTCGTCAAAGATATTCTGCCGGACCGGGTGCTGTTCCAGATCGGCGACACCGACTATCCGGTTCAGGTCCAATCCCCGCAATAAACGGTCTCCGCGAATCTCAGTAACGTCGAATAGTCCGCACCTTTCTGTAGAATATTCTACTTATTTTCTTTCCGCGTTCGTCTCTTGATTGATAACTGGTTGAAAAGACGTAAGATTATTTCATGGCACAGTCCATGAAGTATATCGAGAGATTTTTAGCAGAAGGAGAGTCCGGTGTCGTCGACAACCATTGCTAAATCGCTTTTTTCGCTGTTTATCGCTACTTTTCTGGTTCTGTTGCTTGGTCTGCCGGTGCGGGCGGAGACACTCGTCCAGCTTGTCGAAGAGGCGCTCATCGATAATCCGGACCTGGCCGCGGCGAAGGAGCGCTGGCAGCAAAGTCGCTATAAGGCACCGCAGGCGGGGAGTCTGAATGACCCGGTGCTCTCCCTTGCCCTGTCCAACTATCCGAGCGACTCCCTCGCCAGTGACGAGACGCCGATGACCGGCAACGAAGTTCGGCTGGCGCAGCAATTCCCGTTTCCAGGCAAGCGCGAGAACCGTGCCGCGCAAGCTGAGGAACAGGCGAAGTGGTATCACTCTGTCTACCTGGACGATCACTACCAGATTGCCCGCAAAGTCAAGGATGCCTGGTATCGCCTCTATTACCAGGAGCGGGCGAGCGACGTGGTCAAACGCAATCTCGACTTACTCGAGGATGTGGTCCGGGTTGCGGAAGTCCGCTACGAAACCGGTAGCGGTCTGCAACAGGATGTTCTCAAGGCTCAGGTTGAACGGACTCGGCTGATGGAGCAGCTGCGCTCCATTGAGCAGAAGCAGGGTGAGATCACGGCGGAACTCGGTCGCCTTCTCAGCCGCGCCGAGCCGCTGGCCCCCCTTGTGCCCCAGAAACTCGAACGGCCTGACGTAACGTTAAGCCTGGCAGACCTTCAGGATGCTGCCCTCAAGCAGCGTCCGCTGGTCGATGCCTACCAGGCATTGTTAGAACGCTATCGGTACCAGCAGAAACTGGCCGAGTTGGACGACTATCCGGATGTTACTGTGTGGGGCAGTTGGCGCTTTCGCGATGACGACCTGCCGGACGGCGGGACCGACTTTGTGAGCGCCGGGGTCAGTTTCAACCTACCTGTTTACCGGGAAAAGCGCCGCGCTGCACTGGCCGAGGCCCATGCAGCGCAACGCATGGTAGAAGGCCAGTCACGCTCCTTTCGTGACTCTGTGACGGCGGCCCTGCGCAAGGCCTACCTGCGCATGCAGGAGACCCGCGACCAGGCGAACCTTTACGAAAAAGGGATCATCCCCCAGACGACCCAGAGCTTCCGAGCGGCGATGACGGCGTACCAGGTCGGCAAAGTGGACTTCATCAGTTTGCTTGACGCCCTGATGGCCGCTTATCAGGCGGAGATGACCTATCATCGCTACAGTGCCGAATACATGCGCAGCCTGGCCTGGCTGGAAGCCGAATCGACCGTCCCCCTGATCGGCGGCCCGCTGCCGATCAACCAGGATGAAATGACCGATGTCGCAAATACCTCGGACATCAATCCATCGAGGAATCCATGACAAGAACACTCCTTTCACTGCTGTTGCTTGGTTTTGCTGGCGTCATAGGCGCGGTCTTTTTCAGCGTGAGCGGTATTCAGGAAAATGTGACCCCCAGTGCGTCGGTTGCCGGGCTCTCGCTTCCCGCCGTTGCTGAGGCGGCAGAAGAAACCACACAGCAGTACACCTGCGGTATGCATCCAATGATCATCACCGATGAACCCGGCTTGTGTCCGATCTGCAATATGGAACTGACGCCGTTAAAGCCGGCCGGGTCGGCTGCTGATGACACACCTGCCGGTGAGCGGAAAATCAAATACTGGGTGGCGCCGATGGACCCGAGCTACATTCGTGATGAACCCGGTAAATCACCCATGGGGATGGACCTGGTCCCTGTCTACGAAGATGAGGCCGCGACCGGGGCGGTGATCACCATCGATCCGGTGACATCGCAGAACATGGGTGTCCGAACGGCTCCCGTCGAACGACGGGACCTGACCCGTACAGTACGCACCGTGGGCCTGGTTGATTACGAAGAGCCGAAACAGTACGCGGTCAACAGCAAGATCGACGGCTGGGTCGAGAGGCTTTACGTCAACCAAACCGGGCAGTTCGTCAAGCGGGGCGAGCCGTTGCTGGCGATTTACAGCCCGGCTCTGGTCAGTGCCCAGGAGGAGTTTCTCCTGGCCCGGGACAACCGCAGTTCCCTGGCGGAATCGCCTTTCCCGGCGATTGCCGAAGGGGCTGACCGACTGCTCGAGGCGTCGCGGCGACGGTTGAAGCTCTGGGATATCACCGATCGACAGATCGCCCGCCTGGAATCAACCGGCCAGGTTCAGAAAACCCTGACTCTGTATGCCCCCTACGATGGCGTCGTCACCATGAAAATGGTGCGCGAGGGACAGTTCATCAAGAGCGGCATGGAACTGATGGAGCTCTCGGACATTTCCAACGTCTGGGTGTATGCCGATATCTACGAATATGAATTGCCTTGGGTTGAAGTTGGGCAGAAAGCCACGATCATCCTGCCTTATGTTGGTAAAGACCCGATTTCGGCTGAAGTCAGCACGATCTATCCTTACGTTGAACCGAAAACACGCACCGTCAAGGCCCGTTTCGATATCGATAATCCGAACTTCACCCTCAAGCCCGATATGTATGTCAACGTCAGACTCGCCACCGAACCGGTCCGGGATGCCCTGGCGGTTCCTGCCGAAGCAGTCCTCCAGTCCGGGGAGGACAAAACCGTTTTTGTCGCCCTCGGGAAAGGCAAGTTCGAGCCGCGCCGGGTCAAGACCGGACTGCAGAGCGATGATGGCTATATCGAAATCGTGCAGGGGCTGCTGCCCGGCGAGGTCGTCGTTACCAGTGCCCAGTTCATGCTCGACTCCGAAAGCAAGCTGCGCGAGGCGATTCAGAAGATGCTCGAGCCGCAACCGGCAACCACAGCTACCGACGCACCGACCAAAGGCGCAAAGGGCGACCTGGAAAGCCTCTTTGCAGACGAACCGGCGGCGCAACAGGACGATCTGGAAAGTCTCTTCGAAAACGACACCAAGGAGAAGTGACAGGGTCTTTGGGACTCCTGACCGGTTCTTCCCGCCGCCAGCTCCCAACCCCCAGTCCCTGATTTTATATGCTTGAACATATTATCGACTGGTCGATCAAGAACAAGTTCCTCGTTGTGCTGGTGACGTTTTTCGTGATCATCGGCGGACTCTACACAGTCTTCAAAACGCCGGTGGATGCGATTCCCGACCTGTCCGACGTCCAGGTGATCGTCTTTACCGAATACAAGGGGCAGGCCCCCCAGGTGGTCGAAGACCAGGTAACGTATCCGCTGACGACCCAGATGCTGGCTGTCCCCGGGGCCGAGGTTGTCCGGGGCTATTCGTACTTCAGTGCCATCTTCGAAGATGATGTAGACGAAAGAGAGACCGAAGAACGAATAGCCCCGGACAACCTCGGCCCCGGGGACAGCCA
>JARRPG010000094.1:0-3998 GCA_037383085.1 Desulfuromonadales bacterium | reverse complement strand
CGCGAGCATCAAGCTGCTGGTCGATCGACTGAACCATTATCTTCTGGAGTCAAACGCTGCCGGGCGCAAAACCGTCCTGATTATCGACGAGGCGCAGAATCTGTCGGTGGATGTCCTCGAACAGCTGCGCCTGCTCACCAACCTCGAGACCAACCGCTACAAGCTCTTGCAGATCGTACTGCTTGGTCAGCCGGAACTCCTGCAGATCCTCGGGCAACAGGAGATGCGGCAACTGTCGCAGCGCGTCACCGCCCGCTTCCATCTCGGGCCGCTGGCACCGGGAGAAATCGGTGCTTATGTCCAGCATCGCCTGGAGATTGCCGGTTGTCAGCGGCGCCTGTTCCCGGAACAGCTGAACAAGCCCCTATGGCAGTTGACCGGCGGCGTCCCACGCTTGCTCAACCTGGTCTGTGATCGTGCCCTGCTGGGTGCCTACGCCCAGGATCAACAAACCGTCGATCTGCGGATCCTGCGCCAGGCGGCCAGCGAAGTTCTCGGTCCGATTCCGCAGCGGCGAAGTTCCCGGCCTGCCCTTGTGGCCGTTGCCGCGGTGCTGCTCGGCGGATTGCTCGGCGGTCTGCTCTGGTACGGGCAAAAAACGGTCCTGCCGTTGGTCGATCTGGCGGCTCGGGACACGACCACCATGGTGACCATTCCGGCGCCGGCACAAGACGCCCCGGCCGGCGAAACAGCGGAAGTGGTCGCAACAGCAAAAGCCAGCGAAACAGAAGAAGCTCGCGAAATCACAGAAGCTGCCGACACCACAGAAGCTGCCGACACCACAGAAGCGGGGTCGTCTCTCGGGGAAAATCCTACCGTGGCGGACATGACAGAGGCCAGTCAAGCGCCAGCTGCGGTGGCAACAGAAGAGCCGGCGGTTGTCACGGAACCGGACTGGCCGCAAACCTGGCCGGCCGACTTTGCCATGGGGCGCAGCCCGGCGGAGGCTTTCGCCGATCTCGCCGCGCTCTGGGGCCTTGCCGACTTCCCGCTGCGCAAGGATTATTGCTCTCTGGCCGGTGACCGGGGCTATGCCTGCCTGGCTCGCCAGGACAGTCTGACCACCCTCCGACAGATCAACCGGCCGGCGATGTTGACGTTGTACGATGACGAGGGTTTGCCGTTTTATGTCGTTCTGGCACGGCTTCACGCGGAGAGCGCCCTGTTCATCGCCGGTGACGATCAACGCGAACTGGCTCTGACGGCCATTGCACCGCGCTGGTTCGGCAGCTACCTGGTCCTCTGGCAGCCGCCCGCGATCGGTCAGCGGCTGCTGAAGCCGGGCCAAGGCGGCGAGGCGGTGGCCTGGCTGGCGGCGCAGCTCGACGCGCTCGGCATTTATCAACAGTCCGGCGAGGAACGGGTCCTCGCCGGAACCTTGCTCGGCGCCTTCAAGCGATTTCAGTTCAGCAGGGGCCTGACGCCGGATGGTGTGCTCGGGCCGATGTCGCTGATTCAATTGCACACCGCCCTGGGCCGGGAGGGCCCACGGCTTGCGGAAGACGGAGCGGAATGATGTCGTTCATTCTCGATGCCCTGAAAAAATCGGAGCAGCAGCGGCAGGAAGGCCAGAAGGGTCCACGGCCGGTCCGGAAAAAAACGCTCGCTTTCGGCGAGACGCGACGGGCGCGCTGGCCGTTCCGGTTCCTGATCGTGGTCCTGCTGCTGGTCGGCTTCGGTGCCGGATGGTTGTGGCTGGCTTCGCAGGAGGCGCCGATCGTCGTCGATGTCACGCCCACATCGATGCCCACCGAAGATTCCATCGCGCCGATGGCAGCGAAACAAGCGGTTGAAGCGGCGCCGAAAACACTCTCGACCCCGGCCGCAGAGGCTCCTGAAATCGCGGTGTCGGATGAAGTGGCACCGAAAACGGCCTCGGTTCCGGCCACAGAGGCTCCTGAGCTGACGGTGCCGGTTGAAGCGGCGCCGGTCCCCCGACCGTTTACAAAAACGGTTAAGCAAGCTCCCGCGGCCGCGAACCGTGCCAGCACGGCTCTGCAAGAGCAGCAAACGATCGTGACCGAGCGGTCTGACGACGGCACCGCTGAGACGTCTCCGGCGCTTACTGTTGAGCCTTCGAAACGGCCGGAGCCCCTTAATGACATGCCCCGGTACAGCGATCTTTCACGGGAGCTGCGTAGTCGCCTGCCCGAGCTGGCCATGAGTATGCATTTCTACACCGACAACCCCGCACGTCGTCTGGTGCGCATCAACGGTCGCCTGTTGCATCAGGGGGAGAACCTCAATCAGGACCTGGAGGTTGTTGAAATCACGCCGGAAGGAGCCGTTCTCGAGACTTTGGGCCTGTCTTTTCTACTGGTGAACCCATCCCGCTAACATTTCGCACTCGGCAAAAAGGTACAACGAACCGGGCCGGAGAAAATCTCCGGCCCGGTCGTTGTTTGTAAAATACAATCATTCTAAGGCTTGGATATCAATTGGAACCGAAAAAGTCTTTCAAAAGAACCGGGAGTCCGGAATCGGAAAGTTGAAACTCGGAATTATTCCCGTGGCACCCGGCGGCATCACACCCGAAATTATTCTCGTTGTATTGGGACACAAGGCTCATTTGGATGTTGCCATCCCAGTGATCCCCGTTGGTATCCGTAGCGTAATCAAAGAGCGCATAGTGGGTGGCCGGACGGAAAGTGTTGCCGCCGGCACTTGGGCTCATCCCGTGGCAGATCGTACAGATGAGATGCGGGTCGCTGGGCACCTCGGAATGATCAACGCCGTTGTTCGTCGCCATGTCCGGGGAACCATCCGGTGGGTTGCCGTGGCAGAAGGTGCAGTTCAGCGTGAAGGCCGTGGACGAATCATGGCAGCCGACACAACTGACACCAATAGCCCCGGTGCCGTCCAGGTCGAGACCATGGCACAAGGTGCAGGCGTTCTGAATATTGCCGGCCGAGTAATGGAATGTACTGTTGGGTCCGGCCCAGGCCTGAGGATGAGCATAATTGACACCATGGCAGCTTTCACAACCATTGCCGCCGGCACTTTCAATGCCGACGTTGAAGCGCGGATTCGATCCCGGTCCGCCGGTTTGGCCGTGACACGTCTGGCAGGCGGTCAAATCGGCCTTGGCAATCGGTCCGTGAAGAGCGCCGTTGAGATAACTGCCGTCCAAGGGATGGGGGACCTCCCCAGGACCTTCCGCGTGGCATGAAAGACCATCGAAGCTGGCCGTGAAACAGCCGGGAATCGTCTGTTGACCGCGCAAGTCCCTGCCATGGCAACTGGTACAGGACGTGAAGCCATTGATCGCCGCATAGCCACGATGGTCGAAATAGGCATCCACCCAAGTGGGTGGATGGACCACAAAGGGCGGTGTCGGGTTGTAGGCGTGGCAGCTGTAGCAGCTGACCACTTCGCCGCTGCCCTGCAAATCGTTACCGTGGCATGCCTTGCAGTCGGCATAATTCGGACTGGCCAGGGCCTCCGTAGAGTGCATCACCAGCCAGTCGGCCGGATGGGCATTGGTGTCGGCCGGTGCATCGGAATTGCCGCTGGAGCAGGCACCCAGGATAAGTGCGGCCATCAGCAGAATGGGAATGGCAAAATTACGCATCGTTTTCTCCTTGTATTCGTCTAACCGTGACAGCGGGCACAGGTCTTGGCCGACTTGGGATTGCCGTGACAACGGAAGCACGAGGTTGGATCGAGCCGACCGTCGATGCGATGGCGGCTCAGATAATCCCCGCGATGCGGCATGCTGCGGAAGGTCTCCGTCGGGTTCTTCAGCGACGGTTTCAGTTCAATACGCGTGGCATGACAATCGTTGCAGAAACTGGTCTGGTGGCACATGGCACAGACCGCTTCGCCCTGGTAGGCTTCAGCACGGTGGTTTTTGCCGAAATCCGCCGTGTGGACGTAACGTTCATAAGCCAACTCCTGGCCCCGCTCATGGCAGTCGGTGCAGACCTTGGGCTCGACGGTCAGAATCTCCGCATCGGGATGCCGGACCGGGAGCGAATAACGGCTTTGCAGGCCGGCAC
>JARRPG010000093.1:0-7842 GCA_037383085.1 Desulfuromonadales bacterium | reverse complement strand
CTTGGGGGCGAAGACATCGTTTTTCAGATCAGCAATGACACCAGTCAGGAAGGAATCCTGAGTGTTTTTGTTGCCGTCCTTGTCAACAATGCCGAACAGCTTGACATTGGCAGGACCAAAGACCATATCCAGGGCCAGACCGCTGTCCTGGGTGTCAATGGCGAAGGCACCACCGCTGCCGATGTACTGCTGGCCGGCACGCAGGTGGAAGATCCCCTTGCTGATGTCAAGGTGAGCGCGGTCCCACTGCTGCTGGGCACCGGAGCGGGCATGACCGAAGCCGTTGGTGCGGATCGGACCAATTGCGCCGTCCAGACCATTCTGGAAGTTGGAGGAATCACCCCAGTTGGTGCCCTCGGTGATGTCGGTGCGGAAGGTCACGCTGACGCCTTCGGCGACGGCGATCTTACCGGCGATGCGCAGGCGCTGGTTGGCCCAGGTTTGGGTGTCGCCATCGGGTGTGTCATAGTCGGTGTGGAAGGCGCGAGCGCGCATCTGACCGGACAGGCTCAGACGATCTTCGGCCATGGCAGCGGCAGGGATAACCAGCCCGGCCACGACCAACAGGACAACTAATGCTTTCAACGATTTCATGTTTTGCCTCCTGATATAGGAATGTTGGGTGACTCGCCCAACCCTGCTACCACAGCAGGGCAGGCATACGGAAAAACCTTATCTTCTCATATTTACTCGACGGGTGCATCGAACTCATAGCCACAGGCCGGGCACTTGACGCGGACCTTGTTGTCCTTGCTTGAGCCGAAACATGCGGCCAAGGACAGGACCAACAGGATGGCGAAAAGTGAGGTGACAGCCCGCTTCATCCGCAGACCTCCTTTCCTTGCATGAATTTGTCCGAAGACACCAGTTCGATCATTAAAAATGACGTTTTTATTCACGCCAACGGCACTTAAAATGTTGCCCATGCAACACAGTGTCGCAAATTTTCCACGCGACGTGTTACATCAAGCCGCAGTTGAGTCTACCATTGTCACGACGCATCCTTGGCCGCCGGGACCGCATACTGCCGCACCAGGTCCGCGATATCCTCGGCATCGACGATGCGCCCGGCACTGTCGAAACGGATCACCTGGTCGGCATCGACCAGCAGCAGGCGCGGAATCACGTAGACATTGTATGCCTCGTAGGCCTGACCATCATCGAGCAGGGCATAAGAGGTCATCGCATAATCGGTTTTCTTGAGATACTTCTCGATCATCGCCTCGGAATCCTGGACAAAGACATCCAGGAAAACGACATTGTTCTCCTTGAGGATCTTGCCGGCCTTTTCGATCTCCCCGGAGAGTTGCTTGCAGGTCGGGCACCAGGTCGTGGCCAGTTTCAGAAGCACCACTTGGCCTTTGAAATCCGCCAAATGGACCTCTTCACCAGTCATCGACTTCAAGGTAAAATCAGGCGCGTGTTCGCCGGCCTCAAAGGCAAAACCGGGGGAGGTCATCATCAGGAAGCCAAGCAGGACCCCCCATAACCATATCTGCTTGCGGTTTTTCATCATCATCACCGTCCTCGATGGTCCGCAAAAAGCGCGCGGAGCGTTTGAAAAAAATACTTTAAAACACCTTTTTATAATATAAGAATACCTGCTTTCCCGTCAAGAAAGAAACAAAAAACCTGCGATGAAACAGCCCCTTATGTAAAAAGACCCAGGAGCCCAGCGGCAAGGGCTGCTGTCTGTGAGCAGTCAAGCCTGCTGGTGGACACTTGCCGCCCCCTGTCAATCAATGGGCACCCGGTTCGCAGAGTTCCGTCAAGACCCCGCCGCTCGCTTTGGGGTGTAGAAAAGCGATCCGGGTCTGGTGGGCACCGCTGCGCGGCGTCTCGTCGATCAGGCGCACGCCGCTCTCCTTGAGATCGGCCAGTCGCTGCCTGAGGTCCGCCACCTGGTATGCGATATGATGAACGCCCGGACCGTTCTTGGCCAGGAACTTCGCCACCGGCGAATCCTCCGAGGTCGGTTCGAGCAGCTCGATGCGGCTCTCCCCAACAGCGAAAAAGGCCACCTTGACCTTCTGCTCGGCGACCACCTCGGTGCCCTCGAAGGCCATGCCGAGGACATCCCGGTAAAAGGGTGTGGCTTCCTCGATACTGGTAACGGCAATGCCAATGTGACTGATCTTTTCGGGCATATTTCTCACTCCTTAAAATCGCGCCACGAAGACACGAAGGCTCAAAGTTAAAGCGTCATTGTTAGAATCGAATAAATATTCGTCGGAAATTAAAGAACCTTTCTACGAATACCGTTTTTGACCAGAGGCACGTTGAAATTTATCAGAAAACCTAACCGACAATTCTTAAGCTTCATGTAACTCAAAAGTTGGGCATCCCAAACTGGGTTGTGTTTATCAACGGCCTTAATTTCACAGATAACATTTCCTTCAACCAGAAGATCCAGCCTGTACCCCTCATCGAAACGAAGATCACCATACTGAATGGGGACAGGGATCTGCCGTTTCACCTCACATCCCGCACGCTCCAATTCATAGCACAAACAGGACTCATAAATTTTTTCAAGCAGCCCCGGGCCAAGAGTCTTATGAACCTTGTATGAACAATCGACAATCAGGCGCGCAACCTCCTCGATTTGCATACATCCCCCCCAAAATCAGAATAAATATCAACGCATGACAGGTTTTCTTGGTGTCTTCGTGTCTTCGTGGCAAACACCATCAATTCCGCTTGAAAGCCTCCAGCAACCGCCGGGCGGCGGCGCTGGGTGATGTGGTGCCGCTGGCGACGGCGTCCTGGACTTGTTCGAGCAGGGCCTCGACGTTGCGATCACGCAGGAAGAGTTCTTTGAGGTCGTCCATCAGCAAGGTCCACATCCAGTCGCTGGCCTGCAGCCGGCGTTTTGCTTCCAGTTCACCACTTTTCTGCATCCGGCCCTGGAAATCCTGGATCGCCTGCCAGACCTCGGCAATACCTGCGCCATGCAAAGCGCTGCAGAGCAGCGCCGGAACCTGCCAGTTGGGGCTCTTCGGCTTGAGCAGATGCAGGGCGTTGACATATTGCTGCCGGGCCAGTTCGGCGCGCGGCCGGTTCTCGCCTTCGGCCTTGTTGATCAGGATTGCATCGGCAATCTCCATGACCCCGCGTTTGATCCCCTGCAGTTCGTCGCCGGCGTTGGGCAACTGCAGCAACAGGAAGAAATCGACCATCGAGGCGACGGTGATCTCGGACTGGCCGACGCCGACCGTTTCCACGATGATCACATCGTAACCGGCCGCCTCGCAGACCAGCATCGTCTCGCGGGTCTTGCGAGCCACGCCGCCGAGCGTCCCGCCCGCCGGCGATGGCCGGATGAAGGCATTCTGCTCGCGGGCCAGTTCCTCCAT
Source organism: Desulfuromonadales bacterium (assembly GCA_037383085.1). Lineage (GTDB taxonomy): Bacteria > Desulfobacterota > Desulfuromonadia > Desulfuromonadales > BM103 > JARRPG01. The sequence goes on along the minus strand of JARRPG010000093.1, from coordinate 4,489 downwards.
GCGCGTCTTGTCACCAAGGATGCTGCCGCCGGACAGCTGGGAGGACGGATCGACGGCCAGGACCGCGACGCGGTGGCCCTGGCGAATCAGATGCATGCCAAAGGCTTCGATGAAGGTGCTCTTGCCAACACCCGGCACGCCGGAAATGCCGATCCGAATCGACCGACCGGTATCGGGCAGCAGTTCATCGAGCAGGGTCGTGGCGGCCACCGAGTGATCGAGGTTGCGGCTCTCGATCAAGGTGATCGCCTTGGCCAGCGCCCTGAGGTTGCCCTCTCGAATGCCATCCGCAATATCTTGAATCTTGATCATAAAAAAACCCGCTTCAACGCCCGCTCGCTTTGCTCGCTCAAGGCGCAAAGACGCAAAGCACCCATTAAACCAAAAACCTTTTAAGGGCTTTGATTATAACAATATTTCTTCGATGGCGTCCAGGGTTTGGGTGGCCGAGGTAACGATCGGCGTGCCGGGGCCGAAGATCCGGTCGGCGCCGGCGGCATAGAGCGCATCGTAATCCTTACGGGGAATGACCCCGCCGCAGACGATGGCGATGTCCGCTGCGCCAAGCTTCTGCAACGCGTCGGCCAGCTGCGGCACCAGGGTCTTGTGCCCGGCGGCCAGGCTCGAGACGCCGACCACGTGCACATCATTTTCAACGGCCATCTTGGCGGCTTCCTCCGGCGTCTGGAAGAGTGGCCCGACATCGACGTCAAAACCGGCGTCAGCGTAGGCGGTTGCAACCACCTTGGCACCCCTATCGTGACCATCCTGGCCCATTTTGGCAACCAGGATCCGCGGCCGGCGGCCTTCTTTCGCCGTGAAGTCATCGACCCGCTTTTTCAGCGCGGCAAAATTTTCATCACTCTCAACCACGGCACCATAGGCTCCCGAGACCAGCTTGATTTCCGCCTTGTGGCGGCCGAAGACCTTCTCCATGGCATCGGAGATCTCTCCGACGCTGGCCCGCTGTCGGGCGGCCTCGACACACAAGCCGAGCAGGTTCTCGGAGGTATCTTCGCATGCTGCCGTAATCGCGGCAAGCGCCTTCTGACAGGCCTGCTCGTCGCGCGCCGCACGCATTTTTTCCAGTCGGTCAATCTGCGCTTTGCGAACAGCGGTGTTGTCGACATCGAGGACCTCGAGCGGATCCTCTTTGGCCAGCTTGTACTTGTTGACGCCAACGATCACATCCCGGCCGCTATCGATGGCCGCCTGTTTGCGGGCGGCCGACTCCTCAATCCGCAATTTCGGCATACCGGACTCGATCGCCTGGGTCATGCCACCGAGCTCTTCGATTTCGTCCAGGATCTTCTGCGCCTCCTTGATCAGCGAAGCGGTCAACGACTCGACATAATAGGACCCGGCCAGGGGGTCGACGACGTTCGTGATGCCGGTCTCCTCCTGAATGATCAGCTGAGTGTTGCGTGCAATACGCGCTGAATGATCGGTCGGCAGGGCAATCGCCTCGTCCAGTGCGTTGGTGTGCAGCGACTGGGTGCCGCCGAGAACGGCAGCGAGCGCTTCCAGAGTGGTCCGGACAACATTGTTGTAAGGATCCTGCTCGGTCAGGCTCCATCCCGAGGTCTGGCAGTGAGTGCGCAGCATCAGCGACTTCGGGTTCTGCGGATTGAACTGCTTCATCAGGTGCGACCAGAGATACCGGGCGGCCCGCAGCTTGGCCGCCTCCATGAAGAAGTTCATGCCGATGCCGAAAAAGAAGGAGAGCCGCGGCGCGAAGGCATCGACATCGAGTCCCCGGCCAATCGCGGTCTTCACGTATTCGAGTCCGTCGGCCAGCGTGAAGGCCAGTTCCAGGGCATTGTTGGCCCCGGCCTCCTGGATGTGGTAGCCGGAGATCGATATCGAGTTGAAGCGCGGCATGTGCTGGCTGGTGTAATCGATGATGTCGCCGATGATCCGCATCGAGGGCGCAGGGGGATAAATGTAGGTGTTGCGAACCATGAACTCCTTGAGGATGTCGTTCTGGATCGTGCCGGCCAGTTGGGCCTGCGACACGCCCTGCTCTTCCGCCGTCACAATGTAGTTGGCCATGATCGGCAGCACCGCGCCGTTCATGGTCATCGACACCGAGACCTTGTCGAGCGGAATTTCGTCGAACAGAATCTTCATGTCCTCGACCGAATCGATCGCCACGCCGGCCTTGCCGACATCGCCGACGACCCGGGGATGGTCGGAATCGTAGCCACGGTGGGTCGCCAGGTCGAAGGCCACCGACAGGCCCTGTTGACCGGCAGCCAGGTTGCGCTTGTAGAAGGCGTTCGATTCTTCCGCGGTCGAGAACCCGGCGTATTGGCGCACCGTCCAGGGACGGCCGGCATACATGGTCGCCATCGGCCCGCGCGTAAAGGGCGCCAGCCCCGGCAGCGAATCGGTCGTTTCGAGTTTTTCCAGGTCCGCCGCCGTGTACAGCGGCTTGACGGTAATCCCCTCGGGCGTCTCCCATTTGAAGTCGGACAGATCGTCGGTCTTCTTCTCTTTTTTGGCCTGGGCTTCCCAATCCGCCAAGGTTTTCTTTTCGAAACAACTCATAACTGAAGATCCTTTCAGGATTCGGGGCCTGGGGTTGGATACCGGTTGTTTTTATAACCAGCCCCTAGCCCCCAGCCACCGATTTTAACGGGTGACGATTGCCAGAACCTGGGTTTCACCTTCGCCACAGGCCAGCAGGCGATGCCTGAGTGTGGCATCGAAATAGACCGCGTCGCCCTCCTCGAGACGAATGCGTTCGTCTTCGAGCAGGATCTCGGCCTGGCCTTTGAGAATCAGCAAAAACTCCTCGCCGTCGTGGTTGTAGAGCGTTTCCTCTTCCGGCCGGCGCGCAACCGTGACCACAAAAGGTTCCATCTTCTTGTTGCGTTTGCGGAAAGAGAGCGCTTCGTAAGTGTAGCCATGACCGGTACCGGCCACTGAAATCACCCGGTTCACTTCGCGACGATCGGCCTTTCTGACCACCTCGTATTTGCAGTCCACCTCATCTTCTTCGAAGAAGAGGCCGATCTTAACATCAAAGAAACGGGCGATTTTCGAGAGAGTCGCAATCGGCGGCGAGACGTTATTGTTTTCGATTTGCGAAATCAGTGCCGGGGAAAAACCCGTCTCGCGCGCCACATCCTGCAGGGTCAGCTTGCGGGCCTTGCGCAGATCCTTGATCTTCGAACCGATATTGTATTCCACCATTGACCTTTCCCGGGTTATCGGCACCGTCATATGCGCGATCGCGTCTTCAAACCAGCACTTTTCAGTGACCAGGCGGTCCTGCGAACAAAAATAAAATGCGGTTTTAGGACCTGAAGATATAACCGATGCAACACCTGCCTGTCAATCAATATTTAATGAAGATAAAAACCTTTTTATCTATATTAAACGCATTGTTAGTATCCTGTCGAGTCCCGGGCAATCTCGCGAGATGACGGTTCTGGTTTATTCATACGACCTGTTGCGGAAGCCGCAGTCGGCGTGTCGACCCCTGCTGGCCCGCTCCCCGCGCGATGCTTGTCGACGCAAACAAGGGAAATTGCACCAGCATCCCTTCAACATACTGATATTTATCACCTTTCGAACTTGCTTTCTGGCGCTCCTGCGGTAATCTAAAAGAAATCTCAACGATTAAGAACATCCTGTCCGGAGGTGTTGCCATGAAATGTCCCGTGTGCAAAAACCATCAAATGCATACCGAGATCCAGGTCCACAGCAACGGCTTCGACGAGGACCTCTTCCAGTGTGACGTGTGCGGCTCAACCTGGTCGGTCAACCATGGTCTGGTCGAGGTGGTCAAGGACACCCAGAGCAAATCTTTTCTCGAGTCCAACTCGGAATCCGTCGAAGGGGCGGACAACAGTTAGAAGCGGGGGCTGGCGAGAAGCGGCTTTCGGGGGCTGGTTATGTCTGAAAGTCCTCAAAGATTTAAACTGAAACACAAGGCCGACAGGTTTCCCTGTCGGCCTTGTTCTTTTCTAGCAATAAGTCATTCCTCGGCAGGAAGGGTTTACGGTTTTGCCAGCCCCAGTCTCCGCCTTTAAAGCACCGCTTTCAGGTATTCCGTGGTGGTGGACCGTTTTTCGGCCTCGAGTTCCTGAGGATCGACCTCGACGAATTTTTCATCGGGCGTCACCTTGAAAACCGGCTGGCCTTTCTGGACGATCACGCCATCGCCGCCCTCGATGAGAATCTTGTCGATCGTCCCCGAGAAGGGAGCCGGCACCTTGTTGAACATCTTCATGACTTCGAGGATGAAGAGTGGCTGGCCTTTGTCGAAATGCTCGCCTTCCTTGACGAATGGCGGCATCCCCGGCGCTTCCTGGGCATAATACATGCCACCACCAGGGGTGACGATCTCGTCGGCTTTGGTGGCCGGCGGCGGCACCAGAATCTTCTTCATCTTGCCCTGGAGATCCGGATCGTTGAGGTAATCCGGGATGGTCACTTCGAGATCGTCCTCGACTTTGAAATCGAAGAAATCAGTCTTGTC
>JARRPG010000092.1:0-4211 GCA_037383085.1 Desulfuromonadales bacterium | reverse complement strand
GTGTTTGGAGACAAGATTAATCTCATGGGTATGTTCCTCGCCCGCAAAGATCGTTTCAGGCGGTGTACTGGCGACGAATGAGCTTCAAGGAAGCGTACCTCGGAGAGTATTACGGTGAATGACTCAAAAAAGAGAAGAGAAGTTCTCTTCCGAGCGGATGTTCTCTATTTTGCCGATTGGTTTTGAGTTTTCGATTGATGGGTGTGTTCAATAAAATCCCGGACGATCCCGCCCGCAGACACTGACATTCTGATTGCAGGCGGCAAAGAAAACGCGATTTGCCGGCCTGGTCTTGCGGGTTTCAATGCCGGGAGATCGATTGCTTCACAAGATCTCTCAACGGTCAGTAGCGGAACTGAAGCGAACATGGCCAACGGCATGACCGGAGGAAAAGGCGGAAGGCTTGTCATCTGTGAGGAGGGGAGCAAGTCATTGCCGGCACAGTGACGCGCTTCTCTCCTGACAGCTGTGAGAAAAACGTCCTGTGTGACCAGTGTCAAAATCTGCCACTGAATTCGCTCAACGATGTCAGCATGCACTGCGATCGTTCCATCTGGTTTACCGATCCCTGTTATGCATCTCTGCAAGGTTTTCGCAATGAGCCCGCGGTCGGCGATTCCGTCTATCGTTGCGATCCGCAAGGCGGAGAAGCCAGGGTCGTCGCCGCTTCCTTCGTCAAACCCAAGGGCCTGGCCTTTTCGCCGGATGAGCACTCTCTCTCTGTCACAGACAGCGGGGCGATCCGGGAGCCGCGTTCCTATCATGTTCACAAGCCTCATCATATTCGTTGCTTCGACGTCGGAGAGGAGGGCCGGCTCGGCAACGACGTGCTGTTTGTGGTGATCAGCCCCGGTATTCCGGATGGCATCACGCTGGACACGCAAGGGCGCGTCCATGTGAGTTCCGCCAGCGGAGTGCAGTTGCTGAGTCCAGCGGGGGAATTGCTGGGACAAATCATCACGCCGGCAGTGGCAAATTTTGTGTTCGGCGGCTTGAACAACAATTTGTTGTTCATCCTGACCGATGAGGCCATCCGGGTGGCGACCCTTGCGGTCAAGGGTGTGCCTTATCCTGCATGACGTAACCGGTTGCGCCAGAAAGCGCTCTGCCCAAACCGGGTTTCGCTGCGGTAGTGCTGTTGATGCAGCTGCATGTATTGATTGAAATCGTCGAAAACCTGATTCTGGAAATCATGCAAAGCGTGTCCAGAGCCGTCCCTGAGCCATTCGGCCACAGCCTGTCCCGCCTGATGCGCCTGTAACAGCGCTTTGGTGATGCCGGCGGAGGTCATTGAATCGTAGCTCGAGGCGGCGTCGCCCACGGCCAGCCAGTTCGGCCCGATCACATTGGAGAGTATCGCCGAGGGAGCGGGCTTTAGAAAAAGCCTGCTTGACTCCGGAAGCAGGCTGCCAAGCTGTTGTTGCATCTGTTCCTTGAACCATTTCGTTTGCGTCAAAGCGGTTCGCCACTGTTCCGGGTCAGCCAGTGAATGCGCCTGCAGGGTTTGCCTGTCAGTGCACAGCGCCACGATTCCTCGCTTGCCGGGCAGGCGCGCGCCATACCACCATCCAATATCGCGGGTCTGAATGAAGGTATGTGCGCTTTCCGGCGGCTCGCAGGTCGCATTGATAAAAGCGCAGACGGAGATTACTTCATCGAAGAGATTCCTCGCCACGCCCAGGCGTCTCGCAAAAGCCGCTGCCTGTCCAGTGGCGTCGATGACGAGGTCTGCTTCGACAGGCGTCATTTCTTTTTGCGGCGTCGAAAACCAGAGCCGGTATTTTTTTGATAACGCCTCCACCTTCTGTAATCGCCAACCGGATTGCAACTGCGTGCCGGCTTGCCCGGCGGCCCGGCGCAGATCGGCATCGAAACGAGCCCGATCCAGGTGGAATCCCTTGCCCGTCGGATCGATAAAAAAATCATTATGACCCGGTGTTTCGGAACCCCAAATCGAGGCGCTGCCGGGGCAGGGCAGATGGATATTTTCGTCCAGCAAACCCTCAAGCCCGAGCTGTTTCATGGCATGGGTGGCGGCAGGGGGGATGGTTTCGCCGATGGGGTCGCGGGATTTCTCCTTGAATGCCAGGATTAATTCCGCATCAATTCCATGCTGCGACAAGGCAACGGCGGTCGCGCTGCCAGCCGGACCGCCGCCAAGAATCAGGATCCTTTTTCGAGTGTAATGCATGAAACAGAGATAAAGTGCCGGAGTCGGCCATGCCAACTCCGGCAACAGTCAGTTCAATGGACTAGCTGTGATCGGGCGGGCCGCAATCGCCCGGCTTTTTGTACCCCTCTTCTACAGCCGTTGGCCAAGGTGACACCATATCGCCGGCGGTGTCGAACAGACTCGCGACTTCAAGGAATTTATCCTTGCCATAGTCGCCGCCCTGTTCCGCCGGGATCTGGCAACCCTGAATGACAAAGCCGACCTTGTGCCAATTTTCGACGAAATCGAAATAGCACTGATAGCGCCCCTGTTGCTGCGGATAAGGCGTGCTCGTCCCATGCCCTTCATCTCCGCGCACACTATAGAGCTGACCACCCAGGTTCCAGGTGTTGCTTGCGGCGTCATAGGTGCACTGCTCCTTTGGATGCACATTCACGGGTCGTTGCGCCGGCCAGGACCAGTAGAGCGTATTGTTGCCTTTGGGTTCGTTCGGGTCAGGCAAGTGAGTCGCGCAGCTGTTGTAGTCCGTGTGCCAGGGTTGTGACATGAACTTGCACAAATCACCCGGCTCGACCATGGCCGTGCGCAGGGGGACATAGCCTTCCTGCAAAAAGGGCGTCTTTTTCGATGCCCGAGAATAATCCAGGGGCTGCAGGTTGATGCGGAATGGTCCGGTTTGACCACGCCAGTTCTGCTGGTACAAATTCACATCGCGCACGATGAACGTGAGATCGATGCCGGGTGAATAACGGCCGCCCAGGCAGTTTTCGAGTACAACCTTGTCCAGCCTTTCGCCGGCACCAATGGCTGGTGCGTCGACCACCGATTTGCCGTCATACCACTGGTACATGAGGAAATACTGCGTTGGCGTCAGCGACAGGAAACTGCGCGTGGCATCGCCAAGAGCCAGTGGCATTTTCACCCCTTTACTGTCTTCGTCTTTGAGGTTGGGATCTCGAATCAGGTCCTTGAAATGCGGGATCTTGGCTTTGGGATCATCGCCGGGCTTGATGCTGGCAACAAAATCATGCCCCTTGACACCCTTTGACGGGAGGTTCGTGTTCCAGCGCTGCAGGAAAGCGCCATGGAAAACCGGCAGCACATCGCCGTTGTACGAGGCTTCGTAGTCGCTGTTATAGGATCCACTGGAATAGAGCGAGGGAATGAGATCCAGGTTTTCCACCCAGGTTGAGAAGACGTCGTCCCACGTGGAAACCACGTTACGGGTTTGTGGCGCATAACCCGGGTCGGTACAGACGACCCAGCCATGAACGGCTTCAGCGCTGCTGCCATCCTCGAAGAGGATAGTCGCTTTTACGGGGCCGTCGGAGGTGTCATCGAACCAGCCATCGTTGTCGATCGGGTTGTCGAGAGGCGGTGGGTGCCCGTTTGACTCGATCGCCGAACAACGTCCATAACCGCCCGTGACAATCAATCGGCCTGTGCCGCTTTCAATGGTCATTTCCCCCAGGGTGTCGATTTTTCCAAGGGGATCGAACATATCAAAATGCTGGTTCGGGAAACTGACAGGATAGTCGGGCTGGGGTTGTATTTGTCCTTTGTCATCGACATAACTCGCCTCGGTCGCCGTGTCGAAGGCCAGGGTCTGGTTGCCGTCAGTCGAGGCCGACAAGGCGCGTGGCCCGGCATCGATAATCAACATGGCGAGCCGCTTCTCGTCGTTGAGATCTTCGCCGAAGGAGGCATTCCTGAGAGGCGGAGTCTCGCCGTTCTCGTAAGCGGTAATACCCTCTTCCTTGTGGTTGGCGGATGTGATTTTGTAGTTGTTGTTCTTCTTGTTGGCAAGGTGCACGGTCCAGATGATCTCTTTGACGATCTTGCCGTCAATGTTGTCGCCCACCTTTATCTCGCGACCCTGGTCTTCACCCGGGTACTGCTCTTGCTCTGCTTCATAGGCAAAGATGCGGAATCTCGCCGCCTGGCGTCGCGGCTGCTGACTGGAATCACGGAAATCATCTTCGGTAATCGGGGTGTTCTCGGTTCCGGCTTTGACGGGCAAGCCGCCAAACAGGCCGGT
>JARRPG010000091.1:0-4324 GCA_037383085.1 Desulfuromonadales bacterium | reverse complement strand
CCTGGACGAGGCTGGGTCCGGGCATCGGGTTGCCTGCCATTTTCGACCGTGAGAGAGACGATGACCGAAAGACTGCTCGAGGTTCAGAATTTGGGGGTGCGTTTCGAGATCGGCAGCCTGTTCAACAAGTCGGGACTGCGGGCCGTCCACAACGTCAACTTTCGTATCGACCGCGGTGAAATCGTCGCTTTGGTCGGTGAATCTGGCAGTGGAAAGAGTACGATTGCTCGCATGATTTGCCGCCTGGAGTTGCCTACATCGGGCCGGATTCTGCTCGATGGTCAGGACGTTCTGACCACGGAAGCGAAAGGTGCCAGCAAGGACTACCGCAAACGGATACAGATGATTTTTCAGGATCCTTTCGGCTCCCTCAACCCGGTGCATAACGTCGCCTACCACCTGGCCCGGCCGCTCCAATTGCATCAGGCCATCAGCAGTAGCAATCTGCGCGACCATATTCTTGAGCTGCTGACCACAGTTGGTCTCAAACCGGCCGAGGATTTTATCAACAAGTTCCCCCATTCTTTATCCGGCGGTCAGCGTCAGCGAGTTGCGATTGCCCGGGCATTGGCTACCGAACCCGATCTGATTTGTGCCGACGAGCCGACCAGCATGCTCGATGTGTCAATTCGGATGGATATCCTGCGACTGCTCGACAAACTCCGAGAGGAAAAACACACAGCATTCATCTTTGTTACCCACGACCTGGCGGCGGCGCGGCAACTGGCTGATCGCATTCTCGTTCTCTATGCCGGACAACTGGTCGAAGAGGCGAGCGCGGATGATCTGGTTGCCGCTCCGAAGCACCCCTATACCAAGCTTCTATTGGCGGCGGCTCCTAAGGCAGATGGCTCGCTCGAAGCGGAGCTACCGGCAGAGCCTGGTGCGCCGAAAAATGTCGATCCGCCATCAGGCTGTCCGTTTGTGGACCGATGTCACCAGGCTTTGCCGTGCTGTTCTCAGCGTACACCGGGTTGGACGTATTTTGAAAACCGGCGAGTCCGCTGTTATCTCTATGGTGATGCGTCTGAGGAGGAGTTTTGATGTTGTTGGAAAAGAAATGGGCTCTGATCACCGGTTCGAGCCGCGGCATCGGTCAACAGATCGCCCTGGGGCTGGCTGAACACAAGTGCAACTTGATCCTTCACGCCCGAACTCTTGATCATCTCGATAAAACCCGGACGCTGTTGGCTGATCGGCAGGTGGAGATCCATGCCGTTGCCGGTGATGTCGGCACCGCAGCGGGGCGCCAGAAGATCTTGGACGGCATCGCCGCCGGTCCCGGCGTGGTCGATATTCTCTACAACAATGCGGCGATCATGTCTCCGTGGAAGAATGTCTGGGAGATCACCGAACAGGATTGGCAGCAGACCTTTGCAGTCAACCTCTTCGGCTTGGTCGAGTTGAGCCGGGCCTTGATTCCGGCGATGGTTGATCGTGGTTTCGGGCGTGTCATCAATTTATCGTCCGGAATCCGAGATATCCCCCAACTAGCTCCCTATAGTGTCTCGAAAGCAGCGGTCGACAAATATACTGCCGACCTGGCTGCTGAACTGCGCGGTACCAATGTCCTGGCCAACGGACTTGATCCTGGCTGGCTCAAAACCGACCTGGGCGGACCAAACGCTGATTACGCGGTGGAAACGGTTCTGCCCGGCGCCTTGGTCCCGGCCCTTCTCGACTCAGACGGAGAATGCGGCACCGTCTTTTCCGCCCAAGCCTACCGACGCTGAAGTCTTGACTGGAAGACATTTCACCCGAACACGATTCTGCGACATCTCACGTGAAATTGGTCAGCCAGGTTGACTTGATGAGGTGAACCCTCAGAGGGGTATGTGCAGTGTCAGGACAGAATTGGCCGGGATCTCGAATGTGCCTGCCCAGGCATCCATCTGCAGCCTGCAGGGGATGACGGTTTTCGTTGTATTAAGAATTTGGACCGAGACGAGGCGGTCACCAGTGATGGTGGCGCAGGAATGCAGAGAATCTGCACCGTGATGTGCGCAGTGTGTGGCAACATCTAGAGCCTGATCGCCCGGACGGATGGTGCGACTGAATTGTGAAAGGATATGAAAGATCGGCGTGTAATGAATGTGGCCACTAGCCGTGTCGATCATGATCGGGGCTCCGCAGAAATTGCCAACATGGTTAGGCCCCCCGTTTTTATCCAGCACGATATTCCAGTCAATCCAGCCGCTGAGGCCGTTGTTGATCCCGACGATGATGTCGCGGGCATAGCGATGGACAGGTGTATAGATCGGGTGATCGGCATTATCCACCCCGTCCCAATTGGCGCTATAAGCCCAATCAGTCGCATTATTGTTCCACCAGAAAGCGTCGTTGCCAAACCAACCGGACTCCTTGAAACGCTCTGGGTCGCCGATGCCTGGCGGTGCCTCTTTGCCCAAATCATCAATGCATCCTTCGGTATGGATGATCATCTTGTCCGGGTACTTTTTCCGCAAGCGGCGAAAGCCGTCCTCGTAGACCTTGAATGTACTGGAATACCAGTGCACTGCCAGGCCATCGGTGTACGCCGCAGTCTCAGGGTCGGCGAAGAGGGTGTCGGCCCAGGCGTCCATTTGGTCGCGGTTCTGGTCATAGACTAGGAGGTTGACCTCCTGCTTGCCGGCTGCGCGTAGCTTTGGACCCAGATGGTGCCTGATAAAATCCCTTTGGCTCTCGGGTGTGAAATGCAGGCTCTCCCATTGTCCGTTGTTGCCGCATGGCTCATTAACCGGTGTCAGTCCCCAGATATCAATCCCCTCGGCGCGATAGGCCTCAAGAAACCGCACCAGGTAATCAGCATAGACGGCCACGCAATCTGGACGCAGGGAGCCGCCGGTTCCTTGCCAGTTGTTGGCGGCATTGCCCGGGATGAACCAGTCGTCGATATCCTTCATCCAGGCCGGCGCGGTCCAGGCCGAGGCAATGATGCGCAGCCTCGGATCGGCCTGATTGTTCTTGATGCTTTGGGCCTCCTTGAGCATCTGCAGTAGGCTGAAGGTCGGGTCGCAGATTCCAGGATGGCTTTGTGGATCAAAACCGTCTTTGTGACAGGCAATTGAAAAGTTTTCGAGGGCGAAGTCGTCGCGGTTATCTGCGCAGGAATAGCGGCCTCTAAGTGTAAAATCACAGGCTCCGATGTGCGTTCGCGTTAGGCTGAAGTTGGCGCCTTCGGTGCTGAAAATCTGACGCATGACGTGCTTGCGCCGGTCAGGGGCGAGGTGGGCAAGGACGAATGCCGAAGCTTCGGTGCAGGAAGAGCCGATTCCGACCATGGTCTGCTGACGTCGACCGGTATCAACCTGAATTGTTGCCGCGTGGTTCGGTATTACGGTGGAGAAAGCGAAGTCCGGTTGAGGCGTGTTTTTCTCGCCGCTCTCGGCCGTCAAAAAAGCCTTGACAGGTTTGCCGTGCGGGCCTTCTTTAGCGGACATCCGTCGGCTCGACGAAACCGGAGAAGGCCTCAGCGGCGGTCGTCTCAGAGGCTGGTGCACAGGAGCTTCTAGTGATCAGCGTAGTGGGTAGGGCAATATGGGTTTGCCTCGGCATTTTGCCATGAATCAGCGACATGAGTGTGTCCACGGCGTGTTCGGCCAAGGCCTTAATAGGTGCAGCGACTGTGGTCAATGCAGGATGGACCTGTGCGGCCACTGTGATGTCGTCAAAACCAATGAGGCTTAAATCTTCCGGTACCTCGAGTCCCTGCTCATTGGCGATCTTCAGCGCACCGAGTGCCATGGTGTCGTTGGCGCAGACGATGGCGGTCGGTCGGTCGGGCAGGGCGAGCAGCTTTTGGGCTGCAGCGGCTCCGCCTTCGTAGGAGTAGTCCCCCTGTGCGATCAGAGTTTCATCGCAAGGCAGGCGGCGTCTGGAGAGGGCCGAAGTATAGCCATTCAGACGGTGCCGACCGATATCTGAATTGAGCAGTCCAGTAATGAAGCCGATCCGTTCGTGACCGAGTGCGAAAAGGTGCTCCATAGCTGCTATGATGCCGTTGAAGTTATCGAGAATGACGGAAGGGATCGACTTGTCTGCAGAACTGTTGCCGATCACGACCACCGGCAGATAACTCTTGATGTCCAGAATCTTGTCCTCGATACGGGGGAAGAAACTAACGACCAGCCCATCAACCTTAGACGATAGCCGAGCTGGCGAGAGCTCATCGACGTTGGAAAAGAACATCAGGCTGTAGCCGTGCTTGATCGACTCGCGTTCCAGTTCTTCGAATACGAGGGAGTAGTAGGGGCACGAAATACTGTCTTTTTTGTGATCGTCAAGGTAAAAGCCGAGGTTGAAGGTCTGCTTGCGTTTGCCGTGT
>JARRPG010000090.1:0-4748 GCA_037383085.1 Desulfuromonadales bacterium | reverse complement strand
GTTTTTTGCCGCTGTAGGTCTTGACATCGAACATCAGGCCGTTGGACAGGTTACCGTTGTGCGGGATCGACATCACGGAGCCGCCGGTCTTTTCCTGGTAGCGCTCGAGATAATCCCAGAGATCCTCTGCATCAACTGAGTCGTACTGGGAGAACGGCAGAATCTGACCAGCGCGGTCAGCGTCATCGCGGAAAATGACCACGCGATGCATGTTGTTGCCATTAGGGTGCGAGGTCCACTCAAAGCCAATGAAGGCTGTGAAAACGCAAGGCTGTGAAAACGCCAGGTTGATTTTCCCGGTCCGCGTTTTCGACAACGTTCGCCCAAACCGATTTCATCATGCGGGGCTCATTGATCTGATCGGTGCTCCCGCCTCTCAACCACTCGAGAAACGCATCGTAGCCATTACCGGCCTTTACCATATCGTGCCACCTTTTACCGGTCTTGTTGGCAAGAATTATTGGGTCGGAACGGCGGATGAAATCAGCCATGCCGAGATTTTCCGCATGATCCGCGACCACGACGAAGTCGAGTGGTCGATTGAGTTTGACTCTCCACCCGGTGTTGCTGGTCACCTCACCCCCCTTGGAAATGCGATAAGCCGCATCCGGCCCAAGTGAAGTTCCGATCATGCCCGCGTCGGTCGACCAGTTGGTATGCAGATGCGTGTCTCCGAAAAATGCCCGGTTCGGAAAATTGTCGTCAATGTATGGCGAATATTCCTTTTTTGGGCTTAAGATGTTCTCGTCGACAGGGTGATAATCCTGTGCAACCACTGACAGAGGAAACAAGAACAGAAGAGTCAGAATTAACGAAAATAACGTGTTGTGATGTGCCATTTGCAATTTCCTTCTTGATTGCAAGCTTAGTCCTTGCTCCTACCGGCTCTAATTGAGCTTTTCAAAATCACCCGGTCTCCAACTACCGTCAAAAAACGGCTGAGTAGGGCTGTAAAGCCGCAGTAAGGTAAACCAGCCCTTACCGGGTACGGTCCGGAGATAATTTGATTCCGGGGCGCCTTCAGGAAGTTCGGGACCAAAATAGAGATCCACTGAGCCGTCTTTGTTCTTTTTCAGCTCATCTAAAGAACCGATGGAGGGAAACGGCTGACCATTTTGTAACCCAGAGGCGTTGTAACCATCATAAAGAGTAACCGACCAGAAATTGGCTGCGGGAACTCCCGGTGGAAGATGCAATTTGTAGGATGACTCGCCGGACAGGTGGTTGCCGTCGGCATCGCGATAGCAGAAGGGATACTTAGATCCTTTACCCACCATGTTCATCACCATTGCCGGGCTGATTGAATAACCGATTTTGAACATTCCCATCCGGGCGTCAATATCGAGGTAGGTATCCTGTTTAAACTCTACATCCAGAACGTTGAGTACATTGTGCCACTGTCGATCCGGCCAGTATTTGGTATTGGGTAATTTGTCCCCGTGGCGTATGGCCTGGGCCATTTTCATGCCGACCTCGGCACCCGCTGTCAAAATCTCCTTCATACGAGGGTCGGGGTTGAAGGGTTGACCTTTGACGATACCCAAAGATGCCATCATTCCGCGCATGGACCAATCTTCCGGCCCGACATACTCGTTGTTGACGAAATCAGCCAGCCCTTCAAAGTAGCTGTAGTCCTGGGGGTAAAGCATGTTTGCAGGTTGGCCGCTGCCATTGGGGAAAATCATTTCCGGGGGGTCGTCCGCCATGGCTAAAGGATAGATGCGGGTTTGTTCCATAAGCGCCACGCCTTCTTTGGTTCCTCCATCCTCGTCCCGGAAGGCGCGCCAGAACACGAAAACGTTGTATGTCGAACTCTTAAAAGTGAAATAGCCTTTCGGCACATCGCCTTCAAAGTCCGGCGGTAAAATCAGGTACTTTCCGCCTTCACCCTTGTCCGGACCTACAAATCCGACATCGGTAAGGGGGCGGTGCCAGAAGTCGTCGAGTATTCCCTGAAGCTTCGGTGGCACCTCGATCACGGTTGGTCCATCTTTCTGCAGATCCAGGTAGCCCATACCGTAGATCACGTCGGAGTTCGGTGTGCTGACGATAGTCTCCGCACTTAGCCGATCCTTCCAGATGGGAAAGACGTTCGATCCCTCGCCGAACTGTGCTTCAGACCCCTTTTTCATGGCCCATAAAGCAGTAGCCGGCAGTGACCAGATAACCACTTGCGAGGCGCGTTGAAACAGCATTTCGTCATAGAGACGATCTGTCGATTCCTGTGTGGGGTAATTTTCCGGGAACGGTAAAGATCGAAGGTCATTCCAATTTTCGTCAGCGGCATGCACTGGCAATGTCATCAGTGCGATGAGCGTCACCATCAAAGTTTGCGTAAAGTGGGGTTTAATTCTCATTGTCAATGTCCTTTTCCTGTTCCAAAAAGCACACTCAACGCTGATCAATACACTGTATTGAGAGATAGGGCGTTACGTATACGTACATCATCGACGGATCGGCGTTCGAAACAACCGGCGTTAGATTAGCAAATCACATCAGCAACGGTTATTGGCCCAAGGGCCTATATATTTCGGGCAGGCCTGTTGTTAAGCTTGGTACCTCTGGCCATAAAAACAGCATGTTAGCACTGCTTTTTGAAAAGCAAGGAGCCTTCAAATCAAGGAGGTAGAATGTTGAAGAATATAGGTTCTTTCAGCAATTTCTCTGGCCTGACGATGTTGGCTTTAGCATTGATTCTGTCCCTACCCTTGGTGGTCCAGGCTGCAGATGCTAAAGATCAGGATTCGACAGACAACAGCGGCGAAAACACGGCTGAACTGGCAGAAAATTCGGCTGACAGTGTTGAAGAAGTCGACACCAATGACCCGACTGCCTCCGCCTGGTCTTATGCCCTGGGCATGGAGTTTTACGACTGGAAGGAAGACGAAGTCGCCCCCGGCCAAACTCGCCCAACCGGTAATGACAATACCCTTCAGGCCCGTATCGTGGCGCCATTGGCCAAAGGCACACTGGGGTTGCCCATACCCTCCCTGGTGCGCTTTACCTACCGCAATATCGAAGCGCCGGGCGGCACCAGCGCAAGCGGCAATGCAGATTTGCTGTGGCTGTTAATGCCCAAAGACTGGGGGACAGGGCGATTCGGTATTGGCCCGGTGGTCAATTTTCCAGCCGATGAGAAACAATTTGGTGCCGACGTATGGCGCTTTGGCATGGGCTCAATCGTGATTCAGAATAGCCTGGAAGGCAAGTTGCTTTGGGGCGTGCTGGTGCAGCAGGTATGGGGTAAGACCAAGGCCAACAGCGATTCAGTCTACGCTTCACCCATCGCGATCCAACCCTTTGCGGTCTATTCGATCAGTGACAAATGGTACATCAGCAACGGCGAATCACCCTGGGCATTCAATTGGCAAGCCAAGGAGTGGCTGATCCCTCTGGGCGTTCGAGTTGTCCGGCTGTTCAAGACCAACAAGGGAACATGGAATGCTTACGCGGAGTATCGCGCACCCATCGCATGGAAAGACTGGCCCGGAGCAGTGGCCGAAGACACAGTGCGCTTTCAGGTCTCCTACACACCCAATCCCTGAGGAAATGGCGTTGCGCCAATGATCAGTGAAAAGCCGGCGCCACTGAGGAACACGCGATGCCGCTCAACCAAAAATTAGTTGCCACAGTTTTATGGCTTCTGGCCAGCTTGATCGTCTCAATGGCGCATGCCCAGGAGCAGGAGCAAAGCCATTTCGCATTGCCTTTTGAATTTGACGGCGACTATGGCGCACCCAACGGTAATGCTCTGCTGTTGCGCTTTATGCCGCTGTGGCGGTCAACGGTCAGGGAAGACTGGAGCCTGGTGCACCTCGACCTGCTCACCCTCGCGGACGCACCACCCTTGCCGGGCAGTCCGATCAACCCGGAACCGGTGCCTGGCCGGAAGGCAACGGGATTGAGCGACTTCCTTCACATGACCCTGTACACACCCACACCGACCGGCAAATTTACCTGGGGCTTGGGCGGAGTCGTTGGCGTGCCCACCGCGACCGATGACGCCCTGGGCAGTGGTAAATGGACCGCGGGACCAGCGGTCAGAATTACCTACCGGGGTGAGAAATGGAACATCGGTGCCATAGCCGGGCAGCGTTGGTCGTTTGCGGGCGATTCAGGCCGGGCCGATGTCAGCTCGTTGCTGATCCGGGGTGCCATACGCCGGAACCTGGGATCGGGTTGGTTTTTCGTATCCGCGCCCTTAATCAACGCCAACTGGAACGCCTCATCGGGCAACCGCTGGCTGGTGCCGGTGGGTGGTGGTTTTGGCAAGACTTTCAAGTTGGGCGATAGGACCTGGGCAGCATCAGTACAGGCTTATGCCAACGTCGTTAAACCCACCGGTGCGCCGGACTGGTCCCTCAGGTTTTCCTTTATCGCACCGGTTCCCAAACAGTGGTTCCTGGGTGATGGCTAGATTCAGGCAACACCGGCAATGAACTTGCGGCCGCTGATGATGCACCGCTAACGTCCTCATTCACTCGACAGCTTTTCATCCATAGGTATTTACAAGTTAACTTTCCAGGCCGTAACGAATATAGTTAAATTCCCCACTAAGTTGCCACTGCACTTTCCCCAGTCGCAAAGGCACGAACGTAAGGTTCCCCATTACGTGGACAACTCGGTAGTTAGCGGTTCATGGTTATCCAGCACCTCAGCGGGTGTCAATCCACCCAGTCTATCGTGGTCTCTTTCCTGGTTGAACCCAATCCAGCGCCAAACGAAAAGTGCGAGAGGTTTTTTGACAC
>JARRPG010000089.1:0-4496 GCA_037383085.1 Desulfuromonadales bacterium | reverse complement strand
GGATTGGCCATCGGCATCAGCAGTTCAATCGCTCCGGCACGGTTCATCTCTTCGCGCACGATCTCCTCCACCTTGCGGATCGTCCGCAGCCCAAAGGGCAGATAACTGTAGATCCCGGCGGCGACCTTGCGAATCATCCCGGCACGCATCATCAGCTGATGGCTGATGACTTCCGCATCCTGCGGGTTTTCTTTCAACGTCGGCAAAAAGTACTGGCTGTAACGCATAAAAACCTCAAAGAATAAATGGTGCTGAGCGATGAGCGATGAGCAACGAGTGAATTTGGAACGCCCGCACGCAGGCGTTTTTCATCTGAAAAATCAAGGTGCTGAGAAGCTAGCGTATTCCGATGGAAAACGCAAGGAAATCAGATACATTGATGAAGAGGATTGCCTCATCGCTCAGCCCTCAGAACTGTTGTCATCGCTCTTCGCTTTTCTCAAAAGTCTCGACCAGCCGCAAGGCTTCCTCGACCAGCGCATCGGCCAGCTCTTCTTGCGGGACTTTGCGCAGCACCTCGCCCTTGCGAAACAACAGCCCCTGCCCCCGACCACCGGCAATACCGAGATCGGCTTCCCGTGCTTCGCCGGGGCCGTTGACCACGCAACCCATGACCGCGATGGTCAGCGGCAATGGCAGGTCATGCAGACGGCGCTCGACTTCTTCGGCAATGGCGATCAGCTCGATTTCACAACGGCCGCAGGTCGGACAGCTGACGAAGATCGGCCCGCGCTCGCGCAGCCGCAGGCTCTTGAGGATCTCCCAGCCGACCCGCACCTCGTCGACGGGATCGCCGGTCAGGGAGACCCGCAGGGTATCACCGATGCCGTCATTGAGCAGGATGGCCAGCCCCGCGGCACTTTTGATCGTGCCGCTCCAGGTGGTTCCGGCCTCGGTGATGCCGATATGCAGCGGGTAAGCGACAGCTTGTGCCAGAAGACGATAGGCGTCCACCGTCCGTTGGACATCCGAGGCTTTGAGGCTGATCTTGATCTGCAGATAATTCAGCTCTTCGAGAATCCGCACATGGCCCAGGGCGCTCTCGACCATCGCCTCCGCGGTCGGGTGGCCGTAGCGCGTCAGAATCTCCGGTTCCAGGGAGCCGGCATTGACGCCGATGCGGATCGGCACGGCCCGTTCCGCACAGGCCTTGACGACCTCTTCGACCTTCCAGCGCGCGCCGATATTGCCGGGATTCAGCCGCAGACCGGCCACGCCGCTCTCGACAGACTGCAGCGCCAGTTGGTGATCAAAATGAATATCCGCAACGACCGGCAGCCGGGTGCCAGCACAGATCGGCTCCAGCGCCAGCGCGGCTTCGCGGTCCGGCACCGCGCACCGGACGATTTCGCAGCCGGCGGCCTCGAGGGCTCTGATCTGGGCCAGGGTCCGATCGATGTCGCGCGTGTCGGTGTTGCACATCGACTGAACCGTCACCGGCGCATCACCACCGACCGCAACGGACCCAAGGTGTATTTGACGTGTTGGTCGTCGCATTGTTTCCCTCGCGGGTGCAGAACGCTTGGAGTTTACGGACGGAACTCGCTGTCTGTCAAGCAGAGCCTGCTTGCAAATATCGTGGAATCCATATATAGTTTCCGCCGATCACTCAAGGAGAGCCGATGAAAACGATCGATTGCCGCGGCCAGCAATGCCCGCAACCCGTCATCCAGACCCGTCAGAAATTGCTGGCCGAGCCCTCTGCCCCGCTGGCCGTTTTGGTCGATGACCAGGCCTGCCGGGAGAACGTCAGCCGCCTGGCCCAGACCATGGGCTATCAGGTCAAGGCCGACGAACAGGACGCGGTGACCCGACTGGAGCTGACCCCCGGCGAGGTGCCGGCCTCCGCCGCCGCGGTAGAGCCGTGGAGCGGGCCGACGATCCTTTTCATCGGTGCCGACCAGATGGGCCAGGGTGATCCCGAATTGGGCCGCATCCTGATGAAAAATTATCTTTTCACCCTGGATGAAACCGACCGCACCCCGGATGCAATCTACTGCGTCAACAGCGGCGTCAAACTGACGGTCAACGGCTCTGAGATTCTCGAGCCGCTGCAGTCACTTGCCGAAAAGGGCGTTGATATCGCCTCCTGCGGTCTCTGCCTGGAGTTTTTCGGACTCAAGGAAGCCCTGGCCGTCGGCCGGGTTTCGAACATGCTGGAGCTGGTCAACGCTCTGGAAGGAGCCGGCAATATCATCCGCCTGTAATGTTCAAGGGAGTAGTTCGTAGCCTGGTGGCGCGCTCGGTCTTCAAAACCGATGGGGGGCGTATCCCGTCCCTGGTGGGTTCGATTCCCATCTACTCCCGCCATTCACCATGAAACGCTTGTGATTCTAAATAAAGAGCTCTAACACCCGCCCTGCTCGCAGCATCTGTCCCGATCCGCTTTGTCCCGACCTTGCCGCCCCCTCACTTTGTGACGAGAAACAGCCGCTTGCGCAGATAATCAGCGCCGAAAATCAGCGGGATACCGAGCCAGGCGGCCAGGTAGACGCTGATATCCACCGGCCCGGTCCCGAGAATGACTTGTAACCAGGGAACGTAGAGCAGGGCCCAGGAGAAGACAACCTGGATGACGATCCCTGCCAGCATCAGGCGGTTGGTGAAAATCCCTCGATCGAGACCTGAGCGTTTCGGGTATCGCCGACCGATCAGGTTGCCAATCTGCATCAGAAGGATGGTGGCCAGGGCAATACCGGTGGCCGACCGGTAGAGTGGTGCATCGGCGGCCAGATCCTGACCGTAATGCCATCCGCCATCAATCAGAACCCAGAAAAACAGGCCAAGTGACCAGGCCGCCTCCAACAAACCCAGGAACAGGTAGCTGTGCAAAACCAGGCCCGGGCTGAGCAGGCGGAATGAGCGGCTGCGCGGTGGCTGCTGCATGGTGTCCCGCTCCGGTGGCTCCTGGCCGAGGGCCATCGATGGCACGATATCGGTGCCGAGATCGATGGACAGGATCTGGATCACGGTGAGTGCCAGCGGTACCGGCAACAGGATATAGAGCAGATAAGGCAAAATCTCCGGCCCGTTGCTGACCAAAACGTAGTTGGTGAATTTGCGGATATTGTTGAACACCGTACGGCCTTCTTCGATCCCGGCGACAATCGATGCAAAGTTATCATCGAGCAGGATGATCTGGGCTGCGGCACGCGCGACGTCGGTGCCGCTCTTGCCCATGGCGATGCCGATATCGGCGGCTTTCAGGGCCGGGGCATCATTGACGCCATCACCGGTCATGGCCACCACCCGGTCGAGGTTTTTCAACGCCACGACGATCTTCATTTTCTGGGCCGGGCTCGTCCGGGCGAAAATCTGCACCCCGGCGGCGATCGCTTCTTCCAGCTCGGTGTCGGTCATTTCCTCCAGGACATCACCGGTCATGACCCGCTCTTTGGGCAGGTCGGCGGCAACGATGCCACTGCGTATGGCCACAGCCCGTGCGGTATCCGGATGATCGCCGGTAATCAGAATGACTTCAATACCGGCCGAATGACATTGTTTCAGGGCCTTTGGAACCTCTGCCCGCAGGGGATCTTCGATGCCGAGAAAACCGTACAGAATCAGGTCATGTTCCAGGTCTTCCGCCACATCCTCCTCGCCGGGCCGTTCGGCAAGCGGCCGTCCGGCGATCGCAACAACCCGGTATCCGGATTCCGCCAGTTGGCTCATCACCGTGTCCGCCTGGTCCAGAATCTCGGCAGTGACCTGCTGCGGAGAAGCGTCAGCCGTTGACACGCCGGCAATCATCGGCCGGAGCACCTCCCAGGCGCCCTTGACGGCAAAAACCGTCTGCCCGTCTAAGAGCCCAATGCCTCCGGCACGCTTTTTTTCAACATCAAAGGCAAAGTGTCTCAACCCGGTTTCCGGGAGGGCCTTGTCCTGACGTTCCTCGGCCAGCTTTTCGGCGATCGCCACATCAAGCGGATCGCCGCTGTACTGGCGATCGGCCAGATGTACATCCGATGCGCACAAGGCCATCAGCAGCAGGCGTTCACGTTCCGCCCCCTCCTCCATGTCAGAGGTTTGTGTCGGCCCGGCCAGGCGGGTGACCGCGAGTTGATTGCGGGTCAGGGTGCCGGTTTTGTCGGTACAGATCACCTGTGTCGCGCCAAGGGCTTCGACGGCGTTGAGACTGGTGACCAGGACATTCTTGCGCGCCATGCGCAAGCTGCCCATCGCCAGGGCCAGGGTAAACGTCGGTAACAACCCTTCGGGAACGTTGGCGACGATGATTCCCATCATAAACACCAGATTGATCCACAGGGGACGACCACTGAAAACACCATAGAGAAAAAAGGAAATGCCCAAAGTGACGGCGATCGCGGTCAACACCCGCACCATGTGGGAGGTCTGTCTTTCCAGCGGTGATGAGGTCCGACGGATCGCCTGGGAAAGGTGAGCGAGCTTGCCGAATTCAGTGCGCAGCCCGGTCGAAAAAACCACGGCGCGACCGGTGCCGCGCAGGATCAGGCAGCCCGCGAAGACAACATTGC
>JARRPG010000088.1:0-7761 GCA_037383085.1 Desulfuromonadales bacterium | reverse complement strand
TTTTGGTTCGTGGGCGGAAAGTGGATCCAAGAGGAGCCATCCTTTACCATTAACGTTCTCCGGCAGCAGGTGGGCCCCGAGCAAGCGACGAGCACCGCCATGCTCGTCCACTTCCAAGACCACCATGAGATCCAACCGCAAGAAAACCAAATCCATAAAATCATCTTCGGTGAGAGGTTCACCTTGCAGATGGGTGTGGACGCACCGCAGGCCTCGGAGCCGACTGCTGTGGCCACGGGTGGGAGTAAGTTCAGGGATGAGTATGGAGCGGTGGTCGCCCACGATCACCCGCTCGATTTCGCCTCTACGATTAATCAGCAAACCAAGCTGTCGATTGGTTTCAAATGAAAGTCTTGCCAGGGTGCGAGAGAGATCGGGCGTGATAATACCTTGGGGGGGCAAACGTCGACGGTATAATCGCTGCAACCGTTTTAGGTAACCGGCCCCAAGACCGGCGGTGTGACCAAAAACTTTTCGGATTGGCGTTTCTCCCAGTTCATCCGGGACGTCTGGCAGCTCCAGGACCGCCTCGCCCGGCAACTTCATCTCGGCAACCAGCTTGAGTCGGCGATCTTTTTCCACGGCCAAAACTCGCCAGAAATCGAGGGCATCGCCCGGCTGAACCTCGGCGGGGTCCCGCCGTCCCCGCCCCAGTCCTGGCCCGCCGAGCAGACGGTCGATCAGGCCCCGCAGATGCCAGAGCCAGTCTGCATAATACCAACCGGTTTTACCGCCAATGCCGACCACCGCAGGCCAGAGCTGCTCGGCCCTGGTATTCACAATCATCAGACGATCATCCTTGAAGACTGTCCCACCGGCCCAGTCCGGATCTTCGTGAGTGCTCCATTCCGCCGGAGCCACGGCTCCAGCGTCGGTCCAGGAGGTTTCCACCTGCTGCAGACGCATTTTTTCCAGGGCATAACGAATGGCATGGCGGCAGTCGAGAAGGTCCTGCGGCAGCAGCTCGCGAATCCGGTTCTCCTTGCACAGTACCGGGTTGCGCAGCCCTTCAGCAAGCGGACGGGCCAATGCAGCCGGGACAGGAGTCACCAGATGAATCCAGTAAGAAGACAGTCTTGGTGTCAGCACCGGCACCGGGATGATCAGACGTCTCGATAATCCGGCCTCTTCAGCATAGATGCGCATCAGATCACAGTAAGTCACGATCTCCCCAGTGCCGATGTCGAAGGTTTCGCCGACCGTCTCCGGACAGTCGAGACAGGCCACCAGATAGTAGAGTACATTGCGGACCGCAATCGGCTGGCATTTGGTGAAAATCCACTTCGGAGTGACCATGACCGGCAGACGTTCCACCAGGTAGCGTAGAATTTCAAAGGAGGCACTGCCGGAGCCGATGATCATGGCGGCACGCAAGGTCGTCACCGGCACCGGGCCGGAACGCAGGATCGATTCGACTTCCCTTCGCGACATCAAATGATGACTCAGTTCGCTGTCCTCGTCGCCGAGCCCGGCCAGATAGATGATGCGTTCAACGCCCGCAGCCTGTGCCGAAGCCTGCATGTTTTCTGCCGCCTGCCGATCCGTGCGGGCAAAATCGCCCACTTCCGGATGCATCGAATGCACCAGATAATAAACGA
This sequence comes from Desulfuromonadales bacterium, assembly GCA_037383085.1. Lineage (GTDB taxonomy): Bacteria > Desulfobacterota > Desulfuromonadia > Desulfuromonadales > BM103 > JARRPG01. The sequence continues at coordinate 6,163 of JARRPG010000088.1, read as the reverse complement.
TCCGGCAACCTGTGATCGCCTGGGTCAGCGATTCCAGGTCAAGAACATCGGCACAGACCGTCTCGAGCTGGTCATGATCACTCCAGGAGCGTCCGCGCAGCTTGGCCGGGTTGCGCCCGATCGCCCGGACCCGGTATCCCTTCTCGAGCAGCTTCGGGACCAGCCGGGCGCCGATGTATCCGGTCGCGCCGAGAACGGCAATGGTTGGTGATGTTGGGTTCATAAGCTCACCTTTCCGACCATTTTAGCCTGAAAATCGGTCGCAAAATCAAGAGAGCTTCTCGCGATCGCCGATTTCCGGTAAGCTTCTTAAGACAATGAAGGGTTGGAGTGAGATGAAAAGAATGCAGGCCTTCGTCCTCATGGGATTGCTGGTCGGCCTGGGAATCCCCTGGCCGACGCCAGGCTTCACAGCGGATCTGCTGTGGCCTGCCATAATCGGCGCCAACAGAACCGTGATCATCGACAAGAATGAAAGTCTTCTCGAGATCGCCCGCCAGGAGGGCTTCGGTTATACCAACATCGTCAACAGCAACAGGGCCCTCGATCCCTGGATTCCTCAGGCGGGAGAGGACGTCCTGCTGCCCGGCGAAGCGATTTTACCGGCCGGCTCCCGTCCCGGCATCGTCATCAACCTGGCCGAACTGCGTCTTTATCATATCCCGGGAAACCCGGGCAAGGCTGTGCAGCTTTATCCTCTCGGCATCGGCCGCGCCGGACGGGAGACACCGCCGGGGCACTACCGGATCACCGTCAAGCGCGAAAAACCGGAATGGCGCGTCCCCGAAGGGCTGCGCAAGCAGGACCCGAACCTGCCAAAAATCGTCCCACCCGGGCCAACCAACCCGCTCGGCAACTTCTGGCTGGGCCTGTCAGCGCCCGGCTACGGCATTCACGGCACCAACCGCCCCTACGGTGTCGGCCGCCGGATCAGTTACGGCTGCCTGCGGATGTACCCGGAAGATATTGCCGAACTCTATGCCCGGGTCAGCGTCGGCACGCCGGTCACGATCGTCTATCAGCCGATCAAGGCCGCCTGGAACGAGACCTTCCTGCTGCTCGAGGTGCATGCCGATTATCTGCAACGATTTGCCGATCCCTTTCAGCAGGCATTGACCGCTGTCTCGAGCATCGGCTGGTCCGGTGACACCGACTACGCGCGCATTCAACAGGTCGTCGCAGAACAACGTGGCCTGCCGGAAATCGTCGGGTATCGCGCCGGCCGATAAAAAAGGGACGGCAGCCACGTCCCTTCATCATCACCGTCATCTTAGCATGGTTATTTGCGCAGTCCCATTTCGTAAGCTTTAACCGCTTTGGCGGCACTGGCTTCGGCAACTGCGGCAGCGGCTTCGGCACGCTTGGCAGCGGCCTCCGCGCGATCAGCCGCTTTGGCAGCGCCTTCTTGAGTACGGGCAGCATACTTTGCCGACTCGGCAGCATTTTGTTCCGACACGGTGGCCGCGTCAGCGGCTTTCAGCACGGCCGCATCGAGTTTGGCCTGATCCTCCGGACTCAAATGGGCCGTACAACCGGCGAGGAAAAGTCCCAAAACAAGGAATGTGCCGATCTTGACCATCACTTTTCTCATCATGACATCCTCCTTTGCTGTTCATGCTTCAATTATTTGAACAGAGCTTTCAGATATTCACGGTTGAGCTTGGCAATGAACTTGACATCGATACCCTTCGGACAGGCGGCCTGGCACTCGTAGTGATTGGTGCAGTTACCGAAGCCGCATTCTTTGGCCTGTTCGGTCATCGCCTTGACCCGCTGATGGGCTTCCACCTTACCTTGTGGCAGAACGGCCAGTTGGGCCACCTTGGCGCTGGTAAAGAGCATCGCCGAACTGTTCGGACAGGAGGCCACACAGGCCCCGCAGCCGATGCACTCGGCCGCATCCATGGCATAGTCGGCTTCTGGCTTGCCGATCCGCAGCGCGTTGCCGTCAGCGACCCCACCGGTGGGGCAGGAGGCGTAACCACCGGCCTGCATGACCTTCTCGAACGCTCCCCGATCAACGACCAGGTCCTTGATCACCGGGAAAGCGCGGGCCTTCCAGGGCTCGATGAAGATTTCGTCACCATCGTTGAATTCCCGCATGTGCAATTGGCAGACCGTGGTCCGTTCCATGCCGCCGTGGGGAATACCGTTGATGACCTGGGAACACATGCCGCAGATCCCTTCGCGGCAATCGTGGTCGAAGGCGATCACATCCCGGCCTTCCCTGGCCAGCGCCTGGTTGACATCGTCGAGCATCTCCAGAAAGGACTGGTCGGGGCTGACGTCCGGAACCTCGAAGGTCTCGAGTCTGCCTTTGTCGTTGGGGCCGTTCTGGCGCCATACGTGCAGTTTGAGTTTCATTATTTGTAACTCCTTACGGCAAGTTTAACGTTTTCAAACTTCAAGGGCTCCTTGTGCAGTTCGGGCTCGACACCCGCGCCCTTGAATTCCCAGGCCGCGACGTAACAGAAGTCCTCGTCGTTACGCATCGCTTCGCCATCCTCAGTCTGATGCTCGGTGCGGAAGTGACCACCGCAGGATTCTTCGCGATGCAGGGCGTCCTTGGCGAGGATTTCGGCGAATTCGAGGAAGTCGGCCAGGCGTCCGGCATTTTCCAGTTCCTGATTGAACTGCTCGTTGTTGCCGACCACCTTGACATTGTTCCAGAATTCATCACGAATCTCGGGGATGCGCTTGAGCGCATGCTCGAGACTTTCCTTGCTGCGGGCCATGCCGACGTCCTCCCACATGACCTTGCCGAGTTCGCGGTGCAGTTCCGAAGGAGTCTTCTGGCCGTCGATCGCCAGAAGCTGATCAATCTGCGCTTTGACCTCATCCTTCGATTGCTGGAATGCGGCATGATCATCCTTGACTTCACCCGGCTTGACGGTCGCCAGGTAGCCGGCGATCGTGTAGGGAATCACGAAGTAGCCGTCGGCCAGACCCTGCATCAGCGCCGAGGCGCCGAGGCGGTTGGCACCATGCACCGAGAAGTTAGCCTCGCCGAGGACGAACAGGCCGGGGATGTTGCTCATGCAGTTGTAATCGACCCACAGGCCGCCCATCGCGTAATGCGGTGCCGGATAGATGCGCATCGGCTGCTGGTAGGCGTTTTCTGCGGTGATTTTCTCATACATCTCGAACAGGTTGCCGTAACGCTCGCGAATGGTCTCTTCACCAAGGCGATTGATCGAATCGGCAAAGTCGAGATAAACGCCCCGCTTGCCGGGGCCGACGCCGCGATCGTCATCGCACTGCTCTTTGGCGGCGCGGGAGGCGATGTCACGGGGAGCCAGGTTGCCGAAGGACGGATACTTGCGCTCCAGATAGTAGTCACGATCTTCATCCGGGATCTCGCCAGCCGGCTTCTCGCAGTCTTCGACCTTCTTCGGCACCCAGCAGCGCCCGTCGTTGCGCAGCGACTCCGACATCAGGGTCAGTTTCGACTGATGCTCGCCGTGCTGCGGGATGCAGGTCGGGTGGATCTGCGTGTAGCAGGGGTTGGCCATGAAGGCGCCCTTCTTAGCCGCCTTCCAGGCGGCGGTGACACTGCAGCCCATGGCGTTGGTCGACAGGTAGAAGACGTTGACATAGCCGCCGGTGGCCAGGATGACCGCGTCACCCCAGTAGGATTCGATTTCGCCGGTGACCATGTTGCGGCAGGTGATGCCTTTGGCGACCCCATCAACCACGACCAGATCGAGCATTTCACGACGCTCATAGAGCTTGACGGTGCCGGCCTTGACCTGGCGAGACAGCGCCGAGTAGGCACCGAGCAGTAGTTGCTGACCGGTCTGGCCGCGGGCGTAGAAGGTCCGCGAAACCTGGGCGCCGCCGAAGGAGCGGTTGTCCAGGTAACCGGCGTAGTCGCGGGCGAAGGGCACGCCCTGGGCGACACACTGATCGATGATGTTGTTCGACACCTGAGCCAGACGCCAGACGTCGGCTTCACGGGCACGGAAGTCACCGCCCTTGATGGTGTCGTAGAACAGACGGTAGATGGAGTCGCCGTCGTTCGGATAGTTCTTGGCCGCATTGATGCCGCCCTGCGCGGCAATCGAATGGGCGCGGCGGGCACTGTCCTGGTAGCAGAAGGCTTCAACATTGTAGCCGAGTTCGCCCAGGGAAGCCGCCGCAGCGCCACCGGCAAGGCCGGTGCCGACGCAGAGAATTTTGAATTTCCGTTTATTGGAGGGATTGACCAGCTTCGACTCGAAGCGATGACGATCCCAGGAAGTTTCAATTGGTCCGGTAGGACATTTGCCGTCGAGTATCATTTACCTACCCCCTATATCGTGATGGCGCCGAAAACGATCAGCAGCGGAATGGAGATGTAACCAACGAGAAGGACCACTGCGACCAGCTTGCTGATCGTTTGCATGACTGGAAGTGACTTGTCGTTGCTCAGTCCGATGGTCTGGAACAGGCTCTGGAAGCCATGGCCGACATGCAGGAACAGAAAGCCCATGGCAATCAGATAGGCCAGGACCGGCAGGACGCTCTTGAAGCCGTTGACGACCATAAAATAGACATCGACCATGCCATGGTCACCGAGCGGAACGTAAATCTCCGGATTGGTCACCCGAACCGTGAAATGCAGCAGGTGGTAGATGACGAAGGCCAGCAGCAGCAGGCCGGAAACGATCATCGTTTCGGCACCGAAACCGGTCCTCTGGCGCGTCACCTGAACATTGCTGTCAGGCGTCGCGGCGCGGTTTTCCATCGTCAGCTGGATGCCGAAGATGATGTGAATGGCAAAAGCTGCCAGCATAACCAGCCGGAAGACCCAGACCAAGGGTCCGAGACTGTGCAGCTTCTGCGCATAGGCGTTGAGTGCGTCAGCACCAAAAAACACGGACGAATTGCCCAGCAGGTGCACACAAACAAACGCGACCAACACGAAGCCGGTAACGGCCATGATGATCTTTCTGCCCACAGAACTTTGCGTCAGTTGCATGATTTTGATCCCTTACTCAATGATGTTTGTGATGAATGAACCCGAAAATGAAGACCTGCCCTGAACCGGCCGCAACCGACCGATCCGCATATCACCAGACGACAAACCTTGTCCTTGCCGACCGAGGAGGTCCCCGCCAACAACGCGACGATCTCATATTGACAACCCTTGATCACACCTCGTGAGGGCCATGCTATCTTTCCCGGCCCGTCACCGAACACACTGCATACTGTATACAAAGACTTCCGTATACTAAACATCGTTGGCAAAAAAATAAAGGAAAAATTTGCAGGTAAAACAGCGTATCAACCATTTGCGCAGCAGAGCGCCGGCTTAAAGGATTTGCTGCTTGATGAAGGCGACGGCCTGGCGCAGCGCCTGGCCGCGATGACTGATGCGGTTCTTGGTATCGAGCGGCAATTCCGCCATCGTGCAGGCGAACTCCGGCAACCAGAACAGGGGATCATAGCCGAAACCACCGTCGCCTTGCGGCGCATGCAGAATCTGACCGGCAACCCGGCCTTCGAAAAACTGCGGTGACTGGCCGGGAAGGCACAGGGCCATGACACAACAGAACGCGGCGTCACGCGCCCCCTCCGGGACGTCCGCCAGGGCATCTAACAACTTGCGATTGTTGCTTTGATCGGTCGCTGCCGGGCCGGCATAACGGGCCGAATGCACTCCCGGCGCACCCTGCAGCGCATCCACCATCAACCCGGAATCGTCAGCCAGGCAGGGTTTGCCGGTGTGCCGGGCCATCTGTTCAGCCTTCTTCAGGGCATTGGCCGCAAAGGTCGCACCATCTTCGACGACCTCGGGGGCATCGTCCAGGTCACTGAGACCTAGGACACGGATCCCTTCGCCCGCCAGCAACCGACGGATTTCCTGCAACTTGCCGGCATTGCGGGTGGCGACAACCAGTTCCATGATCAGGAGGCCCGTGCCTGTTGCTGCAGAGCCGCCAATTGCTGGCAGCCCTGAACGGCCAGGCTGCGTAAGCTTTCGAGTTCGGCGGCGCTGAAAGGTTCGGCTTCGGCGGTGCCTTGCACTTCGACGAAGCGGCCATCACCGGTCATGACAAAATTCATATCCACAGCGGCTGTTGAATCTTCGACATAATCGAGGTCCAGAACCGCCTGTCCGCTGACCAGGCCGCAGCTGATCGCTGCCACGCTGTCCTTGATCGGTGATATCGGCAGACGT
>JARRPG010000087.1:0-6380 GCA_037383085.1 Desulfuromonadales bacterium | reverse complement strand
CTCCTTTCCAGGCGAAGACCGGAATCCCCCGTGGCGCCTCCGGGGTGCCCTCCCGGCCAACGGCGACCGCGGCAGCGGCCTGGTCCTGGGTGGAGAAGATGTTGCAGGAGGCCCAGCGGACATCGGCGCCGAGATCGACTAGCGTCTCGATCAGCACGGCGGTCTGAATCGTCATATGCAAAGAGCCGGTAATACGGGCACCTGCCAGCGGCTTGCGACCGGCATATTCTTCACGCAGGGCGAGCAAACCCGGCATTTCGACTTCGGCGAGCGCGATTTCCTTGCGGCCCCAGTCGGCCAGGGCAAGGTCCTTGACTTTGAAATCCTTGGTGTCTGTCATGCGTTTTCCTCCTCATCTTTTGGCGACACAATTGATAGTACATCCCCGGCGCTCTGACAAGTAAAAACCGGTCCGCACCAGCCAGGTTGCATTTACGCTCTGCCGTAGCGACGGCGCTGCCGGGCGAACCAGATCCGGACCCCAAGGGCACAGAGCCGATGGCCAGCAGGATGATCGATCAGCGGCACAGCGACCTGTACGCATCGAGGCAACCAGCGCAACGTCGGGGGTGGTGTTCGTTGTCCCTGCCGCCAGGCCCGCCGACAGTCGAGCAGTAGGCCGAGTTGCCAGACCTGACGGCAGACATAACGACCCGTCGCACGCCACAAGGAGTTTTGCTCTCGGGCCGGCAAGCGTGCCAGAAGCTGTGCGACCAAATCGAAAAAAGGGCCCAGCTGCAAAGGTCGAGTCCGGTCCTGCTGACGGTAAACGGCCGGCGCCCGGGCAAAGAAATCATCCCAGCCGATGGCCAGAAAATTCATCAACAGGGCGTTGAGCGTCTGGCGCGCCTTGAATCCTTCCACTTGAAAACGGCGCGCTGAGGTGATGATCTCTCCCGGCAGCAGCAGCCATTCTCCCTGCCGGCGCACCTGCTCGGCAAAACAGGTGTCCTCCATGACCGGCAGATCCTCGCGAAAAGGCCCGACCGCCTGGAAGAAAGTTTTGGACAGCAGCAGCCCCTGATCGCCATGAATCGAACCGGGCCGACCAAGACGGGCTTTACTCTCGCAAAAAAACAGACCCAGACTGTAATCACCAGCCGGGATATCGAACCGCAGGGCAAAGCGCCCGGCCAGGGCATCACTTTGACAGGCTTCACATCGCGCGTTGAGCGCCTCCAGGGCGCGGGACAGCTGCAGGTCGTCGGTCAAACGACTGTCGGCATGCAGAAAGAGCAGCCTGTCACCCCGGGCCCTCTGCGCGCCGGCATTCAACTGCCGGCCGCGTCCCGGGGCGGTCCGCAGGCAGCAGCCCGTGACCGATCCCTGGTGGAAATGGTCTTCAGCAATCTTGACGGTGCCATCCGCCGAGCCGCCATCGACAACGATCACTTCCAGCGTGACCTCCTGCTGGCCGGCCAGGTCGGCCAGCAGCGCAGGCAGGGCCACCGCTTCATTCAGGGTGGGTACGATGACCGACAACGCGGGTCTGTTCATAAGCCGTACGGGAAAACGCAAACGGGCGGACCGTCACACAGGACGCTCCGCCCGCCGTCGATTGTGTCGTCAATCAAACGCCTTAAAGACCGGCACGTTTCTTCAGGGATTCCACCCGATCAGTACGCTCCCAGGTGAAATCGGGCAGTTCACGACCGAAATGACCGTAGGCCGCGGTCTGACGATAGATCGGCCGCAACAGATCGAGGGTTTCGATGATCGCCCGGGGACGCATATCGAATTCCTCACGGGTCAGCCGGGCGATTTCGTTGGACGGAATCCGGCCGGTGCCGAAGGTATTGATCATGACCGAAACCGCGGCCGGTCAGACCGCAGTCTCCCATCGGCCCGCCGATGACAAATCGCCCGGTCGGGTTGATGAAAAATTTGGTCTGTTCGTCGAGCAGATTCTCCGGGATCACCTTGCGGACGACTTCCTCGATGATCGACTCTTTGAGATTCTCATAGGTGACATCAGGGGCATGCTGGGAGGAGACCACCACGGTATCGACGCGGATCGGCTTGTCGTTGATGTACTGGATCGAGACCTGGGATTTGCTGTCGGGCCGCAGAAAACCGAGCAGGCCGCTTTTGCGCACGTCGGCCAGACGTTTGGTCAACTTGTGCGCATAGGTAATCGGCATCGGCATCAATTCGGGCGTTTCGTTGCAGGCGTAGCCGAACATCAGACCCTGGTCGCCGGCCCCCTGCTCGGCATACAAGCCTTGACCCTCGGTGACGCCCTGCGCGATATCCGGAGACTGACGATCGATGGTCGTCAGCACGGCGCAGGTTTCATAATCAAAACCCATCGAAGAGTCGTCGTAGCCAATTTCCTTGATCGTCTGGCGCACGATGTCCGGCATATCGACATAGGCACGCGTGGTAATCTCCCCGGCAATCATGGCCATGCCGGTCGTGACCAGGGTCTCACAAGCCACCCGGGCCTGGGTGTCTTCAGCGAGGATGGCATCGAGGATGGCGTCGGAAATCTGGTCAGCAACTTTGTCGGGATGCCCCTCGGATACGGATTCAGAGGTAAAGAGGAAGTCTGTCATTGCCATGGATTGAACTCCTTGAAGAGAATAAGACCTGTGCAAATGCAAGACGTTAATGGTTTACAACCGGGCTGTCAAGCGTTTCTGCCGCGCGCCGACCGGCAGGGATGTGATCTAGATCTGACGCTCAGCGAAAACCTGCGGATAGCGACGGCACATCTCGTCTTCGAGGGCCCTGGCCACCTCTTCGGCCGTCGACAGCCCCAGCAGTGCCTGCAGAATCGTCTTGACCTCGGTGTACTCCACCTGGCGCATGATGCGTTTGATCCGGGGAATGCTCACGGCGTTCATGGACAGTTCATCGAAACCGAGGGCAATCAGGACCAGGGCATAGAGGTCCTCACCGGCCATTTCACCACACATGCCAACCGTAATCCCGGCGGATCGGGCCGCTTGACAGATGCGCAGCAAGGCTTGCAGAACCGCGGGGTGCATCGGCTCATAAAGATAGGCCACATGTTCATTGCCACGGTCGATCGCCAGGCAGTACTGAATCAGATCGTTGGTACCGACCGAAAAGAAATCGACTTCCTTGGCCAGCATGTCAGCAATCAGCACCGCGGCCGGCGTTTCGATCATAATGCCGACATCGATCCGGTGACTGCAGGCCACACCGGCCTCTTTCAGCTCCTGGTGCTCGCGGGCGAGAAATTGTTTGCAGGCCCGCACTTCGGCAATGCCCGAGATCATCGGGAACATCACCCGGATCGGGCCGAAGGCCGAAGCCCGCAGGATCGCCCGCAGTTGCGTCCGGAACAGGTTCACTTCCTTCAGCGAGAAGCGGACGGCGCGCAAGCCCATCGCCGGATTGACTTCATCGGCCAGGTTGAACTCCGGGACGAACTTGTCGCCACCGACATCGAGCGTGCGGATGGTGACCGGATGCGGCGCCATCTGCTCGACAGCACTCCGGTAAACGGCAAACTGAGCCTCCTCGCTGGGGGGGCCGTCGCCCTCCATGAAGAGGAACTCCGTTCGAAACAGCCCGATGCCGTGGGCTCCGTAGCTGCGGCACGCAGTGATTTCATCGACAAAGTCAATATTGCTGCGCAGCGCAATCGCATAGCCATCGAGAGTTTCCGCAGCCAGCTCCCGGTACTGCAGGAGTTCCGCTTCCTGGTATTCATAGCGCTGCTTCTTCTCCAGGTACTCGCGGAAGGTCTCCGGCGACGGTTTGAGGACAACGGTTCCGGTGACGCCATCGATAATCATCGGCACCCCGGAGGGGACCACGGAAGTCACGGTTTCCAGGCCAACCACGGCGGGAATGCCGAGAGAGCGGGCCAAAATCGCGGTATGCGAGGTCCGGCCACCAACGTCCGTGACAAAACCGACCACCTTGCTGCGATCGATCTGCACGGTATCGGCCGGTGACAAATCATGGGCGACGATGATCACCTGTTCCTCGACATCGGCCAGCGATTCGCGCATTTCACCGAGCAGGTTGCGCAGCAACCGGTCACCGATCGAATCGATATCGGAATGGCGCTCCCGCAGATATTCATCACTGATCTTATCGAAGACCTGCCGCAACTTGCGCAACACCCGGTTCAATGCGCCCTCGGCATTGATCTGCGAATCCCGAATCAGGCGCATCGTCTCACCGATCAGGAGATCGTCTTCGAGGATCAGCAAATGGGTGTCGATGATATACAGGTGCTCAGCCAGCTCCTTGTTATCCACCTGCGCTTTGATCTCAACCAACTGCGCCTTTGATTTTTCAACCGCCTCCTTGAAAGCGGCGATCTCGGCATCCACCTCGGCCGGTGCAATGCGCCGCTCGATGGCCGCCATCCGGTCACGATTGATGCGGTGACTTCGGGATATGGCAATGCCCGGAGCGGCCGCAATGCCGACCAGGATGGTATCCTCGGCGATATCAATCTTCACCGAAGCCGTCATTGATCATTTCTCCGATAGCTTTGAGGGCCTGCTCGGCATCCTCGCCGGATACCGAGACGGTAATAATCGAACCGCAGGGTGCAGCAAGCATCAAAAGACCCATGATACTCTTGCCATTGACCTCCTGGCCATCCCTGGTGATCGTCACCTCGGAAAGGAAACGGTTGGCGGTCTGCACCAGCTGAGCGGCGGCCCGGGCGTGCAGGCCGAGCCGATTGACAATAACGAATTCTGCAGATTCCCTCTTCATGACAAGCCCCTCATTCAAAACAAAAGTGCCAGCAGCAGCAGACTGGACGATGTCACCAGGACCAGAAACATGCTGGAGATCCCCTTGTGCGCCAGCCAGGCGAACAACAGCACAACCGGCAGCACCACGAAGCCCCAAAACGCAGGGATATCCTGGTGTTCACAGCCTTTGTACGACAGATAAGCGCACAGCACACCGATCAGAATCGTGGTCGATTCCTTCATGCGGATGGCGAGATCCGGCAGACGACACTTCTGCACCGTTTCGATGGCCCGCAAATCCTGCAGGTAGCCAAGGAAAAGACCGCTGCAGCGGCAGAACAGGTGGGGCACATTGAACAATAAGAGGAAAACCACCGGTGCCCACAGGGATCCCTGGCTGGCGATCAGCAGTCCGATCAGAGCAGCCAGCGGGCGCACCCCGCCCCAGAAGAGTGCATCGCCCATCGCCGCAAAGGGCGCCATAACGGTCTTCTTGTAGGTCTCGACATCAACGGCGGGTTCTTCACCCAAACTGATGCGCGTTTCCAGGCGTAAAATGGTGCCGGCAACCAACGTTGCAAAATACGGATGCGTATTGAAATAGCCGAGATGACGCTGACAGATATCTGCCGAGAGCGCGTCTCCATACAGACCGCGCAGCCCGGGCAAAATCATATAGAAGAAGCCGAGATTCTGCAGCTTTTCAAAATTCCAGCTGGCCTGCAGCAGAAAAGAGCGCATGCCGATCCGGAAAAATGTCAAGCTGTTCAATCGCTGCATAGCAAAGGTCCTATCTCAGCCAGAGGATCAACAGAGTCCCGGTGAAGGCAGCACAAAAGAGTGAGATGCTGCGATTGATGTTGATGGTGCCGAGCAAGACCGCGGCACCCACCAGGGTCAGACTGTACTGCAAACTCAGACCGGCGTCCTGGACCGCCCCGATCAAGACCGGGGCCACCAGGAAAAGAATACAACTGCCGACCACAACGATCACCGCTGCCGTCGCCAGGCTGGCCAGCGCAAAACTCGCCAGGCCCGCCAGTTGGTAGCGCGCCATCCGCAAGGTCTGCCCGGCCTGCAGGGCCGCATCCGCCTGCCCGGCGATGTGATCGTTGGCATGCCGTGCCAAACGGTCGAAAAGCTGGCCGAATTTCCCCAGAGGGATGGCAATCAGGACCGACAAAATCACCAGGGGCATGCCATGCAAGACGATCAGCGGTCCGGTTTTCATCGCCAGAACCGTTGCCCCCACCGCCACCTGGGTGTCATCAGGAGGGATCGCGGCGCCGACCGGCATGCGGCCGAGCCACAACAGTTCGAGCAACATGCCGATCTCCAGGCCGACCAGCGGATCACCGAGGATCCATCCCGTCAGGGGAGCGGCAACCAGCGGGCGCGAAATCATCAACTGCAGGAAAGCAACGCGGTCCAACCCGGTCACCATGGCCACCAGACCGGCCAGGAAATAATCCACACCTGCCATGCGTCATCGCCCTCCGATCCGCATCAGTTTGTGCCAATTCTGTTCCCGGTCGGCAGGCACACACTGGGAGACGATCTTGACGCCGTCATCCTCCATCTCCTGGAGTTTGTCGATATCGGCCTGATCCAGGGCGATGGTGCATGAATAGCGGTCCTTGCCCTCGCCGGAATGCATGTTGCCGAGATTGAGCTTGGCATAGTCGACGCCGA
>JARRPG010000086.1:0-5459 GCA_037383085.1 Desulfuromonadales bacterium | reverse complement strand
ACGGATTTTAATCGCGCGCGTCAAGTGTTTTTTACGAGGCAGGCCGGTGGTTGCACCTTTCCATCGGGTCGGTGAATGTTATAATGCGAACAGACAACGGAAGAGGGAGGGTTGCATGGTCTGGCGATTGCTCGTGGTCGGTTTGGTTGTTCTGCTGGTTTGCGGTGGTGCCTCGCGCTGGGAGCAGGCCACCAAGCCGCCGGCCGCGTTTTATGACGATGACCAGGCCTGCCAGGCCTTGATGGGGGGGCCGTCCAAGGGCATCGAGCCGCGCGAGGAACGCACCAGTTACGAAAGCTGCATGTGGGAGCGAGGCTGGCGCAAGAAACAGAGCATCTGGTGGCCCAGATGGGCCGTCCCGCTGTCTTTCTTTGAGGGGGCCAGATCTCAACGGGAAATCAGGTCAAGACGGTAATGTTCCCGGATAATCCGCAGCAGGTGATTGACACCGCGCAGGGCTTCGCGCAGTTGTTTACGGGTTTTCTCCGGCAGCCGTTGCGGGTCGATGGCATTGCCCGGTTTTTTGCCGGCCGCCAGGTCGGCCAGCTGACGCTGCAAACGGAGATTGACCAGCTGGCTGAAGGCTTCGCCGAGGGTTTCGCTGTCTCTTTTTGACAACACGCTGATCTGACCGAGCTTTTCCAGTTTGTCCCAGGTCGTTCCACCGTGAATATCGTTTTCCAGGGCGAGCAGGCTGGCGCCTTCGGTGATGGCAAAAATGCCGGCTTTCTTCAACTCCACCTTGCCCCGGTGCTTTCCCGACCGATTGACCTTGATGCGGCCGAACATCCCCAGGGGTGCCGGGAAGCGGACAATGTTCTTGGCGACATAAGGAAAGAAGAGTTTGTTGCGCTGGGTGGTTTGGTAAATAAATTCATGCAGCTTCTTTTCCAGGGTGTGGTCGCCGTGGATGGTGCGGAAATCCTGGAACATGCCGAAATTGACCATGTGGTCGCCTTTGGGGACGGAGATCCACTGCTCGAGGAGGGCCTGCCATTCGCTGATGCTGTGTCGCCATTCCGGATTGCTGGCCATGGTGTTGCCGGGACAGCGTGGAATGCCGACGAACTCCAGGATGTCGACCATCCGGTCGGCAAAACGCGCACAGGCCTCACGTTCGGCGACCGTGATGTCGTCGGCATAGACCATGGCGCTGTCCTGATCGGTGCGCAGGGTCTGCTCGCCGCGGCCCTCGCTGCCCAGGGCCAAAAAAGCCGCCTTCGCCGGCAGGCTGATCCCCTCAGTCTCTTCCAGAAGAGTGATAATCCGTTCCGAGAAGCTGTCGTTGAAGTGGGCGATCAGGTGTACCAGGCTGCGGGTGTCGGCACCGGAGTCCATGGCGCTGCGCACCATGTCAATGATTCGCCGGTTGATGCTCTGCAGATCATCAAAGGACTCTGCCGTATCGATCTCCTGAGTCAGGTAGAGCGGGCTGCGGGTCTGCAGGCTGAGCAGGTCGGTGGCGTTGATGACGCCGATCAGCTCCTGGTCCTCGTTGACCACCGCCAGGCGATGGATATTGTTCTTTGCCATCTTGAAAATGGCTTCGAAGACATAAGCGTTGTGGCGAACCGTAATCACCCCGACATGCATCACGTCGCGAACCTGAAGTTCGGTCAGGCCGGTGCTGTTGGCCGCGATCGCGTCGCGCAGGTCGCGCACCGAGAGGATGCCGACCGGTTCCTGGTCGGCGACCACGATCAGCCCGGCAATGTTCTGGTCACGCATCAGGCGGGCCGCATCGGTGAGCATGAGATCGGGGGAACAGGTGACGGCCGGGCTGCGACAGACACTTTTGACATGCAGGAAGAAAAAACTTTCTTCATTGAATTGACCGCCCGGCATCATCTCTCTCCCTCGGCAAAAGGCTCGACACGTGGGCATTGTCCATGGATTTGGGCTGCGATGCAACTGCAGACTGGCCGGATTAACATGAGAAAAAACCACGGAATGGTAAACAAAACAGAGGATGTGCTACCAAATTTGTGTTTTGCTGCTATACTTGTGACGGCTCGAAAACAGCCGCATTGAAATGGATTTTAGCGTGGGATTTTGTGGGTCTGTTTGACAAAAACGAAACATCGTTATATTTTTTTATTGACTCGATGGCGAGACTCAAGCTATCTTCTCACCAGCCTCAGAATTACGGGGTTTTTGCTGCTTAATTCGGAGAAAACGTTGGTTAAAATCAGATCATTTCGGTCTTTAAAAGGAGAAAGTTAAGGGGTTTTAAAAACCGATTTTTGACTGCAGGTATCAAACATTGTAACTGGTCATTAAAACTTCGTCTCCCCATGATTCTGGGACACCGCTTGGGGAGGCCCTATCGGCTTCGGAGTCATTCCCAGATATGTTCCGGGCAGAGTAAGGAGGTGGTTAGGCACAACCAGGGTTTTGCAGTAACACGCATAATTTTTTAACTACCTGAAGGAGGTTTTTTATGAATGAAGATGCAGGAAAAGCTTATTGGTACGCAACATTGAAGCTCATTGCGGGCGTTCTCGTTGTCTGGTTCGTCGTCTCCTACGGATTCGGCATCCTCTTGGCTCCGGCACTGAACGGCATCAAGCTCGGCGGTTACCCGATGGGTTTCTGGTGGGCGCAGCAGGGTTCCATGTATGTCTTCATCGCCCTGATTTTCATCTACGCCAAGCTGATGGGTAATCTGGACAAAAAATTCGACGTTCACGAAGAGTAAAGAGAGGAGTTATCAATGAGTCTTCAAGCGACTATCTATCTCGTTGTCGGCCTTACCTTTGCTCTGTACATTGGTATCGCCATTTGGTCTCGTGCCGGCAGCACGAGTGATTTCTATGTTGCCGGTAGTGGCGTTCATCCCGTCCTGAACGGTATGGCCACCGGCGCCGACTGGATGTCGGCGGCGTCCTTTATTTCGATGGCCGGCCTGATCGCCGGTATGGGTTACGGCGGCGCCCTCTTCCTGATGGGCTGGACCGGCGGCTACGTCCTTCTGGCTATGCTGCTGGCACCTTACCTGCGGAAGTTCGGTAAATACACCGTGCCCCAGTTCTTTGGTGACCGCTATTATTCCAAGGCCGCCAGTTCGGTCGCGGTTATCTGCCTGATCATCGCCTCAACGACCTACATCATCGGTCAGATGACCGGTGTCGGTGTGGCCTTCTCCCGCTTCCTGGGCGTGTCCAACCATGTCGGGGTCTTCGTCGGTATGGGTCTCGTCTTCATGTACGCGGTGTTCGGTGGTATGAAGGGCATCACCTATACCCAGGTTGCCCAGTACTGCGTCCTGATCTTCGCCTACACCATCCCGGCGATCTTTATCTCCATGGCCCTGACCGGCAACCCGATCCCGCAGCTCGGCCTCGGTGGCGAATTCCACGGCACTGGCGTCTCCCTGCTGGCCAAGGTCGACCAGGTCGCCACGGACCTCGGCTTCCCGCAGTACACCACGAGCACCCGGATCAGCACCCTGAACATGTTCGTCTACACCTTCTCGCTGATGATCGGTACCGCGGGTCTGCCCCACGTTATCATTCGTTTCTTCACGGTGCCGAAGGTGCGTGACGCGCGTATGTCGGCGGGTTGGGCGCTGGTCTTCATCGGCATCCTCTACACCACCGCTCCTGGTGTGGCTGCCATGGCCAAGTTGAACCTGCACGCCACCGTCAACAAGGCTGTCAAATCGGGCGGAGACCTGTTCGCTCCCGAAAACAGTGTCTTGTACGATGAGCGGCCCGACTGGATGAAGCGTTGGGAAGTCACCGGTCTGCTCAAGTGGGAAGACAAGAACGGCGACGGCCGCATCCAGTATTACAATGACAAGAATCCGCCTGCGGGTGCTGTGGCGGCTGGCTGGGCTGGCAATGAGCTGACCGTTAACCGTGACATCATCGTTCTCGCCAACCCGGAAATCGCACGCCTGCCCAACTGGGTCATCGCCCTGGTTGCTGCCGGTGGTCTGGCCGCTGCACTGTCAACCGCGGCCGGTCTGCTGCTGGCGATCTCTTCGGCCATCTCCCATGACTTGTTGAAAGACATGTGGATGCCGGATTTGACTGAAAAAGGCGAACTGTTGGCCGGCAAGATTGCCATGGCCTGTGCGATCGTCGTCGCCGGCTGGCTCGGCCTCAACCCGCCCGACTTCGCAGCCGGCACCGTGGCCATCGCCTTCGGTTTGGCCGCCAGCTCGATCTTCCCAGCCCTGATGATGGGGATCTTCAACAAGAAGATGAACAAGGAAGGCGCCATGTGCGGTATGATCGCTGGTATCGGTTTCACCATGATCTACGTTTTCGCACACAAGGGCCTCTTCTTCATCAAGGGGACCGAGTTCCTCGATCTGTTCGGCGGCAAGCCGAACTTCTTCCTCGGCATCGAGCCGAACGCCATTGGTGGCATCGGCGCCCTGATCAACTTTGCCGTGGCCTGGATCGTCAGCAAGATGACTCCCGATCCGCCCGAGCACATCCAGCACCTGGTCGAAGACGTGCGTATCCCGCGCGGCGCCAAGGCTGTTGATGGGACTCACATTCACTAAATTACAGTGCGCATGTTGATCCGGCATCTCTTGCCGGGTCCAATGACCCCGCCAGCTAGGCTGGCGGGGTTTTTTTAAGATTTTGATTGCCTGACCCTGTCGTCCTCGGTTAAAAGAGGAGACGCTGAATGACAACCTCCTGTATTGCAGGAGATGCTGGAGTAACGCATGATTTTTGACATCAGTTCCGCGATCACCTGGATCTTGTTCCTGGCCATGTTCCCGATGGCCTTTCTCTGGCTGCGTCGGGCCTACCGGATTTTCATCAAGAAGGATTACTCGGAAGTGGCGCTCAAGCGCGGCGAGCCACCGCCCAATCCGCAGAAGTGGGCTCCCGCAACGGGGATTGTCAACCTGGCCGCCGGCGGCACCGCTTTGGTCACGATACTCGGTGTGTTGTTGACCTTTGCCGGCCTGCCGAATCCCTTGTCCCCGTACCGGGTCTGGAGTTCGATTGCCGGGATAACGATCTGGTTCAAGATCTTTGCCGATTATATTGTCAGCCGCCAGGCCCACCCCTTTGAAATCGGCAGGAAAGCCAAAGACAACAACAGCAAGGCGAAATGAGATCTTTGCATAGACGGCATGCTGCAGAAGAGGCGGATTCCATGAATTATCGCATGATCCATTCCTGTCTCCGGGTGATGAACCTGGACCGATCCGAGGCGTTTTATCAAGAAGCCTTGGGCTTCGAAGTGGTCCGGCGCAAGGATTATCCGGAGCACAAGTTCACCTTGAGCTATCTGCGCTCAACGGGCAGTGATTTCGAGCTGGAGCTGACCTGGAATCACGACCAGGTGGAGCCTTACGAGATCGGCAACGGCTACTCACACCTGGCCGTGGCGGTGGACGATCTGGAAGCGTCGCACGAGAGGCACACCGCCATGGGCCTACAGCCGAAGCCGCTCAAAGGGCTGCCCGGGCAGGCCCCGCGCTTCTATTT
>JARRPG010000085.1:0-12961 GCA_037383085.1 Desulfuromonadales bacterium | reverse complement strand
GCGGGCATTCCGGAGACCGCTGAAGGGCGTGTCGCCATCGCTGAAAAAATCTGTCGTGCCGTGGTTGCCGTTGGCCTGCCGAAACAGGATTTGCTGGTGGATTGTCTGACACTGACGGTGTCCGCGGAACAGCCGCGGGCGCTGGAAACCCTGCGCGCCCTGCGGATCGTCCATGACCAGCTCGGCTTGGCGACGGTCCTGGGTGTCAGCAACATTTCTTTCGGTCTGCCGGCACGGCAGATCCTGTCGTCCACCTTTTTCGCCATGGCTCTGGCCGCCGGTTTGCAGGCCGCCATCATCAATCCCGGGGACGGGCGCATGATGGACGCCTATCGGGCCGCCATGGTCCTTCTCGGTCAGGATCAAGGGGGTGTAGGTTATATCGACCGTTACGCTGATCCGCCGGCGGTTCCTCCGGCCACGGCACCCGCGCAGGAGCAACCGGAAAAGATCAAGTAATGGATTCAAGACCGTATCAAGCAAGTACGGACAGGAGCCCGGCATCGCCCGGCAAAAGGCCCCGCTGCGGCTGCTTGCGCTGGTAGGGGGCTTGTGAGAAAATGATCTGTCGCGGCATAAGATCTCCCAGAGCCGCCGCGACACCAGACCTGGCAGGCTTGAGAGCTCACCAGGCGCAAGGAGCGAAAGGGATCAATGGTTGTCGGATTCAACCACAATGTTCACTATCAGGGCGTCATGTATCACGTCCAGACCGAAGACAGCGGCTTGCGCAGTCCGCATATCATCACTCTTCTGTACCGGGGAGGGACGATCCTGGCCTCGCAGAAAACGTCCTATGCTGACATTACCAAGATCGACAACCTGGAACATGTGGTTGAAGAACTGATGAAAGACCAACACAAGAATATGCTGCGCCGCCTCAAAGCGGGCGAATTTGACGAAACCATCGCCCGTAGTGAGACCAGGCCGGAGGGGAAGCGCCAAGTCGCCTCTCAGGCCCCGGTCTCGCCCGGCTCTCCGGCGGCGACGTCTTCCGCGGACGGGGCTGCTGCGGCGCGCCAGGCGCCGCGCAGTGCCTCTGACAACCGACCGGTGGTTGAGCAGAAACCGCAACAGGAGCGCGGGGATCAAGGACATCTTGACGCGTCGCTGCGGAACGTCCTGATGGAAGATGACACGTGACGATGAGGGTTTCTGCCGCACCGTCAGCGGTGTCCACAGGTGTGTCGACAGCGAGCCGGTTCGCCCGGCAGCTCTGCCGAAAACACGTACAATTTTTTCATGGCAGAGTGCTTGTCTGGCAAGGCACGTTGTGACCAGTTGCTCCGCTGCGAGAAACCGTCTCAAAAAGGCCAAAATGGTCCGGGGTACTACCAGCAGGCGGATTGCATACCGGTCCGCAAACGATATCGTCGGCGATGTTTTTTAAAAGTCTGATCGGTCGGATTATTATCTTCTCTTTCCTGCTCTTCCTGGTGGCGATCGGCAGTGTCACGCTGTTTCACATTCGCCGCGAACACACCCATATCACCAACAACAGCCTGCATACCGCCGACCTGATGATCTCGGTCATCGAGCGGGCCATCAACAGCTCCATGAGTACCGGTAACACGCGCGATGTTCAGGCGATTCTGGAGACGGTCGGCACCGACCCGCGTCTGGACGGCGTGCGGATTTTCCACCCCAACGGGCGTGTTCTGAAATCCTCCGATCCGAATGAGATCGGTCGGCGGGTCGACACGCACAGCCTGACGACCTTTCTGCAGGGCCAGCGTCACGACATTTTCCGCAATCCCATCGGCGGTGGTGAAGTGATCGGGGTTGTCAAGCCGATCTACACCGAACCCCGCTGCACGCCCTGTCACGGTGCCGGGCGGCGGGTCATCGGGGTCTTGAATCTCGATTTTTCACTGACCGAAATGGAGGCGCAACTTTTAGAAAGCTCCCAGTTTTTCGGTTTCAACATGCTGGTCGTGGTGCTTCTGCTGACCGGCGGGGTGTCACTGATCTTCCACCGTTTTGTGCGGTTGCCACTGAAAACCATCTCGGCGCGGATGGCCCAGGTTGAAGAAGGCGATCTCACGGTGCGTCTCGAGCCGCAAAATGAAGACGAGGTCAACAGCCTGATGACCAGCTTCAATTCGATGATCGAGCGCCTGCGCCAGGCCAACAACGACCTGCAGGCCTGTCATTACCAGCAGATGGAACGGGTCGATCGACTGGCCTCGGTCGGCGAGATGTCGGCCGGAATCGCGCACGAAATCAAGAACCCCCTGGCGGGAATCAACGGTGCGATCTCGGTCTTGTATGAGGACTTTGCCGAGGATGACCCCCGGCGCGAAGTGGTCAGGAAAGTGCTCGATCAGATTGCCCGCCTTGACAAGGCGGCAACCGATCTGCTCTTTTTCGGCCGTCCCGGCAAGCCGAGCTTCGCCTTCGTCGATACCAACGAGCTGCTGAACAAGACGATGTTTTTTGTCAGTCAGCATCCCGAAGCGAAGAATGTTCATCAGAACAAGGAGTTCACGCGCAATTTGCCGCCTGTCTGGGTTGACGCCAAACAGCTCCAACAGGTATTTTTCAATATTATTATCAATGCCATCCAGGCCATGAAGGAGGGCGGCACCCTGCTTCTGCAAACGGATCTGGTCGAGAACCAGGGCAAGCCGTTTGTGCGGGTTCTGGTCGGCGATTCCGGACCGGGGATCAGGCCCGAGGATCTGGACAAGATTTTCACACCGTTTTTTACCACGAAAACCCAGGGGACGGGACTTGGGCTCGCGATCTGCCGTCAGTTGATTGAACAACAGGGCGGCGATATCACAGTCAAAAGCCGTCTCGGCGAAGGCACCCGGGTCGTGATCCGATTACCGGTCAATGCTGACAGCAATGAGGATATGAGCGAGACACATGGTGCGTAAAACGAGAATACTGGTTGTTGATGACGAACATTTGATTCGCTGGTCGCTGGAACAATCGCTGGTCAAGCAGGGCTACGATGTCGTGACCGCGGCCAGCGGCGAAGAGGCTGTCAAACAGGTTCTGGAAGATCCTCCCGAACTGATCCTGCTGGATATCCAGTTGCCCGGCATGGATGGCCTTGAGGTGCTCGAAAAGGTCAAGGAGATTGATAACGAAATCATCGTTGTCATGGTGACAGCGCTCGGGGTTCTCGAGACCGCGGTCAAAGCAATGCGGCTCGGGGCCCACGATTACATCAACAAACCGTTTAATCTCGACGAGCTGTCGATTATCGTCCGCAAGGCCCTGGAAACCCGCCAGTTGCGGAAGGAAGTGGCCCACCTGCGCTCGGCCCAGGAAAGCAAATTCGGCATCAGCAATATCGTCGGCAACAGCCGTCACATGAAACAGGTCCTGGATATGGTCCGCAAAGTTGCCAAAAGCGATGCCAGCACCGTTCTTATCCAGGGCGAGAGCGGCACCGGCAAGGAGCTGATCGCGCGTGCCATCCACATGGAGAGTGCCCGCAAGGATAAACCGTTCATGGCCATCAACTGTGCCGCGGTCCCGGAAACGCTTCTGGAAAGCGAACTGATGGGTCACGAAAAAGGGGCCTTTACCGATGCCAAGGCCCAGAAGCGCGGTCTCTTTGAAATGTCGGACGGTGGCACCATTTTCCTCGATGAGATCGGCGACATGGAAATGGGCATGCAGGCCAAATTGCTGCGGGTCCTCGAAGAACGCACCTTCCGGCGGGTGGGCGGGACCAAGGAGATCCCGGTCGATGTCCGGATCGTTTCGGCCACCAATCAGGAATTGCTCAAGAAGATCGAAGAGAAGACCTTTCGCAACGACCTCTATTACCGATTGCAGGTAATTCCTATTTACCTCCCGCCTCTGCGGGAACGCCGCGAAGACATTATGCCGCTGGTCGATTTTTTCATCGGCTATTACAACAAGGAGTTCGGCAAAAACGTTGCCGGTGTCTCCAAGATGGCGCGCAAATTTCTCGAGGAATATGAATGGCCGGGTAATGTCCGCGAGCTGCGTAACATCATCGAGCGGGCGATTATCCTCGAAAACGAGGAGACCTTGATGCTTGAGCACCTGCCACGCGAGCTGATCTCCAAGACCGGCGATATCGCTGCCGGACCGATGAGTCTGCGCATTCCGCCGGAAGGGATCGACATCGAAGATGTGGAACGCGAGCTGATCCGGCAGTCCCTGGAAATTTCCGATGGCAACCAGTCGAAAGCGGCGAAAATGCTCAATCTCGGCATAGATGCCTTCCGCTACCGCATGAAAAAGTTCGGCTTCCTGAACTGAGCTGTTTCCGGGAAGGCCAGCAACACAGCCTCTCTTTGGGAGATCAAAGCCAATTAGCCCCGCCGGCTTCGGGATTCGTGTTTTTTCGGTGTGAGTCTCCAGCAGCTTCCCTCCTCCATTTGCTTGACAAAGCGTTTGCTGTCCAAGTGGCATCCCGTTCGGGTGTTCTTGTGGAGTGCCGATCTGAATATTTCGGTCGGCATGGCGCAAAGAAAATTTTGCCACTCATCCACTGGGGCCGATTCCTGCCCCAAGAGAACGAGTTTTGGCAATGGAGCGAAGTCGGTTGTGATCTCACCGTGCCGGCATTTGGTCGAATAATTTATGCTAAAATTTCAATTGTTGCCGCTTTGTGTAGCGGCCTGATCATCGAGCGACCCGTAACGTGAAAGGGATGTCATGGACAACATCGTCAAATACAGCCAATTGGGGAAGGGAACGCCGGTTGTTCTGATTCATGGTTTTCCACTGGACCGACGGATGTGGAAACCACAGGGAGAGGTTCTGGCCGCCGCCGGGTTCCAGGTGATTTGCCCGGATCTGCCGGGTTTCGGTGAAAGCCCCTTGCCGGCCGAGAGCCTGTCCATGGGCGATTATGCCGATGCTGTGATCGCTTTGCTGGATCAGCTCGGCATCGAAAAAGCCATTGTCGGTGGTATGTCCATGGGGGGCTATGTCTTGTTGGACCTGGCGTATCGGAAGCGGTCAAAAAAGGCAATCGTCTGATCGTTCCCGATACCTTTGCCAAAATTCTGTTTGCTCCCGAAGTGCCGCAGAATCAGCCGAACCTGGTCAACACCGTGGGCCAGATGATGGCATCAACCTCGCCGGCCGGCCTGATCGCCGGTCTTCTGGCCATGCGGGATCGCGAGGATTTCGTGGCGCGGCTTCCACAGCTGCACATGCCTTCGCTGGTGATTGGCGCCGCGCAGGACCAGGCCGTTCCCCCGGAACATGCCGAAATCCTCGCCCAGGGGCTTTTCGAGGCGGATCTGAAGATCATTCCGGGCGCCGGTCACATGGTGAACATGGAGGACCCTCTGATCTTCAATCAGGCGGTGCTGGAATTCCTGTTGCGCTTCCGCAAAGATTGACAGGCGCAGCGCTGTTTTGCCGCTTCGGTGAATTTCTCAATCTGTCAACGCGGCTATGATGGTGCGACAGAATGCCGGCAGATCACTCGGCACCCGCGATGTGATCAGAAAACCATCACGAACCACTTCGGCGTCAAGGTAAGTGGCTCCGGCATTTTCCAGATCATCCCGGATGGCGTGAAAACCGGTCACTTGGCGGCCGGCAAGACAGCGCACAGAGCACAGCAGCCAGCCGCCATGACAGATTGCGGCCACGACTTTTTGCTGTTCGGCCAGCTGCCGGACGAAGTCAATCATCTCCGGGCAGCGCCGCATGTGATCCGGGGCATAGCCACCTGGAATGATGACGGCATCGAAATCGGATGCCTGAACCTGTTGTACTTGAACGGTCGGCTGGCAGGGGTAGCCGTGCTTCGAAGGGTAGCTGTCTTTGCCGGTGCCGACGATGGCCACCTCGGCGCCGGCCTCACGAAACCGTAAAACCGGATACCAGAGTTCCAGATCTTCGTAGAGCTGTTCGACCAGAACTGCGATTGTCTTTCCTGTTAATGGCATGGTCTCCTCCGTATTCCGTCATGAGGGGGACAGCGGCCGTGGATCTTGCCGCAGGTCCTATCCCTCGCCGTAGGTTTCGAGGTAGTGTTTCAGTTTGAGTTTCTTGCGCGTGTTTGTTGAGCTCATGTAACGGACCTTGCCGAAGACCGGCCGCTCCGGTCCCCAGGCGTGGTCGTACCTGCCCAGGCACCAGAAGATGCCGCTGTAGGAATTGGGATCACGCCCATCGAGGGCATAGCGATCGTTCAGTTCGATCATGATCTCCAGTGCCTCTTCCGGTGACCGCGACCATTGCAAAATCTTCTTCCCCCACAGCATGCGCAGATAATTGTGCAGGATGCCGTCTTCGCGTAATTGCTTCTGGGCGGCGTTCCAGAGCGGATCATGGGTCTCGCCCCGGGTGAACTCTTCGCGGGTATAGCAGTGTGGACGCGAATCCTGGCGATGTTCCTGCAAGGTCTTTTTCGCCCAATCCGGCAGGTTGTCCGGGTCACGATAACGGTCCGGCTCGTGGCAGCACATGTTGAAGCCAAGTTCCCGCCAGGTGATCAGTTGATCGAGAAAGGCTTCGGCGTTTTCCGACATGCGCCACCAACCGCGGCGCTTGCCGGCGGTCTGCTCGGACAATTGATGCGGATCCCAGTCCTCCTGGTCGACAACCGCGGCAAAGACCTCGTGACTGCTGATATGACCGAAATGCAGGTAGGGGGAGAGGCCGCTGGTGACATCGGCATCGGGATGATTGCTCTCTGCGGCATAATGCGCCAGGTTGTTCTGCAGAAAATGGTTCAGGTGCTCATGGGCCGCCTCTGCACCGCCGGTTCGCTGTCCCGGAGCCACGCTATGATCGATCGGCAAATCGTCCAGCGTGATGGTCTCCTTCTGCAGGTCTGACATGGATGACGGCCAGCGCTCGCGGAGCGATTTTGGAAAATCCACGGCTCCGCTTGCAGATATCCTGTCGCAGGGATTCGGTGCTGGCCATTCCATCAGGTGCTGCGGCAGGGTTTTTTGCAGGAAGCGGCGGAACGCATAAGCTGTCGGATAGGCTTGCTCGGTAACACGCATCGGCAATAACCCGTTGCCATCGACCGCTTCGAGACGCATCGGCAGGTGGCTGCCGGCGCTGGCCAGCAATTTGGGGAAGAAAAAAGCCGGAAAATCGTCGGTGACCACCAGGCAGGCCTGCGCCGACATGGCGGCCAGCAGCCCTTTACCGGCATCCGGCTGCGGTTCGATATAAGGGTAGTAGGTGGCCGGCTGTCCTTGCATGGCCTTGAGGTTTTCGGCCATGCCCTGCAGGATGAAGCGATGCAGGCGGTCGCTGGCGTAGGGGTAATTGCAGTTGAGCGGTTCAAGGATCACCAGCGGCCGCTTCAGCTCCCGGGCCACCTCGACCGCTCGCTGCAGGGCAAAGTTCCAGCGGGTGCGGCGACAGGCGATCATCCAGTAAAGAATGTAGTGCCCGTCAGGGTTGAGGTCTTTGCTATTGATGTTACGAATGCGCTGTTGCGGGACATCCATCTCTTTAACTCTTTGGTCGAGGCACGTTCCTTGCTAAACTATAGCAGATTCATAACAGGACGTGCGGTCCGCCGCGCGAAGATGTTCCACGTCCAGCGATAGGATTTTGAGCGATGACAGAAAAGATTCGTTTGGGGGTCAGTAGCTGCCTGCTCGGCGAAATGGTGCGCTATGATGGTGGCCATCAACTCGACCGGTACCTGCGCGATACACTGGGGCAATATGTTGATTACGTGCCGGTCTGCCCGGAGGTCGAAATGGGCTTGCCGACGCCGCGACAGACCTTGCGCCTGGTGGAAAGTGAAGACGGCCCCAGGCTGGTTTTCTCGAAGTCTGGTGAGGACGTGACAGAGCGCATGCTGGTTTATGCGAAACGGCGCGTCAAAGCCCTGGAAAAAGAAGATCTGTGTGGCTTTGTTTTCAAAGCCAAGTCACCTTCCAGCGGTATGGAGCGGGTCAAACTCTACGACCGCAACGGGATTCCCAGCAAACAGGGGGTTGGCCTGTTCGCCCGGGTTTTTATGGAGCACTTCCCCCTGCTGCCCGTGGAGGAAGACGGGCGTCTGCATGATCCGCGCCTGAGGGAAAATTTCATTGAGTGCATCTTTACTTTCAAGCGCTGGCGGGATGTCCTGAAGCAGGGGCGTAAAGCCGGCAATCTGGTCGATTTTCACACCCGCCATAAGCTGTTGCTCCTGGCACACAGCCCGGAGCTCTATCGCCAGATGGGCAAACTCGTTGCCAACGCCGGCAAGGCCCCCATCGCGGACCTGTTCGACGAATACGAGGCGCTGCTCATGAAGGCCATGCGGCTGCGCACCACGGTGCGCAAGCAGGTCAATGTTTTGCAGCATCTGCTCGGCTATTTCAAGAAGCAGTTGAGTGCCGACGAAAAGCAGGAAACCCTGGAGCAGATCAACCTGTACCGTAACGGGACCGTGCCGCTGATCGTGCCGTTGACTCTGATCAGCCATTATATCCGCAAATACGATCAACCCTACCTCAAGCAGCAGGTCTATCTCAATCCGCACCCGGTTGAACTGCAGCTGCGCAACCACGCCTAAAAAAATTGTTTCGGGGGACCAGACTGAATTTACAAATTCAGTCTGGTCCCGCCGTATTTCTGTTATGATGCCGCCCATGAAATGGTTCCTTCTGATCCTCTTCCTGATTGTTTTCGGCTTCCGTCTGTGGTTGCGGCGGCTCAACCTGTCGTACCTGAAGCAGCATGGCCAAGAGGTGCCGCCAGTGTTTGCCGGGCATGTCGATCAGGAACTCCTTAAGAAAACAACCGCCTACACCCTGGCCAACAGTCGTTTGCAGCTCATCGCGTCGGTTTTCTCCGGGATTGTCCTGGTGCTCTTCCTGTTCGGCGGTCTGCTGGCCTGGTACGATGGCTGGATTGGCCAGCTGACCGATTCCTTTGTCGCCCACGGTGTGCTTTTCGTGCTGGGGCTGATCGTCTTGCAGACGCTTCTCGATATCCCATTCAGTCTTTATCGGACCTTCGTCCTTGAAGAACGATTCCAGTTCAATAACGCCACCCCGATGCTGTGGGTCTCCGACTTGCTGAAATCGTTCCTGATCGGCGGCCTGCTGCTGGCGTTGGTCACGGCCGGTTGTCTGGTGCTGGTGCAGGCCAACCCGAACACCTGGTGGGTCTGGGTCTGGATCTTCCTGGCGGTGATGACCCTGTTGATGATGTACCTGTCGCCGGTTCTGATCGAGCCGTTGTTTTTCAATAGTCGGATTAAAAGGATTCGGAAAGTTCTGATATAAACGAAAGGTTTTTATGGTGCCGGTTGATGCATCGTCATCAATTGCAGTAGTACTGTCTGCAATATATTTTAACACATATAATCCATCCGTTCCGTCGGCAAGATATGCATATTCGCCCAATGCATGCATACCGAGCGCACTGCCTCTTGTATAATAGTGTCCGACTTCCTGGGGGGCTGCCGGATTGGTTCGGCATCGCGCATCTCAGCTTTGTCGGCCAGGTCGTTCTCCTGGGCTTTCTCGCCAGCATCGTCGGTTTCCTTTTGCAGCCCCTCTCCAGCGGCCTGTCCCGCCGGCATGAATGGCAGGCGGACCGGTTTGCCGTCGGTCTTACCGCCAACGGCAACGCACTGGCCTCGGCGTTGGTGAAACTGTCCACGGAAAACCTGAGCAACCTGCACCCCCATCCCTGGTATGCCTGGTTTTACTATTCTCACCCGCCGGTGACCGCGCGCGTGACCCGCCTTGTGGCCAGGAACTCCTGATCATGCCGGCCATGCCGATGATCCTCGTCGCCACCCTGCTGACTTTCTCGGCGATGTATGTGCCACAGCCCTTGCTGCCGGTTCTGACGGCGGAATTTGCCGTGACCCGGGAGATGGCCGCGCTGCTGACCACGATCATCTTTATCCCGCTGAGCCTGGCGCCACTAGCCTACGGTTATCTGCTGGAAGCGATTCCGGCGAAACGGATCCTGCGCGTCTCCCTGTTGCTGCTCGGACTGTCGTCACTGGCCCTTGCCGGTGTTGAAAGTTACCGCTGGATGCTCGCCCTGCGGCTTTTCCAGGGGCTGCTTTTCCCGGCCCTGTTAACGGGGTTGATGACCTATACCTCGCAAGCGGTCGCCCCGGCCAACATGCAGCGCGCCATGTCCTGGTATATCGGTGCGACGATTGCCGGTGGCTTTGCCGGACGGGCACTCTCCGGGGCGATCGCCAGTCTGTATCACTGGCGTGGCAGTTTCCTGTTGCTGGGGGTCAGCCTGCTGGCTGTCTGGATCTGGATGAGCCGGCTTCCAGCGACCGGGCCGGTGCATTTGCAGCGACCGCAACTCGGCCTGATCCGGGTAATTCTGTCGCAGTCGGTCTACCGGCGGGCTTACCTGATGGTGTTCTGTTTTTTCCTGGTGTTTGCCGCGGTCATGAACTTTTTGCCGTTCCGCCTGACGGAGCTGACCCCGCAAGCCGACGAGTTGCGCATCGGTCTCGCCTATTCCGGTTATCTGATGGGGCTGCTCGCTTCGCTGAACGCAGTCACCCTGCAGCGCTGGTGCGGTGGTGTCGAACGCACCATGGTGATTGGTCTGCTGGTCTACCTGCTGGCCCTGGTTTTGCTGGGGCTGCCTTCCGTGGCGCTTCTGCTGGCCGTGATTTTCATCTTTTGCGGGGCCCTGTTCCTGACGCACGCGACCGCGACCGGGCTCGTCAATCGCCTGGCCCGGGAACACAAAGGGATGGTCAACGGTCTTTATGTGGCGTTTTACTATGGGGGCGGGGCGATCGGATCCTTTCTGCCCGGATACGTCTACCGGCGCTTCGATTGGACGGGTTTCATCGTTGCCCTGTCGGCGGTCGTCGGGATCGCGCTGCTGCTGGCGATCAGTCTGCTGCGCAGCCGGCATGGCGCAACCGAACCGTTTTGACATTAACTTTTCCCGGCTTTCGGTTGACAGCAGACCGCCGCATGGTTATGTTCAGTCTTTCACGCTATCTTATTCGTTCCATGAAAGGAAAAAAACTTATGCATCGGAGAATTTTCGTAACCTTCCTGGCCTTGATTGTCCTGAGCGGCTGTGCTGCCGAGCAGGCCAACTCAGCCTCGGACGTGACACTGGATAATGCCAAGAACCGGATCAGCTACACGATCGGTGTCAATATGGCCAAGGATTTCAAGAATCAGGAGATGGACCTCGATCCGGATGCCCTGGTTCAGGGGATGAAAGACCAGTTGGCCGGCAAGGAACTGCAGCTGAGTGAAGAGGAAATGATCCAGGAGATCCAAACGTTTCAGAAGACCATGCAAGCCAAGATGATGGCCAAGGTCGAAGCTCTGGCGGCCGAGAACAAAGCGGCAGGTGAGGCCTTCCTGGCGAAGAATGCTGAAGAGGAAGGCGTGGTCGTTACCGACAGCGGCCTGCAGTACAAGATTATCGAACCGGGCGAGGGTGAATCGCCGGGACCGCAGGATGTGGCCACTGTCAACTATCGCGGCACACTGATCGACGGGACGCAATTCGACAGTTCCTATGATCGCGGCCAGCCGGCAACCTTTCCGGTCGGCGGCGTGATCCCCGGCTGGACCGAGGCCCTGCAGCTGATGAAACCGGGGGCCAAGTGGACGCTGTACATCCCGGCCGAACTGGCCTATGGCGAGCGCGGTGCCGGCCAGGACATCGGCCCGAATGCCACGCTGATCTTCGATGTTGAATTGCTCAGCGTGCAAAAGCAGGAAGACGGATCAAAAGGAGACAATTGATGAGTGCCGCCAACAGCCGGGCGGTGACCCAGGGCGACCAGGTGCGGGTCAATTACATCGGCCGGTTCGCTGACGGTTCGGTGTTCGATTCGTCCGAAGGGCATGATCCGCTCGAGTTTACCGTCGGTGCCGGTCAGGTGATCGAAGGCTTCGACCAGGCGGTGGTCGGATTGAAACCGGGCGAAAGCCGTGCGGTGGTCGTGCCACCGGCAGAAGCTTACGGTGAGCACCTGTCGGAAATGGTTGCCGAGGTCGAGCGCCACTTGATCCCCGATCATGAAAAGCTGATGCTTGGCAGCATGCTGGAAGTCAGTCTCGAGGACGGCCAGACCCTCGAGGTCCAGGTGGTCGAAATCTCGGATGAATCAGTGGTCCTGGATGGCAACCACCCACTGGCCGGCAAGGAGTTGCATTTCGAAATTGAAATGCTCGAATTTGTCTGAACCGTTTGCCAAATGACAGGGGCCGCCTCAACAGGCGGCCCTTTTTGTTTGCGGATGCCCACCGGCCCAACCCCCGTGCAGCCGTCGGTCGGCCCCGCAATTCGGGGCTTTCAAGCCGGGTGCCCGCGCTCGTCAGACCGCATGGCCTGTTCTTCGGCATGAATCGTGCATTAAAAAAATCCCATGTTTTGATATCTTTTGCATTGAACATCATTCTCAGTCGAGGAACGACATGCCTGCCAAGAAAATCGTTCTCTCACACGATCCCGCTCTTTTAGAGATACTCGAGGGGTCTTTCTTCCAGCGCGAGGGATTCGAGCTGGTGCTGGTCAAAGATGGTCAAACCGCCTTTCAAGCCGTAGAAGGCGACGCCCCCACCTTGGCGGTATTCGACCTGGCGCTGCTTGGGGAGCAAGCCCTGGTCTGCTGTCAGGCCATCAAGAGGGACCCCCTGCTTGCGACCACACCGTTGCTCCTGCTTCTGCCGCAAGCGGGGGACGACGGTTTGGCTGAAGCCTGCTGGGAGGCCGGCTGTGATGCTGTCCTGCATCGCCCTCTGGATGCGGATCGCTTCCTGGATGCTGCCTGCAAGCTGATCGGCATTTCCCGGCGGCTGGCCCGACGCCATGCGATCACACTGCCGGTGGTTTTTTTCGATCAGAACCAGGAGCGCTATACCGGCCACTGTATCAACCTCAATCTCGGCGGCCTGTTCCTGGCCGCCGAGGACCTGTTCCCGATGGATACCCAGCTGGAGATTGAATGGCAGCTGCCGGGCATCGCCACCGCGATGCGCAGCAGGGTTCGGGTGGCCTGGGTGAATCATCCCGAATGGCACAAGAA
>JARRPG010000084.1:0-5285 GCA_037383085.1 Desulfuromonadales bacterium | reverse complement strand
GAATTCATCCGTGACAATCTCATCGTCATCGGCGGCGAGGAAAGCGCCGGCCTGAGTCTGCGCGGCCACGTCCCCGACAAAGATGGCATCCTGGCCTGCCTGCTAGTGGCTGAAATGGTCGCTGTCGAGGGCCGTCCGATCGGTGATTTGCTGCATGATCTCTACGCCCGGGTCGGTACTTTTCACAGTGCACGCACAAATTTGCGCTTGTCTCCAGCCCTGGCTGAAAGCATCGCGGACAAGCTGGCATCACCGCCGGACCGGTTAGCCGGCAAAACGGTGCGTGAGTGTGTGACCACCGATGGCGTTAAATTGCTGCTGGAAGACGGCGCATGGATTCTGTTTCGCAAATCCGGAACCGAACCGGTGGTACGGGTCTAT
The DNA here is from genome assembly GCA_037383085.1 of Desulfuromonadales bacterium. Lineage (GTDB taxonomy): Bacteria > Desulfobacterota > Desulfuromonadia > Desulfuromonadales > BM103 > JARRPG01. The sequence goes on along the minus strand of JARRPG010000084.1, from coordinate 4,904 downwards.
AGCGAGGCGCACAGCGCCGAGGATCTCGATCGGTTGACCCAGGCGGCGGTTGCCTTTGTAGAGAATTAAGATAACCGGAGTGATGCCCCTATTTTTTGAATCATCCGAGAATTGCGGGGCATAGGCGGAAATAATGATCGCCACAAAGGCAAGACACAAAGTTTTGGAGGAATGCTTGATACCTTAATGCGTATTAAGACCCTGCGATGGCCCGTCGACAACGACGGGCCGATTTATTTCTTAGCAATTCTTCGATCTCTGTGAAGTGTCAACGATAAAGGTTGTTGCCGAATTGCCGATTGTCTTGTGTCTATTGGCCAAATATTTGACATAATTATGCTTTTGTGGTTGGCTTTATAAGCTTAATCGTCTCAAGTTGTCGGATGCGCCTGCCTATTCCTGCTCACAGCGGCAGTCGCGTCCCGGTCTTTATCTCTTTTGTCTAAGAGGAGGAATTATGATGAAAAAACTGGTTGTCTTGTGTCTCACGGTCCTGATGGTTTTTAGCGCCGGGTCGGCGTTTGCCGAAAAACTGTACGTCGGTGTCGACACATCTTTCGTTCCCTTCGAGTACAAGGGCAAAGACGGCAAATACACCGGTTTCGATGTCGAGCTGTGGGAAGAACTCGCCAAGCGTATCGGCGTCGAGTACGAACTCAAACCGATGGATTTCAACGGCCTGATTCCGGGTTTGACCACCGGGAATTTGGATGTTGCCCTGGCCGCGATATTCATCAAATCGGAGCGTGAGAAGAAGATCGATTTCTCGCATCCCTATTTCCGCGCCGGGCTGAAAGTCATGGTGCAGGCTGATAACAACGATATCAACGGCCCGGCCGATCTGAAAGGCAAGGTGGTGGCGGTGAAACTCGGCACAGCGACCGTGGAATACGTGGAATCGCTCGATCCGAAGAAAATCGTCAAGTTCCCCAATATCGACCAAGCTTACCTGGAAGTCGCAACCGGTGGTGCCGATGCGGCCATGCATGACACGCCGAATGTTCTCTACTACATCAAGGAAGCTGGCAACGGCCGCGTCAAGGCTGTGGGCCCGGATGTCAAAGCGGCCCAGTACGGCATTGCCTTCCCGCAGGGCAGCCCGCTGCGCGACAAGGTCAACATCGCCCTGCTGCAGATGATGGAAGACGGCGCTTACGCCAAGCTGTACCGCAAGTGGTTTGATGCCGATCCGGAATAAGCGATTTCCCTCGATGACGGTGCATCCCTGTTGATGCGCCGAGGTGAAAACACCTTGGTCGGGATCCCCTCCGTATCGAATGATACGGAGGGGATCCCGCTTACGGAGACCCGTTGTCCCTCGGGTCTGGGATAAATTATGGGGTTTGAATTTTCGGTTATCGTCGACTCGCTCCCGGCGCTGTTCCAGGGCGCCAAACTGACCTGGATCATTACCCTGCTCGGTATCGGTGGCGGCATGATCTTCGGTGTTCTCGCCGGGCTCGGCCGATTGGCCGGGACCGAGCATGTCGGTGAAATGCCGCACGGCATTTTCCGGCAAATCAGTACCGCCATCCGCTACCTGGCCGGCGGCTATGTCGAAGTGATCCGGGGAACGCCGATTATCGTCCAGGCGATGTTCATCTATTTCGCTTTTCCCATGCTGGTCAAGTTGATCTTCGAAATCGATCGCTTCCGGATCGAAGCGTTGACGGCGGCGGTGATCACCATCATCATCAATGCCGGGGCCTATATCGCCGAGATTGTCCGCGGCTCCGTGATGTCGGTCAACAAGGGACTGCTGGAAGCAGGTTTGTCCCTAGGCATCAGCCGGTTTCAGCTGATTGCCCATATCATTGGACCGATCGCCTTTCGGCGCATGATTCCGCCCTTGGGCAATCAGTTCATTATCAGTCTCAAAGACACATCGCTGTTCATCGTCATCGGTGTGGGTGAATTGACGCGCCAGGGGCAGGAAATCATGGCCAGCAATTTTCGGGCGCTGGAAATCTGGCTGACGGTGGCGATCATTTATCTGATCATGACCACCATCCTGGCCGTCACGCTGCGTTCCCTCGAACGGCACATGAAAATCTTCTGAGCGGTGCCGGTCCGTTGACTGGTGTTGAGGAAAGAACCCTGATATGGCCCCCATTATCACGTTGCAAGACGTCTGCAAATCTTTTGGTGAGACGGAAGTGCTGCACAACATCAACCTCAGCGTCGAAGAGGGCGAAGTGGTGGTGGTGATCGGTCCCTCCGGCTCCGGCAAGTCGACTTTGATTCGTTGCATCAACTGCCTGGAGATGATCTCTTCCGGGCAACTGGTGGTGGACGATATCCGCATCCCGGCCGATCGTCGCCGGATTCGCGAGATCCGTCTCGAGGTCGGCATGGTGTTTCAGCAGTTCAACCTGTTTCCGCACATGACCGCCCTGGACAATGTCTCCTTCGGCCCACGCAAGGCGCGCAAGATGTCCAAACGCAAAGCCAACGAGATTGCCCGCGATCTGCTGGGCAAGGTCGGCCTGGCCGATTTTGCCGACAAGCTGCCCGGCCAGCTCTCTGGCGGCCAACAGCAGCGTGTTGCGATTGCCCGTGCCCTGGCGGTCAATCCGAAAGTCATGCTGTTCGATGAGCCGACCTCAGCGCTCGATCCGGAAATGATCGGCGAGGTGCTCGACGTGATGAAGAACATCGCCAAAGACAGCGGTATGACGATGATCGTGGTGACCCATGAGATGGGCTTTGCCTCCCAGGTCGGCAGCCGGCTGATTTTCATGGACGATGGCCGGATCGTCGAAGAGGGCGAGCCCCGTGTGGTGATGAAGAATCCTCAATCAGACAGGCTGCGGGATTTTTTGGGACACGTCAAGCACCACTGACAATGGGCGGGAAGATTGTCTGCCTTTCCTGGCAAAAGGGGTGACTTCTCAAAGAGACGTCCCCCTTTTTTCAATTTGTTCCCCATGTTTTTGGACCGCCTGGAGCACTCCGAGAATTCCTTTCTATCGATCAACATAAGCGCCTGCCAGGCGGCAGCTGAGCAAGAAGCCTGCGGATACTGCCGGGATGGGCAACCCACCGGTTTCGATAATGATTGTTATCAAGTGTTGGCGGTTTCTGACTGGGGTGTTGTGGCTGTTGATGCTTCTGCGGTCGGGACGTCTTGCTGACGACTCTGCTCTTCCGCTTGCGGATAGCCGATCAGATAGGTGATCGGAAGTCCCGGGAACGGTGGGGTCAATCGTCCAGTCTTCCATGCGTAGCCGGGACTGTCCGTCGCCGCAGCCAGTTGCTGCAGATCCTGTTGGGAATAGATGCGCAGCATCGAGACCAGGCCGTCCCAGAGAAGGCACAGCGGTGCCAGCGGGATGAGATACGTCCAGAACAGCCTTTCCCATGTCAGAGGCCGCAGCCATGGCGTGATCAAAAGCATCAGGATCGGCACGCACAGTACTGAAAGAAAGATGCGCGGACTGGCTTCGGTGATCTCGAAAACAGCGATGGCTTTGCGGCGCTGCACCAGGGACTGCAGGATCGCCTTGGCTTCGGCGGGAGGAAAGTGATGAAAGCCGTTGAACATGGTGCACACACCGGCGCAGTCCGCGGGCAGGGCGCGGGCATCAACGGGGTCCTCCCGGATCGTGATGCGCTCGGGATGTTGTCGCTGCGCCAGACGCATCGCGTCCAGGTTGGGATATTTGTCAGTCAGGGTGACAGAAACATCCAGCCCGTCATCCAGCAGTTTAGGCCACGGTCCCGCCGCGCCGGAGCAAAGATCGATTATCCGCCGCGTGCCCATTTTTACCAACACGTCTTCGAGCAAGGGAAGGACCGGACGATAGATTTTCAGCCGGGTGCTGAGAAAGGCCAAGACATCGGTAAGCAGATTGCGCACGCTGGTCGGCAAAAAGGGCAGGTCTTCGATTTCAATCAGGTGCCAGCGTCGCATCAATTCTCGATAAATTCTCGTGACAGCAGATGACCACAATCGTTTGCACGGGACGATCGCATCATGCGCGCAAGTATACCAGAGCCGAGCAAGTTCGCTGTGATATGTTACCTTTTAGGACAGGAAATCATTTTCGCAGGAGGAGTCTATGGCTGAGGTCATTCACACATCGCGTATCCACATCACCCGCGAACGGGGACCGATCCGCAAGGCCCAGATCGAAGGCTTTGCCAAGCCGGTCTTCTATGGTGTCCACGGCGGCATCCAGAAGTTCTATCAGGTCGATCCGGTAGAAGAGCATGCCGCGACCCTCGATCACATCGTTGGCGCGGTGGGGGCCTGAATGCTGGGAACGTTCGCCCGTGTCCTGGCGAACAAAAAGATCGAGACCCCGGCCGAAAGCTTTCAAGCCGAAGTCGAAGGTGACATCGAGAACGTCGACGGCGTTCTGAAAATCACCGAAATCCGTGTCCACTACCAGCTGACTCTCGACCGTGATCAAGAAGACGATGCCCGCTGGGCCTTCGATCATTACCTGGACAAATGTCCCGGGGCCATGAGTGTCGAGGGGTGCATCCGGCTGCGCCACGACCTGGAACTGGATGCCGGCTCAGCATAAATCTGTAAGATGCGATGAGGCTTTTTTGCCGGCAAAACCGTGCGCAGACGGCCGATGGGATTGTTTGCTAAAAATCATGGATTACATCGTAGATGATCCGGGTGTTCTTGTTGAACAACACGAAGCTGCCTTCGACCATGACGCGGGCAAAATCGTCCGGTAGAGGCGAGAGTCGTCGTCGCAGGTCGTAGGGCAGGGGGTGATATTGCAGGCCGGGCGGCAGCTGACCGCGCCTGACCAACTGTTTCTGCAACCCCGGTGGCAGTTGGTCGCGTTTGGCCAGTCCCGGGGGCATTTTTTTGCGGTGTTGATGCTGGTAAGCATAGTAGTCGTGAATAACATTTCGGTCGTGATCGCTGAAGACAACATCGA
>JARRPG010000083.1:0-5426 GCA_037383085.1 Desulfuromonadales bacterium | reverse complement strand
GCAGTTCATTCCGCAGATCCAGTAAAGCCCGGTGCAGTTCGGCCACCCGGTCAGCGGTCAATTCAGACATGGGCTGTCTCCAGGCCAGCGATGAAATCAGCAATAAGCCGGGCCCCGGCAGCGGGTTGAGCGAGCAGGATGGTGTGTGGTCCCGGAATGGATCGGATCTCGACCTGCGGCAGATACTGACGCAGTCGGCTGCTCGCCCGTTTCGGGACCAGACGGTCCTGTGTGGCCTGTAGATACAGACACGGTTGGGCGAAGGTCGTTGCCGGGGGCGGCGGCAGTTCGGCCAGCACGCGCAAGCGGTTGGAGAGCACCCCAAGTTTCGCGTCTGCCAGGGCCTTCTGGAACAAGCGGACAGCATCCTGGTGCGCTGTGCCTAGGCAAAACAGACGACAGCCCGGCGTCGATGTGAAGAGGCGTCGCAGAAGCTTCTGGGGCATCATGCGAGCGGCATCCAGCAGAAAAGGTCGGGGATACCGGGCGAAGGTGGCGACGAAGATGACACCGATCAGGTTCTCCGGCGGCGTGGCGAGCAGCTGCAGTGCGATCGGTCCGGAAAAGGATTCGGCCAGCAGGACGAAGGGGGACTGCTCGGGCAGGTGTCCACGGGCAACGGCGACATGCTCCTCGAGAGACAGCACCCGGTCCCCCGGATAGCGCACCACGCACGGATGGATCGTCTCCGGCAGGAGGCTTAGCGCAGGTTCGAAGAGCATCCCGGTGCCGTCGAGGCCCGGCAGCATCACCAGGGAGGTCTGTGGCCAGGAGGTTGTGTTCATCGCCGGATTGAGGGTCCTGTCCCGTTCATTTTGTCTTGCGCCGGAACAGGTCGGTTTTCAGGCTGGACACGCGATCGAGGAACAGCTTGCCGTCAAGATGGTCAATCTCGTGCTGAATCGCCACCGCCTCAAAACCACTGGCTTCCACGAAACGGAGACGGCCGGAACGGTCGAGGAATTCGACGACGATCTGCTCGGCCCGGATGACGTTGCCGGTGTAGTCGGGCACGCTCATGCAGCCTTCACGCATCATCTTGCTGCCGGATTTTTCGATGATCTCCGGGTTGACCATTTCCAGCAGACCATGATGGTTGTCTTTGCCGAGTTTGCTCTTGGAGACGTCCACCACCACCACGCGTTGCAGGACACCGATCTGCGGCGCGGCGACACCCACCGAATGGCCGGCATCCACCATGGTGTCCACCAGGTCCTGGATGACCTCCACAACGCTGGCGTCGATTTTGCGAACCGGTTCGGCGACCTGCTTGAGGATCGGGTCCGGATAGACCCGAATGGGGCGAACAGCCATGATCAGAGTTCCACCGTCGGGATCGTGCGCACGCTGATGTCGACCTGAAGTTCGTCGCGTATCGGTGCCAGCCAGGTGTTGACGTCGTTTTCCTCGATGCCCTCGGGGAGGGTCGCTTCGAGCATCATGACATAGACCGGCCGGTCCGCCGAGCCCACCAGCTTGGTATTGAGATCGGTGATATTGATCTGCCGCTCGCCAAGCACCCTTGCGACCCGGTAAACGATGCCGGGCTTGTCCGAGCCGTAGACCGAGATCATGCAGAGTTCTCCCTCGATCGCGGAGCGAACTTCACCACCCGGCTTCAGGACCCGCAGTGCGACCGTCAGGTCGGCCTCTTCGAGGGGTTTGAAAGCGCCGGCAAAGCTTTCCCGGTCAGCGTGTTCCGGATGGCCGAGGATGAGAATCATGGCGAACTGCCCGCCGAGGATGGAACAACTCGAATCGGCGATATTGCAGCCGTGGTTGTAGAGGATTTCCGTCACCTGGGAGACGATGCCGGGACGGTCCCGACCGACAATGGTCAGCGCGAAATGATGCATAACGTCCTCCGATTTTGACTGGTCGATAATAGACTTTATCTTGTAGCACGGGTTGCTGGAGGGGTAAAGGGCACAAAGAAAAGGGCTTCCCCAGATCTGGCGTCGCTCATGCCTTCCCTCGCACTTTCTCGCTTCTCATCCTTTTTTCGTAACAAATTGTCTCTTCCCGCCATTTTTTAACCCATTGAGATGAGCGGAGCAGAGGGGAAATGAGCAAAAAAATCATGCCATGTTCTGATTGCATCAGGATGGCCAGGATCAATAATTGAGATGAAAAGAGCGATCAACGACGTCAGGGCATTCGCCACTTCTGGAAGAGACCTGCAACCACGAGGTTGGTACCCCCGGAACCTGCGACGAGGCTCAATGACGTTACGGTTTTATGACGAAACCCTGCGTCTATCTGTTCTTCTTGCCTACAGGGTGGTGGCACGACACAAGAGACCGAAACAGCGGTCAATGGTCAAAGGAAGGAGGCACGTCATGAAAAAGGTTCTTCTCGATAAACGTTTTGCAATCGGGCTGTTGGCTGGACTCATGGTGGTTCTCTGGTCTGTCCCTGCTTTCTCTCAAGGGAGCAATCCAAGCCCTTCGTACATGCAACTTGCCAGAGGTGACGGCGGAGGCGGAAGCGGAGGTGGAGGTGAAGGTAGCGATGGCGGCAGCGGCGGCGGCCATGGCGGCGCAAACAGCGGAGGTCATGGTGAACCTGGCATGACCGGCGGTTTTGGCAAGGGAACGACAAACCTGAATCGCACACGCACCATGGAACAGGAGCGTCTTTCCGAAGGCCAGGCTGACAAGAGTCTGGACCAGGACCGAGACCGCGATCGAGATCGGGACATGGACCAGGATCGCGATCGAGATAAGGACATGGACCAGGATCGTGATCGGGACAAAGACCAGGGCCAGGACCGCGATCAGGATCAGGATCGAGACCGGGATCGCACGCACCAATAGGGCCCTTTGCTGAAGAGGAGGTACGTTATGAAGACACGACAAAGAGATGACCGTCAGATTCTTCTGACATTTTTGCTTGTGGTCGGTTTGGTGGCAGTCTTTGCCTGCCCGCCCGCTTGGGCGGGCAAGGGCAACGGCTCAGGCCTCGCCGCACTCGATGAAACCGAAGTCGCTATGTTGAATTACATGCGCGAAGAAGAAAAGCTGGCACGGGATGTCTACCTGGTCATGATCGATAGCTGGGAGACCCAACCCTTTATCAATGTTGCCGTATCCGAGCAGCAGCACATGGATACGATGAAATCGAAATTGGACAAATACGGTTTGCCCGACCCGGCTTCAATTTATGAGGGAATCTTCAACAATCTTGATTTGCAGGACAAGTACGACGAACTGGTGGCAATCGGATCAAAGACATTGGTGGATGGCTTTTATGTTGGCGCAACGATCGAAGAGATTGATATGGTCGATATCCAGCATGCCATTGATGTCACGGACAACGTTGACGTGGTCGTCGCCTATCAGAACCTGCTGGAAGGTTCGAAAAGCCATCTGCGGGCTTATGTCAACGCTCTGGCCGGGCAAGGGGTCACCTATGCGCCACAATACATCAGCCAGGAGTTGTTTGACGCGATTATGGGGCTGTGATGCGGTTTCAGAAGGAGAGTGTTCAGGAGATCGATTTTTAAAAAAACAGCAGCCAGAGCACAATGTTTTCAGGCGGCCGTTTCATCCATTTTTTCATGACCAACGGGACGCAGAACTATTTGGGGCCGAAAACCGCCTTGAGTAGTTCTGTGGTCCGTTTGGCCGGATTCTGACGAATCGCTGCTTCTTCCCAGGCGAGGTAGTGAAAAATACCGTTCATTCCCTGGTCGGTCACGTATGTCGTCAAATCAGTCTTGACGTCCGGGACAAAGGGCATACTCCTGTACTGCCCCATGGCCGTGTCGTAGGCCTGTACGGCACCGGCCTGGTTCAGGGTCTGCTCGACGATCGGCTTCATCTCCTCGGCCAATTGCGGCGACATCTTCTGTTGGAAGTAGCGGGTCGCGGCGTCTTCCGGACCGTTGTAGATTCCCATGACATCGTCCAGAGTCATCTTTTCGATGGCAGAAAGGAACAATGCTTTGGCTTTTGGCGTTGCCTGTTCGGCGGCACGATTGAGTTTCAACTCCAAATCGTCAAGCAGATAAGACATCCCAACCGTATTGAGGGTTGACTGCACGGTTTTAAAACTGTTGGGGAGTGGAATATGGATCGCCGGGTCGGCATTGAAACCATCCAGTGTCCCCAGTTGGCTGACGACGCGATCACTGCCGACCCGCAAGGCTTCCTTGAGTCCGGCCGCGATTTGACGGGTGTCGTTCTGGGCCGACGCGGGGCTTGTCGTTGTCGGCGCAAACAGTTCCTGGCCTTTTTTCAACCAGTCAAGTTGGGCCAAAGCCGATCCTGGCAGAAGCAAAATCAGCAAGGAAATAACAACAGCGGCTTTGGCCAAACCGTTCCAGTGGTTGGACATACGAACCTCCACGTGAACATCCAAAAGAACGAGACAAAGGACCCGGCTTCAACCGTCAATCCTGTTTTGAGTATAACCGCTGGCTGTGGCCGGTAAAGACCTTGGCTGGAAATCCTTGTCTAAGGTTGACTACAACAGCGCGAGCGATAAGATGATTAATATTTCTTAAATTCAGGTTATCAAAAAAGCACGTTTGCAGAACAACCAGACAAGGAGAAGGATCATGCACAAACTTCTATGGGTGAGCATAGTGTTCCTGATTGTGGCGGTCTTGGGTTGCGAACAATCCGAAAAAGCGGAAACACAACAGGCCAGCTCGGAGACAGTCGCAGAAAAAGCCGGCGAAGCCGCAGCAACTGCGGCCGGCAATGTCGAAGAAGCCGCGCAAGCCGTTGCAGAAAAAGCCGGTGAGGTTGAGCAGCAGGCAGAGCCTGCGGCCAAGGAGGTGGCCACCGAAGCCAAAGAGATGGCGACACAGGCAACAGAAAAGACACAGGAAATGGCCGACCAGAGTGTCGAGGCCACCAAAGAGGCCATGACAGATGCTCAGGAGGCGGCATCAGGAGCGATGGAGACGGCTGCCGATACAGCCAAAGACGCCGCAGTTGCAACGACAACCGCCGCCGGCAAAGCCGTCGAAACGGCACAGCAGGCGGTCAGTCCGGAGACGCTTGTTCTGGAAGCCAGCTTCGGCAATGTGACCTTCCCGCATGGTGTGCATAGCGCGTCTTTTGACTGCGCCACGTGCCACGGCGAGGGGACACCCGGACGCTTTGGCCTGGACAAGGAGAAAGCTCACACCCTCTGTAAAGACTGTCACAAAAAAATGGGTGCGGGCCCGACCGGTTGTAAAGATTGCCACAAAAAATAATTTTTGTATTTGATAGAAAGAAGAAATGGCCACCTGGAAATGGGTGGCCATTTTATGTTAGTCAGGAAATTAAGTTTGATATGCTATTGGAAATCGAAATGCAACACGAAGCGGATTGTGGAGAGGGCCAATCTCTACCGGTTGTCGAAACCGATGGGACAATTTGAATTGAACGACACAACGAACTTGCTTGTCGAGGCGATGCAAAAGCCTGATT
>JARRPG010000082.1:0-5710 GCA_037383085.1 Desulfuromonadales bacterium | reverse complement strand
GCGGATCTCCGCCTCCGTGCTGTAGATCGCCTCCCCAAAGGCGAGGTTTTCAGGGCCTAAAATATTCAAATCGCCGTTGGTAAAATTCAAAACGGTGAGCAGTTCTTGAACATCTATGTGTTTGGGCGTCAGCCCGCCCCTCAAAACGTTGTCAGAATTGGCCATCAACTCAATGCCAACTCCTTCTAAGTAACCGTGAAGTCCCCCGGCTGGCAGGTACATGGCTTGCTGGGGTTTTAGACGAACTAGATTCAAGAAAAGAGGAGAGAGAACCCCCATATCACCGGGATACTCTTCATTAAGCTTGATCATCCATGTCCAGACTGGTTCTTCATTTGTTTGCTGCTCAGCAGAGTTGACCGCTTGCTCGACAATCTTGCGTTGTTTTCCACGGTCCATGGTCATTAAATGGTTGAAGAATTTTTTCAACCCATCCCGGTTGGGGTGGCTCCGTAGAAACGATACTATTTCTGCCAAACCGGAAACCCTGATTTTTTCTAATAGTCTGAGGGCCTCCTCTAGTTTACGAAAACCGTTCAGCGCAAAGAATGGTGTCAGAGCACAGATTATCTCTGGTTTATGGTTGTCGTCTCTATAATTTCTTTGGGGCGCATCTAGGAGGACCCCAAGCTCATTTTCCCGGGCGAAGCCCTGTTCGGCCTGCTCCTTATTAGGATGTGCTTGGATCGACAGCGGTCTCGCTGCAGCGAGCACCTTGAACAAGAATGGCAGCTCGTTGGAAAACCGAGCGGCCACTTTCTGCCCAAGCGTCTCTTCTGGGCTTTTTCGCTGCTTTGCCGAAAAAAACAGGCCCGGCGTCACACCATTCGAGGCCAAATCAGGAGTATTTCATGGGACAATTTGACATGGTCAAGGACTTCTTCCTTGGCATCAGCCGCAGCCGTCTCTCCCTGTTCGGGGCGATGATCGTCACCATCACCACCCCCTTCCTGTTCGGCTACATGCTCGCTGATACGGTCTGGCATGTGAAGAACCCCTATTTCGGCGGGGCGGTCTATCTTGTCCTGGGTCCTTTGTTTCTCGGCGGCCTGGCGTTGATCTTCGTCGGCGCGTTTTTCTTTCGTGGCGAACGCGATGTGCACCTTTTTACCCTGCAGTATCTGCGCAAATATTTCACCGAACCCGACATGTTCGGCCGCTTGCGCAAAAACGTCTTTCTGATCGTTTTGCTGACCTCGGTCAACTTTGTCGTCTTCAGCATGTTTATCTACCGCGCCTATCACTATATGGAGTCGACGCAATTCTGCGGCCAGTTCTGCCATACCGTCATGCAACCGGAATACACCGCTTACACGGATTCTCCTCATTCACGCGTCTCCTGTGTCGAGTGTCATATCGGTGCCGGAGCGGACTGGTTCGTCAAATCGAAGATCTCCGGTGCCCGCCAGTTGCTGGCGGTCACTGCCGGGACCTACCCGACGCCGATCACCACACCGGTCCACGGCTTGCGCCCGGCGCGCGAGACCTGCGAACAATGCCACCGCCCGGCCCTGTTCCATGGTGACAAACTGTCGGTCAGAAAAGGCTTCCTGCCGGATGAGGCAAACACCGAGGTCTACAATGTCCTGCTGATGAAGATCGGCAGCGCCGGTGATCGCGTCAAAAGTTCACATGGTATTCACTGGCACGTGGCCCCGGAGAACAAGATCACCTATCGCGCGACGGATCACAGCCGCATGGTGATCCCGGAAGTCACCCTGATTGAAGCGGATGGCACAGAGACGGTGTTCCGAACCGCCGACGCCGAAACATTACTGGCGGAGAACACGCAAACGGAGGGAATTCGGGAGATGGACTGCATCGATTGCCACAATCGTCCTTCGCACATCTACCTGCCTCCGGATGAAGCCCTGAATCGCAAACTTGCCGAAGGCATGATTCCAGCCTCCCTGCCCTATATCAAACGCCAGGCCCTGGAGGTGATTACCGCAGACTACAACAGCACCTCGGAAGCGCGCGAAGCGATTTCCGGCACCCTGGAGGATTGGTATAAACAGAACTACCCGGATTTGATCAGTGCAAAACCGGCACTTCTCGGACAAGCCGTTGACGGTGTCTTTGCCGCCTACAATGAAAATGTCTTTCCGGAAATGAAGGTCACCTGGGACACTTACGTCAACCACATTAGCCATGGCCCCGATTTCGACATCGGCTGCTTCCGCTGCCATGACGACCTGCACGAAAGTGCTGACGGCAAAACGATTTCCGCCGATTGCAACACCTGCCACAACCTGCTGGCGCTCGAGGAGCAAGACCCAAAGATCCTCGAGACCCTGCGCGGACAGAACTGAACGAGACAAAAAAGTCCCGCCCTGTCAAAGGGCCGGACTTTTTTCATGTCATCTCGATCGGCAGGAGCCCTTTCCCCCTCGCACCATCAGGGTCGGCAGCGGGCACAGACAGAGCGGAACAGGGCGGTACTCAGATAGCGGTCGCCGCGATCCGGAATCAGCACGACGATCACGCCAGAGGTCAAAGCCTCCGCCATGTGGCAGGCCCCGGCAACGGCAGCCCCGCTCGACATGCCGGCAAACACACCCTCCCGGGCCGCCAGCTGGCGGGACATCTCGAAGGCCTCATCATCATCGATGGTCAGCTTGCGATCGAGGGAGGTTTCCTGATAAATCCCGGGCACGATCGCCTCGGCCATGTTTTTCAGCCCCTGGACTTTGTGCCCCAGTCGTGGCTCAATGCCGATGATCTGTACAGACGGTTTCTGCTCCCGCAGGTAACGACCGACCCCCATTAAGGTTCCCGAGGTGCCCATACCGGCGACAAACAGGTCGATCGCGCCACCGGTCTGGCGGTAGATTTCCGGACCGGTTGTTTCGTAGTGAACCTGGGGATTGGCTTGATTTTCATACTGGTTGGGCATGAAATACCGTTCCGGATCTTCGGCGAGGATGCGATGGGCCAGGCGGATGGCGCCGTCGGTGGCTTCCTCGGCCGCTGACAGGACCAGTTCAGCGCCGTAAGCCTCGAGCACCGCCCGTCGTTCGGTGCTGACGCAGGCGGGCATGACCAGCTTGATCGGATAACCGCGGGCCGCCGCGATCATTGCCAGCGCGATACCGGTATTCCCTGAAGTCGGCTCGAGGATCGTCTTGGCCGCGGTCAGCAGACCCTCCCGCTCGGCGCGACGGATCATCCACCAGGCCGTGCGGTCCTTGACCGATCCCCCCGGATTGTTGCCTTCCAGTTTAGCCAGCAACCGGACCTGCGGGTTCGGATTGAGGTTTTTCAGCTCCACCAGCGGCGTGTTGCCGATGGCCGCCATCAGGCTGAAGTCATGATCCGGCAGATCGTCGCGACGCGGCGGCGACAGGTTGATCGGGTTGTTAGATAAGGCCATGCAAAGGTCCTCCTCGGGTGCCGAGTTGATCGACTTTGGCTTCGATCTCCGGATCATCTTCCAGCGGCGGCGCGTGAAAGCCCTTGCGCCGTGCATCGATCACCAGGCTGCCGCGACAGCCCCAGTGTTTGGCGTGCACGAAGGCATCGATGCCTTCGATATCGGTGGCCGGTGCCGAGCGCGTGAAAGTGACCCAGAGCAGGTTGTTCAAGGTGCGGGCGACAAAGGCGGCGTCATCGACGATCACCACCAGCGGAAAAACGTTGATGCTGTCCTCCGGCGTGTAGGACCGGCAGAAAGCCAGAAGGTCGGCCGCCGTGCGCCCGCGCTCGCCCTGCCAGGGCTGTCCTTCCACCACCAGAATCCCCGGACGGGCGACCTGTGGTCGGGCGAAACCGGTCGGCAGGTGCAGGTCTCCGGGGATATCGACGGGCAGTTCGCGGCGCTTCGGCCCGCAGGCGGCGATCACGACTTTCGAACCGGCATGCAGACCCTCTCCGGAGTAGTCAAGCGTATCGATCGTGGTCCGGGTCTGGAAATGCAGATCACGTCGCCAGTCACTGCGTTCCAGAAGGGTTTGCAGAAAGGCGTCGACGTCGTGGATATCGAGGGCCGGTTGATTGGCCTGGTCGAGGATCAGCAGATACTTGGCCAGCGAGAGTTGCCCCTGACCCAGCAAGGCGTTGGCCTGGGTGAGCAATTCCCGTGGCTCGGCAGGATCGGCATAGGGCGTGTAACGTTCGCTGCCGATGGCCAGAAGCAGGGGATGCACGCCGGCGGCATCGACCGCGTGCACTGCGTGCACCCCCGGCACCAGATCGGGAATCGCCGCACCGGTCATTTCATGGATCAGCGTGCCGAAGGTGGTGTCTTCCTGGGGTGGTCGACCCACGGTGGTAAAAGGCCAGATGGCACCGGCCCGATGGTAGACCCGGTGGACTCGCATGACCGGAAAGTCGTGCACCAGGCTGTAATAACCGAGATGATCACCGAAGGGTCCTTCCGGACGGGTTTGGTCGAGCAGGATCTCGCCACAGAGGCAAAAATCGGCCTGAGCCGGAGCCAGCAGGCCGTTCGACGTCTTCACCATCGGCAGGCGATGGCCGCCCAGCAGCCCGGCAAAGGCCAGCTCGGGCAGCCCTTCCGGCAAGGGCATCACCGCAGCCAGCGTCAGGCTGGGTGGGCCGCCGACCCAAACGTTCACCGGCAGCGGCTGCCCAGCCGCGATCGCCGCGGCATGGTGAACACCGATCCCCCGATGAATCTGGTAATGCAGGCCGACTTCATCCTCGGCATAGGTGCCGCCGTTCAACTGCACCCGGTACATGCCGAGATTTGATTTTCGCCATCCCGGCTGCCGCGGATCCTCGGTATAAACCTGCGGCAAGGTGATGAAAGCCCCACCATCATCCGGCCAGGAGACCAGTTGCGGCAACCGGTCCAGGGAGGTCTGGTGCGCCAGCAACGGACCACGCCGCACCTGTTTTGGCAACAGATGAACACCCCGCCGGGCCAGGCCGAGGGCGGCTCCGGGACGGCGCAGGACCTGACCGGGATCTCCCTTCAGCGCGACCAGCTGTTCCACCACCGGCAGCGCATCGCGAAACAGGTAGCGGGCCCTCTCCAGGGTCCCGAACAGGTTGGCCAGCAATGGAAAGTCGCAGCCCTTGACCCGGGTAAAGAGCAGGGCCGGTCCGCCGCTGGCGTACACGCGTCGCTGAACAGCCCCAGCCTCCAGGCAGGGGTCGATCGCGACGTCGATGCGCTTCAACTGGCCGATGCGCTCCAGGTCGCTGACGGTTTCCTGTAAATGACGATAGCCCATGATCTCCCGTCTGTGCGGATCGAACGTGGCGAAAACGCCGTTATTGTAGCGGCTGTCCGTGCGGAAAACAAAACATTCTTTGTCATCGGGTGACTGGCGGAATCAGGTCTTATCCCGTATACTGAGGCCATGAATCAGTCCTGGCCGCAAGATTTCAACACGCCCGCCGAAAACAGCCTGAAAAAACTGGCCCTGATCGTCTATATCCTTCAGGCCGCCAGCCTCTTCACGGGGGCACTGACGCTGTTTGCCGGGATCATCATCAACTATGTCCGCATGGATGACGTCCAGGGCAGCTGGGTGGAGAGCCACTTCCGCTGGCAAACGAAGACCTTCTGGTACACGCTGTTATGGATGGTGATCGGTGGCATCACGGTTATTTTCCTGATCGGCTGGGCGATCCTGCTGGCCGCCTCGATCTGGCTGATCTATCGCATTGTCAAAGGCTGGCTTTACCTCAGTGAGAATCGCCCCATCAGCTGATGCCTCCGCCTTCTTAGGCGGTGCGCTCC
>JARRPG010000081.1:0-5756 GCA_037383085.1 Desulfuromonadales bacterium | reverse complement strand
CGCCCTCTGGACGGTCTAGAGCTGATGTTCCACCGGTAGCAATCGTATAAAGGTTGCAAGTAACCGCTGCAGCCACGTACTGTTCGGATCCTTCGTATGACTGATCCGCTCGCCCTGGATATCGATCACCCAACGCAGCTTCCCGCTGTCATCGACGATGACACGGTAGGCATTGTCCGCAGACACTCCTTCATCCATGTAGTCTATGACCTGCCTGGCAATCTCGGAGCTTTCCACGTATAGCCCGACTTCGGTGTTGATAGCGGCCGAACGCGGGTCGAGGTTGAAGCTGCCGATGAACACGTCCTTCCGATCGAATACAATCGCCTTGGTGTGCAGGGCCGCCTGCGATTCGGTGGAGACGATCTTTTTCTCGACAGGGCCGGGGTCCGGACGCAGTTCGAAAAGTTCGACGCCGGCATCGATCAGTGCGTGGCGATACTTGGAATACCCGGCGTGGGCAGCCAAGACATCATTGGCGGCCAGCGAATTTGTCAGTATACGCACCCTGACACCGAGATTCTCCAGCGCTTTAGCTACCTCGACGCCCCGTTGGCGAGGTACGAAATAAGCCGACTCGATCAGTAACTCCTCCTTGAGAGTCTGCAAGCGCTCATAGAGCGCTTCATTCATTGTTCCGGAACTTCGGCCCTCGTAGATGGCCGCTGGATCGTCCCAGACGACTTTACCTTTCGCCCAGACCATTTCGTCTATCACGTCATCGAGTTTCTCCAACAACGCCTCGACGTCAAAGTCTAGCGGGAACGGATAGTTGTCAGCTTCGATCTGGCTCCGGATATCTTTGATGGCTTCCAAATGGTCGCGATCATCAAAGGGTCTCTCGACAATCCTCGAAATGGGCACAGACCACTCGCCATTCCAGAAATACTCGAAAACGTCGGAGACCTCCCTGACAATCGGGCCGATACCAACGATGTCGAGATCCCGAAAGTTTGACTTGTCGTGGGCTTCGAAATAATGGGCACCGACATTGCGTCCGCCTACGAGTGCAATCGTGTTGTCCATGACCATCACCTTGTTGTGCATCCGGTGATTGACTCGACCCAGGTCGGTGATGAAGTCCAGTGCCCGTAGCCGGCGTCTGGTAAAAGGGTTAAATAGCCGAATATGAATGTTCGGATGGGCGTCAAGCGCTGCGATGCGGGCGTCGCGACCCGAAAGGTTAATGTCGTCGAGAAGAACCCGCACACGAACGCCGCGGTCCGCGGCCCGCACCAGTCGTTCTGCCAGGATTCGACCGGTCGCGTCAGCCTCCCAGATATAGTACTGAACATCGAGGGTCTTTTCCGCAAGGTCCGCCAGCGCGACCCGTGCTGTAAGCGCCGGTCGACCGTAGCGAATAATCGCAAAGCCGGATGCCCCCTGGTGCTTACCGGAGAGATCCTCGACACGGTGTCCAATCCTGGTGTTTTTGTTCCCCTGGAACGACTCTGTCGTTGAGGGCTGCCGGACTTTCTCGACGCTACCCGGGTCCGCAGCGTCATCCATCGTGTAAGAGCCCACGCTCAGCAAACTCCGTTGACACGTCCACGGCCCGTGGCCGCTTCACCCACAGGGTGACGACGAGAGCAAGGAGTAGTGGACGGTTGTCCAGGAGTTACACGATGTTTCATTTCATAGAGTCCTCCGTGAAATACAGTATCCTCGATGGAAGCTTTCAGCGTCAAACCAGATATCAGAGTACGCACCGGAACCCGGTCGAAAAAAAGGGACGTCCATTTTCCTTTCCTGCTGTTGCTGGAGTCTCACCTGGCATCAGGTCATCGCCTCGGCTGCCGTTTCCCGTTTTCGGCTTTCCACTAAATCGGCGCAGCCCCTCGTCCAGATGTCGGTCAGCCGGCCTTGCCGTTGGAGCGCCTGCGGCGCACCGGGTTCTGGTCGGCGGCGGAAGTGCTGCGCCAGGCCACTTCGGAAGGCGGAAAAGTGATCCGCATATCGGAATAAAGGTGATAAAGGTGTCGGAGGGATTATTTTTTGTACAGCCGCTGTCCCCTTATCACTGATCCCTTATCAGGAAAAATCAACTATCAGATCGTGCAGATCGATGGGATCAGACTCACTGCTGTCTCACTTAGGAAATCAAAATAGCCCGATTTCGTGAGTCTTTTCGATACAAGAAAAAGTAAAGAAAAAGGGGTCAGTAACCTTATCTTGTTGAACTGCAACACTGCTTAAAAGGTACTGCCCTTAACCCGCCCTTATCCCCAATCAGTCCAGTACAATAGCTGTGAAAACCGAGGAATAGGTGCCATATCCAGGCCAGCGATTACGCCTCCGGCGAGTCGCCATTTGCCTGCAATCCTCCCCTGGTCTATCTTGTGGATATTGGCTCAATCGAGAAGTGGAGGTGGAAACATGGCGATGGCAATCACTCTTCGGGAGTTTTTCGACTCCCACCCATTGGCTCACGACACCGTCGAACACGAGTATTCACTGTCAGGTTTACGCAACGCCGAGACGGCACATCTGCCGGGAGACATGGTGGCGAAATCCGTGCTCCTGCATGACGGGGCTGGCTACCTGCTTGCCGTGGTCCCTGCGACACATCGGCTCGACCTGGGGTGTTTACACAAGATCCTCGGTCGGCATGTGGGCCTGGCAACGGAAGAGGAGATCGCGCAGGTCTTCGGCGACTGCGAGATTGGCGCGATTCCCCCGGCTGGTCTCATCTACGATATCGACACAATCGTGGACGAGGCGCTGCTTGCCCAGCCGGAGATCTATTTTGAGGCCGGCGATCATGAAACCCTGATCCACATGAACTGCGAGGACTTCAGAAAGCTCGTTGGTGATGCGACCCGCATGAACATCAGTCACCACATGTAACACGCATCCCGGAAGCATGAGTCCTGTTTCACTGCCCGGGAAAGCGGTCGGGAGAGGCGGAAAAGGGGTAATCCGCTTTTTTCGTAGCTTTTTCAACCCGCAGAACGACTTAAAGGATACTGACCCCTTATCCCGAGTCTAATCCGGGTTCTTTCACTGTTTGGCGATCATATAGCAGGTCTTTAAACGTTTCCCGCACCGACTGACTTGAATCGCGAAAGAACTGGTAATCGGCATGCACCTGGGGGTTGTCGGGATCGATAACAATCCCCCACAACGGCCTGGCGCTCACGGGCAGCATGCTGTAACGGATGTCACCCAGCACATTCGCCTGCCTGGGGTCAAAAGCGACATAGCCATCCGAGAATGACAGAAATCGAAGGATATCCGTATACAGAACCGAGGATTCATCAAGCTGTGGCAGATCTTTGTCGAGAGAGAACCGGGCAACGGATTCGCCCTCGATAACCTTGCCCGTAGCAAACAGCCCGACGCGAATGGCGTCTACATGAATGCGGTCCCCGTGAATATACACCGATCGCCATAACACCAGGTTAGCGAGCGTCGGTTTCACCACGGACTGCACCGCCAGGTGACCACGTGTGTCACGCAGGTCCCCGGCCACTTGCTCGGCCCGTTGCAATTGCACGAAGCCCATGCCCAGGTACATCATGCTCAGGGCAAGGCCGGCCAGTGCCACTCGTCTGTGGCCCAGCCGCAACCCCGCTAACAAGGTCAGCAGAAGGATAAGCGTGAACACGGGATCGACAATCGAAATGATATTGAAGGCCACGCGCTCATCCGAGAACGGCCAGAAAAGATGCGTGCCGTAACTGGTAAACGCATCGAGCACGCCGCTCATGCTGAAACCCGCGAGACAGAAAAGATAGAGCCGCCTGGCCGGCAGATGCCGGCGCACAAACGGCCAGAGCAGCAGCATGGCAATCGCCGCACCCACGGGTATGAACGCCAGTGAATGGGTGAAATGGCGATGGTATTCGATAGTCAGCAAGGGATCGGAGGATGAGCGGATCAGGATATCGGCATCCGCCAGTAAGCCTGCAACCACGCCAACCAGCGTCGCAATTTTTTTCTCGTCTTTTGTGGCGAGTGACTGGGCCATCACACCGCCCGCCAGACCCTGGGTCAAGAGATCCATAACGTGCTCAAGGCATTCGATTGAGTCACAATAACCAACCCGTCAGAATACAAACTTAATGAGTTTCCGAGAGTTGGGCTGATCCGACCTGGCTGTCGATCACAGCTGCTTGACGCCCTGACAGATGCATACCCCACACGGTCACCATAACAACCAGCGCCCCCACCGCCTGATGCGCCACTGCAAAATAGATGTTGACACCTGTGATAACAGTCGCAATTCCGAGCAACACCTGAATACCATATGAGCTATGGATGGCCACCGATGCTTTTTGGGACTGGCCGCGTACATGCTTCGCCAATACAATCAGAAAACCTACCGCCACCCATGCCCACCAGCGGTGAACGAAATGGATGATATAAGGATCATTATTCAGCATGGTCCAGACACCACCAGACCAGTTGATCCCCTTTGGCACCAGAGAACCGTGCATCAACGGCCAGGTGTTTGCGACATGCCCTGCATTCAGCCCTGCTGTATAGGCACCAAAGAGTAATTGCACAAACAAGACACCGAAGACGATCAGGCCGAAGACGGTCGGCCTGGACGGTCGGTTTTGGCCGCGGGTGACCCGCCGCATATCCAGCGCTGTCCAGACCAGTGCGGCCAGGATGAGAAACGCGATCAGCAAATGGGTCGCCAGCCGAAAATGGCTGACATCCGTGCGCTCGGTCAAACCGGAGCTTACCATCCACCAGCCAATCGCCCCCTGCAACCCCCCTAACACCAGCAGTCCAGCCAGCCGGCCGCCGTAACCTTCAGGTATCGCGCGCTTGATCGCGAACCAGGCAAGCGGCAGCGCAAACGCAAGGCCAATCAGCCTCCCCAGAAGACGATGCACCCATTCCCAGAAATAGATGAACTTGAAATCACCCAGGGTCATGCCGGCGGGGCCGTTGATCTCCAGGTATTCGGGGATTTGTTTGTATTTCTCGAACTCGGACACCCATGCCGCTTCGCTCAAAGGCGGTATCGCACCAGTGATTGGCTTCCACTCGGTGATTGAAAGCCCCGATTCGGTCAAACGCGTAATGCCGCCAATGATAATCATGATAAAAACCAGGAACGCGACGGCATATAGCCAGTTAGAAATGGCAATCGGTCGTTTTGTGTGAGGAACAACGTTGGCTCGGCTATGGCTCATGGCAATAATTGGTCAGATTAAAATTGGAATAATACCGACAAACCGATTGCTTGTTAAAATCGTGATAACAGGGGACACCCTGAATCTCCCCCATTAGCCCGGACACTCCAAATCCTAGACAATCGGTCAAAAGAGAAAAGGAAGATCGACCGCAGAACTGGATCAAAAAAATGGCATGGAAGGAAAGGAAACAGACGCCATTCAAACGACCGGACATCAATCTTCTGCAGTTCATTGGTTTATTTTATGTTCACAGCAAATCGCGAGCAATAAAGAGATTGCCATCGACACAGGAAGAGTGAATCAGGAGTAATCAAGGATGAGTGAATTCAAACATAGCCTCGCACGGATAGCCGTCTGGAATCTCGCAGGCTTTAATCTGTTCAACCAGGCCGAGGGAATCAAACCGGAATAATAGGAAAGGAATAATAGGGGACGGAATAATAGGGGACAGACCACGGTTTTCCCAAAATTCTAGGCCTAATCGTGGTCCGTCCCCTATTTACACTGTTGAAGCTCAAATCCCGCGGCATGAATGTCCCTCAGTTGGCCATCGGTGATGGCGCCATGGGCTTCTGGGCGGCGCTGGAGGAAGTCTATCCGGAA
>JARRPG010000080.1:1658-7652 GCA_037383085.1 Desulfuromonadales bacterium | reverse complement strand
GCCCGAGCCCGGCGACCAGGCAGAGTACGAATACGACTTCGGGGATGGCTGGCTTCACCTGGTAACTCTGGTGTCTGTCGAACCACGAGGGAAGGGAAAGCGCTATCCACAGTGTATTGCAGGCGCTCGTGCCTGTGGGTGGCGAATTCTTACTTTGTCAACGATATCAGATAGTTGCCACTTGCTGCATTCGGGAACCAATATTACCCTCGGTAGGCATGAAAGAAGTCTTTTACCTACTTTTCCACTTACTCACCACCATCGCCAGGCTGATTAGACCCGGTGGTAGCCGAGCTGTCATTGCCGAGAACCTGCTCTTGAAGCGGCAACTCATAATCCATTGTAGATCCAGGCAGCGGGCACCCAATCTCACTTCCCGGGATCGTGCGCTACTCGGATTCTGGACATTGCTTATGAACCCAAGGCGTATTGCTCGATCTGCCATTATTATCAGGCCATCAACCCTGCTTCGATTCCATTCGGCATTGAAGAGACGGAAGTACCGGCAACTGTACTCAACTCGTGACAGTAGGAAACCGGGGCCCAAGGGGCCGTCGAAGGAGGTCATCAAAGCTATCGTCGAGATGAAGCGGCGCAATCCTCGATATGGCTGCCCACGCATCGCCCAACAAATCAATCTGGCATTCGGTCTGGACCTGGATAAGGACATTGTTCGGCGGGTACTCGCCGCGAACTACAAACGGAACCCCAGAGATCATGGCCCTTCGTGGTTGACTCCCCTTGGGCACGCAAGGATAGCCTCTGGAGCGTCGATCTATTCCGGGCCGAGTCCATTACCCTGAAAACACACTGGATCATGGTCGTGATGGATCAGTACACCCGCAGGATCATTGGCTTTGCTTTCCATGCAGGACATGTAGACGGGCCTGCTCTGTGCCGCATGTTTAATAAAGCGACCAGTGGAGATCTCTGGCCAGAGAGAATCAGCTCCGACAATGATCCACTTTTCCAATATCATCGATGGAAAGCGAATCTTCGTGTCTTGGAAATCCAAGAGATCAAATCCCTTCCACATGTACCGATGTCGCATCCATTTGTTGAACGATTGATTGGAAGTGTCAGGCGAGAGCTACTGGATCAAACTTTCTTTTGGACTACGACTGATCTGGAGAACAAGCTTAGCGATTATCAGCGCTATTACAATGAACATCGATGTCATTCCAGTCGAGATGGCCATCCTCCAATCAAGCCCGGCGGCGATAACGTCATTGATATGGGCAGCTACCAGTGGAAAAAGCATTGCCGGGGTCAATTTCAGCTACCAGTGGCGGCTTGAATTACCAATCGCCAGGGACAGGTCTCATCAATGAAGCTGATGACTTGCGCATCAGGAAGATTTTTACCGATGATCCCAGCGGACCGATTTGCAGGCTTCTAGCCCGATGCGCAGTCCACCCTGGTAAAAGCATATCTGTATGTTCCCACTGCCGATTTACATTTTGCCTCAATTGATTCACAGTATCGTCCATGCCCAGCAGGTAAGCACAGCGTTTTCCTGATTCGGGAGAAATCGATGCACAGGACGGAATTTGTCACCCACATGCGGTGGCTGGAGTTGGCTGCCAGGCGCGCCAATATCCGGTTCTCACTCACCGGGGAGTTGCCGGAGGTCGGAAGTGAGCTACTTTTCTGGGGGCATTATCTGGCCGAACTGAACAGGCTGGCGAAGCAAACGGGGTGCCCACACATAGGGCTTCTGCTCGGTAGAGAAGCGCATTACCAGGAATTGGGTAATCACGGATACGTGCTGACCAATGCCGCCCGTACGGTACAGCATCTGTTGGAGCTGATGTCGGACTACAGCCGGGTTAGACACTCGGTTTCACACTACGAATTTCGACCCCTCAAGCGTTCGGGCCAGCTCCATTTCAGGCCAGTCCAGAGCCTCCCCATCTGCCATGTGGAGTCGGACCTGGCCCTTGCGGGGTTTGTCCAACTGGTTCGCTCTTATCTGGGAACTACCTGGACGCCAGTCAAAACGCACATGTGCCGACCCAGACCCGTCAACATGGAGCCTTATCGTGAGCTATTCGGCAACGGCATCTGTTTCGACCGGAAGCATGATTTCATCGAGATAGGCTCGGGAGATTTACAGGTACGCATCAATGACGCCGATCCACTGCTCTCCAAAGCCCTGCTGGATTATGCACAGGCACTCTTCCGGGATGCGGTGAAGAGCAGGCGCGACATCAGCGCCCAGGTGAAGCTGCATTTGCTCAATAACCTGGGAGTCAATGATGTATCGCAGAAAACCATCGCCGGCAGTATGAATATATCGCGAGCCACGCTGCAGCGCCGGCTTGAAGCGGAGCAGACCTCCTTTCGCACCCTTCGCAACGAGGTGATCGGTCACCTGGCTAAGAAATATCTTTCCGAAAGCAGTACCCCCATTTCGGTGATCGCGCACCAACTGGGGTTTTCGACACCCGCCTCGTTCACGCGGGCCTTCCTGGCACTCGAAGGAATCACCCCGAACGCCTACCGCAAACAACGCGGCGATCTGGTCTGAGGCGTTTTTCCAGGCCTTCCGTCGCTCCCGCCAACCTGCCGCATGCCGGCCCGGGTGAGTAGTTTTGTTAGCTCATTGAGTAAATTTGTAAATTCCCGGCCGAGTACTTCACCTAGAATGCGCCTCCTGTAATCAGATGTGCTCCACTGCGAGCCAGATTCAAAGAGGCCCCCATGCAAATTCGACCCGGACCGCTGGTTTACGCGCTAGGTATGCTGGCAGCCATTCTGGCCGCCGACTTTTCCGTCGCCGCTAACGATGGCGCTAAAAGCGATACATCGATCGCGTTCCCCCGGACTCGTGAAGCGTTCCAGGCCCTTACCCGGGACCAGTTGGAGTCGGTATTCGAGGCAGCCGAGCGCGACAGGATTCCCCGCGCAGGCGTGTACGAAGGCAAGCCACTGTATTTTGCGGGCTCTACCTTCGGTCGCATCTGGAGCAATATCCTCTCTTTCCTGATATGGAATGGCAAGGTTTTCCACTCCGAGGACGGGGTGATCTATAACCGGCTCAGTCCGTTCTCATTGGAAGCCATCAAGGGTGATATCAGGATGGGCGAAAGCCGGCGTGATGGCAAAACCAGTGTAATTATCGATTACTCCAGTACGGTGGTGGGATCCCCCGACGCGGGGGACGAAATCCGCTGGATGGGGGGCGATGTCTACCTCGGACAGGGGTTCGTGCGCGGCGAACCAGGGATGTTTTTCTATTTGATCTACAAAGAACCGCTCGATAACTCCTGACCACATTCCGTATCACGATGATGACATCGACCGGACATTTTTTCCGCGGCTTCAGCCGTCGCACTGTAATGCTCAGCGCAATCGGCACAATTTCCGCCCTTTTCAGCTTCTCCCCACTGGCGACGGCGCAGGAACTGGCGGATGTGAACGGGAAGCGAATAGTTGAGGCGGAAAAGTTCCCGCAGGAGTGGCTTTCCCACGGACGCACCTACGCTGAGCAACGCTATAGCCCTCTCGACCAGGTCGATGCCGATTCCGTCTCCAGGCTGGGCCTGGCCTGGTCGTTTGAATTGCCGACCCGGCGGGGCGTTGAGGCGACGCCTCTGGTTGCAGACGGGGTGATGTACACCACCGGCAGCTGGAGCATCGTCTATGCGCTCGACGCCAGAAGCGGAGCACTTTTCTGGACGTATGATCCCGAGGTCCCCAAAGAGCACGCCATGCACGCGTGTTGCGATGTGGTTAACAGGGGCGTGGCACTGTGGGGCGACAAGGTCTACCTGGGCAGCCTGGACGGGCGGCTGATCGCGATCGACCGGGCCACGGGTAAACAGGCCTGGAGTACGGATACGATCATCGACAGATCGATTTCCTATACGATTACCGGTGCACCGCGCGTGGTAAAGGGCCTCGTCATCATCGGCAACGGCGGGGCGGAAATGGGTGTAAGGGGGTATGTCTCTGCCTACGATGCACAAACCGGCGATCTGGTATGGCGTTTCTTCACCGTGCCGGGAAATCCGGCAAAGGGCTTCGAAGACAAAACGCAGCAGTGGATCGCCTCGACCTGGACCGGCGAATGGTGGAAATCGGGCGGAGGTGGCACCGCGTGGGATTCCTTTGCCTATGATCCCGAGCTCAACCTGCTCTACATCGGCGTGGGCAACGGTTCCCCCTGGAACCGGAAGGTCAGGAGCCCGGGCGGCGGGGACAACCTCTTCCTGTCGTCAATCGTCGCGGTCAACGCCGATGACGGGTCCTATGTGTGGCACTACCAGACGACACCGGGTGATTCCTGGGATTTCACCGCCACGCAGCAGATGACATTAGCCGAGCTGGAAATTGGCGGCAGGACGCGCAAGGTTATTATGCAGGCGCCGAAGAACGGGTTCTTCTACGTTCTGGACCGCCGAACCGGAGAGTTGCTGTCAGCAGATCCCTTTGCGAAAGTGAACTGGGCCACGCATATCGACATGCAGACCGGCCGTCCGGTAGAGGATCCTCGGGCGAGATCGGGATCGGATGATTTTTCGGTCTACCCGGGCAGCGGGGGCGCGCACAATTGGATGTCGATGGCCTACAGCCCGGACACAGGCCTCGTCTACATTCCCGCCAGAGATAGCGGCCACGTCTACGTCGACGACTTTATCTTCGAGGCCAGGAAAACCATCTACAACATCAACTACGACATAAGCGCGGCGGTCAATATCCCGGACTGGCTGCCCGTCTGGGCCCGGAACCTCGTGGCCAGGTGGAAACTGCGCAGCCGGCTTGTCGCATGGGACCCGCTCGCCCGGCGGGAGGCATGGAGCGTAGATTCCGGAGTATTGTCAGCGGGCGGCGTACTGGCAACCGGCGGCAACCTTGTCTTCCAGGGAAACCTGACGGGCGAGTTCGCCGCCTACGCCGCCGATACAGGCGATAAAGTATGGTCATATAAAGTCGAGAATGGCATTCTCGCTGCGCCCATCTCATACGAAATCGATGGCGAGCAATACATTGCCGTCATGCAGGGCTGGGGCGGGGGCGCCGGCCTGTCAGGAGGAGTGCTCGTCGGACCGATGGGAATCTTCAATATCAGCCGGGTTCTCGTATTCAGGCTGGGGGGAAGCGAACCCCTGCCGCAAGTTGCCGGCATCACCCAGGAACTGCCGGAACCAACGCTGCCCGCCCCCCCTCAAGATCGGGTGGAACAGGGGCGGAAACTGTACACTGTCTACTGCCTGGCCTGCCACGGGATACAGGCCATCAGCGGCGCAGTCGTGCCCGACCTCAGGTACCGCACCTCGGACCTGGATGCAGCCTGGAAAACCATTGTGATCGACGGGGGCCTGAAAACCAACGGAATGCCGGGCTGGAATGGCTACCTGACAGTGGACGAAGCAAACCTCATCAAGGACTACGTCCTGCATGAAGCGATCCAGGGTCATCGACGTGGCGAAAGCAGAACTGTCAGGAAGTAATCCGAAAAGAATTGAATCAGGAAAGTGAATTGAATCGCCCTGGAACTCCCGGAGACTCCATTTCTTGAGAGGATGGAGTTATGAAGACGACAAAACGATACGCCCCGGACTTCCGGGAACGGGCGGTGCGGATGGTGCTGGAGCCTCAGGGGGACTCGATTCCCAGCGGGCTGCGCCGGATTCGATTGCTGCGAAGGTGGGCTGCGCGTCGGAGACCTTGCGCAAGTAGGTTCGCCAGGCTGAGCGGGATTTGGGTATTCGGGACGGGCCAGCTGCTCCTGAGTCAGACCTCGACTGTTGGTTTCCGCTTAAAACTAATGGGCACCTCTAAAAATAGACCAGTTCTCGCCTGAACACCGGCGATAACGCATAATTTCGCGAAAGTATTGGGTACACACGGTCTGGAGAACGACTTGCACTTGCAGAGCAGCGAATCCCAGACAGCAAGACGATCTGGCTGTTCCGCGAGCAACTGGTCAAGGCCGACCTGATCAGGCCGCTGTTCCATCGCTTCAACGAGTATCTTGAATCCAAAGGA
>JARRPG010000080.1:0-1608 GCA_037383085.1 Desulfuromonadales bacterium | reverse complement strand
GACAGCAAGACGATCTGGCTGTTCCGCGAGCAACTGGTCAAGGCCGACCTGATCAGGCCGCTGTTCCATCGCTTCAACGAGTATCTTGAATCCAAAGGATACGTCGCCCGCAAGGGCCAGATGGTGGATGCGAGCATCGTGGATGCCCCGAAGCAGCGCAACGGACGCGAAGAGAACGCGCAGATCAAAGCCGGGGAGGTCCCGGAGCGCTTCAGGGAAAACCCGAATGTCGGCCGACAGAAAGACACCGAGGCACGGTGGACCAAGAAGAACCACGAGAACCGGTATGGATACAAGAACCACATCTCGGCCGATGTGAAGCACAAATTGATCCGGGATTTCGATGTAACGCCGGCGCATGTGCACGACTCACAGGTGTTCCTGGACATACTGGCGCCCAACACGTCCAAGGAGGTCTGGGCGGACAGTGCCTATCGCAGTGCGGAAATTGAGAACGCGTTGGCAGGGCGAGGGTACAGAAGCCGGGTGCATCGCAAGGGCACGCGGAAGAAGCCGCTGTCTGAAGCTCAGCAAAGGGCTAACCGTCGCAAGTCATCGATCCGTGTGCGGATCGAGCACATCTTCGGTGCGCAGTCCAATGAACAGGCGGCAGGCTACATCCGCACCATTGGGTTGAGCCGGGCCCTGTGCAAGATCGGCTTGACCAACCTGGTCTACAATCTCCGGCGGATGGTGTTGCTCGACGGGCAAGTTGCGCCCGTTTGATGCGGATTGGGGCGGAAAAGCGGAAGAATGGGGGAACAATGCCCGGAAACGGTGGAATCCCGACCCATGCCGGTCAATTATTGATCAGCGATCTATCGGCGAACGCCAGAGTCATGAAATCGAAAATGGCACCGCGGAAATTTTGACTACAGAGCAATTAATAGAGGTGCCCTATAGTGTAAACATGAGGAATACCCAGGGTAACAGTCGCGCGCCCCACCGGAGCAGGGGTATTCGCCAACCCTTAATCCGCAAAGACGGTAATTTTGTCCCTGTTCCCATGAACGAAGCAATCCATAAGGCTGCCGAGATTCTTGCTAGTGCAAACTACCCTATCTTGTACGGTTGGAGTTCTACGAATTGTGAAGCCCAGCGTGTAGGAGTAGAACTAGCTGAAGAAGTTGGTGGCGTTCTTGACAACACAGCCGTCGTCTGCCACGGACCATCTCTTATGGGCACTCAAGAAGCAGGCATTCCAACGTCCACTTTGGGGCAGATTAGGCACCGTGCCGATTTAATTGTATATTGGGGATGTGATCCATGGAGCGCGCATCCAAGACATCTTGAAAGATACACGAGTTTTACTAATGGTCGTTTTGAAGGAAGCGAATGGAAAAACTACGTACAAAAGTTCAAAGCTCAAGCGGGTAAGAAAAAAGTGGAAAGCGCGGCTAGAGCAAATATCGGAAGCACAAAACCTCCCAGACATGACACGTGCTCTGTTGGAAGTATGCCTCAATCTATTTCTGGAAAGCCAGGACGCAAACTCATAGTTATCGACGTTAGAAAAACCATGACCGCTGAGATAGCTGACTACTTCATTCAGGTTGAGCCTAACAAAGATTACGAGTTGATGCAGGCAATCAGAGCTTTGGTTAAAGA
>JARRPG010000079.1:0-14932 GCA_037383085.1 Desulfuromonadales bacterium | reverse complement strand
TTTTACCGCTGGCGGCCGGCCACTGTGACGCTCGGTTACGGCCAGTCGGTGGCAACCGATATTGACCTGCCAGCCTGCCGCGAGGCCGGTCTCGATGTGGTGCGCCGCCTGACCGGCGGCCGCGCTGTCCTGCATGATCAGGAAGTGACCTACGCGGTGATTGCCCCCTGGTCCAGTCCGGCCTTCGGGCACTCTGTGCTCGACTGCTACCGGGTGATTGCCGATGTCCTGCTGGCAACCCTGCGTCAGCTCGGGCTGCCTGCCGCACTGGTGCCCGGCAAGCCGCGGGGCGGCCCGCGCAATGCGGCCCGGGCGGTCTGTTTTTCGGCTCCCTCCCAGTATGAATTGGTGATCGAAGGGCGCAAGGTGGCCGGCAGCGCTCAGAAGCGGCAGGGGGAAGTATTTCTCCAGCACGGCTCGATCCCACTCGAGATGGACCTCGCCCTGTTGGGACGTGTTTTGAAAACCGCCTCACGTCCGGGGGAGACCGAACAGCTGGCTTCGGTCGGCTGGCTCAACCACTGGGCCGCTAAGCCCTTCACCCAAGAGGTGGTCGAGACCCGACTTGCCGAGCAGTTTGCGGCCGGACTGCAATGCCATTGGCAGGTCTCGGAACCCTCTGCGGCAGAACAGGCCATGGCCTTAAAGCTTTGCCACGAAAAGTATGGTCATCCGGATTGGAACCTGAAGCGTTGAAGACCGTTTCAGGGCTATGCTTGAGCGTTGAACCCCTGCTTGGCGCATGCTAGAATGCGTCCCTTCACCGGTCGCAGGAGCCTTTGGTCGGCAGCCCAAGACCTTTTGGTTCCTGTGGCCCATGACGGCGGTTGGCTGGCCGGAAGGGTCAGCCTCACGAAGAGAGTCATTGGCGGAAATCATGACACTGCGCGTCGGACGCATTGCCTACCTCAACGTTGCCCCCTATTTTCACTTCCTTGCGCAGCAGGGTTTTCAAGGGGAGGTAGTTGCCGGAGTCCCGGCGGCATTGAACCGCATGCTGGCGCAGGGGGAGATCGATATCTGTCCCTCCTCGTCCTACGAGTACGGCCTGCACGCCGACGATTACCTGCTTCTGCCGGAGCACTCGATCAGCAGTGTTGGCCCGGTCCACAGTGTGCTGCTGTTCACCCCCGGCCCTCTCGAACAGCTGCAGTACCAAACAATCAACATCACCGGCGAATCAGCGACCTCGGTCAACCTGCTGCAGATCCTGCTGACACGGTTCTGCGGCAACGATGGGTTGACCTTGCAAATTCCAAAGCGCCCCGTCGAAGCCTGCCTGGCCGAGGGCCAGAGTGCTCTATTGATCGGTGACCGTGCCTTGTCCGCCGCCCGGAAGCGCCCCGCTAACGTTGTGGTGACCGATCTGGGCGCCCTCTGGTACCATTTTACCGGCTTGCCTTTCGTCTTTGCCCTCTGGATCCTGCGCCGCGAAGCGGCCCGGACCTCACCGGAGGAACTGCACCAGCTGCAAAGGCAACTGCAGGCGTCCCGTGCCCAGGCGTTCCGACAACTGCCGCAGATGGCGGTTGAGCTTGCCGGCGACACCGGATTGACGCCACCGCAGCTCGAAGACTACTGGCGCAGCATGTCTTACGAATTGACCGATGGCCACCTCGAGGGACTGCACCTTTATTTCACCCTCTGCCAGGAAGCCGGTCTCCTCGAGAAGGTTCCGGAGATTCACTTTTTTCCTGCGGCGTAATCGGTCAGGATCCGGGCATGGTCGAAGCAGAGCGGACGCGGTAAATCGGTCAGGGTAAATAAGCGGACGCTTTGTGCATCGTCACCGGCGACAGGCGTGCCTGTGGCCGAGGCGGTGAACACGATGGAAATGTTGTGCTGCCGGGGGTCGCGGTCCGGCTCGGAATAGGCATGGAACTGCTGCAGGTTGGTGACCTCCAGGCCGGTTTCCTCGCGGGCTTCCCGGACGGCGGCGGTTTCCAGGGACTCGCCATAGTCGACGAAGCCACCGGGCAAGGCCCAGCCGTGCGGTGGGTTGCGCCGTTCGACCAAGACGATTTTGTGGTCGATTTCTATGATCAGATCGACCGTGGGGAAGGGATTGCGGTAGCGGGTGACGGTTTTGTGGCAATGCGGACACGTCAGTTGCGTTTGCATCGATCATCCTCCGGTTGACAGACTTGCAAGAATTGCATTAATAATAGCCGAAATTTTCACCTTTGGCCCGGGTGGCGGAACTGGCAGACGCAAGGGACTTAAAATCCCTCGGGAGAAATCCTGTACGGGTTCGATTCCCGTCCCGGGCACCAAATATAGAATAAGATTTTAATAACTTATGTTGTTGAGATTTTTTCTTGGATTGAAAAAAATGGTATCCTACTCGTCGTACACTATTTCACCTTATTTTGAATCCAATAGATTCTCTGTGAGAAGTCCAAACAATCATAGAGAGAAACTTGAGATATAGTGTAATTTAATTTTTAGCAACTGAGGCGTATAAATGACGTTTTATAAAAACACAAATCAAGGAGATGCTATGAAAATAGTGAGTTTTTTTATTTTAATCATTTTTTCATTTTTGTTATTTGGTTGCTCGAACTCTGATACCAGTAACGAAACCGTTAAGAAGAATGGAGAAGTAGCAGAACAAAAAACTGAAGTAGAAAAAGAAAAAACTACTGAATATAATAACGAGGTTAAAGTTTATGATGATGATATCTTGAAAACTACTGAAGGGCTTAAAAATTATCTTCAAGGAGGGTGGTTATTAGAAAATAAAGATACAACCTTGTATTATTATTTTGATAAAGACAGCCTTTTTCACTATATTATTGCTTCAAATGAAGAAACTGAAAAACTTAAAGAGAATAAAAAGTTTATAGAAAGGTCAAAAGAATTCTCAAAAGCAAGAAAGTCAAAAGTTATTTATAATGAAAATGGAACTATTACATCGGTAACAAGTGGTGGTAATGAGTCTAACGCTTCAATAAAAATAATAGATGATAATAGTTTTGTCATAGATTCTGATGAAGATAAACCACTTTTTAAGAGAAGTAATATTGAAAAACCAATCGTTGGAAAAGTATATCAAAAATATGATTAATTTTTATTAAAGGGAATTTAGCTATTTCCATAGATCACTTCCGAGACAATGATGTTGTTCTCTAAAAGCTGATATAGACAGGTTTTATTGCATGTAGTATTAAAACTCTGATCGAGATTGCCAGAAAATTCTCAAAAATTTCTCGGTCAGAATTTTCTCAGAAGGATTTCAAATGGCCTGAAATCGCTGTAAGAGCTTACATGAGCGTAAGATATTGTCCGCGAAGTAGATAACAATTCATTGTTTTCTCTTAAATCAACGAAAGTCGTGGAGTAGGGGCGTCTTCGATTCCGGTCCCGGGCATCAACAGAACGCGGTCATTTCAGTCAGTGTCAACGGGTATAAAGCGTTTCGAACCGGCAGGAGCCGTGACCTATGGCCGCAACCGTCATTATCCCCGCGCGTTATGCGTCAACCCGCTTTCCCGGCAAACCCCTGGCCGATCTCTGCGGCAAACCGATGATCCAGTGGGTCTACGAACGTGCGGCTCAGTGCGCCACGGTGCAGCGGGTGATCGTCGCCACTGATGACAGGCGAATTGCCGAGGCGGTGAAGGTCTTCGGCGGGACCGCGGTCATGACGCGCGCTGATCATGCCACGGGGACCGATCGCCTGGCTGAGGTGGCCGCGGACCTCGAAGATGAGCTGATTGTCAACGTCCAGGGTGATGAGCCGTTGATCGAACCGGCGATGATCCAGGCCGCTGTGGCACCCCTGGTCTGCGACAGCAGCATCCCCATGGGCACGCTGAAGACACCTCTGGCCTCACTCGAAGAGTTTCACAACCCGAACGTCGTCAAGGTTGTCACCGATCGCCAGGGTTTCGCCATTTACTTCTCCCGGGCGCCAATTCCCCACCCACGCGATTTTGCCGACCAGCTGCCGGACCGCTGGGCCGAGTTGGCCACCGCCAAGCATGTCGGCCTGTATGTCTATCGCCGCGACTTTCTGCTGCGCTACCCGGAGCTTGCCCCGACCCCTCTGGAACAGCAGGAGTGTCTGGAACAGCTGCGGGCCCTCGAACACGGCTACCGGATTCGGGTGGTGGCCACCGATCAGGTCGGCCACGGCGTCGACACCCCGGCCGATCTTGAACGCGTCAAGCAACGGATACGGGCGCAGGGCCTCTGCTGAAAGCCAATTCGCTCCCAGTCTGCCGAATAAAGGGTTTTCATTTCAGCTCCGGGAGTGTAAAATTCGGAGCTTGAATTGATTCTGTGGTGCGTCCTGTTGCGCGTTCGGGAGGAACGATGA
The DNA here is from genome assembly GCA_037383085.1 of Desulfuromonadales bacterium. Lineage (GTDB taxonomy): Bacteria > Desulfobacterota > Desulfuromonadia > Desulfuromonadales > BM103 > JARRPG01. The sequence continues at coordinate 10,611 of JARRPG010000079.1, read as the reverse complement.
AGACCAAGTTCATTTTTATCACCGGCGGCGTGGTTTCGTCCCTCGGCAAGGGCCTTTCGGCGGCGTCGATCGGCGCGCATATGGAGGCACGCGGATTGCGGGTGTCGATGCAAAAACTCGACCCTTATATCAACGTCGATCCCGGCACCATGAGCCCGTTTCAGCACGGCGAGGTCTTCGTCACCGATGATGGTGCGGAAACTGATCTGGATCTCGGTCACTACGAGCGCTACACCACCGCCAACCTGAGCAAGAAATCGAATTTCACCACCGGCCAGGTGTACGATTCGGTGATCCGCAAGGAGCGGCGCGGCGATTACCTCGGCGGCACGGTCCAGGTGATTCCGCATATCACCAATGAAATCAAGCACAAGATCATGGAAAATGCCCGCGACGTCGACCTGGCGATCGTTGAAGTCGGCGGGACCGTCGGTGATATCGAATCGCTGCCCTTTCTCGAGGCGATTCGCCAGTTTCGCACCGACCTCGGCCCGGAAAACGTGATCTACATCCATCTGACCCTGGTTCCCTACATCCCCACCGCTGGCGAGCTGAAAACCAAGCCGACCCAGCACAGTGTCAAGGAGCTGCGCGAAATCGGCATCCAGCCGGAGATTCTGCTCTGTCGCTGCGACCGGGAGCTGCCGCGCGACATGAAAGGCAAAATCGCCCTGTTCTGCAACGTGCGCGAGGAGGCGGTGATCACCGCCCGGGACGTGGAAACGATCTACGAAGTGCCACTGGCTTTTCACGAAGAGGGCCTCGACGAGCGTATCGTCGATTACCTGAACATCTGGACCAAAAGTCCTGATTTGGGGGCCTGGGAACGGATCGTCAGGCGCGTCAAGGAACCGGCCGGGGAAACCACCATTGCGATCGTCGGCAAGTACGTCGAGCTCACGGAAAGCTATAAGTCGCTGTCCGAAGCGCTGACCCACGGCGGCATCGGCAACAATTGCCGGGTCCATCTGAAATATGTCGATTCGGAAGCGCTCGAGCGCCACGGCATCGGCAATACCTTCAATGATGTTGACGGCATCCTGGTGCCGGGGGGCTTTGGCGAGCGGGGCAGTGAAGGCAAGATTGCGGCGATCCAGTATGCCCGGGAGCACAAGGTGCCCTTTTTTGGAATCTGCCTGGGCATGCAGATGGCGGTGGTGGAGTTCGCCCGCCATGTTTGCCAGATCGAAGAAGCCTATTCGAGCGAATTCAAAGAAGATGCCCAGAATCCGGTCATTCATATCATGGAGAAACAGAAGGCGATCAAGAGCAAAGGTGGCACCATGCGCCTTGGAGCCTATCCCTGTTCACTGCAGGACAAGACCCTAGCGCGCCGGATCTACGGGCAGAAAGATATCGGTGAGCGTCATCGCCATCGCTACGAGTTCAACAACGCCTACCGCGAGCAGCTCGAAAAGTGCGGCCTGGTCCTGTCCGGCATCTACCCCGAGGAGAACCTGGTGGAGATTATCGAAATCACCGATCACCCCTGGTTCCTCGGCTGCCAGTTCCACCCCGAGTTCAAGTCGCGGCCGATGTCCCCGCACCCGCTGTTCGAATCCTTCGTCGGCGCCTGCTACAAGGGGCGTGGCGAGCAGGACACTCCATGATGAAAGAGCTCTCAGTCGGTCCCGTGCGGATCGGCAACCAGCATCCCCTGGTCCTGATCGCCGGGCCCTGTGTTCTGGAAAACCAGGACCATGCCTTGACTCTGGCCCGGGCGCTGCGCGAGATTGCCGCACGGGTCGGTGTCGGGCTGGTGTTCAAAGCCTCCTATGACAAGGCCAACCGCACCTCTGTGACCTCCTATCGTGGGCCGGGCCTTGATCAGGGACTGGCCATTCTGCAGGCGGTCAAGGACGCCACCGGCCTGCCGCTCCTCTCCGATGTGCACGATGTCAGCCAGGTCAAACCGGCCGCCGAAGTCCTCGATATCCTGCAGATCCCGGCGTTCCTCTCCCGGCAGACCGACCTGCTGGTCGCCGCCGGCGAAAGCGGCCGGATCGTCAATATCAAGAAAGGGCAGTTCCAGGCGCCCTGGGACATGCAGAATGCCATCGGCAAGGTCCTCTCCACCGGCAACGAGCAGATCCTTCTGACCGAACGCGGCTCCTGCTTCGGTTACAACAACCTGGTCAGCGACATGCGCTCTTTGGTGATCCTGCGCCAGACCGGCTACCCGGTGGTGTTCGATGCCACCCATTCGGTGCAGCTGCCCGGCGGGGCCGGTTCCGCGTCCTCCGGACAGCGCGAGTTTGTCGCGCCCCTGTCACGCGCGGCCGTGGCCACCGGGGTCGATGCCCTGTTCTGGGAAATCCACGAAGATCCGGCCCGGGCGCTCTGTGACGGACCGAACAGCCTGGCCCTGGAGACCGTCGAACCCCTGCTCGAGCAGATGCTCGCTCTTGACAAGATCGTCCGATGACTGAAACCAATACCGAAGCTATCATCGCCTCCGCGCGACGCGTTATCAAGATTGAAGCCGAGGCGGTCGACGCCCTGGCCGAGCGTCTGGATGAACATTTCACCAAGGCGGTTGCGATGATTCTTGCCTGTACCGGGCGGGTCGTTGTCACCGGCATGGGCAAATCCGGACTGATTTGCCAGAAGATGGCGGCAACCATGGCCTCCACCGGCACGCCGGCCATTTTCCTGCACCCGGCGGAAGGGGTGCACGGTGACCTGGGCATCCTGATGAAAAACGATGTTGTGGTGGCCGTTTCCAATTCCGGGGAGACCGAGGAGATTACCCGGATCCTGCCGATCATCAAGCGCATGGGCCTGCCGCTGATCGCCATGGCCGGCAATCCCACCAGTACTCTCGCCCGGGCCGGCGATGTCTTCCTCGACATTTCGATTCGCGAAGAAGCCTGCCCGCTGCAGCTGGCGCCCACCGCCAGCACCACCGCAACCCTAGCCCTGGGCGATGCCCTGGCGGTGGCCCTGCTGCAGGAGCGGGGTTTCCGCGAAGAGGATTTTGCTCTGTATCACCCCGGCGGCGCCCTCGGCAAGCGACTGCTGTTGCGGGTCGAGGACCTGATGCACGTTGGCGAGGACATCCCCAAGGTGACCATCAAAACACCGCTGAAGGACGCCCTTTACGAGATTTCCAGCAAGAAACTGGGCATTACCGGGGTGGTCGATGACCAGGGCGAACTGGTGGGGGTTTTTTCCGATGGTGACTTGCGGCGCAAGATCGAGCAGGGGATCGAAGTGCTAAACAAGCCGATCTGTGCGATTATGAGCGCCAATCCGAAACGGATTCTGCGGACCAACCTGGCCGCCAAGGCCCTGCAACGCATGGAAGAACACAAGATCACCTCGCTGTTCGTCTTTGAAACCGAAGACAACCGGGTGCCGATCGGCATCATTCACCTGCACGATCTGCTCAAGGCCGGGGTGATCTGATGCCCCCTGACTTGACCAGGATCAAGCTGCTGTTGCTCGATGTCGATGGCGTGATGACCGACGGCCGGATTGTTTATGACAGCACGAATGCTGAAGCCAAGGCTTTTGATGTCAAGGATGGTCATGGCCTGAAGCTGGTTCAGCGCGCCGGGATCCGGGTCGGCATCATTACCGGGCGGCAGTCAGCGATCGTTGCCAGACGGGCGGCGGAGCTCGGCATCACGCTGGTCTACCAGGGCGCCAAAGACAAAAGCGTTCCTTTCCGGGAGATCCTCGATCAGCTGGCGCTCGCTCCCGCAGAGGTGGCTTACATCGGTGACGACCTGGTCGATCTGCCGATTCTGCGGCAGGTCGGATTTGCCGCCACCGTTGCCGATGCGGTGGAAGATATCAAGCCTTATGTTCACCTGGTCACCCGCCGGCCGGGAGGACGCGCAGCGGTCCGCGAAGTCTGTGATCATCTGCTCAAGGAATCCGGCCGCTGGGCGGCCGTGACCCGTCGTTATTTCGAAGACTAAAGCGCTTATACAATTCCCATGCCAACTCACCACAATCCGCTTTACAGTGCGCGCTGCCGGGTGATATACTGCCCCCGTCAATGAGCTACTTCAGACCCCGTAACCTGCTGCTTGTCCTGGCCCTGATTCTGGCTGCGGTCCTGACGATCGTCATCGTCCTGAGGTATCAACCGGCGAGCCAGTTGGAGACGATTGTCAAGGCCTTGCCCAAAGGGGTCGACATCGCTCTGCAGGACATCGATTACACGCACATGGAACAGGGGCAGGCCCGTTGGCGGCTGATCGCCAGGCAGGTCGAGCATCAGGCGGCAACCAAGACACTGGTGGTCAGTGCGCCGCGTCTGAATTTTTTCGATGAGCAGGGCGACATCTCCGGCTCCCTGCAGGCCGGTGGCGGCCTGGTCACCGATGATTACCGGAAGGTGATCTTGCACGACGAGGTGGTGCTCAACAACGCACCGGATTACACGGTTCATGCCGCCCGACTGGTGTATGATCAGGATCAGCAAACCATTACCACCGAGGGTTTTGTCCGGCTGGAAGCCGGCGGGATGCATCTTGAAGGGCAGGGCATGACGCTGTTCATCCAGGACCAGCGGTTGATTTTTGATGGCCAGGTCAAAGCGCGGTTCAGCGCACCTGCCAAAGGATGATGATGTTTCGTAGCATGACATTTCTGATTGCTGTTCTGACCGTGTTGTGTGGTGTGGCCGGACCGGCCACGGCGGCCGATGACCTCATCCAGGCGCGCGGTCCGGTGGAAGTATCTGCCGACCATCTCGAAGTCGACGACCGCTTACAGACCATGACCTTCTCCGGTAACGCGGTCGCCACCCAGGGCGATGTGTCGATTCGGGCGGATCGCCTGACCCTGCATTACACCGGCACCGATCGCGAAATCGAGCAGCTGCAGGCGGAGGGCCAGATCGTCGCAGCACCGTGACCGGCGGTGAGGGCGGCCGGGTCAACGCGGTGTTTACCCCGCCGGCGGAGAAACAGCCTTGAATCACACCTTGCGAGCCCGTAACCTGTCGAAGAGTTACCAGCATCGGCGGGTGGTCTCGGGCGTTGATCTGGACATAGATTCCGGTGAGGTTGTCGGCCTGCTGGGGCCGAACGGCGCCGGCAAAACGACGTCCTTTTACATGGTGGTGGGGCTGATCCGTCCGGATGAGGGCGAGGTGCGGTTGGATGATCATGACCTGACGCGCCTGCCGATGCACCAGCGCGCCAAACTGGGGATTTCCTATCTGCCCCAGGAGGCCTCGGTGTTTCGCAAGCTGACGGTCGAGCAGAACCTGCTTGCCATTCTGGAGACCCTGGAGGATCGCCGAGAGGTTCTGCAGGAGCGCAAGGAACAACTGCTGGAGGATTTCCGGCTGACTCACGTGGCCAAATCTTACGGCTACGCCCTCTCAGGCGGCGAACGTCGGCGCACGGAGATTGCCCGGGCCCTGGTTCTCGAACCGAAATTCATCCTGCTCGACGAACCCTTTGCCGGCATCGACCCGATCGCCGTGCTCGACATTCAGGAGATCATCGTCGCTCTGAAACAGCGCCAGATCGGCGTCCTGATCTCGGACCACAACGTGCGCGAAACCCTGGGCGTCTGTGACCGGGCTTATATTCTTAACGAAGGCTGTATCCTCGAGCATGGGGTGCCGGATGTGATCGCCGCCAGTCCGCAGGCCCGGGCGATCTATCTGGGCGACAAGTTCCGGCTTTGACAGAACGACGACCGCAGTTGCCTGCGATGAAGACACTTGACCTTGGCAAAGGCGAATCCCTTATGATGGTGACATGGCCTTAGAAATCAGACAACAGCTCAAACTCAGCCAGCAATTGGTGATGACGCCGCAGCTGCAGCAGGCGATCAAGCTGCTACAGCTTTCGCGCATGGAGCTGATGGATGTGGTCAGAACCGAGCTCGAAGAAAATCCGGTTCTCGAGGAAGGTCAGGACACGGCCGAGGAGAAGACCCAGCAGGAGGAGGAACTGACCGCCGAGACCACCGATGAAGCCCCCGCGGAGACCCTCCAGGAGGTTGCGGGCGACGGCGACGGCATGTCGGAAATCGACTGGAAGACCTATCTGGAGAGCTACAGCCTCGGTGGCTCCACCGCTGACAGTTATGAGGATGACGAAGACCGGCCGTCTTACGAAAACCTGCTGACACGTAAGCCGTCCCTGACCGATCACCTCATGTGGCAGCTCGGTTTGTCCCCTCTGGAGAACCAGGACCGTCTAATCGGCGCGGAAATCATCGGCAATATCGATCACGACGGCTACCTGCAGGCGACCCTCGAGGAGATTGCCGAACAGACCAACAGCGCGCCGGATCAGGTTGCCAAAGTCCTGAATGTGGTCCAGGAGTTCGATCCCCCGGGGATCGCCAGCCGTGATCTGCAGGAATGCCTTCTCAAGCAGGTTGCCCAGATGGCGCTAGCTGACGACCTCGTTGTCAGGATTCTGCTCGACCACCTCGGGGAACTGGAAAACCGCCGCTACCAGGCGATCGCCCGCTCTCTCCAGGTTTCTCTCGACGACGTCCTCGGCGCCGCGAAATTTATCAGCGGCCTCGACCCCCGCCCCGGCAGCCAGTACGACCAAGAGGATGTCCACTACATTATTCCGGACATCTTTGTTTACAAGATCAGTGATGAATATGTGGTCGTACTCAACGACGAAGGCCTACCCAATCTGCGCATCAACTCCTTCTATCGCAACGCCCTGTCCGGTTCCGAGGAGATCGATGAAAAAGCCGGCGAATACATTCAGGAGAAGCTGCGGGGGGCCTTGTGGCTGATCAAGAGCATTCACCAGCGCCAGCGGACGATCTATCGTGTGACCAAAAGCATTGTCAAGTTCCAGCGGGAGTTCTTCGACCGGGGGGTCGAACACCTCAAACCGCTGGTCCTGCGCGATGTCGCCGAGGATATCGAGATGCACGAGTCAACCGTCAGCCGGGTGACGACCAACAAATACGTGCAAACGCCCCAAGGCTTGTTCGAATTGAAGTATTTCTTCAACAGTGGTATCAGCACGACCGGCGGTGATGCCGTGGCCTCTGAAAGTGTCAAGAGCCGGATCAAGGAAATCATCGGCGCCGACTCCTGACCCTGCTCGATACTTTGCGCAGCAAAAACCGTTTTTTCGACCCGTCGCTCACGGCCGCTTAAGGGCTTGTGCTTTTTAATCTTGTCTTTGTAACGTTTCAGCTGGCGTTCCAGTTTATCGAGCATTCCATCAACATCAGCCAGGAGGTATCAAAATTATGCGTATTCATGTGACCTTTCGCCATATGGAAACCAGCGAACCGGTACGCAACTATGTTGAGGAGAAACTGCCCAAGGTCAAGAAATACATCGATGAACCGATCGAAGCCCAAGTGGTTTTGTCGGTCGAAAAAAAGATCCGCCATCGATCAGAAGTCGCCCTGACGGCGAAAGGCATCACGATCAAGGCATCCGTACAAAGACAAGATTAAAAAGCACAAGCCCTTAAGCGGCCGTGAGCGACGGGTCGAAAAAACGGTTTTTGCTGCGCAAAGTATCGAGCAGGGTCAGGAGGAACCAAGCATCATCAAGACCAACAGTTTTCACGTCAAGCCGATGTCCGTCGATGAAGCGGTCATGCAGATGGATTTGCTGGAAAAGGAATTTCTGGTCTTCACGGATTCCTCTTCGGAAGAGATTAATGTGGTTTATCGTCGCAAAGACGGCAATTATGGCTTGATTGTTCCCCAAGCCTGAGGCTATCTTCTACGGCAGGCGCCTGTTGTGCGCCTGCCGTCTGCCTTTAGATTTCTGATTCACGGTTTAAGAATGGTCACACCATGAAAATTTCGGAGTTGCTCGATCCCGCGGCCATTGTTGCCGAGTTGCAAGGGACAGCGAAAAAGGAAGTCCTGGCGGAGCTCACTGATGCTTTGCTGAAAACCGATGCCGACCTGGAACGGGACGATGTCTTGAAAGTTCTGCTCGAGCGCGAGCGTCTCGGTTCGACGGGGATTGGTGACGGCGTCGCCATACCACACGGCAAACTGAAGGATCTCGATCGTCTCCTGATCTCCTTCGGACTCAGCCAGCAGGGGGTCGATTTCGATTCGATGGATGGCAAGCCAACCCATCTCTTTTTTCTGCTGGTGGCCCCGGAGGAGTCGGTGGGAGTCCATTTGAAAACCCTGGCCCGTATTTCCAAACTGTTGAAGAGCACAGCCGTCAGAGAACGCCTCCAGTCGGCTGCCGACAAGGCGGAAATTCATCGCATTATCGCCGAGGAGGAGGACCAGCTGTAAACGGTTTGTCGCATGCCACGCCTGAGCATCTCAGAATTGCTGTCCGAGTCAGAAGCCGGGCTTGACCTCGAGTTATTGGCCGGTCAAGGTGGCTTAAACCGGGTCGTTCAGGTGCCGAGAATTCAAAAGCCGGGACTGGCCCTGGCCGGCTACACCAAGAACCTGCATCCCGATCGCATTCAGGTCCTTGGCGCGACCGAACTGAGTTATCTCGACGAGCTGTTTCAGCATGATGCGGGCAAGGCTCGCGAGCATATTGCCAATCTGTGTTCCCTCGACATCTGCTGTTTCATCATCACCAAGAGTTTGGCGCCTCCCGAAAGCCTGCTGCAACAGGTGGAAGATCATGATATTCCATTGCTGCGCAGCCCCCACCAGAGTTCCACGTTCATTTCCCTCCTGACCCAGTACCTTGAGGAGCGGCTGCTCCCCCAGACGACGGTGCATGGTGTGCTGGTCGATGTCCTCGGTGTCGGCGTTCTGCTCCAGGGCAAAAGCGGTATCGGCAAAAGCGAATGTGCACTTGATCTGGTTCTTCGCGGCCATCGCCTGGTGGCCGATGACGTCATCAACGTGCGTCTCAAATTGCCTGCGGTGCTGTTCGGCCAGGGCAATGACCTGCTCCATTATCATATGGAGATCCGTGGTCTCGGCATCATCAATATCAAGCACCTCTTCGGGGTGGCGGCGATTCGGGAGCGCAAGAAGATCGACCTGGTGATCGACCTGGTCGAGTGGCAGGATGGTGACGAATACGATCGTCTTGGCCTCGAAGAAAAGACCTATGAACTGCTCGGCGTCCAGCTGCCCCTGCAGACCATTCCCGTCCGCCAGGGCCGCAATATTACGACTATTGTCGAAGTTGCGGCCCGCAACCAGCTGCTCAAGGAGATGGGATACCACAGTGCCATCGAATTCGAGGCACGCCTGGAGCAGCGTATGGCGGAAACCGCACGTATTCATGCTCAGTCGATCATCGGGGACAACCTGGAATGAAGCAGCGCCTGATCATTATCACCGGTTTGTCGGGTTCTGGCAAAAGTACCGGGGCCCGCGCTCTCGAGGATGCCGGTTTTTTCGTCAGTGACAATCTGCCGCTGGTCATGCTGCCTGATTTTCTGCGCCTGACCCGCCGGGACTACCGCAAGGTGGCCGCCGTGGTGGATGCCAGGAGTTCTGATTTTTTGGGCGACTGCCACGAGATTTTGCGCCGGATCGAGGCCGCCGGACATGGCGTTGAGATCATTTTCTTCGAAGCCTCTGATCATGACCTGGTGACCCGTTTTTCGGAAACCCGCCGTCGTCATCCGCTGGTCGAAAAACAGGGCATTCTCGAGGCGATCAGCCGAGAACGTCAATTGATGGCCGTGTTGCGCGGGCTGGCGACCGTGATCATCGATTCCACCGGGCTGAATGTGCATCAACTGCGCCAGCGCCTGCTAGCGATCGTGCTGGGTGCTGATGAACAGGGGGCCCCGCTGCAGCTGCAGGTCCAGTCTTTCGGTTTCAAAAACGGCCTGCCCCTGGGGGCTGATCTGGTGTTCGACGTCCGTTTTCTTGACAACCCGCACTTCATCGATCGATTGCGTCCTCAGACCGGACTGGCTCCCGAAGTCAGCAGCTTTGTCCTCAATCAACCGGATTACCAACTTTTTCTCGACCGTCTGAAGGGACTGCTCTTCTTCCTGGTGCCCCGCTACCGCAAAGAGGGCAAAACCAGTCTGACGATCGGCATCGGCTGTACCGGCGGTCGTCACCGCAGCGTGGCCATTGCCGAGGATCTGGTGCCCTCCCTGCTGGGGATCGGCTGTGACGTACAGGTCTACCACCGTGATATCGACAAAGGATAGGACATGATTGGTTTGGTCGTTGTGGCCCATGGCAATCTGGGCGCGGAATTGTTAGCATCGGTGCAGATGATCATTGGCCCGGTCCGCAATGCCCGGGCGGTCAGCATCACCCCGGACAGTTCGATGGAGACCGTCCGGTCAGCGATCGCTGCTGCGGTCGACGACGTCAGTTCGGACCAACATGGCGTCATTATCGCTACGGATATGTTCGGAGGCACGCCGGCGAATGTCGGCATGACGTTTCTCGAGCCGCAGCGCATCGAGGTGATGACTGGAGTCAACCTGCCGATGCTGCTCAAGTTTTTCAATAGCCAGGAGAATCTTGACCTGGCAGAGCTGGCAGCCATTCTGAAAGCCTATGGACAGCAAAGCATCGCCCTGGCAAGCGAATACCTGCAACGTTAGGAGGTGCGGTCATGAGCATCGTGCTGGCACGCATTGACAGCCGCCTGGTTCACGGCCAGGTTCTTGAAGCCTGGGTGCCTTATGTCAATGCCGACTGCATTGTGGTCGCCAATGACGAGGTCGCCCAGGGCTC
>JARRPG010000078.1:0-6450 GCA_037383085.1 Desulfuromonadales bacterium | reverse complement strand
CGTCGGCCTGGGCGGCCAGGCCGACCTTGTCCAGCAGGTCATAACTCTTCTCGATCGTTTCCCGCTCTTGACGGCGCGTGCTGCTGCCCCGCAGGATGGCACCGATGATACTGGTGGACATCCGGCAGTGACGTCCGATCATGACATTTTCCAGGACCGTCATGTTCTGAAACAGGCGAATATTCTGAAAGGTGCGGGCCATGCCGATGGAGGTCACCCGATTGGGTTTGAAGCCATTGATACGCTGAGATTTCTTCTCCGGGGGATGCACCAGGATGTCGCCACGGGTCGGCTTGTAAATGCCGGTCACACAATTGAAAAACGTTGTCTTGCCGGCCCCGTTGGGTCCGATCAGGGCCACGATTTCACCGCTACTGACCTGTACCGACACGGTGTCAGCGAAAGCACGCAGATACTCCGGTGAGAGAATCAGCACCAGGGCTGCAATGATCACGCCGATAATCGACCCCATGCCACCGAGGACAACGATCGACAGGACCAGGGCCGACTCCATGAAGGTAAAGCTGTTCGGGTTGATGTAGGTGTTGCGCGCCGCAAAGATGACCCCGACCAGCCCGGCCCAGAATGCGCCAAACGCATAGGCCGACAACTTGGTTCGGGCCATGTCGATGCCCATGGCGACGCAGGCGATCTCGTCTTCGCGCAGAGCGACCCAGGCCCGGCCAATCCGCGAGTCCTTGAGCCGGTTGGTGATAAAGATGGCGAAGATGACCATCAGAATCATCAGGTAATAGGTGTAGGTGGTCGCCGCTTCGATACTCATCTCCATGCCGAAAAGCCCGGGCCGGGGGATGCCGGCGATCCCCTTGGCCCCATTGAACACCTCTTCCCAGTTTTCAATTACGATCTTGGCGATCGAGCCGAAGCCAAGAGTGACGATCGCCAGGTAATCGCCGCGCAGACGCAGGATCGGGAAGCCCAGAGCAATGCCGAACAGCGCCCCCATCAGGCCGCCGATTGGCAGGCTGACCCAGAAGCCGAGATCCCAGAACCGGTGCAGCACCCCATAGGTGTAGGCCCCGACCGCGAAGAACGCCACGTAGCCGAGATCGAGCAGGCCGGCCAGTCCGACGGTGATGTTCAGGCCCAGGCCGAGAACGACGAAGATCAGCGCCAGCACCATGATATTGGCCTGATAGATGCTGACCGTGACCGGGAAGATGATCACGGCGATGGCAATCACCACCAGGATCGGCCGGAACAACTTGGGGTCCTCGAGCATGCGCTGGCCCAAGCTGGGCTTGATGGTCAGGCCGTCACCCTGCTCGGCCTCCTTGCTTTTCAGGCGCTTGCGGGCCATCGCCCAGCGCCAGACGAAGGAGAGCAGGAAGGCGCCGAGTGCCACCCAAGCCATGTTCATCCAGCGCCACTCGACGATATTTTTCAGCGTGTTGACCTTGACCACCATCAGCGGAAAGGTCAGGAACACGAACCACAGGGCCACCAGGCCGGAACGCTTGATATTCTCGAGAATCATCTGCACACCCTATCCGTGTTGTCGTCTCAAACCTTCTGCTTGACGGCTTTGCCGAGCAGTCCGGAAGGTCGCAATATCAGGATCAGGACCAGGACGCCGAAAGCGAACACATCCTCATAGGCACTGGAGACATAACCCGCCGCATAGGATTCGGCCAGGCCGAGCACCAGACCACCGAGGGCCGCGCCGGGAATATTGCCGATGCCGCCCAAAACGGCCGCAGTAAAGGCTTTGACGCCGGCCATGAAGCCGATATAAAAATTGATCTGGCCGATGTAAGAACCCACCAGCACACCACCGATCGCCGCCAGCACCGAACCGATGATGAAAGTCATCGAAATCACGTTGTCGACATTGACGCCGACCAGACGCGCCAGGGTCATGTCCTGCTGGGTGGCACGCATCGCCTTGCCGATCCGGGTGTATTTGATCAGCACAGTCAAAGCGACCATGGAGACGGCGCTGGTCACCAGAATCACCAGTTCCGCCGAGCCCATGATGTGGGCAATCGGCTCCATGAAAGCAAAATCCGGGATCAGGGAGGGAAACGGCAGGAAGTCGGGAGTCTGCGCCAGCAGGACATAATTCTGCAGGAAGAGCGACATGCCGATGGCGCTGATCAATGCCGACAGCCGCTGCGAGTTGCGCAGCGGCCGATAGGCGATCTTTTCCAGGGTATAGCCGTAGGCGGCGGCGTAAATGGCGGCAATCAACGCGGCCAGGATCAGAATCGACACCCCGGAAAAACCGTAGATGGTCAAAACCCCGGAGACGATCAGGGCCACGAAGGCACCGATCATGTAAATTTCACCATGGGCGAAATTGATCAGCTGGATGATGCCGTAAACCATCGTGTAGCCGAGCGCGATCAGGGCGTAAATGCTGCCGCGAACCAATCCGCTGCAGGCCAGCTCAAGAAAGTATTCCATCGGTCTTTTCCCGATTCCCCCGTTTGTTTGACCGCCCAAACATCGGCGCATTTTTTGCGCTGGGCCGCTTATTCCAACCGCGAGACGCCTCTGACGACTCCGGTGGACCTCGGTTGATAAAAAACGCGGGGGACAGGCATGCCTGTCCCCCGTCAGGATCGTGTTGCGGCAAACCGTCTACTTCAACTCGACGAATTTGCCGTTTTGCACCTGGTAGACGGAGAAACCAACGCCTTCGGCATCACCCTTGCTGTCAAACTTGATCTTGCCAACAGCGGTGTCGACGTAGTTGTTCTTGAGAGCTTTCTCCAGAGCCGCGTAATCGGTGCTGCCAGCCGCTTCGATGGCCTTCAGCACGGCCTGCATTGCAGCATAGCCCTGATCGAAGAAGGTGCCGGGCTCCTTGCCGTACTTTTCGACGTAATTCTCCTTGGCCTGTTTGTTTTCGGCATACTGGGAGACGTCCATGGGGCCAGTGGCATAAACACCTTCGGCATCTTCACCGGCAATTTCCAGGAAGCCGTCACCTTTGACGCCATCGGGGCCGACAAAAGGAATCTTCATCCGTTTTTTGTTCATTTGCGAGACCAGCTTCGAGGCTTCCGGATGGTAGCCGCCAAAAATCACGGCATCGGCCCCTTCCCGGCGTACCTTCTGAACCACGGCCGAATAGTCCATGGCCCCCGGCGTAATGCCCTCGAACAGGACGACTTCCGCCTGGCCGTTGTCTTCAATGGCGGCCTGGGCGAAGTCGGCGAAACCCTTGCCGTAATCGCCCTTGTCATGAAGGATGGCAATTTTCTTCGCACCGAGCTTGTTGATGACGAAATTGGCAGCGAGCTTGCCCTGGTCATCATCTGGAGCGATGGTGCGGTAGAAGTTCGGGTACTCACCGCTCTGGGTCAGGGGCGGGTTGGTCGCCGAAGGCGAAACGGCAATGATATTGGCTTCCTTGTAGATGCCGAGAGCCGCTTTCGTGGCACCGGAGCAGACGTGGCCGATGACCACGTCAACGCCTTGGGAGACCAGCTTGGTGGCGGCGTTGGTGGCGATCTCCGGCTTGCACTGATCGTCCATGGGAATGACTTCAACCTGCTTGCCGAGCACGCCGCCATTGGCATTGACCTGTGCCGCGACCATTTCTGCCGCTTCCTTGGTCGGAATGCCGTAAGGGGCCAGGTCACCGGAATGCGGACCGGCGACACCGATCTTGATCGTATCGGCGGCCATGCCGACAGCCGGCATCACCAGGCTCAGCAGAACCAGCAGGACGAGCTTTTTCAGAGCGATCTTTCGCATACTGCCTCCTTTTTGAAAATGATGTTTATTTCGGTTGGATAACACACGCAGACAAAGTCTTGTTATAAAAGAAATGGACTTCTTGCGTCAAGGGCTAAACGACTGAAAATGGTTACGAAAAATGGCCAACCATGATTTTTTCAACACGGTTGGCCTGGCCTGTCGTCCGGGTTTTACCGCGCGGCGAAAACATCGCTGTGAAAGCGCGCGATGATAAGCTATTGCTCAGAAGTAATCCTGCCGATTGTAGAGCCGTAGATCGCGCTCACTGAGCAGTTCGGAATGCAGGCAGCCGAGCCTCTGGCAGATGCCGATACATTGTGAGAAACGGGCCTTCTGTGAGGTAAAGAGGGCTACCAGATGGGCACCGCAGGGGCAGACATTGTAGACCGGAAAAGGCTCGGCGCAGGTCGGGCAGCAAATTTCGACGATCTCACCGGCCCGCGATTCAAAGTCGATGAAGGTGCGGTCCCGGTCGCCGATCAACGGACTGATCACCAGCAGACCTTCCGTGGTTTTGGTTTTCAGTTTCAGTGTCAGCCCGGGGTAGCCCTGGAAAAGCGCCTTGTCGGTGAGGATGGAATGGCCCTTCGGACAATAGCATGCCGAGACCACCTCGTGTGTCTTGAGGTTGTCTTCCGTAATGACTTCCCGCTTCTGGGTCTGATGACCACCGAGTAACAGCCAGTTGATCGACATCGTCGCAAACCTCACCTCATGAAAATATCTGACTTTACCATCCCGTGATGCATTTGCCCAGCGACAAGTTGCTGCGGCGAACGCTATCCTGCTGTGGCAAGCGCGGGCCGTTCTACTCAAGGACCGCCAGCAGGTCACCCTGGGCCAGGGTCAGCTCCCGGTCCTTGCCGAGGAAATCCGCCGTCTCGCAGACGGGGCCCACCACGTCCCAGCGCGCGGTGACCCCGTCGCCATGGGGGCGCACAGGCTGTATATCGAGCCATGCCTGGTACAGGGCAGGTCGCAGCATATCGTTCATCGCGGCATCCACCAGGGCAAAGTCGTGCCCCGGCGTGCGCTTCAGGTATTCCACGCGGGTCACCAGCAGGCCGGCATTGGCAACGATGGAGCGCCCCGGTTCGAACACCAGCTGCAGGTCGCGCCCCGCCACTTCCCGGCGCAGCGCTCCTATATATTCCGCCACCGCCGGCGGCTGCTCATCGCGATAGCGGACACCGAGGCCGCCGCCGAGGTCCAGGTGGCGGATATCGATGCCCCGGTCCGCCAGTTCGTCCACCAGCGCGAGCAGGCGGCGCAGGGCATCGAGGAAGGGGCTGATTTCGGTCAGCTGCGAGCCGATATGGCAGTCGAGGCCGATGATCTCGATCTGGGGCAGCGTCGCGGCCCGCTGGTAGAGTTCGAGCGCATCCCCGGCGGTCAGGCCGAACTTGTTCTCCCTGAGGCCGGTGGAGATGTAGGGGTGGGTCCTGGCGTCGACATCCGGGTTGACCCGCACCGAGACCGGGGCCACCCGGCCGAGCTCCGCCGCCACCCGCGCCAGGACCTCCAGTTCCGCGGCGGACTCCAGGTTGAAGCAGTGGATGCCGAGCTGCAGGGCCCGGGCCATCTCCGCCGGGGTCTTGCCCACGCCGGAAAAGACCGTCTTCGCCGGATCGCCTCCCGCGGCCACGACGCGCTCCAGCTCCCCGCCGGAGACGATGTCGAAACCGGCGCCCAGGCGGGCCAGCACGTCGAGCACGGCGAGGTTTGAGTTGGCCTTGACGGCGAAGCAGACCAGGTGGTCGCAACCTTCCAGCGCAGCGCGATACTCGGCAAATGCGGATTCCAGCGCGGCCCGGGAGTAGATGTAGCAGGGCGTGCCGTGGGCGGCGGCGATGTCGCCCACCGGCACGTCCTCGGCATAGAGGGCCTCGTGATGGCGGCTGAAGTGCGCCACGATTACTCGATGCCCGACTCGGAGGCGGGCCCGGGGCCGGGAGTGACGCCCGGTTCGGTGGTGAGAACCGGCGGCTGCTCGACCACCACCGGCGGTTCTCCCGGCTCCTGGGGCAGATACAGCGGGCCGGTCTGGCCGCAGCCACCGAGCTGGAACAGCGCGGCGGCGAGGGCGACGATGGCGGGCAGGTGGCGCATGGTTCAGGTCCGGAGTGCAAAAGCGGGGATTATAGCGCCCGCTAGAATGCGGCGCGAGCAACCTTTATGATGAGTCCTCCCCGAATAACAGTGGCACCCCTGCGATGAATGTTTCCATACCCGGGCGCTGCCTGGCACTGGCCTGCTGTGCGTTGAACCCGGCGCAGGTGCTGGCCGATGCGCCTCTATACGCCCGCAACCTCGCACCCGTGGCGGGCCTGCTGGGCCTGCCTTCACAGCGGGAGGCGTCGACCCGGGAGGGAGGCAGCTTTGGTATCGCGCTGCACGGGAGCGTTGCCAGTCACTACGTGTCGGATTCCGGGGAGGGTGAGCGGGTGCTGCTGGACGGCGAGACCCGGCGTTTCGCCCTGCAGGCCCGTTACGGCCTGGCAGAAGACTGGGAGCTGGAGTTGGAAGTCCCCTGGCTGCGGCATAGCGGAGGCGAGCTCGACGACCTGATCGACAGCTGGCACGACCTGTGGGGGATGCCCGACGGCGGCCGCTCTGCCGCGCCCGCCGACCGGTTGCGCTACGGGTACCGCGGGGACGGCGGGCAGTTCCTGCTGGAGGACGACGGCTCCGGGCTGGGGGATATCAGCCTCTCCCTGCACC
>JARRPG010000077.1:0-6795 GCA_037383085.1 Desulfuromonadales bacterium | reverse complement strand
GCTGCATTCTGGACCCATACAGGAGAGACAAATGACGCAACAGGAACGCCAGGAACTGATCCAGATCATTCGCGAACTTTCTTACGAGGAGCGGGAGGTGACTCTGGCTTCGGGGCGCAAAAGTAATTTTTACTTCGACGGCAAACAGACGACACTGCATGCCAAAGGCGGACTGCTGGTCGGCAAAGCGTTCTGGGAGATCACCAAGACCTTTGAAGGTCCGATCGATGGGGTCGGTGGCTTGACCATGGGAGCTGATCCGATCGCTACTGCAACCTCGATTGCGGCCTATCTCGATGGTGCGCAGGTGCATGCCTTCATCATTCGCAAGGAGCCAAAGGGCCACGGCACCGGTCAGTGGCTTGAGGGACGCAAGAACCTGCCACCGGGGTCGCGCGTGGTGATCGTCGAAGACGTGACGACCACCGGCGGATCCTCGATGAAGGCCGTCGAGCGGGCGCGCGAGGAGGGCTTGGAGGTTCTTGGTATCGTGACCCTGGTCGATCGTGAAGAAGGTGCTCGCGCCAACATCGAGGTTCAAAGCGGTTTTTACCCGCAGCGAGGTTGTCGGCTAAAGAGCGGCAGAAAAACAGAAACAAAAATATCAGGGATGCCGCAAGGCATCCCTGTTTTCGTTTATAATAAGAAGACAGCGGAGGTTTTTCATCATGCAAACATCTTTTCTTTCGCGAATCCTCTCGATTGTTTTTTTGTGCACCCTGATGGCCTGCACCCCGGTCCCGATCAGTCAGTTGTATCACGGCAAAACTATCACCGACGTGCAAATCATTCCCCTGTCCGGCAGCGGTCCGCAGCAGGGAAACTGGTCCACCTTCGATATGGTGATCGACTATCAGTACCAGGTCGAGAACGATCGTCTGCACATCTCGGGCACAGGCATGCTCAGCCAGCACTACCAACTGCTGTATGCCGCGGTCCGGCAGTTGCGGGTGTATCTGTTCCTGCTCGATGACTCAGGACGTGTTAAGCAGACCGTGCCTTTGTCGGCATTTCTGTCGAATGCCGAGGACACTTTTCGTTTCGACCAGAGTGTTGTCCTTGCTCCGGAAATCAAGGCTTTTTCTTTCGGCTATAGTGGTTATGCTTACGAGAATGAAGACCAGTTCTATTTCGACCAGTTGCCTAACTGACCCGGTTATGGACTGTGCGGTTCTTGTTCTTGACGTTCAAAGAGTCTCAAACGTCAGGGTCTTGCATCATTATCCTCAGATGTTATGGTAAACCCATGTGATAGGCTCCGCTTTAAAAAGAAAAGGAGGACATATGGGTTTATTTAGCAAGAAACCGCAATACCCGGAGTTGGATGCAGCCAATCCGGCTGCCGGGCAAGTCGACGAGATAAAAGAACCGCTGAAAAATCTGATGGACCAGGTCTCTGATCCGCTGGAAGTCATTCCTGCTGATGATTCTGCTTATATTTATATTGGCAAACCCCCCAAGAAATTTGGTCTGGCCATGATCGAGGAGGGCGAAGTGCAAAGTTTGGTCGCCGTTGCCCAGGAAAAAGGCCTGGATCAGCCGACCATCCTTAAAATCAATGAGAAATTACGCGATGCTTACAAGAACAACGAGGACGCCGAGCGCTACGTCACGCGTCTGGCCGGGAAAGACATTGTCGTGACGCCTTCGGCCGAATTTGGCAAGGAGGTCCGCGAGATATTAAGCCAGCTGTAACAATCAGACGCGTATACTCTGCGGAGCATCCAACCGGGGTTGAGACAGTTATCTGTTTCCCCCGGTTTTTCTTGTTTCATCCTCACAACATGCGTGATTTGATTGATTTAAATGATAAACTGTGAGGTCAGGTAACGCCGGATCAATCGCAGAGGAACCAGAGGGCCAATCGAAATGACCAGAGACCTGAATGTTTTCTCAGCCAACTATCAGCAGGCACGACAAAAGTTTCTTGATGCCGCCCGTCTTGCCGGAGCTGAAATCGAACATTTGCAGAACACCTGTCCGGGGGTCGGCGGTGCCGGTCTCTACACCGACGTCGCCCTACTCGGGCCCCGGGACGCTCCCAATCTGCTTGTTATCATGTCCGGCACACACGGTGTGGAAGGGTTTGCGGGGTCGGCGATCCAAACCGGCTTGCTCGCTGGCGATTTGGCGTCCCGGTTGACCGCCGATGTGCGCGTGGTCATGGTTCATGCTCTCAATCCTTATGGGTTCGCCTTTCTCCGCCGGGTGAATGAAGACAATGTCGACCTGAATCGAAACTTCATCACGGATTCGGCAGAAGCTCCCGTCAATGACGCCTATACACGGCTCGCCAACGTGATCGCGCCGCGTTCGTTGACCTGGACGGCCCGTCTACGTGTGCTGTTGACGATTTCGCTGTTTCGCCTGCTGCGTGGTCATGATGCCTTGCAGGAGGCGGTGACTCAGGGGCAGTATGCCTATCCGGACGGACTGTTCTTCGGTGGTCGGGCGGCGACCTGGTCGAATCGCACCCTGCACGACATTGCCGCACGACATCTGTCCAGAGCCAGGCGGGTGATCGTCATCGATTGCCACACCGGACTGGGGTCTTACGGCATGGGAGAGGTGATTGTCAATGATCCGGCGGATGCTCCGGTGTATCGGCGCGCCGTCTCGCTCTGGGGAAAGGAGATTGTCAAATCGACAAATGATGGTCAATCGGTCTCCTCACGACTGACCGGCACCGTCAAAATGGCTTTTGAACGGATGTTGCCGGAGTCCGAGGTGACGGCTGTCGGGCTGGAATTCGGCACTGAGCCACCCATGCAGGTTTTTTGGGCCCTGCAGGCGGAAAACTGGCTGCATCATTGGGGGCAGGAGAACCACCCGGATGCGGCGCAAATCAAAATGCGTCTGTTACGGGTCTTTTACCCGGAGGATCAGGACTGGCGGCGTCAGGTCTTAGAACAGGGAGAGCGGATTGTCGATCAGGCGCTTTCGGGCTTGCTGGCGACGACGTCAACGGGCCGCGGCTGAGTGCCGCCCCTTAGGGTATGATGTCCGGAACGGCGTATGGAACAGGCTCATGACTCTTGGGGAATCTTGAAGACGACATGGACCCCTTCAAGTTTCTCCAGTTCGGCCCGGTTGACGGTATCGGTGTCGCCGATCACGCCGATAATGGTCCGGTCAGCACCGGTTGACTGGTGAAAATCGTAATCCTGTTCGACAAGGTACTGCTTGACGCGTCTCAATTGCGTTTCGCTGGCACTTTTTTTCATGACGATCAACATCATCAGACCCCTTTCGTACGTATCCGTTCAAGACGCCGCGATTCGTCGATAACTCGCTCGAAGAGGCGGATGATGGCCGCATTCTCCAGCGGCCCGGGGTTGTCGTTGGACATCGTTTCAAAGATTTTCTTTTCGCGTTCCGGATCGTAGACCGGAATCCCTCGTTGCTTCTTGATTTCACCGATTTTCAACGCCAGAGCGGCGCGGGCGTTGAAAATGCGCAGCAGCTCCCGGTCGAGTCGGTTGATCTCTTCGCGGTAATCATCAATCGTCACAGCTTGCTCCCGTTTCTCAACTGACAGTTTATGGTTCTGGCCTGATCCTAAGGCTTCAGCAGGCGGGTCTTCTTGAAGATCTGATCGTCTGCAGGACCCGCTACGGCCGCCAGATCAGAACATTTTCTTGATCAGTGTGTCCTGTTTCCAGTGAATATCGTCCTTTTCCGGATGGTTGATGTTGTAATGCAGGCCACGGCTTTCCTTGCGATTGAGCGCGCAGCGGATGATCAATTCCGCCACCGTAGCGATATTGCGCAGTTCGATCAGGTCCGAAGTGACCAGAAAATCCCAATAGTAATCGGCAATTTCTTCCTGAATCATCTGAATGCGACGCAAGGCCCGAACCAATCGCTTGTCGGAGCGCACGATACCGACATAATTCCACATGCAAAGCCGGATTTCATGCCAGTTGTGGGCAACGACAACCTCCTCGTCGCTGTCCCGGGCGCTGCCCGGATCCCAAGGGGCGATTGCTGGGCAGGGCGGCAGGTCTTCTGCTGACCGCGATAGGGAGCGGTCTGCGGCGCGCTTGGCATAAACGACGCCTTCGAGGAGGCTGTTGCTGGCCAGGCGATTGGCCCCGTGTAATCCGGTGCAGGAAACTTCGCCGATGGCAAACAGGTTCGCGATGTCGGTCTCGCCCCAGGCATCCACCTTGACGCCGCCACACAGATAATGTGCCGCCGGCACCACCGGGATCGGTTGTTGGGTCATGTCAATGCCATAGGTCAGGCAGGTTTCGTAAATATGCGGGAAACGGTCTTGAATGAAATCGGCCGACTTGTGCGTGATATCCAGAAAAGCACAGTCATCACCGTGGGTTTTCATCTCATTGTCGATAGCACGCGCCACAATGTCACGTGGTGCCAGGTCTTTTTGCGAATGATACTCGGCCATGAACGCCGTACCGTCGCTGCGGCGCAGGATGGCGCCTTCGCCACGCACGGCTTCCGAAATGAGGAAGCTCTTGGCATGCGGGTGATAGAGGGTCGTGGGGTGGAACTGCATGAACTCCATGTTGGCGATCGTTGCACCGGCACGGTAGGCCATGGCGATGCCGTCACCGGTCGCAATGTCCGGATTGCAGGTATAAAGATAAACCTTGCCGGCGCCTCCTGTTGCAAGCACCGTGATCGGTGCGCCGAAGGTGACGACGTCCCCTGTCACGCAATTAAGGACATAGACACCGAGACAGCGATCCGGCTTGAGCCGTCTGCGGGTCAACTTGGCCTCGGTAATCAGGTCGACTGCGACATGGTTCTCATAAAGGGTGATGTTCGGATGGCTGTGCGCGGCTGCGACCAGCGCCCGCTCAATTTCCTTGCCGGTTTCATCCTTGACGTGGTAAATCCGGCGTTGACTGTGGCCACCTTCCCGGGTCAGATCGTAGCTCTGGTCTTGCTTGCGGGAAAACTTCACGCCCCAATCGATCAGGGCAGCAATGGCCTCCGGACCCTTTTCGACCACCATGCGGACAATTGTTTCGTCGGGCAGCCAGGCGCCGGCCTCCATAGTATCCTGCAGGTGCTGCTCGAAAGAATCTTCGTCACTGGCGACCGCTGCAATGCCACCTTGAGCCAGTTGCGTTGCGGTCATGCTCACTTCACGCTTGGTGATCAGGGCAACGGTTCCGCGTTCGGCAACGGTCAAGGCATAGCTCAGGCCGGCAATGCCGCTACCGACAACAAGGAAGTCCGCTGTGATTTTCATGAGGAGAATGGCCTGTGGTTTGCACTGAATTTGTCTGTGGTCATGAGTTGTCTCTGCTTGAGACTTCTCATTATGGGAAGCGGTGTCCCCCTTGTCAAGACCTAAACTTCTTGAAATACAATGGTTTTTCAGATATATATATGAGGTTAAGGGAGAGCGTTTGCACTATGCCGAAGCGACCGGTGCCAGGGTTATTGTTTTGCTTTATCGTGCTGTTGATCGGGGTTTCCCCCGCTGCCGCTGACATTTATCGTTACGTGGACGACGAGGGGGTCGTTCATTTTACCGATACCCCGACACATGGCCGCTGGGACCTCTACCTCAAGGAACAACCAGCACCCGGCTCCGGTGCCCGGCCTTATCTTGACATCATTCGACGTCACGCCCACGTCTACGGGTTGGAAGAGGCTTTGGTCAAAGCCGTGATCAAGGTCGAAAGTGATTACCAGCCGCGGTCTGTATCACGAAAAGGAGCTCAGGGTCTGATGCAGCTGATTCCGGAGACCGCCAGGGAACTGCAAGTCCAGAACCCCTTTGATCCGGCGGAAAACATTCGTGGCGGTACAGCTTATCTGCGCCAGATGCTCGATTTGTTTAACGATAATTTGGAACTCGCCCTGGCGGCCTATAACGCGGGCCCCAACGCGGTCAAACGATACGGCGGCATCCCGCCTTACGATGAAACGCAAAATTACGTCAGACGGGTCAAGCATTTCTTAAACTATTATCGTCAGGCAGGGGATACCCTGTTATGAACCTCAAATCCGGGCGTCTGAACCTGCCAAATCTCTTAACTCTGGGGCGTGTCGCAGCCATTCCAGTTATCGTGGTTCTGCTTCTCTTTGACACGCGGGCCGCCGGCATGTGGGCCGCGGCCATTTTCGGTCTGGCGGCAGTCACCGATTTTATCGACGGCTGGCTGGCACGCAAATGGGAAGTCGTCACGGTGCTCGGCAAATTCCTCGACCCGCTCGCCGACAAGTTGATCGTCATGGCCGCCCTGGTTATGCTGATTCCGCTAGGCCGAGTCCCCGCCTGGGCTGTTTTCCTGATCCTGGCACGGGAGATCGTCGTTACCGGATTGCGCTCGATAGCTTCTTCGGAAGGGGTCGTTATCGACGCCAGCGACCTCGGCAAGTACAAGACGATCTATCAAATGGTGGCTATTCCCGGGCTCATGCTGCACTACGATTACTACTGGCTGTTCGGTCTTGAGTGGAGCCTTTTCCGGGTGAACATGCACAATTTTGGCCTCTTCTTCTTTTATGTCGCCTTGGCCCTCACACTTTGGTCGGGGATCGATTACCTGCGGAAATTCTTTCGCGTCTTTGCCCGTTAGATGGCGTTTGCCGCGGCAAAGTTTTCAGTTGACTTGCGCGAAGCGCTTTTGCTATAAAGTCCATCCGTCAGCAACACCGACGATATTTTGCGGGACTAACTCAGTGGTAGAGTGCAACCTTGCCAAGGTTGAAGTCGCGAGTTCGAATCTCGTGTCCCGCTCCAAAAAAAGACAGGGAAATCAGATACTTAGCTGATTTCCCTGTTTCGTTTTGGTTGGTCAGATGTTGGTC
>JARRPG010000076.1:0-10542 GCA_037383085.1 Desulfuromonadales bacterium | reverse complement strand
ATCGACCACGCCGGCCATGCTGCCGTCGCTGAGGGCCAGCGGAGCGAAGCCGAGATCGATCGAAATGCCCCGCTGCTGTTCTTCGCGCAGGCGATCGGTGTTGACGCCGGTCAGCTTGTTGATCAGCACGGTCTTGCCGTGATCAACGTGTCCGGCGGTGCCGATGATATGATAGCGTCTGGCTGTGCTCATGGTGTTGACTCCGGAGCCAGGGCCTGTGCGAAGGCCAGCAGCAGGTCGGCCGTGTCATCGCTGCTGAGAGTGCGCGGATCGATCAGGAACCGGTCGTCCTGGATGCGGCCGACCACCGGCGGATCCGCCTGGCGCAGCCGGGATGTCAACGTCTGCAGGGACAGCTCTTGCGGAGTCAGCGCCACCGCCCAACCGGCCAGTTCGGCGAGGGGCAGGGCACCACCACCGACGGTCGCCGTCGTCGGCACAATCTCAGCCGCCACCTGGTCGCCGCAACCCGCGAGCAGCTGGGGCAACAGGGCTTCGCAGCGGGCTTTAAGAGTTGTTTCGGTCTGCGCCAGCATGGCCAGTGTCGGGATCCGCTGCAGGGCCTGCTGCGGGTCACGATAGAGGCGCAAGGTGGCTTCGAGGGCCGCCAGGGTCAGTTTGTCGATCCGCAGGGCCCGCGCCATCGGGTGATTGCGCACGGTCTCGATCACGGCACGTTTGCCGACGATGATCCCGGCCTGGGGTCCACCGAGCAGTTTGTCGCCGCTGAAGGTGAGCAGGTCGATACCGGTCTTCAGGGCGTCCCCAACCGTCGGCTCCCTGGGCAGGCCGAAGGACGAGAGATCGAACAGCAGACCGCTGCCGAGATCTTCCAGAACCGGCAGGCCATGCTGTCGGCCCAGCGCCGCCAGGTCATCTCCGGACACCGCCTCGGTAAAGCCGAGGATCCGGTAGTTGCTGGTGTGGACCTTGAGGATCAGGGCGGTTTCCGTATCGATGGCGCGCTGATAATCGGCCAGATGCGTCTTGTTGGTCGTTCCCACCTCGACCAGCCGGACGCCGCTGGCAGCCATGATCTCCGGAATCCGGAAAGAACCACCGATTTCGATCAGTTCGCCCCGCGAGACCAGGGCCGTGCGGCCGGCGGCGAGGGCCGCCAGACAGAGCATCACGGCCCCGGCGTTGTTGTTGACGACCGTGGCCGCCTCGCCGCCGGTCAACTGGCAGATCAACGCCTCGACGTGGCGAAAGCGCTTGCCGCGCTGACCGCGATCGAGATCGTACTCAAGGTTCGAATACCCCCGGGCGGTTTCGGCGATCGCTGTCAGCGCCGCATCGCAGAGCGGGGCGCGGCCGAGATTGGTGTGTAGCAGTGTGCCGGTGACGTTCACCACGCGCCGCAGGGAAGGGCGGGCTCGATGGGCAACTTCCTCCGCCACCATGGCAGCGACCCTGTCAAAATGCAGATCCGGAAGGGCTGCGGATTCGTCCAGAATCTGCCGGCGCAGGGCGGCGACAATGGTCTGGGCGGCTTCGACGACGAGGGCGTGCGGCTGGGTCTCGAGCTGGTTTGCCAGGGCCGGGGTCGCCAGCAGTTTGTCGATGGCCGGCAGGGCGCGCAGCTGTTCACGACGATCAGGCACGGGCCGCCTCCGAAAAAGGGATCAGATGTGCTGTCAAAGGAAATGTCAGGCTTCGGCGGGAGACGGGAATTCCCGCATCAGAGCATTGATCTTGCCGGCAGATATCGCCATGACGATGCCCTGGATGGTGCCGATTTCTGCGTCTGTGATCTGCAGTTCCCTGGCCACGCCAAGGTAGTGGGCAATTCATGGCTGGCACTCTCTGGCCATGGCTGCCGCCAGTCCGACCATCGCCGTTGTGCGCGGGTCGAGGTGCGCGCCGCTGCGCACGCTGTCGTAAAAGTTGCAGTAGGCTTTGTGTTGTTCGGTCGGCAGCATAGGTTCGGTAGGCGCCATTTCTTGATGGCTGATGGGCAATTGTATCTGCTGCGGGTTGTGTAGCAAATTCAACGAAAAAATGCAAGGGAACATCTGAGCAATTCTCCGGCAATCCGATCTCTTTTGCACGTTGCGGTGCCTGGTGGCACAGCCCTTCGTTTTCTGCGTCGACCATTGCGACAGGAAACCGCTCGGAATCCTGGCCCGCCTACGGCGTTTCGACAAGACCACAGGGCGAGGGAGCATGGTGCCTTGCGCTGGGTTCGGGGCATGGTATAAGATCAGTCTGGATTTTCACCGGTCGCGCCTGCTCGTCTGCAACAAAGCGTGACCCACGAGGAAGGTTTTTCATGCTGAAACAACTGTCGCTAAGGCTGGTCCTGCTGACATTCTGGTCCCTCTGCAGTGTCCTGGTGCTGTCCACCGCCGGGTTCACTGAACAGGCTGTGCAACCGACCACCGAGGATCGCTGCATGACCTGCGGTATGCGGGTCGCACCCTATCCGAACTGGATTGCCCTGGTTACTTTCAAGGACGGCCACCACTATTTCTTCGACGGGCCGAAGGATATGTTCGTTTTTTATTTCAACCTGCAGGATTATCTGCCGGAGGCCACCCCGGACGATATCGACCAGCTCCAGGTCACCGAATATTACACACTGCAAAGGCGCGCGGCCTTTTTTGTCGCCGGAAGCGACGTGCTGGGGCCGATGGGTAAGGAAATGGTCCCGGTGTCCGGCGAAGAGAATCTGAAAACCTTTATGCGCGACCATGGCTATGAGAAGGTCATGCGCTTCGATGGTGCGGCCCTGAACGCTGTCGAGCTGCAACCATGACCTACAGTCGGACATTCCTGCCGCTGGTCCTGTGCCTGTTGATCCTCTTTGCGCTCTTGAGCATTTGGACCACCCAGCGCGTTTCAGCCTATGAGAAGGAGAGCCTCGCTTTGCGGCGTGACCTGGCCAAACGCCTGCAACTGACCGACTTGGCCCTCTGGAGTGAGGCCCGCTACGCACGGCATCCCTCCCAGGCGGATTTGTTCACAGCGTTTCAGGAATTTCCCAGTGCCCCGGAGCATTTCCCGGCGGGGTCCCTGATGGCGCCGCCCCCCTTCAACATGACAACGCAGATCAAAACCATGCCGGGTCCTTCTGAACAATGAGACGTCACCTCAAGCTTCTTGAACATGCGCTCTCCTCGGTCTGGCGGCGCAAAGGGAAAAGCGTCGCGATTGTGGTTGCCTTCAGCTTCACGGTGGCGGTCCTGGCCTCGGTCCTGTTGC
The DNA here is from genome assembly GCA_037383085.1 of Desulfuromonadales bacterium. Classification (GTDB taxonomy): domain Bacteria; phylum Desulfobacterota; class Desulfuromonadia; order Desulfuromonadales; family BM103; genus JARRPG01. The sequence continues at coordinate 7,338 of JARRPG010000076.1, read as the reverse complement.
TGACGCATGCCTTGCGGACCGATGCGCGGCAGTTGCTGCAGGATGTCCCGGACGTGATTGTGCAACGCCAGGTCGCCGGCCGTCACGAACTGATCTCCGTTGAACATGCCGAACGGATCGGTGCGATAACCGGGGTGGCACGGGTCGAACCGCGCCTCTGGGGGTATTATTATGATGCCCTGACCAAAGCCAATTACACCCTCCTCGGGGTGTACGGACAGAGCCCGTCTGCCTGGCCGTTGCTGGAGGGGCGGATGCCGAACGGCCCCGACGAGTGTGCCGTGGGCGTTGGCGTGGCAGAGGTCCGCAACATCATCCCGGGCGACGACCTGGCGCTGATCGACGCGACCAACCTGGGCCGGATTTTTACGGTCACCGGCGTTTTCGCGCCGGAATCCCAATTGCTGTCGAACGACCTGGTGGTTCTGACCGCAGATGACCTGCAATCATTCTTTCATTTTCCGGCGGGATACGTTACAGATCTCGCGGTCTCCGTCTACAATCCAGCCGAGATCGACAACATCGCCGGCAAGATCAAGCGCCTGCTGCCGGAAAGCCGGCCGATTACCCGCAGTGAAATCAGCCGGACCTACGATGCTGTGTTCAACTGGCGCAGCGGCATGTTGCTGACGGTCTTCCTGTCGGCGCTGGCGGCATTCTGTATTCTGGCCTGGGACAAAGCGACCGGGCTGAGCAGCGAAGAACGCCAGGAAATCGGGATCCTGAAAGCGGTCGGCTGGGATACCGCCGATATTCTGCTGCTGAAATTCTGGGAAGGGATGGCCGTGGCCCTGGTGTCGTTCCTGGTCGGGATCTGTCTGGCGATGATTCACGTCTTTGTCTTTGACGCCCCCCTGCTGTCCGCAGTCATCAAGGGGTGGTCCGTGCTCTTCCCGAAATTCGCCTTGACCCCCTATATCGATTTTTACCAGGTTGCGATCCTGGCCTTCCTGACCATTGCCCCTTATGTCGCCAGTACCGTCATCCCCTCATGGAAAGCCGCTGTCACCGAACCGGACAGCATCATGCGGAGTTGACCATGGCCGAAAACGCATTGATTCGCACCGAACAGGTCGACAAAATATACAATCCGAACCGCGTCGATGCCTTCCATGCCGTGCATGGCGTTTCGCTGGCCATCGAAGCCGGCAGTGTGGTTGTCTTGAGTGGTCCGAGCGGATCGGGGAAAACCTCTCTGCTGAGCCTGATCGGAGCGATGTGCCGGCCCACCAGCGGCCGGGTTTTCGTTGCCGGTGATGAAATCTCGCGATTGCCTGAGCGCTTCCTGACCGAAGTGCGCCGGACAACATTCGGTTTCATCTTCCAGCAATTTCACCTGATTCGAAAACTTTCCGTGCTCGATAACGTGGTTCTTCCCAGCTTCCCGAATGGCAGCAGTCTCGGAGCCATACGGCAACGCGGCCTGCGGCTTCTGGAGACCTTCGATCTGGCCGAAAAGGCGTCGCGACCTGTCGACCAGCTCTCCGGTGGCGAGCAGCAACGGGTGGCGATTGCCCGGGCGCTGATCAACGATCCGCAAGTTGTTATTGCCGATGAGCCGACGGCACATCTTGACAGCCGACTCGCCAAAGAATTCCTTACCTATCTGAAACAACTCAACGATCAGGGACGCACGATTGTCATGGCGACGCACGACCCCGCTGTCCGTGAACACGATTTCGTCCGCCAGGTCCTGCATCTGCATGACGGGCGACTGACCGATATCGAGAGCCGATGATTCTGCATCCCGGTATTCTGGCCTTATTGTCCGGCAGCCTGCTGACCTTCGGGTTTGTCCTCTTCAGTGCCCGGCTGTCCTGTCAGGTGCTGCGTTATTGGCAGCCGGAGCAAGCCGATGAGCGCCAGTTGACCCTGGAGCGGCGGTCCTACCTGGTGTCGACACTGATTAATTATGCCTTCGGCTTCAGCATTCTTTCGCTGCCACTTTTTCTCTATACCGTCGATGACATCCATCCGCTCTTCGTTGGGGCGATGTGTGCCACCGGGTCCCTGAACAGCAACCCGATCGGCTGGTGGGCCCTGTTTGTCAAGATGGCACTGGTTTTAACCGGAGGTCTCTGGGTTGTCGTCAACCACTATGACCTGCGTGCCGCAGACTATCCCCTGGTCCGCTTCAAATCCCTGATGCTGCTGTTGCTCGTGCCTCTGGTGACGGCGGATTTTGTCCTGCAGGTCCTCTACTTCCTCGGTCTGAAACCAGAGATCATCACGTCCTGCTGCGGGTCCCTGTTCAGTAGCAAATCGGCGGGTCTGGCCGCTGAAGTGGCCAGTTTCCCGCCGCGCCCGATGATGACCCTTTTTTATGCCGGAGCGCTGCTGTTCGCCGTTCTCCTGCTGCTCAACCTCCTCAGCAAGGCGCCCCTCTGGCGCTATCTGCTGGCCCTGGCCGCAATCCCTTATCTGCTGCTGGGCCTGACCGCGACCATCTCCTTTATCTCACTGTACGTCTACGAACTGCCGACCCATCACTGTCCCTTCGATATGCTGCAGAAGTCTTCGAACTTTATCGGCTACCCGATCTACCTGGGGCTGTTCGGCGGTGTTCTGTGCAGCATGGTTCCCGGTCTGCTCGAAGCCTTGCACTGCAAATTGGGTTCCGGACCGGCCCTGCAACGCAGTCAACGGCACTGGGTGCTGGCCGCGAGCCTTTTCTTCGGGCTGTTTCTTTTGCTGACCGGCTGGCCGGTGGTTTTTGGCGGGTTGTCTCTGCGGATGTTTTTTTGAGGTCCAGCAGGCCGCACCTTTTCGTTCCGTTGCCGTGCTCCCGGAGAACGGCTAACGGCCCTCGCCGCGTCTCTCTGCCAGCGCGTTGCAAAAAAATGAGGACATGTCAAGTGTCCATGTCCTCATTCTCTCAAGTGTGCACCGGTCGCATATCAGGCCCGGCGCATTTTCAAAGGGCGCTTGCGCTGCGCAAACCGGTTGTGGCTTAAAGTTCCCAGCGACCCTTTGGTCTTCGTTATCTGATCATGCTGCAGCTATTCCTTCTTGGTGGCCTCTTCGGTCGGTTTCACGGACACCAATTCGATTTCGTAAACCAGAATCCCCTGACCAGGAAGATCGGGGTTCGGATTGTTCATCTGTCCCAGCGGCACGACCACTTCCCATTTGGCCCCTTCCATCATCCGCAGCAAGACATCCCGGAGTCCGGGCATCATCCGGCCGACCCGATAGGTTTTCGGCTGATTGTCGGTGTAGGTGTTGCCGACTTCGACACCATCGATGGTCCGCGTCTTGTAATGAACGACCACCGAATCCTTTTCACCCGGGACCGGTCCTGTGCCGACCTCGAGAACCCGATACATGACCCCCATCGGCATCTCGACAACCCCGTCCTGCTTGCGATATTCATCGAGGAAAGCCTGGCCGGCCTCGCTCGCCTGGCGGCGTTGCTCGGCGACAATCCTGTCTTTCAGATCCATCAGGATCTTGGTCATCTCCGGCTCGGTCAGGAGCGGATCCTGGCTCTCAACGGCAGCACGGATGCCGGCGATGATCGCTTCCGGCTTGAGCGCGATGTTCTGTTTGACGAAATCTCCGCCAATCTGGTAACCGATACTGTAGTTGATCTTGTCGTTCAGATCTTTCAGCTCCACCTTGTCTGCGGCCAGGACCAAGGGTGTGCTCAGCAAGAGGGCGATGATGACGACAAAGAAGGCTTTCATGGAACATCCTTTCTTGAGCAAGGGGACGTTTGGCGAGTGCATCTTGACGCGAACCATTGTGATAACGCGCAATGATTGTCAACCAAGACGTTCCGAGTGACATCTGGCGGTCTTGTGGCGAAGTCACCCATTATAGTCAAATAAAAATTCACATCAAGCAAAGACCGAAGTGAAGGATTTTCCCCTCTGCGGACACCTGGGCTCGGCGATTGATGGTTGGCCGTGTGGAGACATCTTTTCCGGTGAGCCAATCTTCACATCCATGCCGCGAACTGATATTCTTCGGAGTGAGCCTCGTCAACCTGCTGGGTGTTTCTGATCCGAGGAAAAATACGTTTGCTGACCGTTCTGCATCGTCGCAATGGCCCGTCACTATGACAACACCTGATTTGCACCTGACAATCGCATGGCAGCGGCTGATGACCGCTTTGCTGCTGATCTTTTTGGTGAGCTTCGCGGGATTCTTGCCCCCACGCGCAGAGGCCTCTTCAGCCACAGCCGATATGCGGTCCTCCAAAACGAAGATCGGACCGGCCCTGCAGGCCCGTTTGAAACGTGTCAGGCCGGGCGAGACGGTCCCCGTTATCGTCCGTTTGCAGGACCGTGTCGATGTCCGGCCGATGGACGTGCCGACCCGGGAGAAAGGGCCCCGCCGGGCTGTCGCCCGGGCCGCCATGATCAAGAGTCTGAAGGAACGGGCCAACCGAAGCCGCCAGCCATTGCAAAACGTTCTCCAGCGACATGGGGTGGTCAAACAACGCGACCTTTGGCTGATCAACGCGGTGGCCGTCGATGCAACACCCGATTTGATTGCGGAACTGATGCTGCTCCCGGGCGTGGCATCGATCGTCGTCGATGCGGTGGTGGAACTGCCGGAAGCCGAGGCCCTGGAAATCTCCGGCCCGGCACAGCCGAACGTCGACCTGGTGAATGCACCCGAACTCTGGGCGCTGGGCTACGCCGGACAGGACGTGACGGTGGCGATTGTCGACAGCGGGGTCGATGTCAATCATCCTGATCTGGCGCCCGCTTGGCGAGGTGGCCCTAACAGCTGGTTCGATCCGAACGGCGAACATCTCTTGGAACCGGTCGATGTCGATGGCCATGGCACCCAGGTCGCCGGATTGGTTCTCGGGGGACAAAACAGCGGACAATATCTCGGTGTTGCGCCGGCCGCCCAGTGGATTGGCGTCAAGATCTTTGATGACAGCGGCCTGGCACCGCGAAGCTCGATCCATGCCGGTTACCAGTGGCTGCTCGATCCCGATAACAATCCGGACACGGATGACGCGCCCGATATCGTCAACAACTCCTGGGGCTTCGAATCGACCCCCGATGTTTGTGACGCGACCGCCCTGGAATTCCAAACCGACCTGAAAGTCCTGCGGGCGGCCGGGATTGCCGTGGTCTTTGCCGCCGGCAATACCGGCCCGGAGCAGAGCAGCAGCACGCCGCCAGCCAACTACCCGGAGAGTTTCGCGGTCGGTTCGGTCGGCACCTTAAGCGCGAGTACCCTGATCAGCGATTTCAGCGCGCGCGGGCCCTCCGCCTGTGACAACACCATTTACCCCGAGCTGGTGGCGCCGGGTTTCCTGGTCTGGACTACCGACCTGACAGACGCGGCGGGAGAAGAGTCCTCGGATTCTTATACCCACGTTGCCGGAACCTCCTTTGCCACGCCCCATGTCAGCGGCGTCATGGCCCTGCTGCTAAGTGCCTTTCCGGGGTTGCCACTGGACGAACTCGAGCAGGCACTGACGCAGTCAGCCACCGATCTGGGCGATACCGGTCCGGACAACAGCTATGGCTTCGGCCTGGTGGATGCTTTGGCTACCTACCGTCTGCTCGAAAATCAAACTGGGCTGATCGGTCTGCTGGTGGCCGGCCTGCTGCATCGGCGCCATCGATGGGCCGCCCTGCTCTTGGTTGCCGCCTTCCTCATGTCTTTGGCCGCCTGTGGCGGTGGGGGCGGCGGCGATGATCCTGCCGCGGTGGATAATAGCCCGATCCTGGCAGGAACCGAGTCGCTGACGATCTCCGGTTTGACGCCGGGAATGACCTATTATTGGAAGATGATCGCCCGCGACAGTCGTGGCGCAGAATCGGAAAGTTCCGTTTGGTCCTTCCAGGTTAGATAAGGTCCTGTTTATCAAAGCGATAAGCCCCGCGTCAAAGGACGCGGGGCTTGTTCGTGACGGCATAAAATCATTGGGGCGTACGCATCGAATGCTCTTGCGTTGCCAAGCACCCCGGCATATTTCCTGCCCGCATCAATCCCCCTGTGCTGACATGGCTTTGTCAAAATCTCTGACGGGCTCTGCATCGCGTCACAAAACATGGCATGGGTCCGATGATCGCGCCAAAATGGTTCCTTGCGTCGATTGAGAAGAGACCGATAAGCGTTAAAATATATTCATGGCAAATCTTGTTGGATTTCGTGGTCGGAGGTCATTCCATGATCATCCTGGCGCATGACGGCTCGATTTACAGCGACTGGGTGGCGCGTTATGCACTCCGCTTCGCGCTTGCGGAAAAGGACCGCAAACTGCTGGTGCTGCATGTTCATGACGGCAAGATTGCTACGGACATCGTCACCGCGCGTTTCGATCAGCTCGCTGATGAGTGTGCGGAACGCAATGTGGAATTCCTGCCACAGCGCTTACCACTGGGCGCATCGGTCCACCGTACCTTGCGCCAGGCCATTCCACCCGATCCCGAGACCCTGCTGCTCTGCGGAACCCGGGTCAAACCACGCCGGCAAAGTTATTTTGCCGGGACCATTTCAGAAAAACTCCTGCGCATGCACCAATGTCCGGTTCTCGCCCTGCGGGTCGTACAACCCGGCCTGCTCGGTAATCCGCATGATCTGTTGCTGCCTTTCGCCGGTCACCAGAACGACTTCAGTCACCTCGCGCCCATCATGCGGCGCCTGGCACCACAGCTTCGTTTCGTCCAATTGTGCCGGGTCATGCGGGTCAATGCGCTGCGGCATCCAGAACTGACCGCGGAGATCGAGCAGGCGCTGAAGCAGAAGGGAAGGCTTGCTCTGCAAGAAATCCAGGCCGAGATGAATCACGTTCTCTCGCCCGTTCCTTTTCGCTGTGATCACCGCGTGATGATTGCCAGTGACTGGGGACATGAGTTGCTGATGCAAGCCAGTCGTCTGAAAAGCCAGTTGCTCCTACTGGGTGTCAGTGAACACAGCCTGGCTTACCGCGTCTTTCACAGTTTGGTGATCGAACGCATCCTGCACAAATCACCCTGTGACGTCGGCCTCTATCGATCGGTATGAACAACGCCCAGCAAATCCATAATCTTCCCGTCGAGCGTGTTTTCAAACTCCTTGGCAGCAGCCCGGAGGGCTTGGACAGCGCCGAGGCCAGCGAACGTCTACAGGAAATCGGCCGCAACAGCGTTGAAGTGCGCGACCCCTGGCGGCTGGTGCGCAACCTGCTGCACCAGTTCACGAATTTTTTTACGCTCCTGCTGTTTGCCTCGGCCATCATCTGTTTTGTCGCGGAACGCCTGCAGCCGGGGCAGAGCATGGCCGTCCTGGGATGGGCCCTGGCCGGTGTTGCCCTGCTCAATGCCGCCTTCAGCTTCATCCAGGAATACCGGGCCGAAAAAGCCATGGCAGCTCTGCGCCAGTTTC
>JARRPG010000075.1:0-10345 GCA_037383085.1 Desulfuromonadales bacterium | reverse complement strand
CCCCAGCTGGTTCTTCTCCTCCTCGAGGATCTTTTCCAATTGTTTGCGGGTTTTGTCTGCCAGCTCCTTCTCATTGGCCTGATTCAGCTTGGCCAGTTTATCCGGGCCCATGCTGATGGCGACCATGTTGAGAACGGCCGGATCGACCGTCGGCATGATGTGCAGCACATGAACCTGGGCGTCGAAGCGGCCGGCCAGTTCGAGGGCGTAGCGGATCACATCAGCGGATTCCGTGCTCAAATCCTTGGCGACGAGAATGTTCTTGATGTCAAGGCTCATTGGCTTTCCCTTTCGGTAAATGATCCGGTTCAGGCCGCAGCGAGTGGCTCCGGGGACTCTCGCTTGCGGCGCTTGCGCTGCAGGAAAGCAATCAGGAGATAGAGGCCAACGGCGGGGACGTACATCCATTCCATGTAGGGCCGCCGGTTCGGCATCTGAATATTGATGATCTCCTGATCAAAGTCGATACCCATCTTCTCGGCCTCGCTGCCGAAAATCACGTTGTCGATGAGAATCTTGTGATCTTCATTGCGTATTGCGAAGCCAATCTCGGCCAGGCGATCCTCGCCGGTTTTTCCTTCCTGAATGGTGAGCATCATGACCTTGGTGAATTCCTTGCCGGATAGATCCGATCCCAGATCAGTCCCGGTCGGAACAGCACCAGGGCGATCAACAGCATCGCCACCGTTTCCCAGATTCGGTTGCGCGTGAGGAAATAGTGCTGGGTTCCGGATGCGAAAGCGAGCATGGCGAGCACCGCACCGGCAATGACGATCAGAACGTGGAACCAGTGATCCAGTCCGATCAGCAGCAGCTGGTTATTGAAAATGAACATGAAGGGCAGAATCGCCGTTCGCATGTCATAGGTGAAACCCTGGATCCCGGTGCGGATCGGATCGCCGCCGGAAATCCCCGCCGCCGCAAAGGCAGCCAGACCGACCGGCGGTGTGTCATCGGCGAGAATGCCGAAATAGAAGACGAACAGGTGGACGGCGATCAACGGTACGATCAGGCCGTTCTGGGCACCGAGGTTGACGATAACCGGCGCCATCAACGTCGAAACGACAATGTAGTTGGCGGTGGTCGGCAGTCCCATGCCGAGCAACAGGCTGATCAGAGCGGTGAAGAGCAGGATCAGCATCAGGTTGCCGCCGGAGATGAATTCGACAAACTCGGTCATCACCAGGCCAATGCCGGTCAGGGTGACGGTGCCGACGACGATACCTGCTGCCGCCGTTGCCACGCCGATACCGATCATGTTACGGGCACCGGAGACCATGCCGTTGACCAGGTCGTTAAAGCCGGTCTTAAAGGTATAGAGACCCGCCTCGTCGGCCTGGATCTTGCGAAAAAACTTTTTCAGCGGCCACTGGGTGACGACAATGAACATCATCAGCACCGTGGCCCAGAACGCCGAGAGGCCGGGCGAGAAGCGCTCGACCGTCAGGCACCACATCAGCACCACGACCGGCAGCAGGAAATAGAGCCCGGACTGGACCGTGGGACCGAACTCGGGCAGTTCCCGAATCTCGAAATCCCATCTTGCAGGCTTCGAGGTGCACGATGTAGACCAGCGCAATATAGGAGATAACGGCCGGTAGAAAGGCGTGTTTAATGACCTCAATGTAGCTGATGCCGACGTACTCGACCATCAAAAATGCGGCCGCCCCCATGACCGGTGGCATCAGTTGGCCGTTGGTCGAACAGGCCACTTCGACGGCGCCTGCCTTCTCCGCTTTGAAGCCGACCTTTTTCATCAGCGGAATGGTAAACGTCCCGGTGGTGACCACGTTGGCAATCGAAGAGCCGGAGACCAGGCCGGTCAGGCCGGAGGAAACGACCGCCGCCTTGGCCGGTCCGCCGCGCATATGGCCGAGCGCAGCAAAGGCGGAACGGATGAAATAGTTGCCGGCACCGGCCGCCTCGAGCAAGGCGCCGAACAGCACGAACATGAAGACCATACTGGTCGAGACGCCGAGAGCGACACCGAAGACGCCCTCGGTGCCGAGCCAGTAATGAGACATGCCTTTGGCCAGGCTGGCCCCTTTGTGGGCAATCACCGACGGCATGTGCTGGCCACCGAAGGTGTAGAGAATGAAGATCGAAGCGACCACCATCAGTGGCGGGCCGAGGGCGCGACGGGTGGCCTCGAGCAGCAGAATCAGGCCCACCACCGCAACGACCAGATCCAAGGTCGTCGGCATGCCCGGCCGCCCGGAGAGTTCCTCGTAGAAAAGGTAGAGGTAGGCGGCGCAGAAAGCACCGATCAAACCGAGAATCCAGTCCTGAATCGGAATGTAACTGGTCGGCGAACGCTTGAACGTCGGGAAGGCCGTGAATGACAGGAAAATGGCAAAGGCCAGATGAATCGCGCGTGCTTCCGTCGAGTTGAGGACGAAAAAGTCGAAGATAAAAGGCAGCGGCGATGCGATCCAGAGCTGAAAGAGTGTCCAGGCCAGAGGCACAAAAAAGAGGATCTTTTTCGGCACGGATCCGGTCGGGTTCCGGGCGCCAAATTCAGATTCGACGATCTGGTCCGGTTGAATGTTGATGGCCTTGGCCTTTTCCTTGTCTTTTCCCATAGCGCAGGTTCCCTCTCAGAACGGCCGGCCGCAGACGCATACAGATCGAAACATCACGCCATCCGTCTCCAGCCGGGGTGCCATGAAACTTCAGCAAAAAAATGCACCACCGCTTGAGCGGCGGTGCATTTTTTCGACCATGGTGATCCGCATTCTTACAGGAGGCCGGCTTCCTTGTAGTACTTCTTGGCGCCCTCGTGCAGAGGAGCAGAAAGACCGTCCTTGACCATTTCCTCTTTTTTCAACACGCCAAAAGCGGGATGCAGCTTCTTGAAGTCGTCGAAGTTCTCGAAAACCGCCTTGACGACGTTGTAGATCACTTCGTCAGGAACCTTGGCGGAGGTGACGAAGGTCGCGCCGACACCAAACGTCTGGGTATCCTCGGGATTGCCGCGATACATGCCACCGGGGATGGTCGCCTTACGGTAGTAGGGACGTTCCTTGACCAACTTGTCGATCGCCGGCCCGGCGACGTTGACCAGCACCGAGTCGCAGGAGGTGGTCGCTTCCTTGATCGAACCGTTGGGGTGACCGACCACGTAGACCATGGCGTCAATCTTGTTGTCGCACAGGGCACTGGCCTGCTCGGCGGCCTTCAGCTCGGAGGCGAGCTTGAGATCATCGACGCTCATCCCCATGGCTTCCATGACCACTTCCATGGTCCCCCGCTGGCCGGAACCCGGGTTGCCGATATTGACTCGCTTGCCCTTGATGTCTTCAAAATTCTTGATGCCGGAATCGGCACGCGCAACCATGGTGAAGGGCTCAGGGTGCACGGAGAAGACCGCGCGCAGGTCCTTGTTCGGGCCCTGCTCTTCGAACTTGCTGGTGCCGTTGTAAGCGTGATATTGCCAGTCCGACTGGGCGACACCCATGTCCAGTTCGCCGGCGGCGATGGCATTGAGGTTGTAGATCGAGCCGCCGGTACTCTCGACCGAACAACGGATTCCGTGTTCACTGCGGGTCTTGTTGACCAAACGGCAGATCGCTCCGCCGGTCGGGTAGTAAACACCGGTGACGCCACCGGTCCCGATGGTCACATACTGGGTTGCCAGAGCATCGGCCAGGCCGATGAAGACAAACACGGCGGTCAGCAAGACTACGGCAAACTTTTTCATAGACATCCTCCCTCTTCAAGTAGTTTACCGGCGAAATGTTCCACCGGATGGTTGGGTGGCCAGACTCGGCCCGTTTGCAATTGGACAAATCATGACCAGATATGGAAAAAAATGAGCGATTCCAAGATGATAAATACAGGGGGCCATTATAACAGCAAACGTCTGATTTGCAAGCGGTCGCTCCGCACGCCTGACGCAATTCTTCCGGGCAAGGCAGGTCCTGCCCCCCCGGCGGATGATCACGGCGTGGTTCGCAATTTGCGCAAGTGACTATGGCAGCACCGGCCAGAAAGCTAACCATTTGAAAATATTAACTTATAATTTTTTAAGGGGGGTCTCGCGTGTTACCCAGAGCAGCGCACGCGGTTTTGCATCGATCCCTCAAGCATACCGCTGAGATGCGGCCGATCGCAGCTTCATCGTAACCGGGCAGTTATCCGATGAAGGACATGATGCGATGGCCTAGAATGCATTCAGGCGTCTGAGAAAGGCTTTCAGCAGTCCGTAATCCCGGCGGTTAAACTGGAAGGTCAGGCGCGGCAGATCAATAAGATCCGGCTGATCAGCTTCCTCCGGCAACGCCTCGGACATCTGCAGATGCGTGCCGGGTTCAATAATTTCGCGGAATTCTTCTTCGAGAATTTGCAACTGCTCGGGCTGCAGAGACTTGTTCAAACGGACAACGAATGTCGGGCCCACCCAACGGCTGGAGTGGTAATTGCGATAGAAGTCATGGATGAGCTGCGCCGCTTCGAAAGGATCCCGGGTTATCGAAAACAGACTGAAGTCTTCTCCGGAGATCAGCCCGCGCTTGAGCATCACATCCTTCATGTAAACCAACCAGGGTTCCCAATAGCTGCCGTCGTCATCATCGATCAGGACCAGAGGAATCGGCGGGTTCTTGCCGGTCTGCACCAGCGTCAGAGTTTCCATGGCTTCGTCCATGGTGCCGAAGCCCCCCGGGAAGAGAGCGATCGCATCGGCCTCCTTGAGGAAAGCCACTTTGCGATTGAAAAAGTAGCGATAGGTGATCGAGTTGCGGCTTTTTTCCATGACCGGGTTGGTTTCCTGCTCGAAGGGGAGCCGGATGTTGATGGCAAAGGAATTCTCCGCTCCGGCGCCTTCGTTACCGGCCTGCATAATCCCGGGACCACCGCCGGTAATGACCATGTAACCCAGTCGTACCAGTTGCCGCGAGAAGGTGACACATTTTTTATAGATGGCTTCTTCGGGTGCGCTGCGTGCAGAGCCGAAGATCGTGACTTTCTTACGATCCCGGTACTCACTGAAGACCTTGTTCGTGTAGCGCATCTCCTTCATCGTCGCGCGCATCATTTTCAGGTCAGCGAGGTAGTCGTTCTCTTGGCCGGCCTTGAGGGCACTGATGATCATTTCCCGAATGACGTCAGGGTGATAGACCTCGGCCATCGCCATGATGTCATCGATCAGTTCATCCAGGCGACCGTTGGTTTTTTTAAAACTGAGTTTCATAGCTCTATTCTCTTCGGTATCGAAGCCCGGTTGTCAAGAGGACTGCGGAATTGTCTCGTCATCGCCAAACAGGGGGCCGTCACCCCTTTGGCCGGCAGCAATCCAGAGACCACGCAGACTGGCGGCCGGGTAACGGTCGGCCAGGCGCTGGTACTCTCTTCGCAACATCCGGTCCAGTTCACGCAGACGGAGACGGTCCGCGTTGCTGAGACGTTCTTCGAGATGTTCACAAAAAAAGGTGATGCAGTTGTACGGTCGGCTGCGCACCGGCAGGCGGCAGCCGGAGGGGCCGAGATAGGGGCAGGTCTGCTCCGGGTCTGGGACCGGTGGCTCCTGGCTTTCGAGGAGGAAAGCGAGCAGATTGCCGAGGGTCAGGTGATGCCGGCCGCAGCCGCAGCAAGCGCCTGCACAGGCCGCGCACAACGCCGAACCATCGGCCGCGCAAAAGAGCCCATCGAGAGCCGTTTGCAGTGATTCGATGGCCTTCAGACGTTCCCTGATCCAGTTTTTCTCGCTGGCATCGAGACGATCGAGACTGTCGCGGGTTCTCTGCAGCAATGTCGGCCAGTCGGAGTTCTGCATGCACGGCCCAAGGCTCTGTCAGTGTTACGCCAGGTCGCGGCAGCCATCGATGATGCTGATGCTCCGGGCAAGACTGGACAGGGCGAAATAAGTGTGGTCGGAGAGAACCTTAAGCCGGGTTCTGTTCCCTGGCGCCGTTACCGAAACCAGGGCGGCGATCATTCCTCTAGGACCACCGTTGCCGATGGCCTCAAGCAGCCTGACCCGGGAGCTTTGAACGGGCCATTCTCAAGCGCTCCCCTATTTGGCCTTGCTCCGGATGGGGTTTACCGAGCTGCCGACGTCACCGCCGGCACTGGTGAGCTCTTACCTCACCGTTTCACCCTGACCACGTCTGGCAGATGCCATGACGGGCGGTCTGTTTTCTGTGGCACTTTCCCTGGGGTCACCCCCGGTCCCCGTTAGGGACCATCCCGCCCTGCGGAGCCCGGACTTTCCTCCCCCGGCCGGTGTACACCGGACCGGCGGCGATCGCCTGGTTGTCTCCGACCACGTCAAATCGGTTTTTCTGCGTTTAGGGTTCTTCGGTCACATACAGCAGCCGGTTGCAATGCGGGCAGGACTGGATCTCCTTAGCCACGAACAGGCTGTTGAACAACTGGGGTGGCAGGTGCATGTGACAACCCAGACAGGCCCCGTTGCTGGCTTCGACGACAGCAACGCCTTCGCGGCGCGACATCAGAAGTTCATAGCGCTTGCGCAGGCGGGTCGGCAACTCACTGAGCAGGGTTTTGCGCTGCTGCTCCATGCCATCGAGCTGTTCATTGACCGAGGTCATGCTCTGGTCGATTTCAGCAGCGCGGGCGTCTGCCTGCTCAGTGGCCTGGGCCAACTCCTCATCCTTTTCCGCTTTGTCGGCCTTAAGCGATGACAGGGCCTCGTCCTTGGCGTCGATCTTGTCCTGCAGCTCCTTGGCAAGCTTCTTCGCCGTATCCACCTCTTTCAGGACTGCGACATATTCTTTCTGCGTCTTGATCTGCGGCAGACGCCCCTCGGAACGCGCGATATTCTCATGCTCCAGGGTCTTGGCCGTGACCAGCTCACGCTTGTCGCTCTCGAGAACCGCGATCTCTTCCGCAAGGCTGTCAACCATCTCCTGCAAACGATCCAGCGCCGCCCTCAAGTTCTGCTGTTCATCAAGACCGGTCTGCCTTTGGGCTTCAATGGCCCTCTTTTCGGTATCCAACTCCTGCAAATCTCGCAGCAACTGCAACTGCTTCTGCACGATAAATGCCTCCCTGTTGTGGCTCCTTTTGTATCGACGGCGTTAGGGCCCTCGAGTGTTTTCAGAAAAACCGGAACGGATCCTGCTCGCCGGTGTATGGGATAAAATCGATTGACCAGTTGGCCTCTTCAACACGCGCCCGAAGCTCCGCCGCAAGCCGGCCGATCATCAGTTGTTCGGTCGGAAAATGCCCGGCATCGATCAGGGCGATCTGCAACTCCTCGGCCTGGCGCGCCTCATGATACTTGACATCACCGGTGACCAGGACATCGGCCCCCTGACGATGGGCGGTCTTCAGCAGCCCCGCGCCACTGCCGCCACAGAGGGCCACCTTGCGAACCAACCTCTGGCCATCCCCCGTCAGGCGCAACTGCTGGCAGCCAAGTGCCCCCTTGACCTGTGCGGCGAAATCGTCCAGGCAGACCGTTTCTTTGAGCCGACCGATCCGTCCCAAGCCAGCACCGGGGACCTCGTTTTCCAGCGGCAAGAGGTCATAAGCGACCTCCTCGTAAGGATGAGCCCGATGCATCTTGTCGAGGACCCGGCCCAGCCGCTGCCTGGGGAGGATCGTTTCGAGACGCACCTCGTTGACCTGCTCCATCTTGCCTCTGGTGCCGAGATAGGGATTGGTTGCATCACCGGGACGGAAAGTACCAAGACCGGGACTGCGAAATGAGCAATTGTCATAGGCACCGATCTGACCGGCACCGGCAGAAAACAAAGCCTCGGCGACCGCATCCTGGTGATCTTCCGGGACAAAGACGGCCAGCTTCAGGTAATGGCCGGTGGCCGGCTGCAAAGGGACCGTTGCCGTCACGCCAAGCGCCTCTGCCAGCCAGCTGTTCAGACCGGTAACGGCAGCATCCAGATTGGTGTGCGCACTGATCACCGACAGGCCGGAGCGCACTGCGGTCCAGAGGACCCGGCCAAGGGTATCATCCGGTGTCAGGCGACGCAGCGGACGGAACAGCAGCGGATGATGTGTCACCAGGGCCTGTGCGTCTGCTGCGCAGGCAGCCTGCACGGCAGCGAGACAGGGATCGAGCGACACCATTACCCGTTCGACCCGGGCCGCGGGGTCGCCCACCTGAAGACCGACATTGTCCCATTCCTCGGCCAGCGACGGCTCGTACAGAGAGTGAACCAGCCCAACCAGATCCTGTATGCGTCGTTCCTGTTGCGCCATAGCCTCATGAAAAAAGAGTGCAGCCTGGTCTTCGGCTGCACTCTGTCTTTCTCCCGCTGAATCTTTGTGAATCTCGGTTCTGCATAACGTTCGGGCGGATGGTGGGCCCACCAGGGTTCGAAGCCTTGGGCGGCAACACAGACTCATTGTTATTGGTTATTGTTGCCGCCGGTTTCCATGAAACTCTTCAAACGTTTGGCGCGGCTCGGGTGACGCAGCTTGCGCAACGCCTTGGCTTCGATCTGCCGAATCCGTTCACGGGTCACGGCAAAATCCTGGCCGACTTCTTCCAGGGTATGGTCGGATTTTTCGCCGATCCCGAAGCGCATCCGCAGGACCCTTTCCTCGCGCGGCGTCAAAGTCGCCAGGACCTTGGCCGTCTGATCGGTCAGGTTCCCCTTGATGACCGCCTCAAGCGGTGAAACGACGCCTTTGTCCTCGATAAAATCGCCCAGGGAGGAATCTTCCTCTTCACCGATCGGCGTCTCCAGGCTGATCGGCTCCTTGGCAATCTTCAGGACCCGGCGCACCTTCTCAAGGGGCAGTTCCATGCGTTCGGCAATCTCTTCCGGGGTCGGTTCGCGGCCGATTTCCTGGACCAGCTGGCGGCTGGTGCGAATCAGCTTGTTGATCGTCTCGATCATGTGCACCGGGATCCGGATCGTCCGGGCCTGATCGGCGATAGCACGCGTGATCGCCTGGCGAATCCACCAGGTGGCATAAGTCGAGAATTTATAGCCGCGTTGATATTCGAACTTGTCAACCGCCTTCATCAGACCGATATTGCCCTCCTGGATCAGGTCCAGAAACTGCAGGCCGCGGTTGGTGTATTTTTTGGCGATCGAAACAACCAGGCGCAGGTTGGCCTCGACCAGCTCTGTCTTGGCCTGTTTGGCCCGCCATTCCCCCTTGTTGACTTCCTTCAGCGACTCAAGCAGCTCCTCCGGGGCAAACCCCGACTCCTCTTCAACCTTGGCGAATTTGCGTTCGGTGCCTTTCAGGCGCTTCTCCACCACCAACAGGGTATCCATCGGCCGATTGAGATCCTCGGCAACGGCCCGGGCCTCATTCTCGTTTTTGCGCATTCGGCGCAACAGCTTGCTGATTTCGGCGTAGGGGCGGCCAAGAGCCTCTTCACAAGCCTTGACTTCGGCCTTGGCTTTCTTGACCTGCTTGGCCAGTTCCTTGAGCCGATCGACAATCTTGGCAATCTGGTAATCCTTCAGGCGGATCTGGTTCATCAGATCGCCCATCTCCGTCTTGAGTTGGTCCATTTCCTTGTCAAGCGGCTTGCGTTTGGCTTTGGTCGCGCCGGCGGCCTGATCCCGCAAGGTCATGAAGCGTTCGTAACGAATCTTGATTTCCTCGATCAGGGAGATGACACGCTGGCGATGCCGTTCCTCGGCTTCACTGCCCTCTTCTTCATCGTAATCCTTGGTAATCTCGGCAACGCTGATCTGCCCCTTCTGGTGGCGCTCACCGAGGTTGACGACTTCCATGAAAGCAATCGGTGTCTTGACAATGACCCGGGCGACCAGGGCTTCGCCTTCTTCAATCCGTTTGGCGATCTCGACTTCGCCTTCCCGGGTGAGCAGGGAGACCTGTCCCATTTCGCGCAGATACATGCGGACCGGGTCACTGGTGCGACCCATGACGTCGGCGTCGAACTCAGTTTCTTCTTCACTGTCATCACTGCCGGAGGAGTCCTGCTGCTGTTGCTTTGTGGAAGGCGTTTTCTGCTCCGTGTCGACCACCTCGATGTCCATTTCGCCAAACATACTCATGACATCATCGAGCTGCTCGGAAGAGACCATGTCGGCGGGCAGGATATCATTCACCTCATCATAGGTGAGATATCCCTTTTCTTTACCAAGATCAATCAGCTGCTCAAACGGGAAAGCGGTCTTGATAATACTGGACCTTTTTTCTGGAGATGATCCAGAAGATACAACATGCCTCCCGCGCCGATCATGTCGTTCGAGTAGTAAAGGAAATCGATCTCTGGTGACCGTTCAAGAATCCGCTCGGTCATCTCGCGGCCTTTCACGAGGCTGGAGCCGCCATCCGCGTCAAGCTGCGCTCCGTGCGCCCCCGCGAGCAGGCCCTGAGCGTCGAGCAGGTCGAAGGCTCGTGAGGCCAGCGGGGGGCGGCCCGAGACGGG
>JARRPG010000074.1:0-6840 GCA_037383085.1 Desulfuromonadales bacterium | reverse complement strand
GCCAGAACATCCCGGACAATGGCGGCATTGGCCACGGCATTGCCGCCCTGCAGATCAGCCAGTTGACATCGGATCAAACCAAAATCTTCCGGCTCGATGGTCGACAGGGCAACCTGGCCGTCACGAATCTCGGCAACCCGGGTGGGGCCAGTCAGCGTCACTTCATCCATGCCGTCCAGGCCATGGACGACAAAACCGCGTTGACAGCCCAATCGGACCAGGACCTTGGCCATCGTTTCCACCAGGGGCTCGTCATAGACCCCCAGCACCTGGCGATCAGCGCCGGCCGGGTTGGTCAGGGGACCGAGAATATTGAAAAGGGTCCGAATACCGATCTCCCGCCGCGGTCCGATTGCATGTTTCATCGCACCATGCAGGGCGGGGGCGAACAGGAAGCCGACACCGACGTCCCGGATGCACATCTCCACCTGAGCCGGGGTCACGTTCAGGTTGACCCCAAGAGCCTCGAGTACATCGGCACTGCCGCAGGCCGAGGAGATGCTGCGGTTGCCATGCTTGGCGACCTTGATGCCACACGCGGCGACGACGAAAGCCACGGTCGTCGAAATATTGAAGCTTTTGGTCCCGCTGCCGCCGGTCCCGCAGGTATCCAGTATTGTTTCGCGGTCGAGGTTGATCTCCTCACGGTCGATATCGAGGGCTTGGCCGACGCGAATCGGCGTGGCCCGATCACGCATCACCCGGGCGGCTCCGGCAATCTCATCGATCGTCTCGCCTTTCATGCGCAACGCGGTAATGAAGGCCCCGACCTGTGCCGGGGTAGCTTCACCGCCCATGATCTCGTTCATGACGTCGATCATTTCGGTTTCGCTCAGATTCTCTCTGAGAACCACCTTGCCAATCGCTTCCTTGATCATTGGATCGTCCTTAACGTTTTTGCCAGCCTCCAGCCGCCAGCTCCCGCCTATCGGGTCATGTCCAGAAAATTGCCTAACAGGTCCATCCCGGTCACGGTCAGAATCGATTCCGGGTGAAACTGAATCCCCCAAACGTCCAGTTCGCGATGCCGCAGTCCCATGATTTCTCCGGCATCGGTCCAGGCCGTAATTTCGAGACAGGACGGGACACTGCTCTTTTCGACCAGCAAAGAATGATAGCGGGTGGCATCGAAAGGGTTCGGCAGTCCGGCGAACAATTCGCGTGCACCGTGAAACACCGGACTGGTCTTGCCGTGCATCAGACGCTCGGCCCTGACAATGCGGCCGCCGAAGGCCTGGCCGATCGCCTGATGTCCCAGGCAAACGCCGAGAATCGGCAGAGTCCCGGCGAAATGTCGGATTGCGGCCACGGAAATGCCGGCCTCGTTCGGCGTACAGGGCCCCGGCGAGATCACGAGGCGCCGGGGTTTGAGGTCCGCGATTGCCGCCAGATCGATTTTGTCGTTGCGGTGGACGACCACCTCTTCACCCAGCTCGCGCAGGTACTGAACCAGGTTGTAGGTAAAGGAGTCATAATTATCGATCATCAGCAGCATGTCAGTCCAACCCCTGATGGGCCAAGGCGATGGCTTGCTTGACGCCCATGGCTTTGTTGACGGTCTCTTCATACTCGGCCGCCGGAAGCGAATCGGCAACGATGCCGGCCCCGGCCTGCAGATAAATTCTGTCCCGGTGAGCCACCAGGGTTCTGATCACGATCGCCAGGTCCATATTGCCATCGAAGGAGATGTAGCCGACCGCGCCCCCATAGATTTCCCGACGCATCGGTTCCAGCTCTTCGATGATCTCCATGGCCCGGATTTTCGGCGCGCCGCTCAAGGTCCCGGCGGGAAACGTGGCGGCAAAGACATCCAGCGCGTCAGCCCCCGGTAGCAGCCTGCCGCTGACATTCGAAACGATATGCATGACGTGCGAATAACGCTCGACGACCATCAATTCGTCAACCGTTACGGAACCGGTTTCACAGACCCGGCCGAGGTCATTGCGACCCAGGTCGACCAGCATGATATGCTCGGCGCGCTCCTTCGGGTCCGCCAGGAGTTCGGCTTCGAGACGCTGGTCCTCTTCAGCGGTCACACCACGACGGCGCGTCCCGGCAATCGGCCGGACCTCGACATGGTTGCCCTCCTTGCGTACCAGAACTTCGGGGGAGGCACCGATCACCCGCGTTTCGTTGAACTGCAGGTAGAACATGTAGGGGGAGGGATTGATGGTCCGCAGCGCACGATAGACATCAAAGGGATCCACGTCCAGCGGCGTGGAAAAGCGTTGCGACAAAACCACCTGGATGATGTCTCCGGCACGGATGTAATCTTTGCAGCGCTCGACAGCTGCCTCGAAGTCCGGCCGGGTGAAATTCGATTGCCAGGTCGAGGTGTTTGCCGTATCGGACCGGGAGCCCCGCTGCGGCAAAGGTCGGCGCAGGGCGGCAACCAATTCATCAATGCATCGGACCGCATGGTCGTAAGCCTGGGCGGGATCATCACCGTCACGCAGGTGAACATTGCTGACCACTTTGATCTTCTGCTGCAGATTATCGAAAATCAGCAACCGCTCGGTGATCAAAAACCAGCTGTCGTAGGTACCGATTTCCGCCGTATGCAAGTCCGGGAGGTCCTCGATATGGCGGACCATATCGTAACCGAGATAACCCACCGCACCCCCGAAAAACCGTGGCAACCCGGGCAGAGGTACGGGGCGGTAGGGTGCCAGGAAACGCTTCAACTCCGCCAGGGGCTGCGCCGTTGTGCCGGATTCGGTGACCTCGCCATTGTGCAGGATCTCGAATAAATCACCCCGACAACGAAAGGCGCGTCCGGAACCGACGCCGAGAAAAGAGTAACGGGCCCACTTTTCACCGCCGGCAATACTCTCCAGCAGGAAAGCACTTTGCCGGTCGTCGATCTTGCAGAAGGCCGAAACCGGTGTCTCCATGTCAGCGAGGATCTCACGGTAGACGGGGATCAGGTTACCTTGGCCGGCCAGTTGCAGGAACTCATCGCGGGAGGGACAATTCATTGTTTTCTCTTCTCTCTTTCAGCCGCGCCAAAGTAGCATGAAGACTGGCAAATGGCAAGTCACGGCGCGCCCGCCGGGCATTTAAGGATTGACCGAAATCGGTCCCCTTGATATGCATAAGCGGACCCTTGAGAACCTTCATTCGCCACCACCGGAGTCCCTTTCAACCGGAGTTACCAGAACATGATACGCGCCGCCAAAAACGATACCGTCACAGTCCACTACACTGGACGCCTCGCCGACGGTACCCTCTTCGATCAATCGCCCGAAAATCGTCCGCTCCGATTCATCCTCGGCAAACAGGAGGTGATCCCCGGCTTTGACGAAGCCGTCGAAGGCATGTACCAGGGCGAGAGCAAGACCGTCATCATCCCCTGTGCCAAAGCCTACGGCCCCAGCAAGCCGGAACACGTCGAGAAAATCGATCGGGCGCTGCTGGCTGAGGACCTGAATCTCCAGGTCGGCGGACAGTTGGAGATTACCAACCAGGATGGATCGGTCTTCTACGTCATGGTCCATGAGATCCAGGAGGACCACGTGATTCTCGACGCCAACCACCCCCTGGCTGGCAAGGACCTGACCTTCGACATCGAACTTCTGGAAGTCAGCAAATCCGGCTAGCCGTGGAGAGAGAGCGGCGGCAGAGACGAAAAAGGGCGGGATCACAAGATCCCGCCCTTTCCTATTCACCTTTTTTACGTCCCGCCTCAGGACTCTTTCTTGTCCTCTTCGGCCGGCGTTTCTTCGGCAACCTCTTCCGCCGGGGTGTCTTCAGCAGCCTCAGCCACTGGAGCTTCCTCTGCGGCCTCTTCAGGCGGGGTTTCTTCTGCGACCTCTTCGGCCGGAGTTTCTTCTGCGACCTCTTCCACCGGAGTTTCTTCCGCCGGGGCGGCTTCGGCCACCGGTTCTGCCGGCTTGGCGGCTTTCTTCGACCCGGCGGGCTTCTTCTTTTTCGGCTTGATGGTCAATTCTTCTTCGACCAATTCAATCAGCGAAAGCGAGGCATTGTCACCGGAGCGATGACCAAGCTTGATGATGCGGGTGTAACCACCCGGACGCTCCATGTAACGCGGCGCAATGGTATCAAACAGCTTGGCAACAGTCTGCTTGTCGCGAACAATTTGCATGACCAGGCGCCGTGAGTGCAGGTCACCGCGCCGCGCCATGGTAATCAGCTTTTCCGCCAGCTTACGTAATTCCTTGGCCCGCGCGTCGGTGGTGGTGATCTTTTCGTGATGAAACAACGAGGTCACCATATTCCGCATCATGGCCTTGCGATGACTGGTGTTGCGGCCCAGCCGCTTACCGGATTTCTTATGACGCATGGTTCTTTAATCCTTTCTCTCTGACAACCTTCCGGCAGGCAGCATCCTTAGATTTCTTCTTCGCTCTTTTCGATCATCTTCAGATATTCCGGATCGGGGAAGCCGTCCAGGGTCATGCCGAGAGTGAGACCCATCTCGGAAAGAATATCTTTGATTTCATTCAGTGACTTGCGACCGAAATTCTGAGTCTTGAGCATTTCGGCCTCACTCTTCTGAACGAGTTCACCGATCAGGCGGATGTTGGCATTCTTCAGACAGTTGGCACTGCGCACCGAAAGTTCCAGTTCATCAACCCGGCGATAAAGGTTCTCATTCACCGGCGGCTTGCCGCCTTCGGACTCCAGCGGCTCATCGGGCTCAAGCGCTTCATCAAAGTTGATGAACAGCTGAACCTGGTCCTTGATGATTTTGGCCGCATAAGCCAGGGCGTCGTCCGGCTTGACACTGCCATCAGTATGAATTTCCAGAACCAGCTTGTCGTAATCGGTCACCTGACCAACCCGGGCGTTGCTGACGGTGAAATTCACCTTCTTGATAGGCGAGAACATGGCGTCAATCGGAATGGTGCCAACCGGTGCTTTCTCGTCGCGATTGCGTTCCGCCGGACCGTAGCCTTTGCCCATGGCAACGACCATATCCATCTCGACATCGGCTTCCTTACCGCAGGTGGCAATATAATGATCGGGGTTGAGGATTTCGACGTTGGAATCGGTGATGATATCACCGGCCGTAATCACACCCGCGCCTTTTTTGACGATCCGAATGTTGCGTGCTTCATGGCCATGCAACTGAATCAGAACCCCCTTCAGGTTGAGGATGATATCCGTCACATCCTCGGTCACACCAGGGATGGTGGAAAACTCGTGCAAGACCCCCTTGATGCGCAAAGATGTGATCGCCGCCCCCTGCAGCGAGGAGAGCAGAACCCGGCGCAGGGCATTCCCCATAGTGGTGCCGAAACCACGCTCAAACGGCTCTGCGGTAAATTTGCCGTAGGTCTCCGTGAGCGAATCGGCATCGATCTGGAGGCGCTTGGGTTTGATCAGTTCTCTCCAGTTTTTATACATGCGAATCCTCCGTTGTGAGGTTGCGTTGATGAATTAATGAACCGTCAACCGGGCAGACGGTTATTTCGAGTACAGTTCGACGATCAGGTGTTCCTGGAAGCTCGGCGTCGTCATTTCGGCACGCACCGGCAGCGTCTTGACGGTACCCTGGAAAGACTCCCGGGCAACTTCCACCCAGGACGGCACGCCGCGGCGCATGACACCATCGAGAGCCTCATTAATGCGTGTGATCTTACGGCTCTTCTCTTTCAGCGCGATGATATCGCCGGGGCGAACCAGATAAGAAGGTATATTGACCTTGCGGCCATTCACCGTGAAATGGTTGTGCCGCACCAATTGCCGCGCTTCATTGCGCGATGTCGCGAACCCCATCCGGTAGACCATGCTGTCCAGACGCCGCTCGAGGAGGACCAGCAAATTTTCGCCGGTTACACCTTTCATGCGATCGGCCCTGACAAAATAATCGCGGAACTGTTTTTCCAGCAGACCGTAGGTCCTTTTGACGCGCTGCTTTTCCCGTAACTGGGTCCCATAGTCGGACACCTTGATACGGCCCTGGCCATGCTGTCCCGGAGCATAGTTGCGACGCTCCACAGCACACTTGTCAGTGAAACAGCGGTCCCCTTTGAGGAACAGCTTCATATTTTCCCGCCGGCACATCCGGCAAACGGGTCCAGTGTGTCTTGCCAACGTTCTTCCTCCTTATGACGGGTTAAACTCTTCGACGCTTGGGCGGACGACATCCGTTGTGCGGAATCGGCGTCACGTCCTTGATCATGGTGATGTTCAGACCCACAGCCTGCAGAGCCCGCAGAGCGGATTCTCGTCCGGACCCGGGCCCCTTGACCCAGACTTCGACGCTGCGCAAACCATGTTCCTGGGCTTTGCGGGCTGCATCCTCAGCCGCGACCTGCGCCGCGAATGGCGTGCTCTTGCGGCTGCCCTTGAAGCCCATCATGCCGGCCGAGGACCAGCTGATCGCATTGCCCTGCGCATCGGTGATGGTGATCATGGCATGACCATTACCCGCCACTTCTACCGCATGGTGCGCCCCGACCTGGAAGCTCTGCCCGACCTGCCGCTGTTTTGATATCAGGGATGAATCAATCCCGTCTGATAACGGAAATGCAGAATTCGAAAGAATTCGTGAAGGTATTTCGCGACTTCGGCGTCGACATGGACAACTTTCACACGACCCACTCGCCGGAGAACGAGGCCATCGTCACCGGCACGCTCGAGTTCCCCGGTGATCTGAAGGTCGAGGTGAAGTTGAACTACCAGTCGATCTCGTACGGAGACCTGATGGATCTCTACAAGGATGATGAGACACCGGAAGTGCGTTCGTTCAGGAACATGTTTGACGCCCAGCCACTCAAATATGAAACCATGGTTGCGGCAGAGGCGCTGATCAAGAAAGGTGATGAAGCAGCGCCGGACGAGGATGACGAGCCTGTTCAGGCTGAAGAGGAA
>JARRPG010000073.1:11108-23979 GCA_037383085.1 Desulfuromonadales bacterium | reverse complement strand
GTCGAGCCGAAATCCTGCATGATCATCAGCTGTTTCCGGGTATTGCCGCCAGACATAGGGATGACCGAGGCACCGATCTTTTCTGCCCCGTAATGGGCCCCGAGGCCGCCGGTAAATAGTCCGTAGCCATAGGCATTATGGATCACGTCGCCGCGGTGCGCGCCGGCGGCGACGAAGGAACGGGCCATCAACTCAGTCCAGTTTTCGATATCGCGACGGGTGTAGCCGACCACGGTCGGTTTGCCGGTCGTTCCGGAAGAGGCGTGAATACGGACGATCTGGTCGAGGGGTTTGGCAAACAGGCCGTAAGGGTAGTTGTTGCGCATGTCCTGTTTCAGTGTAAATGGTAGACGCTGTAGGTCCTCCAGCGACTTGATTTTTTCCGGTTTGACCTGCTGCTGATCGAACTGCTGCCTGTAGAAAGGCACCGTAGCATAGACCCGCTCGGCGACCTGCTGCAAACGTTTGACCTGAAGAGATTCGAGCGCTTCCCGTGGCAATGTCTCAAATTCGTCGTTCCAAATCATGGCTTCGTCCTTCAATCTTTTAAGAGTCAGTCCTGCAGCGTACCGACCTGGCGGCCAAGTGCAAAGGCTTTCCGGTTGACATCCAGGAACCGCTCCGGGACCAGGCTCTCGATCGCCGCAACCCATTGCTCCTGAGTTGGCTCAAGAGTGTTGGACAGGGCCCCCAGCAGGACCGTGTTGACCGTGCGTGGGTTGCCGGCCTGTTCTGCCAGAGAGAGGCCATCGACTATGTGCACATTGTCAACCCGCTCCTTCAATTTGCGATCGATCTGTTCCGGGTAGAGCGCTTTGCCGAGCGCGACGGAGGGTGGTGAAATCCGCAAGTTATTGACGACAACCGCGCCGGAGCGCTTAACCAGTGGCAGGTACCGATACGTTTCCAAGACTTCAAAGCCGAACAGGACATCCACCTCCCCTTCCGGGATGATCGGCGAATACACCTTCGGGCCGAAACGAACGTGGGAGACCACGCTGCCACCGCGCTGGGCCATGCCATGCACTTCCGCCTTCTTGACATCGTAGCCGGCCTGCATCAGGACTTCGGTCAGGATTTCACTCGCCAGCAGGGTGCCCTGCCCCCCGACACCGGCCATCAGGATATTGGTCACATTATCTTTTGTCATCAAGGACTCCAAAGGCATCGAATTTACACTGCTGCAGGCAGACGCTGCAGCCCATGCAGAGCAGGCGATCGATTTTGGCTTTGCCGCGTTCCCCCTCTTCGCCGTGAACCCAGGAAATCGCCGGGCAGCCGATGCTGAGGCAGGCCTTGCAACCGGTGCATTTGTCCGCATCAACATAGAGTGGCGGCCGCATCTCCAGGACGTCGTGCTTAATCAGAACACAAGGCCGTCGCGTGATCACTACCGAGACCTCGGGACGTTCCATGGCGGTCTTGATCACTTCCCGCGTCTCAGCAAAATTGTAAGGATCGACGGTCTCCACATGCTTGACGCCGAGGGCACGGCAAATCGCCTCAAGGTCGACCTGCGGGGCCTCATCGCCAGCCAAGGCATAACCGGTACCGGGGTGGTCCTGCCGACCAGTCATGCCGGTTGTGCTGTTGTCGAGGATCAGTACCGTAGCCGTGGACTTGTTGTAGACCATGTCCATCAAGCCGTTGATGCCGGTGTGCAGGAAGGTCGAATCACCGATGACGGCGACCACCTTCTGCTGCTCTTCAGTACTCAGAACCTTACTCAGCCCGGTGGCGTTACCGATGCTCGCGCCCATGCAGATGCAGCTGTCCATGGCTGAGAGCGGTGGCATGAAACCCAGGGTATAGCACCCGATGTCGCCGGTGACGAAAGCCTTCAATCGGCTCAGCGCATGGAAGACGCCTCGGTGAGGACAGCCGGGGCACATGTTCGGAGGCCGGGGCGGAAGGGTTTCCTCGATAGGCTTTAAGCTGGGCGGATCGGCGTCGAAAGCCTGGCGAAGACGCCCAGGGGTCAATTCGCCGCAGATGGGTACCTTGTCCTTGCCGACCACGACGATGCCCATGGCCCGGACCTGCTCTTCGATAAAGGGATCCAACTCCTCGATGACGTAAAGCGTGTCATACTGCGTAGCAAACTCTTGGATCATCTTTTTCGGCAGGGGATAGACCAAGCCGAGCTTGAGAATGTCAGCCTGCGGAAAGACCTCGCGGGCATACTGGTAGGCAACTCCGGAGGTGATGATACCCAACTTGCCCTCACCTTTTTCGATGCGGTTGAATCCCTGCGTGCAGGCCCAGTCGGCCATCTCTTTCAGACGTTTTTCGACCAAAGGGTGGCGGACCCGGGCGTTGCCGGGCAGCATGACGAACTTGTCCGGATTTCTTTCCAGTCCGGTTTTCGGAAGTTCAGCGACGGGCTCGTCAACCACGACAATCGACTTGGAATGGGAAATCCGGGTGGTGCTGCGCACCATGATTGGGGTATCGAACTGTTCACTGACTGCAAAGGCCAGGCGGGTGAAGTCGAGTGCTTCCTGACTGTCGGCTGGTTCGAACATCGGTACCTTGGCAAAGCGCGCATAGTGCCGACTGTCCTGCTCGTCTTGAGATGAGTGCATCTCCGGATCGTCGGCGACGACCAGGACAAAACCACCGCGAACGCCTGTGTACGACAGGGTAAAGAGTGGATCGGCGGCAACATTGACCCCAACGTGTTTCATGGTCACGATCGTCCGCGCGCCGCCCATGCTGGCGCCGATGCCGACTTCCAGTGCGACTTTCTCGTTCGGTGCCCAAGACGCATCGATGCGCTGATACTGGGTGATGTTTTCCAGAATTTCCGTCGATGGTGTCCCGGGATAGGCCGAGGCAACGGCGACGCCGGCCTCGTAAGCGGCACGGGCAAAGGCTTCGTTGCCCGACAAGACTCTTTTGAGCATAAATATGAACCTCGAAAAGTTGATGGGCCTCTTCTGCCTGTGGTAATGGCAAAAAAGGCCCCTGATCATAGCCAAGCCAAGATGGATTTGTCAATCGCAGGAAACATCCTTAAAGGCGGTTCTTCCAGGGACCATTGAGGCCTTCGAAAAGGCCGGAAATGCCTGCGATCCGGAGGCTCAAACGAACATGGGAGGATGAAACATTTCGCCGACTGCCCCTTCAGCGATCCGTGAGTGCAAAGTTTTGCCCTCCGCATCCCTAGAATTGGCCTACTCTATTTTTTGCCAACCACCGCTTTGGCAAGATTGAAGGTGTGATCACCGATCTTTTCGAAGTTATGCAGCATGTCAATAAAAATCAGTCCGGAGTTGACCGTGCACTCGCCGGTGTTCAAGCGTTTGATATGGTTATTGCGCAGGCGCTCTTCCAGGTCGTCGATGGTGTCTTCAAGACGGTGGGCTTCCTCGTAGACGCCGACGTCCTTCTCTTCGAGCGCCTTGATGATCCGTGCCAAGAAGACTTTCGTCTGATCCGAAATCTCCGTGATCTCGCTCATGGCGACCCCCGAGAAAGTGATTTTCTGCTCCAGTTTACGCTGGTTGAGGACCCAGAGGTTTTCACAGTGATCGCCAACGCGTTCGAGGTCATTGACCATGTGCATCATCGAGGCGACCTCTTTCGAAGTCTCCTGGGTAATCGACTTCTGCGAAAGGGCAACCAGAAAGTCGGTAATCTCTTTCTGCAGAATATCTGACAACTCTTCCTTCTGCTCCAGGCCGGGGATTCTTTTCAGATCGTTATCCTGCAGAAATTCGAGAGTCTCATCGACCATTTCCGCGGCAATCTTCGCCATGCGCCGGGTCTCGGACCGGGCCTGGGCCAGGGCGATCGGCGGTGTGCTCAGAACGCGGTTGTCGAGATATTTCAGATGGAAATCGACGGCCGTTTCCCGGCCAGGAATCAGTATGGTCGTCAACTTGGCCAAAAGCCCCACCAGCGGCAGAAAGATGATCGTATTGATGATATTGAACATGGTGTGGGTATTGGCGATATGGCGCGCAATGAACGGTTTGTCGCCGAGTTCACCTCCCATTCGGGCAACCTGGTCCTGACTCTGGATGACAAAATCGGCATCACCAGGCGTAATGACAGAAATAATATGCAGGAAGAAGCTGAAGAACACCAACATGTAACAGACACCGAGAGTGTTGAACAGAAAATGAGCGATGGCGGTTCTACGTGCCGCCAGGTTGGTGCCGATCGCCGCCAGGTTGGCGGTAATCGTCGTGCCGATATTCTCGCCGAGGATCAGGGCTACGCTCGCTTCGAAGGTCAGGATACCGCTGGTGGCCAGGGCAATCGTAATACCGATCGTTGCGCTGCTGCTCTGTACGATGATCGTCAGAATAGCCCCGATCAGCACACCCAGCAGGTGGTTGTCACCGACGATCATGAATATCTGACGGAACTCCTCACTGGTCTTGAGGGGATCGAAAGCCTCCTTCATGACCGAAAGACCGAAAAAGAGCATACCGAAGCCAAGCAGAACCTCGCCGATGTAAGTCCATTTCCTGCTTTTCGAAAAGAGTTTAAGGCCCGTCCCCAGGCCAATGGCCGGCAGCGCGTATTTGGTGATCTTGAAGGCAATCAACTGGGCCGTAATGGTGGTGCCGATATTGGCGCCCAGAACGATCCCGATCGATTGCACCAGGGACATCAGACCGGCGTTGACGAAGCCGACGACCATGACCGTGGTGGCACTCGAGGACTGGATAATTGCGGTCACCGCAATCCCGACCAAGGCCCCGACGATCCGATTGTTGGTCAAGGCGCCGAGGATCTTGCGCATGCGACTGCCGGCGATTTTCTGCAACCCTTCCGACATGATCTTCATGCCGAACAGGAACAGACCGAGTCCGCCGAGCAGGCCGAAGATCAGCTTCTGGTTCATGAAAATATCAAGCATGGATGGCTCCTACAGGCAGGAGTGACCCCCGAAAAAACAGCCGCCGGGGACGGGGCGACTATACGTGAAGAGGGATCATTTATCAATTGCAAAGGAAGTGTGTGCGGGCAGGTCAGTGACCAGTTCTTGAAGAAGTATGTTCGGGGTTTGCTGACCGGTCAATGCACTGTACCATTTGTCATGTCACCTCAAGACCATCCGACGTCAACTTTTCTGCAGCGACCATGACAACATGTCACGATATTCCTCATGCGCTTCATGAACGCGCGTACTGAACACCCGGGCGATGTTGCTAATCAGTTTGAGGGCCAGCGATGCAGAGTCTTGCGAAAGCTTTTCCAGCGAGGCTTTGTTGATGCTGATCAGGATGGCATCCTCGGCGACCCGGGCAGTCGCCGAACGGGGCAAACCGTCGATGACGGCCATTTCGCCAAAAATCTCTTCCGGTCCCAAAACTACGAGAATTTTTTCATCGCCCTCGGCGAACATCCGGGAAATGCGGATGGTTCCCGATTGGATCAAAAAAAGTGATTCCCCGGGCATGTTTTCGAGGAAGACAGTGGTGCCTTCCGGCATTTCGCGCTTATCGCAGTAATCGGCCAGTTTGGTGAGGTCGTCTTCCGAAAGACCTTCCAGCATTTTGCTGTTGCTGATGGCGTTAAAATCTTCGCTGTTGACCATAACGATCCTTTTCATGCAATGCGTTGAACATGCGTGCGATAGTCCTCCTGGTAATTAACATAACGTGCGGCAATCGATTGCAGATCGGCGCTTTCCTTCTCGGAGAGCGTTCTTTTGATGGTCGCCGGAGCCCCCATCACCAGTGAGCGGGGTGGAATCTTCATCCCGGGAACGACCAGCGACCCGGCGGCGACGAGAGAGGCGGCACCGATCTCGACACCATCCAGCAGAATCGCGCCGATGCCGATCAGGCAGTCATCATGAACGTGACAACCGTGCAGGGTGACCCGGTGCCCCACCGTGACATTCTGGCCGACCACGGTCGGATGGGTGTCTTTGGTGACATGAATGACGGAATTGTCCTGGATATTGGTGCCCGCGCCGATGCGGATGTAATTGACGTCACCGCGAACCAAAACATTAAACCACAGGCTGGCCCGGTCACCGATCTGGACATCGCCGATGACGCACGCGGTGGGCGCCAAAAATGCCGTGTCGGCAATCTGGGGAGCGATTCCTCGATAGGTGTAAATCATTGACAGACAGCAATCCTCACGATAGCCGGATCAAAACCGAAGTTCAATATTCGTTTGACAGATCGATAATGACGTCATAGGGCGGCGCACGTCAAGAATTCCAAATGCGTTGCGCCCGGCAGGCACAAAAAAGCCGGAATAACGCCTTTGTGGCTCCCGGCTTGATCGTCTTGTTAACAACGAACAAACGGTTCAGGATTGGCCGCTGTTGACTTTTTCGCGGAGTTCCTTACCGACTTTGAAGAAAGGCAGTTTCTTTGGCTTGACCCGGATCACCGATGCGGCCACCGGCCGTCAGGGTGTCCGCCAGGGAGTCAAAGATGATATTGACAAATTCTTCGGATTTTTTGTAGGACAGCCCATTGCGGGCGGCCAGGGCTTCGACCAGTTCTGATTTGTTCATGCAGACCTCCGAGGTACGGCGCGCGACTTAACAGAAACAGGGACTGACTCCGATTCAACCGGAGGCCCTGAATATAATGCGCTGATTTCATTCAATATTACTGTGCCAAAAAGCACTGTCAAGAGGGACGTCTTGTATTTTCAGAGGGTTGTGATGCGAAAAGGCGGACGGAGGTCAGATGGTCGTAAAGGGTGACAGAGTCCAGATGACCCGGGCGTCCGTCTCGCCGATATTGTCCCAGCGGTGCGGCAGGTGCGATTTGAACGACAGACTGTCCCCTGCTGCCAGGACGTATTCTTCGCCGGCGATGGTCACCTTCAGCCGGCCGTCGATCAGAACGATCAACTCATCACCCGGATGATACATATTTTGCACGCCGCTGGTGCCTCGTGGAGGCACGGTGCACAAGAAGGACATGAACTGGGGATCGCGTAGACCGGATGTAAACGACTCGGTGTGCATATTGTTTTCGTCATCATACACGGTCGTATCGCGATGGCCGGGCGTGGAGTAAACCACTTCATTCGTGGTCGAGACCTCTTCGACGAAATAGTCGATACTCTTATCGAAAACCGCCGCAAGTTTCATCAGGATCTCGACAGAGGGAATCGTCAGACCGCGTTCGATGCGCGATATCATGTTTGATGACACCTTCGATTCCGTTGCAAGCTGCTGAATCGTCATGTCGCTTTTCAGACGGATCGACTTGAGCTTTTTGCCAACGATTTTTTTCAGTTTCATAATTAAGGTCTCAATGAATGTTTGAAAAAGTCCTTGAAAAGTTAGTCCAGTTCCTGTTTTTTTCTGCGGTAACTCATCAGTATTTCTAGTTCAATTTCATGCATAGAAACTTCAGGAGAAGTCTCTGATTTATTATTGACAATCTCTGATATTTCAACCATTAACTCTCCTATGCGGGCTTCTTTTTCTTCTTCACTAAGCTTGGAAACATTTTTCGAAAAATAACTTTGAGACAAAATTTTCAATTTTTTATCGACTGATCTTAAAGAATTTTCGATATTTTCAAGATAGTCACGTATTGCTATGTTTTGTTCAATTTGTTTATAAACGATCTTTTTCAAAACATTTTCGTAATTTTCAATTTTTAATTTTAAATTTTGACCTGGATAATTTCTTAATTCAAGTAAATCCTTATTTGCCAATATTAAGTCCAATGAGTTAATCTGCATGTCTTTCGTTGAATTTTTATTTGTATTCTGTTTCTGGCTGAGAGAATAAAATTTCTGATTGAGATCATAAAATGCAATATTCTGACTCAGGTCCTCAATGACCTCTTCAATCATATCAAGGCTTGGTTCTTTTGTGCCTTCCGAGAAACTCGCCAGAAGAAGATAGTCCCCCAAGATATTGATGAGTCGAGGTGTCCCGCCACAGGCTTTATGAATCATTTCGAAGGTGCCATCAGGGAACCCCAGGGCATTCACATTCCCGGCACACTCAAGTCGGTGGAAAAAATACTCCTCGGTCTCTTTTTCTGATAAAACGCCTAAGTGGCAATCGACACTAATCCTTTGTCTGAGCTGCTGAAGTCCGGGTTGCGAAATGACTTCTTTTAACTCGGGCTGCCCGACGAGTATGATTTGTAATAGCTTGGTGTCATTTGACTCAAGGTTCGACAAAAGACGAACTTCTTCCAAACATTCACGCTTAAGGTTTTGCGCCTCGTCAATGATCAAAACGGGTTTTTCGTCATTAGCAAACTTTTCAACCAGAAATTCATTCAGATGATTTAAGATGACTGTTTTGTCTTTTGATTTCAAGGATATGCCAAAATCCGCACATATCATGTTAAGCAACTGAACAGCACCCGCTTTCGTGTTGAATATTCGTGCAGGAACCGCCTTGGCTTCCAGGTTATCGAGTAAATTGCGAATAATCGTCGTCTTACCCGAGCCAATCTCTCCGGTCAGCAGGACAAAACCAGCACGACTACTCAATCCATATTGCAGGAAGTTAATTGCTTTGCGGTGAGTTTGGCTTAAATACAGGAATTCCGGATTCGGAATCAGATCAAATGGTTTTTTATTGAACCCATAAAATTCTTCATACATGAGGGCAATCTCACCTTCATAACCGAACTACATAGACACACACTTGAAGCTAAGTAAGGCGGTTGATTCCGCGACCTTTAATCGACCTTTCTTGTGTCAAGACCGATACCGACATTCAGCATATCAAAGTCATAGTGAAGATTGTTAGATTTTTTTGAGACGAATCGAGTGCTCCGCCATGAGGCGGTTACGTGGTCTGACACATAAAAACGGAATGGAAGATCAATGATCAATTCAAGCTTGGCGCTGGAGAGACAACCCAGAGAACGAGCGTTTTGCCTGGATGCAGGTTGCGCCAGCGATGCGGCAACGACGCCTTGAAGACGATCGAATCGCCCTCTTCCAGCAATATGGTCAAGATCCCGGTCTATGAAATCCATTATCGGGCAGCGTATGACTATTTGCTCACCCTGCCGGGTGTGGATGATCGTCGAGCCTTTTTCGGCCTCCTCGACGAAATAATTGATGCTCATGCCGAAGGCATTTGCGAGTTTGACGATAATCTCTACGGAGGGAGTTGTGAGACCTCGTTCTATTCGAGATATCATATTCGAAGAGACTCCGGAACATTCCGCGAGACCCTGAATTGTCATGTCATTACGGAGTCTTGTTGCTTTCAGCTTTTTGCCGATAATCTTTTTGACCATACCAATCGAATCCCGAAAATAACATAAAATGAAATATTGTTTTAACATTCAAAAATGGCCAAGTCAACACTTTGTGTACCAGAAATAACATAAATAGTACAAAAATGTTAACCAGCAGTTCTCGCTGGTTGACAAGCCACTGTCCATACCGGATAATCCGACGCGTCCATGACGTGAAAACCTTTTGCTGGAGTCATTTCATGAAACATTGGCAGACGGTCGAAAATCTGGTGCAGGATGTTCTTGCCGGGAAAATCCTGTCCCGGGACCAATCCCTTGAAATCCTGAAGGCCGGCGGGGCGGATTATACGGTCTACCTGGCCGGAGCTCATGTTCTGCGCGAGAAATCGTTTGCCGATCAGGTGCAGTTTTGTTCCATTATCAACGCCAAATCGGGGATGTGCGGGGAAAATTGTGCGTTTTGCGCACACTCTGAAATCACTGGACGAAATCCTGGCCGGTGCGGAGCAAGCTGAGCGCGAGGGATCGCATTGTTACGGCATCGTGACCAGTGGCTCGCGTCCGGAACCGGGGGCCGAATTCGATACTATCCTGAAGGCGATTGGCATGATCAGGGAACGCTTCGCGGTCGAGCCCTCGGCTTCTCTGGGTATTCTTTCGCCGGAATGCGCGCAAGCCCTGGCCGATGCCGGGTGCGCGACCTACCACCACAACCTTGAAACCGCCCGGTCGTTTTTTCCAAATATCTGTACGACCCATGATTATGATGACGATGTCAAGACAGTAGAACGAGCCAAGGCGGTGGGTATGAAGGTTTGCTGTGGGGGGATTTTCGGACTCGGTGAAGACCTCACGCAACGCGTTGAACTTTTGGAAACTCTACGTGAACTGGATGTCGACTCGGTGCCCTTGAATTTCCTCAACCCGATCGACGGAACACCGCTGGCCGGACACTGTTCCCTGACACCGATGGATTGCCTGCGCACGATCACCTTAAGTCGCTACCTTCTGCCGAACAAACCGATCAGTATTTGCGGTGGCCGCGAACCCAACCTGCGCGAGTTGCAATCCTGGATGTTCATGGCCGGCGCCAGCGGCACCATGGTCGGCAATTATCTAACCACGACCGGCCGCGACCGCGAGGTCGATATGCAGATGTTTGCCGACCTGGAGATGACGCCCCGTGGCTGTTGATAAAGCTGGTCCGGCGATCTTTATCACCGGGACCGACACTGGTGTCGGCAAGACCCTCGTTACAGCCGCCCTAGCTTACCATTTGCGAAACAAAGGCCTGCGCATCGGTGTCATGAAGCCGATCGAGACTGGGGTCGCCAACCCGGCGAGCTGGGGCCCCGACGCACAGCTGCTCTGCTGGGCCGCCCAGTCTTCCGATGATCCGCAGCTGGTAGCGCCCTATCGCTTCGAACTGCCGGCATCTCCGCACCAGGCCGCGGCTGCGGTCAGCGAGCGTGTCGATCCTCGCGTCATTATCGATGCCTTGCAGGTTTTGCGTACTGCCAATGACCTGGTCCTGGTGGAAGGGGCCGGGGGCCTGATGGTGCCTATTGACGGTGGATTCCTGATGGCGGACCTGGTCGCACGATTGGCGATTTCGCTCCTGGTGGTCACCCATCCGCGGCTCGGCACCCTGAATCATACCCTGCTGACCACCTTCGCCGCCCGTGCCATGGGACTTGACCTGGCCGGCCTGGTGATCAACGCCATGCCGGAAACCCCGGACAGCGTTGTCGCAGAGGCGCCTCACCTGCTCGCCTCGCTGGCCTCTGCCGATCTGCTGGGCGTACTGCCGGAAGTCATCGGATCGGACCAGGACAAGGTCACCCAACTCGCTGCGGCCGTGGCCGAGCTACCGACCTACTCCTGGCTTCTGCGTGGCCTGGGCCTGGCGTAAGTTCTTCCCCCATGACTTATGACGTAAAGAAGCCGGGACGAAGGCAACGACGTCCCGGCTTGGTTCGCTTGAGGTGATGACAAGATCAGGGCTGTTTTTGAGGTTTGCCGGCCAACTCTGTTTTTTGTACCGTCATGTCTCCAAGGATCGCCATTGATTCCTTGACGTAGACATCTTCCAAGACCGTTTCAGCGAGATCTTCCTCCTGATCGAGCTCTTCCTCCCCGGCCTCGGCAGATGGATCGCTTGCCGCATCCATGCCCCGTCCGGCGTGAGGGTTGTCCCCCATCTCCTGCAGCATGTTCCTTTCATAGACGGCATCAGCAAGCAGCAGCGACTGCCGGGTGTCTTCAATACGTTCCCGAATGGTCTCGGCCTGGCGCTCGATTTCAGCGAAATCCTCGCTGGCCAGGACACGGTCGTGACTGCTGGTGGATAGGGCCTGGCGATCGATGGGCGGCCATTCCTTGTGGTCCACCTCATCAATCCGGTCCCACGGTAGGCTGTAGTCCAGGTAGCGCTCGCCAAATTCGTTGTACTGGCTGCGGTCCGGAAGAATCACATCCGGGACCACGCCACGATACTGAGTCGAGTCACCGCTCACCCGGTAAAATTTCTGGGTTGTCATTTTCAGGGCACCCAGCGGCAGGAACTGACTCATGTTCCGCAGGGTGAGGCTCTTGTCGAGATCCATAATCACCTGGACCGTACCTTTGCCATGGGTATGCTCACTGCCGACAATGACGGCGCGGCCATAATCCTGGAGGGCCCCGGCAACGATTTCCGAGGCCGACGCGCTGAAGCGATTGACCAGCACCACCATCGGCCCGTCATAGGCCCTCTCCTTGATATAACTGTGCAGCACCTTGGCATCCCCCTGGCCATTGCGCACCTGAACGATCGGGCCATCACCGAGGAACAACCCGGCAATCCCCACCGCGTCGGTCAGTGCACCGCCGCCGTTATTGCGCAAGTCGAGAATAAGTCCGGACATTTCATTCGCATCAAAGGACTCCAGGGCTTTGCGGACATCGTCGGTGGAGTTGCGACCGCCCTCTCCGTTGCGGGTCGAATCGAAGTCGCGGTAGAAACTCGGTATCTTGATGTAACCGTAACTCTTGCCGGTTTCCGGATTGGTGACCATGGTCGATTTGACGAAGGATTCTTCGATCACCACCACATCGCGCACGATCGGAATCACGAAGGGTTTGATCCCCGTCCGGCGAATCGATAGGCGCACCTCCGTACCCTTCTCGCCGCGAATCAGGGCGACGGCATCCCGCAGGCGCATGTCGGTCACATCAACCGGTTCGTCCTCTCCCTGGGCGACAGCCAGAATGACGTCGTCGGCCTGCAACTGACCCTGCCGGTCGGCGGCGCTGCCGGGAATGACCCGAACCACTTTGATATAACCATCCTCTTCCCGGAGTGTGGCACCGATCCCTTCGAGAGAGCCCCGCATGCTGATATCAAAATCTTCTTTTGACCGGGGTGGCATGTAGACCGTATGGGGATCATAGGCACGCGTGAATGCATTCAGGTAACGATCGTAGTGATCTTTGAGCGTTTCCTTCTTCAACCGGTCAAAATATTGCTCGAACTGCTTCAACACCTTTTGCCTAGCTTCACTTTCCTTTTCCTGCTGCACCGTCGCGGAGACTTGCAGGGGATCATCAATGTCGGCGTCCTCGAGCAGGTTCAGGTAACGGATCAGAGTGCGATACTTGAGATCCAGGCGCCAACGCTCAACCAGTTCGGCGCGCGTGGCGCAAAAGCTTAGTTTCTC
>JARRPG010000073.1:0-11075 GCA_037383085.1 Desulfuromonadales bacterium | reverse complement strand
TGGGCGATGGGGGCCAGGACAATGCGACCCGACTTGATTTCATCATCGATTCGATCGGCAAAGACCGCCAATTGGTCGACCTCCGCGGCCAGGAACAGCCGCTTCTGGAAATCCATCTGCTTGATGTACAGCTCGAAAGCCGCCTTTGAAAGATTATCATCCAGGGGTTTTCCGCTGAAATGGTTTTCAACCTGGCGGCGCAGAACGTAGGTTAACAGCCGGGCACGATTCTGGTCGAGTTCGTCCTGGGTGGTTGCGTTCATCGGTTCCGGCAGAACCAGCAGGCCGACAACCAGAGCCAGTACAGTAAAGAGAACGGCACGGGGCCATTTGAGCTTTCTTAACATCTGCGTCAATATCCTTACGGTGATAGTTTATTGCGTTGAATTCACATCTTTATATATTAACCCAGCCTGAACCATGCTGGCAATCATCTTGACAACCACCACCTGTCACGTTATTAGGTGAATGAAAGAGGATTGATGACGATGAACAAGGCACAAGAAGGCGATACCGTAACCATCCGATTTCAGGGACTTCTGGATGACGGCCAGCAGTTCGAAGCTGCGGACGAGAGCGGCCCCCTGCAGTTTGTCCTGGGCGAGAATGAAGTCCTCCCGGGACTGGAGCTCGCGGTTCTCGGCATGCAGGTGGGTGATCAGAAAACCGTCACCCTGCCGCCGGAACAGGCCTACGGTGTCCGCCAGCAGAAGCTGGTCGAAGAGGTCGCCATCGACGCCCTGCCGAGAGGGCTGGAACTCAGCATCGGCGACCGTCTGGAGGTCACCGCGGAGGACGGGACCGTCTTCCAGATGGAGATTGTCAGCCGCAATGAACAGACGGTCACGCTCGACGCTAACCATCCCCTCGCCGGACGTTCTTTGATCCTGCAGATCGAAATGATTTCCATCGACAGGCCGACCCTGAATTAATCTCCTGTCGTTTTTTCATTGTATTTTTTTAAATTTATGACATAATGTACTGTATTCACACGGGTTATGGGGAGACTTCACACTCGTCAATCAACAAGACAGGATCATTGATGATCAGAGTCATGTACACTGACGGTCGGTTCGACATGGTCAAGCCGGAGATGCTCGACTTGCTCCTTGCAAAGCACTCTGTCAGCAGCTTCAAACGTGATTCGGGGTGGGCTGTGGTTGGCCGGGATCCGCTGCGCGGCAACAGTAATGGGCCTTACAGCGGTGCTGAGCGACGCCGAAGTCACTGACCATCAGACAACCTCCCGTTCCCACCCATCCGAAAAGTTCAGGCCGTGCCCCGTGAGGCCTACCGTTCTTGTTTGTCTGTTCATCAGCTTACTTCCATATCACTGACAAACCAACCGTCGATCATGGGAAAATAAAGCGCTGTTCGAATCATGCGATCCGGGTAAAGTCTGCCGACCAGAATCGCATAGGCCGCCAGTTGGGGCCGGTAGCGCTCGACTTCTTGCTGCAGGAAATCGGCTGTGCTCTCACCTGCTCCCGGCCGGCTGGTCTTGTAATCGACAACCCAGCGGATACCTTCGTCCTCAAATGTCCGGTCGACCACAGCGCGCACCATCTGACCATCAACAACACCGTTCAAAGCCAATTCACAGGCAGCGTCGGCATGCTGCGTCAGCAGCCATTGCCCGCGTTCACTCGTGCAGGCAGTCAACAGGCCTTCCAGAACCTGCCGGACACATGCCGCAAGCCGGTAACGGGGCACACCCTGTACGCACAACTGCCTGCTGATAGCCTCTTCCTGAGCACGAATCCGCTCGGGCGACCAGTCCTGCATCCCGGCGCCGGCGATGCGTTCCAGCCAGCCATGCACCAGCGTGCCAATGACCCGGCCTTCTTCCGTTCGAAGAGACGCCTGCGGCTGAACATCATAATGCGCCGTCTCGGAAGCAAGCCGAATTTCGTCCTGCCGGACAGCCAAGGGAGCCGGCAGGGACGGCGGCTGCCATCCAGCCGGCAGACGCCTGAGTGGCAAGGGAATCGCCTCCGGTTCGGGAGATGTCTCAAAAGAGCAAATTCCTGCGGTAAAAGCGGCTTCAGCGCTCGGCCAGATTTCCGCCAGCAACGACCCGGAGGCGGGTTTGATCGGCTGATCCTGGCTGTCACGCACATGTCCCAGCAGGTGCAGGCGTGATCTGGCACGGGTGACCGCGACGTAGAGCAGGCGCAATGTCTCGAGAGCATCCTTTTCCTGCAACACGTGACCGAGGAAAGCGTAGGTCGGATCAGGGTCGCTGTCGGCATACGATGGAATCGGTGCCAACAGCAATTCGTATTTCGGATGCTCGAGCCAGCGCAGCAAGGCTTTTTCGCGTGTTCGGACACCGCGCCCCAGTCCCGGCAGGATCACGGTATCGAATTCGAGGCCTTTGGCCCGGTGAATCGTCATCAGCTGCAATTCCGAACCGGCACCCGGGTCCGGAGCGGCGAACAGCTGTGCAACCCGATTCTCGAGCGTCGCCGCGTCCAGGGGGTTGTCAAGCCCTTCCAGCAACACCATGACCTGCTGCACATCCTTCATGTCGGCCGCGCTCACACAGGCCGGGCCGGACAGAGCCAGCCAGGTCGACTCGATCAGGCGTCGCAAGCTAATGCGGCCGCGTTGGTCCAGGGCCCGTTCCAGGATCGGCATGATCCGATGCAGGCGCTGCCGGCCATCGGCGCTGATCCGGTCGAACATTTCGATCTGATCGTCGGTCCGGGTCAACAGTTCCCAGATCGTCTTGCGGCCGTCCCGGCCACAGAGCCGGTCGAGATCGGTCAAGGTCAGACCACACCAGGGGGCCCGCAAAATGGCCAGCCAGGCAACCCGGTCACCCAGATGGTGCAGGGCGCGCACCAGCGACAGGATGTCCTGGATGGCCGGGCGGTCGGTCAGGGGATCGATGTCCTGGGCCTGGTAGCGCAATCCGGCCTGCTGCAAAGCCGGGATAATCGTCAACAGATGACTCCGTGAGCGCACCAGAACGGCAATGGTCCCGGACGGGTGAACCTCACGGGCCTGCCTGATGAGTTCGACGACCTGGGCCGCTTCGACCTCATCCTGCCTGTCACGGAATCCGTGCAGGGAGATAGCCACGCCCTTTGGGTCGGCATGATAAGCGATCGATGGAGCAAAGGGCACTGCACCGGTGACTTCATCGGGCTGTGCCGGGAAGAGATCCTGCAAATGCTGATTAACCCACGCCACCAGGGTTTCTCCGGAACGAAAATTGGTCGTCAGGATCAACCTGTCA
Organism: Desulfuromonadales bacterium; assembly: GCA_037383085.1. Lineage (GTDB taxonomy): Bacteria > Desulfobacterota > Desulfuromonadia > Desulfuromonadales > BM103 > JARRPG01. The sequence continues at coordinate 7,831 of JARRPG010000073.1, read as the reverse complement.
ATCGGCAAATCGTCGAGGCCGCGACGGCTGACACGCAAAAACAGGCCGACTTCCGCTTCACGGAATCGATAGATCGACTGCATCGGGTCACCGACCAGAAACAGGCTGCGACCGTCACCTGCCTGCCAGCCCGAGGTCAGGCAACGCAGCAGATCATACTGGGCGTAGGAGGTGTCCTGGAATTCATCGACCAGGACATGACGCAAAACACCATCCAACTGAAGCAAAAGATCTTCCGGAGCCGCAGCAGTACCGAGAGCGGCCCGGGCGCCACCGGCAATCTGAATGAAATCGACCGCCCCCTGCTGACGGAAAATATTCTGCAGTTCGACTTCCGCCAGCGGCAACAGCTCGATCAGCGCCTGCAGAACCTGCCATTGGTTCTCCTGGTAAACGGTATCGGGAAGATGGCGAAGGGCCTTGAACACCTCGATCGCCTGTGGGTTGGCACGCAGCGTCTCAAGGATGTCCAGCGCCTCGGCCTTGGCGGCCACCGCCGGGTCGCTTTTTTCCGCTGGAAACCCGAGCGTCTTGTTGAGCGTTTTCCGGACTGTGCCTGCACCGGTCAAAACCAGGTGACTTAAGCCCTGCCAGTGAGCCAGGGTGCCGGTCATGTCGCCGTCATCGACAAACACGGCCAGCGGATGGTGCAGGCTCTGCACGATTGCGAGATTGCCCGCCGCGTAGCGGGCCACCCCGCACAACCGTTGATAGGTGGCGAGACCAATCACGTTCAGGGCATGATCGAGACGGCTGGCGACGTACAGGCGCAGACCCGATTCGAGCAGTTCCCGGGCCGGCCGCTGCCGTTGCGCCATCAGGTGCCGCAACCACTGGTCGCGGCGGCCCAGCATGGTGACCAGGAGATCGCGCAGCAGGGTATAACGGTTGTCGAGATGGTCCAGCAGCACGGCGATCGCATTCTCACCCGGCCCCCCCGATTCCAGGCGGGCGAGCAACGCTTCGGCGGCCCGGAGATAAAGCTCCTCCGGTTCGTCGGACACCTTCGGCGGATCACCGAAACGGGACAGCCAAGGCATTCTGCGGGTCAGCAGAGCGCAGAAGCTGTCGATCGTCATCATCTGCAGGCGTGACGGGTTTTGCCGCAAGCGCCACGCCCTGTCCCGGTCGCGGGCCAGGACCTTGCGCGCTCGGCGCCAGGTTTCCGCAGCGTGGGCGGCCATGGGTTGCTGCGGATTGGCCGCAGACTCCAGGGCCTGCAGCAGACGGGTCTTCATCTCCGCCGCAGCCTTGCGGGTGAAGGTAATCGCCAGAATCTCTTCCGGTGATTCGGCAATCGCCAGCAGGGCCAGGATACGCTGCACGAGCAGTTCGGTCTTGCCGGAACCCGCCGGAGCCTGGACAATCCAGGATCGGGAGATATCGAGAGCTCGCTGACGCTCCTGCCAATCAGCAGGCTGCTGTCTCTGCTCAGTCATCCCCGCCCCTCCCTTCGCTCGCCGCGGCCTCCAGAATCCGACAGAGACTGGTCAGGTCACAGTAGCGACAGGCCCGCTCATAACCGATCGGGTCGACGACGGCGTCACCCCTGGCAAAGGCGGTTCCCAGATTGCTTAAGGCCTGTTGCCAATAGTCCAGCACATCCTCCAGGCCGGTCCAGCCCATCTCTTCGAAACATTGCGTGATAGTCCGTGAACCGGCCTGGGGCCAAGCGGCCGGATCCTTCGCCAACCCGCGAAAGCCACTCTCGTCGGACCGGCTGCGCACCACGGCAAACATCACCGCACCGATTTTGCCGCGCGGCTGGCCCAGCGCGTAAATCGGCAGTTGCGGCTCGGTGATTCGCTCGGTCAGCCACTCTGTGGGGTCGGGACGGCCGGTCTTGTAATCGATGATCGCCAGGCTGCCATCGGACAATTGGTCAATCCGGTCGATGCGGGTGCGAATCGACAAACCGCCCAGCTCAACCTGGAAGGTTTCCTCGGTGCCCAGAACGCGAAAGTTCTGCCGTTTCTCTTCGATCGTCAGCCAACGCTGCACGACACGGTCAAGGCGTTCTTGTTCCAGCTGCCGCTGGCGGTCCGGGAGATTGCTGCGCTGCGCAGCTTCCAGCCGCTTCAAGGCCGCTTCAACCGACCGGGAGATTGCGCCGGATCGCTGTGCGGCGTCCAGAGCGTGCAGCGTTTGCAAGTCGCCGACTTCTTTCCAGAAAAGCTCTAAAACCGTGTGTGCAAGGGTGCCCCGGGAGAGGTTGTCAATGCCCGGTTCCGGTGTGTCGAGGGCTTCGGCGCGCAGGCGATGGTGGGCGAAAGCGCGAAAGGGACAGAGCGCCTGATCTTTGATAATGGTGGTTCCACCGCTGAACGGTTTACGACGTGCCAGTGGCGGGCCTTGCGTGTCGACAATGATTTCCATGGCCGGTTGTTTGTCATGGATCAGGGTCGCCGGCGCGGCGGTGTCAGCGACAGTCGGCTGATCCGGCGGAATATCCGCAAGATAGGGACTGGGGCGCAGGTTCACACCGTGGTCGCTGTGCGGCCAGCTGAGGATCACCTGTGGAGCGGCAGAGAAGAGTCTGTGGGCCGCCTGGTCGGCAAAGGCCATCTCCCGCTCGGCATCACATCGACTCATGCGATAGCGGCGTTGGACGGGCAGAGGGATGAAGGGGTTGGGCCGGGGCAGGCTCGGCAGAGCTGTATCATGCAGGCCGAGAACCCAGAGATGGTCAAAAGACAAACCGCCGGATTCGAGCAGGCCGAGAACCTGGACCGGGGCCTCCGGTCCTTCCGGCTGAAAGTCGGTTCCGGCGACCAGGCGACTCAGGATGGACACGGCCTCGGCACGTTCCAGCGACTTGCGGATGCCATCCAGGCTGGCCAGTTCGGTCAAAGCCTGGCGAAAATGGCCCACCGCCTGGTATTCCCGGCTGTTCAGTCCACGCTCTCCCGGCCAACCGAGCTGGTCGAGGAGATTGCTGAAATGTTCCGCCCAGGCCCCGGGAAGCCGTTTCCTGCTGCGTTGCTGCTCTTTAACCAGATTCTGCAGTATCTTATGGAATGCCGGAACCTCACTTTGGGTCGTTTTGCCAAGCGCAGCAACCACCTTGACCAGGGACGCGAGGGACCAAGTGTGTTGCCGATATCTACGCCGCAGCTCCCGATCCAGGCGGGCCCGGAGCGCACTCTCCCTGTGGACACCCGCCGTGTAGGGGGTCGTCAGCAGCCAGGTCAGATCCGTCTGATCAAGCTGCCTGTGCAAACGCAGCAGGCGCAGGGCCGCCAGCACCACGCCTTCGTCGTCCAGGCGGTGACCGAGGGAGACGTTGAAGAGTTCCCGCGCCTCCTCTCCGGCAACGAAAGCCTGCGGTGCCAGCTGCGCCGTAAAGATCTGTTCGATGAGAGATTGATACGCTTCGAGCTGCGGGACAACGATACCGATGCGGGCGGCAGGGTCCTGCAGCAGGATCTGTCGCACCCAGCGCGCACAGAGAGTGACTTCTTGTTCCGGATCGTTTGCATCCACGCGTCAGGCTTCGACAGACACGTTCCAGATCGGGTGGAATTTCATCGAACCCCGCCAGCACAACCTGTTCCGGGAGATGCAGCGTTCCGTCTGCGATCGCCGAAGCGATCCGATCAGGCAGTTCGGCGGGGTCGTGCCAATCGTGGCGTGCTGCCTGCTGACGCCAGGTCTTCCGCCAACGCAGGAACGCACGATGATCTTCGGCGGACAGGCTCGGGTCAAATTCTGCGGCAGAGGCGAGCAACAGGGTATGCGCCTGGCGGGCCCGAATGGCCGTTTGCGGCACCTGCAGCAGGATGTTCCCGTTACGTTGCACATCCTCTTCGATGATCTGTTCCCAGACCTGTTGCAATTGCGCCTTATTGAGGAGATGGGGCGGTTCGGGCAGTTGTTGATGGAGACGGAACAGCCATCCGGAAAAGCTGAAGATCTGCGGCCGCAGCCAGCACGACAAGCCGGAGGCCTGCTGGGCCAGGTCGTACTCTCTGGCCAGGTATCGTGTCAGACGATCGTTTGCGGTCAGAATCAGGTGTCCGGAACGGGCCGCAGCGTAGAGTTCACTCTGCATGGGGTTTCCTGCCGGTCGGCGATTTTCGTGATGAAACCACAACGGCCAGACAGAATACGACACACCCGGCGATGGCGCCAACGGCGTCAGCAACCAGATCCAACCACTCAGCCGTGCGACCGGTTCCTGAGACAGCCTGGAGGACCTCCATCAAGGCTCCGAAGGCCAATGTCACCAAGATGCCGAAAACCACAGCCCGGGGCAGCGAACGCTGCATGAAATAGAAGAATTCCGTCGACAACAGAGCCAGCAGCCCGTAGGCACCGGCGTGCAGCAGCTTGTCCCATCCCAGAAACCCCTTGATCTCCGGTGGTGAAGAGGTCAAAGAGAGCCAGAGAATAACCCCGGCCCAGACGGTGGGCAGGCAAAAACGGAGCAGCGCTTTCGGCGTCGTCAAAGAACCAATTGTCTTCCCGGTGTCAGAGGTCATGATGGCGCTCAGGTTAGCGCAAAAAAGCAAAGAAAAAAAGGGCCGAATACGGCCCTTTTTTTGGCAATCAGAGGATGACTGTGAGCGTTCTCTAGGTAGATATCTGGCTACATATTGTGAAAATCAATCATGAACTGGCGCTTCTCGCCGTCTTTGAGTTTGGTGCCGACCTCAAAAGTGTACATGCCGTCATCCTTGATGTTGACATCGGCGCCGAAGCCTTCGCCCATTTGCATCAGCATGACCGGCTTGCTGGTCTCTCCGGCGGCACTTTTGACCTTCAGGGCGACTTGGCCGCTGTCGACAGCTTTGCCGGTCTTTGCGTCGGCAAAGGAGACCATCACATGATGGGTCGCCTCCATACCCATATTGGCCATGGTCGCACGGGTCTTGTCATCATAGGTCTTGACCATGACAGTCGCGACCACACCATTCTGCGTATCCTTGCCAACCTCGGCGAAGTCGCCGCCGCTCATGTCATGACCCTTGTGCATGTCGTGGGACATCTCCTTGCCATGCTCCATGCCTTCATGCTCTTTGTGCATGTCCTGGTCGTCCTTCATGTCACCATGCTCGCCATGGCTCATGGCCATCCCGGCGAGGGGCATGCCGACGGTCAAAATCGCGATTAAAACTACCTGTGTCAAACGTTTCATGGTTTTGTCTCCTTTGCTTTTTTATCAGCCAGTTGCTGATGTTTTATTATAGCATTACTTCAATCTGCCAGGTCGCGTTCGTCGGTCGGGACAAGCGACCTTTCCAGCTTCAGCCCGCGCCACATGAAATAGATCACCGGGAAGACCAGCAGTTCCATGAGGCCCGAAGTGACAACGCCTCCAATCATCGGCGCCGCGATACGTTTCATCACGTCGGCACCGGCGCCATGGGACCACATAATCGGGATCAGGCCGGCAATGATCACACAGATCGTCATGACTTTCGGTCGAATCCGCTTGACGGCACCGTGATGGATCGCCTGCGTCAGGTCGCCGAGATTGACCATACGCCCATTCTTCTTCCATTGTTCGTAGGCCAGATCGAGATAGAGCAGCATCACCACGCCGGTCTCCGCCGAAATGCCGGCCAGGGCAATGATGCCAACCCACACGGCCACCGACATGTTGTAACCAAGCAGGTAGATGTACCAGAAACACCCGACCAGCGAGAGCGGTAAGGCAACGAAGATAATGCCGGTCTTGATCATACTCTTGGTGTTCATGTAGATGATGACGAAGATAATCAACAGGGTCAGCGGTATGACGACCATCAGGGTCGAGCGGGCTTTTTGCATGTACTCATACTGTCCGCTCCAGATGATATTGTACCCGGCCGGAAGTTCGACCTGATCCTCGATGATCTGTTTGGCTTTTTCGACATAGGTGCCAACGTCAATACCGCGCAGGTCCACATAGACCCAGGCCGTACGGCGGGCGTTTTCACTCTTGATCCCGGGAGGCCCTTTCCTGATTTTGATCTCGGCGATCTGCGAAATCGGAATGTGCTTGCCTCCGGCGATCGGCACCAGCACCCGGGTCAAAGCCTGCAGGTCATTGCGGTAGTCGCGTTGGTAGCGAATGTTGACCGGATAGCGTTCGAGGCCTTCGACCGTCTGGGTAATGTTCATGCCGCCGATCGCTGATTTGATGATGTCCTGGACATCACCGACCGTCAAGCCAAAGCGGGCGACCGCCTCACGGTCGATTTCGTAGTCGAGATAGTTGCCGCCGACAACCCGCTCTGAGAAAGCGCTCAGCGTTCCCGGGATCTCGCGGACAATGGCCTCGATCTGTTCACCCAGACGCGAGAGGATCGGCATTGTCCAGGCATTCGTCAAGCCGGGAAACTTGATCGCTTCGTTGAGTTCGGTCTTCAGCTGTTCGACATCAATCGTCCCCTCCTCCGGCCAGACGATCCGCAGCGGCTTTTTGAGCCATTCCCAGTTCTCCGACCAAGCACTGTAAAAACGCTCTTTCGGAACCACCCGCCAGTCCTCTTCGGGCTTGAGCATGATGGTTGTTTCAAGCATCGACAGCGGTGCCGGGTCGGTGGCTGTTTCAGCGCGCCCGACCTTGCCGAAGACCCGTTCCACTTCTGGGTTTTCGGCAATAATCCGGTCGGTATGCTGCAAAAGCTCTTTCGCCTTGTTGAACGAAATCCCCGGCAGGGTGGTCGGCATGTAGAGCAGATCCCCCTCGTAGAGGGGCGGCATGAACTCCGACCCCATTTTGTGGAAGGGGATGTAACTCGAGGCCGTCAGCAGAATGGCAACGATCAGTACCGGCCAGCGGAACCTGAGGACGAAATCGACCACCGGATGGTAGGTCCTGATCAGCAGGCGATTGATGGGGTTCCTTTCCTCGTCGGGGATCCGGCCGCGGATGAACCAGCCCATCAGTACGGGAACAATGGTGATGGAAAGGAGCGCAGCACCGGCCATCGCATAGGTCTTGGTATAGGCCAGGGGCTTGAACATACGTCCGGATTGCTCGCCAAGGGTGAAAACCGGGAAGAATGAGACCGTGATCACCAACAGGGAATAGAACAGGGCCGGGCCGACCTCCTTGGAGGCATTGGCGACGATCTGCCAGTGCGGCAGCTTGCCGCGATCACGCTCCAGATGTTTATGGGCGTTCTCGATCATGATGATCGCTGCATCGATCATGGCTCCGATGGCGATGGCAATCCCGCCCAGGCTCATGATGTTGGCGTTGATACCCTGAAAATACATGATGACGAAGGCGATCAGAATCGCCACCGGCAGGGTAAAAATGGCCACCAGGGCACTGGAAAAATGAAACAGGAAAAGCGCCGTAATCACGGCCACGACGATGCTTTCCTCGATCAGCTTCTCCTTCAGGGTATCGACGGCGCGCTCGATGAGCCCGGAGCGGTCGTAGACCGTTTTGATCGTGACCCCTTCCGGCAAGCCCTGTTTCAGCTCTTCGAGCTTCTGCTTGACATTCTCGATCGTCGTCAAGGCGTTTTCACCGTAGCGCATGACGACAATGCCACCGACGGCTTCGCCCTCCCCGTCAAGTTCCGCACTGCCGCGACGCAGTTCCGGGCCGATTGTGACTTTGGCGAGGTCCTTGACAAGGATCGGCGTGCCGTTACTGTCGGTTCCGACGACAACGTTTTCGATATCCTGGATCGATTGGATGTAACCAAGACCGCGAACCATGAATTCGGTTTCGGCCATTTCGACCAACCGACCGCCGACATCATTGTTGGAGCGTTGAATCGCCTTTTTGATCTGCGGAATGGGGATGTGATAGGCCAGCAGACGCACCGGATCGACCTCGACCTGGTACTGCTTGACATAGCCGCCGATCGATGCAACTTCCGAGACC
>JARRPG010000072.1:0-9603 GCA_037383085.1 Desulfuromonadales bacterium | reverse complement strand
AAGCGGAGAGCAGACAAATGAGGATATAATTCCGACGATAAAACAGGTATTTAGAAAAGACTGGCAAAGATTTTAACGGTCCCGGCCGGAGCCATCCAGATGCTGCCATGCGGCGAGAGTCATGGCGACCAGACGTGGCAAACGGTCGGCATGACGCTGGCTGTTCTCCAGCACATCCTGATGCGTCAATGCCGTCGTTGAGAAACCGGCGGCATAATTGGCAATGAAGGCCGTTGCCGCCACCTGCAGTCCCAGGTAACGGGCCATGATGGCTTCGGGGATGATGGACATGGCGACCGCATCGGCACCAGCGTTTTGCAAAAAGCGGATTTCGGCGGGTGTTTCGTAGCAGGGACCGCGCATCGCCGCCAGTATACCGCGATGCAGAACCAGATCAGGAGAGGCCGTCTGGATCAACCTGTCAATGAGGCGCGTTTCATAAAGACCGGTCAGGTCGATAAAGGGATCCGCGGACACACCGACCAGAGGGTTGTCGCCGATAAAGTTCAAATGATCATCGACAAACATGAAATCGCCCGGGACAAAGTGCCGGTTGATGCCACCCGCGGCGCAGGTGAGAAGGATCCTCGAACAACCCAGGGACGCCGCCAAACGGACCGGGAAGGCCGCCTGAAAGGCATCCAGCCCCTGGTAACAATGAAACCGCCCGGCAAAGAACAGGACGTTCCACGCGGAGATTTGTGCGGTTAGGAGACACCCAGGGTGGCCGGCGATCGGCGGACCGGGGAAACACGACCAGTCGGCATAGGCGAAGGTCCCGAGCGGTCGGCCCAAATCAGCCGCATTTCCCCATCCGGAGCCGAGGATGACGGCCGCATCAAAGGTTGCCACGCCGGTTCGTTGACGCACCTCCTCGACGAGCCGGGCCGCCGAGGTCTCCGGTTCAAAGACCAAGGAGCGTTTCGACACGGCTCTGCAGGTCTCGAGGTTTGAAAGATTTGTTGATGAAGTCTGCGGCGCCCATGGCACGCACCTCCTGAGCCGCCTTCTCCCCGCGTTCGACACCACTCATGGCAAGCACTCTGACGTCCTTCAGGCGGGCATCTTCCTGCAGTCCCTGCAGGATCTGCCACCCCGATCTGCCGGGGATGTTGAGGTCGAGCAGCATCAGCTGGGGTGGCTGGGAGACTATCTGCTGCCAGGCCGCGTCGCCGTCTGCGGCGGTGAGGATCTCCACCGGCAGGTCCTGGAGGATATCCCGAATCATTTCGCGGAAGAAACGCGCGTCATCGACGATCAGAACCCGTGGCATTGCGCCGGGCTGCTGATCCGTCGGGGGATCTGTGAGTTGGACCGTAAACCGATGCGCACAACCGGGACACTGCACCCGCGCTTCGGCGCGCTTACTGGTAGAGGGATCGATTTTGTACTGCGCCTGACAGGCGGGACAGCGAATCACCATGATCCAACCTATTCGTCGACGGTCTTTTCCAGAGTAAAGGAGGTCAGGCCCGATACGTCGATCTCCCGGTTATTCAACCAGAAACGGGCCACATCAGGATCAGCCAAATTGACGCTGACGCTCTCTTTGACCCGCCAGGTCAGGTCAAGCCCTTCATTCAGCTCAAAGCGAGCCTGCGGCCGGTTATCGACATCGATCAGCAGGGAGCTGTCAGCCACAGCCAGCATGCGCAGAGGCGCACCGGCCGGAGGGATGGCCGGCAGAGAACGGGCTGGCGATTCCGGCGGCGGTTCGACGGGCAATGGCGGGGCCTCCGCCGTTGCCTCCGGCTGGACTTCCGCGGGTCCCTCCGCAATCACCTTCGCCGGGTCCTCCTCTGCGACCTCTGCTGGCGCCTCCGTCGGCAGAGACGCGGTTTGCAGAGGCACAGCCGCAGGAGCAGGCGCTTCGCTGACGGCAGGCGGAGACGACTGAGCCGGTACGGTGGTCTCCGCGGGTGATGGCGTGGGCATCACCGGCTCGGTTTCCAGCGGATTGTGCAGCCATCGGTCCGGCAGGAGATAGAATCCGCCGGCCAGGACCAGCGCCACGAGCAGAACGAAGAGAACCCCGCGCCAGAGGCGTCCGGTCCTCTTGCGTTGCGCTCTCCGCGGCTGTTTCCTGGTCGATTGAACCGCCCGCAGAGGCTTGAATTCGGGGCGCTGCAGATCGTTGACACCGGCGAGCAGAGCATCGCTGTCCAGCCCGAGGAAACGGGCATAGATGCGGAGAAAACCGGTCACATAGGTGGGCCCCGGCAGATCATCGAAACGATTCTCCTCGAGGCTTTCCAGATGGGCCATACGGATGCGTGTCTGTTCGGCCACGTCATCGAGAGACAGGCCCAGAGCCTGCCTTTTTTGTTGCAGGATATGACCGATATTTTCTGCAGAATGGTCCATTATTGGTCAATAATCTTGAGATAGTCGGCCGCCAGTTTCCCGGCGTTACTTTGCGGTGCCAGCCTGATCACGTCCAGAAAAGCCTGCTTCGCCTTGGCGGTCTCTTTCATCTTCATGTAAACAAGTCCCTGCCAGTAATGGCCATCCGGAAAGCGGGGTTCCAGCTCCACTGTCTTCGAGAACATCTGCAGAGCTTCCGCCGGACGGTCCTGGGTGTAATAAAGCTCACCCAGGCGGTAGACTGGCATGAAATAAAGCGGATTCAAACTGATCGCCTTTTCGTAGGCACGCTGTGCCGCCGGATAGTCCTGCTTCTGGAAATAGGCGACCCCGATCGCGGTCCAGGCCAATTCGGGACGTTCGAAAAGCAAATTATCGGCGGCCACCTGAAACGCCGCGATGGCGTCATCGTAGCGTTCCATGGTCAGGTAGAGGGCACCGAGATTGTTGTAATACCGCGGGTCGCCTTCGCTCAGGTCAATGGCGCGTTTGATGTGCTTCTCGGCCAGATCAAAGGCCTGTTTCTGCATGTAGGCATTGTAAAGAGCGGCATGGATTTGTGGATCGGTATCGTCGTATTCAACGGCTTGGAGTAATTCTTTGAGCGCTTCGGTGGGGTTGCCCTCTCTGAGAGACGTCAACCCCATGAGGTAATGATACTTCGCCTGTTCGGTATCTGACCGGCTTTTCTCAACCGGCACGCAGGCCCCTGCCAGGATCAGGCAAAAAACCATCACAACGGGAAAAATGAATCGATAGGATCTCATGAACGTCTCTCCAAACACCTTAAAGGGAGGCGAGAATTCGCCCGACAAGCTGACGCAGGTCATCCTTGCGACGGTTGATCTCGGCTGACGTCGGCACGGCCCTGTCAGCCCGGAGTCCGGGACGCTTAGCGCGCATGGCTTCCACCGCGGCGAGCAAGTCATCGACATTGGCGTCCGCGGTCTCATCCGCAATCGCTGATTCGGCCGTGTCCCGTGAGGAAGCAGACACTGCGCTCGCCGTCGTCTGGTCACGGCCTGCAGCCCCCAGGTTCGGTGCGTCTAGTGCCGATTCGACCATCTCGGTCAATTCCTCGGGATCGGCCTGAATGTCTTCTCCGGATTGACCGGAGGCGGCAAGCTCCGACCCGGTTTTGGGCAAACCCGCCATCAGCGGCAGGGACTCCCACAACATTTTCCGGTCGGCATCATCCAGGTAGTGAATGTCCTGATCAGTCAGCAAAAACCCCATCGACTCGACGAAATTGAGGCCCTGATTGAGCATCTTCTCCATCTGTGTGGCCGGGGCAGCGCGCGGCTCGCTGAAATAAAAGGCCAGCACGTCACTCTGATGAAGGTGAAACACCGCTACGGTCTCGATCCCTGCGTCGGTCCGGTACTGACACAGGTATGCCGTCGCTTCCTGAGCGGAAACCCCCGGCAGGGCCAGTTGAACATCCCGCATGGAACGAAACAGGTGGATGACCTGCCCGGCAGGCACCATGATGGCACGCGTTGATTGATCCCAGACGAACATGAGCACTTCCGATCAAGGGTTGCGGGCGTTAGAGCCCTTCAAAGGTCGTCAGAGCCTGAAAATGCCGGAAGCGCTCCTCGACATCACTCCAGTTCAGGCGACGCAAGCGATTCAGGCTGAAGTCCTCGACGGTAAAGGAGGCCATGACGCTGCCAAACACCGTGGCTTTGCGAATCGTGCCCTGCGAGAGGTTGTCGGTTGCGGCCAGATAACCCATGAAACCACCGGCAAAAGTGTCTCCAGCACCGGTCGGGTCGTAGACTTCTTCGAGAGGATAGGCCGGAGCAGAGAATATGGTGTGTTCATGAAACACCAGGACCCCGTATTCACCCCGTTTGACAACCAGTGTTTTGGGTCCCATCGCCAGGATCCCTTGGGCCGCCTTGACCAGGTTGGGCTGATCGGCCAACTGACGGGCTTCGCCTTCATTGATAATCAGTATATCAACATGGGCCAGAGTCTTCAGCAAAGCCTCGTGCTTGCCTTCGATCCAGAAATTCATGGTGTCGCAGGCCACCAGTTTCGGCCGGTCGACCTGCTGGAGTACCTCCAGCTGAAGCTCAGGATCGATATTCGCCAGGAAAACCGTGTCGACCCGCCGATAGGCTTCGGGCAACTGCGGGTGAAAGGTCTCAAAGACATTGAGATGCGTTGCCAGGGTCTGGGCTTCATTGAGATCGTAACCGTAACGCCCTTTCCAGCGGAAGGTTTCTCCGGGGCAGGTCTGCAACCCGGCCAAATCAACCCCGCGAGAGGCGAGAAACTGGCGCGGCTCGGCAGGAAAATCTTCACCGACGACGGCCACCAGCTTGACGTCGGTAAAAAAACTTGCCGCGGTCGAAAAGTAAGTCGCCGAACCACCGAGCACCTCATCGCCTTTGCCAAAAGGGGTTTCGACACTGTCGAACGCTACGGAACCAACAACCAGTATCTCCATACCGATCCTTTTTTTCTGGAAAATCAATGGATTATCATTTAAGCAAATCTATCGTCATTTCGCAATGCCGCTGTCTCACGGACGCAGATATTTCCCCAAAATCGGTTCGAGATCGCGACGAATTTCTTCCGGGATCAGGGCCGGGTCGGTCATCACGGCGTATTGCAGGGCCTGCCCGCAGCCACATTGAGGAGGCCTTGTCATGACGCGGACAGCTTCCCGGATGATCTGCCGGGCCATGCTGACATTCTGACGGATGATTTCGAGGACCGCTTCAACCGTGACATCATCATGGGTCTCGTGCCAGCAGTCGTAATCGGTCGCCAGGGCGATCGTACCGTAACAGATCTCTGCCTCGCGGGCCAAACGGGCTTCGGGAATATTGGTCATGCCGATGACGTCCACACCCCAGCTGCGATAGATCGTTGATTCGGCGCGCGTCGAAAAATTGGGGCCTTCGATGCAGAGGTACGTCCCACCTTTGTGAACCGACGCACCGGCCTTTGCGCCGGCCTCAGCGAGGATCTCGCAGAGATCGGCACAAACCGGGTCGGCAAATTGGACGTGGCCCGCCACCCCCCCGCCGAAGAAAGTCGAAACCCGCTTGCCCTGAGTCCGATCAAAGAACTGGTCGGGAATGACGATATGACCGGGCACGATCTCCTCTTTCATACTGCCGACTGCGGAAACCGAGATGATCCGCTGCACGCCAAGTTTTTTCATGCCGTAAATATTGGCGCGATAAGGCACTTCGGAAGGAAGCAGTCGATGGCCCCGTCCGTGGCGTGGCAGAAAGACCATTTTGACATCGTCGAGCACGCCCGTGATATAGACGTCGCTCGGCGCGCCGAAGGGCGTCTCCAGACGCACCTCTTCGATCGCCGTCAAACCTTCGATCTCGTAAAGACCGCTACCGCCAATGATGCCGATGGTTGTCTGTTCCATAGGGACTCCTTAAAAGTTCAACAAATTTCTTGATAAATTTCTTAAGCTCTTGTTTTAAATGAACTTGCTCAAAGATGTAAAGCGATTTTCATTTATCCGATAAAATATCAAGGGTCTTGATGTTATCTTGACTCCCTTTAAACCTTACAACCCTATAGCCTTACCGTCTTTTCTCAAGCTTCCCCTTCAGCTGTCCGCAGGCCGCCGAGATATCCTGCCCCTTACTGGACCGGCGGATGGCCACAATATTCCGGTTCAGAAGATACGTCTGGAAGGCCTCAATCGTGGCTTCGTCCGGGGCCCGATAGGTTGACCCGGCGTGTTCGTTATAGGGGATCAGGTTGACCTTGGCCTTGATCCCGTGAAGCAGCTTGACCAGCCGCTTGGCATCGGCCGAACTGTCATTGACATCACGGATCAGGATATATTCGAAGGTAATGCGCTGGCGTGGTGCCAGGGGATAATCCCGGCAGGCGGCCATCAGCTCCTGCAGTGGGTAACGCTTATTGATCGGCATCAGGACATTGCGCACAGCATCAGTCGTCGCGTTCAGAGACACCGCCAGGTTGACCTTGATCCGTCGGCCGAGTTCGCGCATCTCCGGAACCAGACCGGAGGTCGACAGGGTGATTTTACGCGGGCTGAAATTGAAGCCGGGTTCCGCATAGAGAATCTGCAGAGCCCGAATCACGTTCTCCAGGTTGTGCAACGGTTCTCCCATCCCCATCATGACGATATTGTCGATCGGATAATCCTCGCGCACCGCACAGACCTGGTTGACGATCTCGGCGGGTGTGAGATTGCGCTCCAGGCCGAACGTCCCGGTCAGACAAAAGGTGCACTGCATGGCGCAGCCGACCTGGGTCGAGATGCAGAGGGTATGACGCCCCCCCTCCATCGGGATCAGAAATCGCTGACCCCGCGCTGATAAATCCAGCGCATGATCTGACCGGCACGGAACTTCTCCTTGCCGAGGCCTTTGAGAAAATCGATCAAATCCTCAAGGCTGAGATTTTTCATGTCAACTTTTGCCGGGTCCGCCATGGTGCCATCCGCTTCTTTCAGGGTGATAAAAAAAGACCCTCCGGATTGTACCGAAGGGTCTTTGAGGACTCAAGAATTTCCGCGCTGGAATCCCTTAAAGCAGCTCCAGTCCGGAGAAGAAATAGGGGATTTCGAAAGCGGCCGTTTCCGGCGCATCGGAACCATGGGTGGCATTCTCGCCGATGCTGGAACCGAACTCCTTACGCAGGGTGCCCTCGGCCGCTTCGGCCGGGTTGGTTGCGCCCATCAGGTCACGCCATTTCTTGATGGCCCCGTCGGCTTCGAGCACCATGACAATGCAGGGGCCGCTGCTCATGAAATCAGTCAGTTCACCGAAAAAAGGGCGTTCCTTATGCACGGCGTAAAAACCTTCGGCTTCCACTTTGCTCATGTAG
The DNA here is from genome assembly GCA_037383085.1 of Desulfuromonadales bacterium. Taxonomy (GTDB): domain Bacteria; phylum Desulfobacterota; class Desulfuromonadia; order Desulfuromonadales; family BM103; genus JARRPG01. The sequence continues at coordinate 2,397 of JARRPG010000072.1, read as the reverse complement.
AGTTTCTTGAGGCCGACGACTTTGAATCCCTCGGCGTAGATACGCGCCAGGATCTTGCCGGCGTTGCCAGAAGCGAAAGCATCGGGCTTGATGATCGCAAATGTTCTTTCCATTAAACTTTCCTCCAGGACGTATTGTTTGAATGACCACGCGCTTTTAGCATCCCGGACCAGGATTGTCAAGCGACATGGCCGCGGAGCGAAACCTTCGGATGCTGTCCATGACGCAACAGGGGCAGGTCGTGATGACCTGCCCCTGTTGACTGGCTGTGACCTCTTGAGGCGTTCTGCAATCTTCGAGGTCTTGTTCGCAAGCAACTACCAGCTTTCACCACCATGGCAACTGGGCGTCGCACATCGACCGTTCGCGTAACTAAGAGAACTCTTGATGGTTGCTGACGGTGCCTGTTCGAAAGTCCTCGTGGCGAGGTTGCCGAAATGACCATTCTGCAGCCTGGCCGGGTCATGGCAAGCCGTGCAGGAATAACGGCGGGTATGCCGGCTGTGCTCGCCGGAAGAGTACCCATTGTACTGGCTCGTTCCGGAACTATGGCAGCTGGTGCACTGGGTGTCGACGTTGATTGAGCCGCCGATCCAGTTCGGGGTGGTCTGGCCGCCATGACAACTGATATTTGAGCAGGTGCCATCGTTGTTAGCCACGGCGACACCGCTCTTGGCATCCCAAGTCGCCGCGAGGACTAGGTCGACCTGGTCGTTATGCGCGGCATCGGTATGACAGGCGGCACAGTTGTTGACTAGGCCGTTCAGCGCCGTGTGGACGCCATGGGCACCGGCGGTATCGGGAAAGCTGCTGCCGGCCGGCGGTTGGCCGTGACAGCTGTCGCAGGCGCCGGCATAGGGATCACTGGCCTGGAATGTGTTCAGCCAATTCACCAGGTTGGTCTGTTCTGCTGCGGTCACGGTCCCGCCATGCCCGGTGCCGAGTTTGCCGGGGACGAGATCGCCCTGCCCGGCCAGGTCGATGTTCCCGTTTGCATCGTAACCGTTGATCTTGTGACAACCGGAACAGTTGTCGTTGTAGACCGTCTCGCCATTCCGGGTGACAACCGGCGGCGGCGCCGGGGCCCAAGTGTCGAGCCAGTTGGCAACATTGGTGACCTCACCAGCCGTCACCGTGCCGCCATGGCCGGTGCCGAGCTTGGTGATGGCGGTGCTGCCCATGCTGGCCAGATCGATGTTGCCGACGTCGTCGTATCCGTAAAGCTTATGGCAACCGGCGCAGTTGTCATCGTAGACGACCTGGCCAGTCCGATCCACCACCGGTGGCGGCGCCGGGGCCCAGGTGTCCAGCCAGTCGGCCAGATTGATTACTTCTTCATCGGAGACCGTGCCACCATGATTGGTCGCCAGTTTCGTAATGGCCGTGTTGCCCATGCTGGCCAAGTCGATGTTGCCGTTGGCATCGTAACCATACAGTTTATGACAGGTGGCACAGTTTTCGTTATAGACGGTTTCACCGGACCGGGCAATGACCGGCGGTGGTTCTGGGGCCCAGGTATTGAGCCAGTTGGCGATGTTGGTGACCTCACCGGCGGTGACCGAACCACCATGACCGGTCGCCAGCTTGGTCGAAACGAGGTCACCCTGGCTGGCGAGGTCGATGTTGCCGGCTGCATCATAGCCGTACAGCTTGTGGCATACGGCGCAGTTGTCGTTGTAGATCGTCTCACCGCTGCGATCGACCACCGGCGGCGGTGCCGGGGTCCAGGTGTCGAGCCATGCGGTCAGATTGCTGACTTCTTCGGCGCTTACGGTTCCGCCATGGCCCGTGGCCAATTTCGTGGCTGCGGTTGAGCCCATGCTGGCGAGATCGATATTGCCGTTGGCATCGTAGCCATAGATCTTGTGACAGCCCGCGCAATTATCGTCATACACCACCTGACCATCGCGGGCGACCACCGGCGGCGGCACCGGTGCCCAGCTGTCGAGCCAGGCCGCGAGATTGGTCAATTCCTCCGTGGAGACGCTGCCTCCATGACCCGAAGGAATCTTGGTCAGGGCCGTATTGCCCATCCCCGCCAAGTCGATATTACCGACCGCGTCGTAACCATTGAGCTTATGACAGCCCGCGCAGTTCTCGTCATAAACCGTCTGGCTGCTACGCGGCAACACAGGAGGAGCGGGTGGTGTGAAGGTATCGGCAAAGTCGGCCAGTGCCGACAATTCCTGAGTCGGCAGGGTTTTGCCCATATGACCGGCTTCGATTTTCCCGGTCAGTACACAGCCCAACCCTGCAAGGTCGATATTGCCCACGTCATCATGCGTCGACAAGATATGGCAACCGGCACACTCCTGATCATAAACGGCTTGACCATTCCGATATTGTGGGGGCTCGACCGGCGGAGGGGATGTTACCGGCAGGGCATCGGCAATCCGC
>JARRPG010000071.1:0-12467 GCA_037383085.1 Desulfuromonadales bacterium | reverse complement strand
AATGTCCAATCCGTCCTCCCTGAAACACCTTAAATCTGCAACATAAAGCGCTGCGGCATGGAATCATCACATTTCTTTAACTATAGGGAATCACAAATCATCATGCAAGGGCTAATACGGAGAACAGTTTAAGCCTTACGCACAAAAATCTCCCGGGCCAGGTCGCCGTCGATGGCGAATTCCGAATAACCGACCTTGAAGATGTAAGACGGAAAGGTGCGGGTGACTTCCAGGTCGCTGCCCGGCAGGACCCCCATCGACATCAACTTTTGCATCTTGCCAGCATCGGTGGCGGCCAGATAGGCGATCTCGCCGCGTTCACCCGATTTCAGTTCGGTCAGGGCAACCACCCCCACCTCACCCTCCTGACGGGCCTGCTCGCAACAACTGCCGGGCGGGATCGGCTTGCCGTGCGGACAGGTGGTCGGATGATTCAGCAAAGTACAGATCTTGGTGTCCACCCCATGGTGCAGAAGATGTTCGAATTCACAGGCCCGCTCGTCGCCGCTGCGCCCCTTGATGTCGAGGATATCCATCATCAGACGTTCGGCGAGACGATGCCGGCGCACCGTCATGCGGGCCTCCCCCCGGCCCTCCTTGCGCAGATGAACACGTTCGCCATGCACCTCGACGTAAGCGAGCCGCACCAGTTCGGCCAGCGCCGCGTCCTCGGCGTCCACCCCGAGCGTGTCAAAATGGGCGGCATTCTCGCCCTTCTCCTCGGTGGCAATCCACAAGGCTTCGAGGATCTCTTCGGCCTTTTCCGAAACGTTCATTGCGGATCTCCTTTCGGGCCCGATTGCTTGCTGTTCTTGAACCATCGGTCGAAAACCTCGGGCACGATCGGGTTCTCCTGACCGCAATAAGGGCAGTGGATCTTTCGGCAGCCGCCAAGACAAGCGCCGCAGCCTTTCGTCCGCAGCATCTCAGGCGTCAATTCATGCTCGCAGAAGGTGCATTTCATGACAGGATCCCCGTCATCAGCAACAACCGGTTTAATCCCCAGCCGACGCTGAAGGCCAGGCCGGTCACCACCACGAAGATCGTCAGCGAGGTGCGCCAGCCGCGCTCCTTCTGCATCACCAGGAACTGGGCGACACAGGGGACGAAGAGCGTCAGGGTGACCGCCGCGACGGTCAGCTGGACCGGGTTGAGCAGACCGTTGGTCTGCAGATCATAGAGACCGGCGGCGCCGAAATCGCGTCGAAAGAAACCCAGGATGAAGGCCGCTGAGGCCTCCTGAGGCAGGCCGAGCAGGCGCATCACCGGGGTCAGCACATCGATCAGCCACTCCAGGGCCCCGCTCAGCTTGCCGGCCCACAGCAGCACCGAGGCGATCATGAAGAGCGGGAAGATCTCCAGAAAGTACCATTGCATCCGGGTCAGCGTCTTGACCAGCACATTCTGCAGCTGCGGGGCGCGCATCGGCGGGATCTCCATGTAGAACATCGGTTTCTCACCCGGCACCACCTGGGCGGCCAGAAGACCGACCAGCAAAAAGATACCGAGCAGGCTGACCAACCAGACCGCAAGAGCCCCCGGAACGCCGGCCAGCAGCCCCAGGATGACGCCCATCTGGGCGCTGCAGGGGATCGCCAAGGCCAGCAGGAGGGTGGCAATCACCCGTTCGCGGCGCGACTCGAGGGTCCGAGTCACCACCGTGGCCATGGTGTCGCAGCCGAAGCCGAGGACCATGGGGATCACAGCCCGGCCGTTGAGACCGATCTTCTTGAAGACGCGATCCACCAGCATCGCCAGCCGCGGGAAATAACCGCTGTCTTCGATCACCGCAAAGGCGATAAAGAAGGTACCGACGATCGGCAGGATAATGGCCACCGCGTAGCGGACGCCGAGGGTGAACAGGCCGTATTCGCCGACCAGAAGTTCGTTGAGCCAGGACCAGGGGATGTAGCGTTCGCAGAAACCGATCACCCAGGGATTGAGAAAGCCCTCGAAGACCGTGCCCTCGAGGAAATCAACGATCGTTCCGGCGCCGAAACCGCCAACGAACTGGTAGAGGCCGAAATAGAGGACCAGCAGCAGCAGCGGAATCCCGGTCCACGGATTCATGGTCCATTGCGACAACCGCTCGGCAAAGTCTGGCCGCCCCCCGGTCTGCTGGCTGATGACACCATCCAGCAGGCCCCGGCAGATGCGCTTGCGTTCCAAGCTGATGCGCAGGTGCAGGTCGACGCGCCGATCGAAGACGGTGCTGTTGACCGCGTCTTCGATCGTCGCAAAGTGCGCCCCTTCGCGATCGCGGACCCGTGCGGCGATCTCCGCGTCGCGCTGCAGCAGCAACAGGGCCAGGCTGCGTTTGTTGAGGATGTAGTCGCCTTGCAGCAGCGCGCTGATGGCCTGCACATCCTTCTCCAGGTCCGAGGCATAGGCGAAGGTGGCCTTGCGCGTGCTGAAATCACGGAGACCGTCGCGCAAGGCGCCGAAGCCGCGCTTGCCGCGGCCGATGGCGCCACCGACCACCGGGATCTGCAGTTTTTCCTGCAACAGCGGGATGTCGATCTGCATGCCGACGCGCTCGGCTTCATCCATGATATTGACCAGCAGCATCACCGGCAGCCCCGCCTCGATCAGCTGCAACGTCATCGGCAGCATGCGTTCGAGGTTGCGGGCGTCGACCACGTGCAGAACGATGTGCGGCTGCTCTTCGAGCAGGATCTGGCGCGCCACCCGCTCCTCTTCCGTGATCGGCAGCAGGGAATACATGCCCGGCGTATCCAGAACGGTATAGGTCTCCGGACCGATTGTGCAATGCCCGCGGGAGACCGCCACCGAGGTACCAGGATAATTCGACACCGTGGTGTAGCTGCCGGTCAAAGTATTGAAGACCACACTTTTGCCGACGTTCGGGTTGCCGACCAGGATGATTTTTTTCTCGTCCATGGTGTCTTTCTGCATGCCGGTGACGCACGGCCTTCCTGCCGCTGAGACTGCTCCGGAAAAAGAGGTTTAGGGTGCTTTACGACGGACAGCAGCGGGGGCAGTTTCCGTAAAGTTCGAGGCGATGATGCTTGATGGCGAAGCCGTGCTGGCGGGCCACCTCGTCCTGCAACTGTTCGATGCGGGGATCCTCGAATTCGACGATCGCGCCACAGGTCAAGCAGATTAAATGGTCATGATGCGCGTCGTCCGCGCTGGCTTCGAAACGGGCCTGGCCGTCGCCGAAGTCGCGCTGCTCAGCGATGCCGCACTCGGCGAACAGCTTCAGCGTCCGATGCACGGTGGCATACCCGATCCGCGGGTTCTTACGACGCAGACGCAAATACAGCTCTTCCGTCGACAGGTGCGCGCCTGCGCGCAGGAACTCTTCGAGGATCAGATCACGCTGCCGCGTTGATTTGAGCCCCTGAGTCGCCAGGTATGCCTGAAAGTCTTGCTTGATTTGCCGGATGCCCATTGCCCCCTCCAGAATTGAAAACGGATTTCAATTTAAAGAAGGGAGGCGGTGGTGTCAAGGGTTATTTCGATATGGGGTATTTATGTGGGACATGTCACATTTAACTTTAGAAGTAAAGCGATATCATACTGATTCAACATATGAAAACTTATTGCCACGAAGACAAGAAGTCACCAAGACCTCCTCCAATACTTTGTGCCTTCGTGACTTCGTGGCTATTAACGTGATTCAGAGAAAAAGGCCCGGCGATGTCCCTTTTCCGCCGCGCCTTCGCCCTACCCCTGAACAGGCAGGTACTGGTAGAGGAACATCGTCAGCCAGCCCATGAGGTTGAACATGAGCATGATCCCGACGGCCATCAGCAGCACGCCGGTGCCAATCTCGATGACCCGGATATATTTTCGGAAGCGGTTGAAGGCAATCAGGAAATGGTGGAACAACATGCCGGAAATCAGGAACGGCACTCCCAGTCCCAGCGAATAAATGGAGAGCAGAGCCACGCCCTTGCCGGCCTGGCCGGAGGTGGCGGCAACCATCAGGATCGAAGCGAGGATCGGACCGATGCAGGGGGTCCAGCCGGCGGCAAAAGCCACCCCGACCAGCAGCGTCCCAACGAAACCGCTCGGTTTCTTATGCAGCTGCACGCGTTTTTCACCGAGCAGAACCCCGAAGTGAAACAGCCCGGTCATATGCACACCGAACAGGAAGATCAGCAGGCCGCCCACCCGCTCCACCCAGATCAGCCCTTCGCGCAGGTGGGCCTGAAACTTGCTGGAGGCGACACCGGCAATCGCCCCGAGCAGGACGAAGACGATCGAGAAGCCGAGGATGAAACAGAGCGAGTGCAGCAGCACCGTCAAGCGCACTTTGACAGTCGGATGCGCGTCCTCGAGCTGCTTGAAGGACAGGCCGGTGATATAAGTCAGATAGGACGGAATCAGCGGCAGCACGCAGGGCGAGGCAAATGAGAGGATACCGGCGGAAAAAGCGATCCAATAAGTGATATCGGCTGATTGCTGCAAGCGTTTAACCCTCGGCGAGTTCCTTGAAATAGGCAATCGTTTCGGGGTGCGCCCAATCGATCGCACCGATGATCTTGTCGTCAATTATACCATCTTTTCGAATGACGAAAGACTCGGGGAACTTATAAACCCCATAAAGTTTCTGCACGACACCCTGCTCGTCGAAAAGGATCGGGAAGCTGTGCGGCGTCTTCTCCAGAAGGTCGGCAACTGCCGGGCGGCCGTTCTGTTCGACATTGATCGCCAGAATGACGAAATCTTCACCGGCCATCGCCTGGTTGAGTTTCTCCATGGACGGCATTTCGGCACGACAGGGCGGGCACCAGGTGGCCCAGAAATTGACCATCACCACCTTGTCCCTTAATTCGGAGAGGGTGACGCGGTTGCCCCGGTTGTCGAGCAGCTGGAAATCCGGTGCCTGATCACCGACGTGCACGGGTTGCGCTGGTTCGTAGACCGGCCGGGAACTGCCCGCCGTGCCAAGATAAACAGCCCCTCCCACCAGGGAGAGGACGAGCAGGAACAAAATCAAACGGCGCATGGTTTCAACCTCGAAACGTCAATGAAGCGATTGCTTTAATTTTCCGGACACGGATCCATCGAAAATGACCTGAAGACCAAACAAAAGCATTGATTTAACCCGACGCCGGGAAAATGTCAACCGGTGCGATCATCGGATGTCCTGCAGCGGCCATCAGGTTTTATGGTTTTTTGAGCGCGTACTTCTCCATGCGATAGATCAGGGTGTGCCGGGGAATCCGCAGTAAAGCCGCTGCCCGGGTCTGGTTCCAGCCGTTCCGCTCGAGGGCCTGCAGCACCGCCTCCCGCTCGATCTGCTCAAGGGGGTAGCCCTCCGCTGGCAAGGCCACCACTGTGCTCAACCGCTCGAGGAAATGGCGAATCAGCAGCGGGATGTCTTCAGCCCGGTGGCGCAACGGCGGCAGATCGATCGGAATCACCGACAGCCGGTAGTAGAGGTCCTCGCGAAAACGCCCCTCGCGGATCGCGGTGTCCACATCCTGATTGGTGGCGGCGATAATGCGGACATCGACCTGCCGCGCCTGGCCACCGACCGGCTCGACTTCCATCTCCTGCAGAACGCGCAGCAGCTTGGGCTGCAATTCCAGCGGGAGTTCGCCGACCTCGTCGAGAAACAGGGTGCCACCATCGGCATCGACGAATTTGCCGCTGCGGTCGCGGACCGCGTCGGTAAAAGCGCCCCGCACATGGCCGAACAGTTCGCTCTCCAGCAGGTTGGCTGGGATGGCCGCACAGTTGATGGCGACAAAAGGTTTGGCGTGGCGTCTGCCACCCTGGTGAATGGCTCGGGCGATGAGTTCTTTGCCGGTGCCGCTCTCGCCTGTAATCAGCACGTTGGCCTCGGTGGGAGCCACTTTCTTGACCATCTCGAAGACGTTGTGCATGCCGTCGGAAATGCCGACGATATGACTGAAGTCGAGTTGCTGCGCCAACTCGTCTCGCAGTCGTTGGTTTTCCTTCTGCAACCCCAACAGTTCGAAGGCTTTTTCGACCACCAGGACCAGTTCATCGCGACTGAACGGCTTGGTCAGATAGTCGTAGGCGCCCTGCTTCATGGCCGCAACGGCCTTCTCGACGGACCCGTAGGCGGTGATCACAATCACCATCGTTCCCGGGCTCTCGTTCTTGATCTGTTGCAGCACCTCGGTCCCCGAAAGACCCGGCATCTGAATATCGGTAATCACGACCTGCGGGGCTTCGGCATGAAACGCAGCGAGGCCCTGTTTGCCGTCGCGGGCGCTCAAGACCTGGAATCCGGCTGCGTGCAGCGAATACTCGGTGACCCGACGCAGGGAATCGTCATCATCGATCAGCAGAACCTTGCGCGCCGCCGTCCTGTCCTGGGTCGCGTCCACACGGCTTTTTTCTTTCATGGCGTTGACGCCTCCTTCTCTCTGTGAGACAGGGGCAGACAAAGGGTAAAGCAGGCCCCCTGCCCGGGTTCGCTCTGCAACAGAATACGCCCCTCATGGCTCTGCACGATGCGCTGAGTGATGGCAAGGCCCAGCCCGGTCCCGCTGGTTCGGGTGGTGACAAACGGGTTGAAAATCCTGCCCCGGTCTTCCGGGGCAATGCCGGGTCCGCTGTCTCGGACCTGCACCTGGATCTCGTTGTCCAGATTGGTCGTGGACACATCGAGACGCCCGCCCTCCGGCATTGCCTGGAGTGCATTGAGCACCAGGTTCAACACGGCCTGCTGGATCTGCTCACCGAGACCGGGCACCTGGATATCCTGATCGAGATCGGTTTTGACTTCGACCTTATTCCGAAGGGCCTGCTGCCGGGTCAGGTCAAGCACATCACCGACAACCTGGTGCAGCGAAAAACGGCCCATCTCCACCGGGGCCGGCCGGGCAAAACGCAAAAAATCCTCGAGCACCCGGTTGAGCCGATCCACTTCGGTGATCAGGATGTCGGCGAATTCCCGCTTCGGATCCTCCTGGGCAACGCCTTCGCGCAAGATTTCCGCGGTGCCCTTGATCGCACCGAGCGGATTGCGGATCTCATGGGCCATGCCGGCGGACAGTTCGCCGAGGGCTGAGAGGCGATCCGCGCGCCGCAGCTGCTCTTCGATGGCGATGATCTGGTCGGCCTGATCGCGCAATTTGCGATAACTCTCCCGGAGTGATTCCGCGGTCTTCTGGTAGCGTATTTTCTGCTGGCGTTCACGCTCGGCCAGGAATCCGGTCAGGCAACCGATGACATTGTAGAGGACGATTTCCAGGTACTGTTCGAGGGCCATCGATGGATTGTGCTGCCAATGAAACAGCACATGCGGAACGTAGAGCAGCGAGGCCAGAATCGCCGTGACGATGCCGCCGCGCAGAGCAAACCAGATGCCGCCGAGCACGATCGGCACATAATAGAGGCGCCGATAGACATCGTGGGCTTCGACACGTTCCGTCGTGGTCAGGTAGTGCAGCGCCGTGACCAGCGCCAGCAGACCGGCAATGATGGCCAGTCTTATCAAGAGCGTTTTGCGTGGCAAAGTCAACATGCTGCAGAGACCGAGAGCAAAGAGGGGTTAAAGTCTTACTGTAGAATATGACACAATGCGGTCACAAAGAAACCCCAGGTTCAAAATCCGATGCCGCCAAGGCAACACGTTCCCACGTCAAGCCCTTATAAATACAATTCTTTCTATTTTTCTGTTATAGTCAGCGGCCGGGCAACAACGCTTCAGGACGCGTGACTAGGATCACCCCAATGGCGCTCTTTTTTGACATCATCACCATCGTGCTGCCGGTTTTTGCGGTGATCGCACTCGGCTGGCTGTTGCGCCGCCTAGAGCTGATCGACGCGGCCTTTCTGCGCCAGACCAATCGGCTGGTGTATTATGTCTTCCTGCCGCTGCTGCTCTTTTACAAAATCGGTACGGCGGATTTCTTTGCCAATTTCAACGGCCGCCTGGTGAGCGGTTCGATCCTGGCCGTCACCCTGGTCTTCGCCCTGTCCTATGTGTACGCAACACTGCGCAGATATCCAGCCCCCGTCAAGGGCGTCTTCAGCCAGGGGACCTTTCGCGGCAATATCGCCTACATCGGCCTGGCAATCACTCTCAACGCCTTTGGCGAAACCGGTTTGACCCGGGCCGGTATCCTGATGGGTTTTCTGGTGCCCTTCCTCAACCTTTACGCGATCCTCGCCCTGCTCTGGCCGCATCGCCATGACGGCGATCAGCGGGGGGCCGCCTTCTGGCTGCGCCAGGTGGCCCTGAACCCGCTCATCCTGGCGTCCTTTCTGGGCATTGCCTGGAGTTTCCTGGCCCTGCCGATGCCGTTGGTTGTCGAGCGCAGCCTGAAGATTGCCTCCGGGATGACGCTGCCACTGGCACTGCTGGCGATCGGCGGTGGCTTTTCCATCGAGAGGCTGCGCGGCGATCTGCTGACCGCAGGCCTGGTCAGTACGGTCAAGACGGTCGGCCTGCCGCTGGTCGCCGCCGCACTGCTAATGCTCCTGGGCGTGCGCGGTCTCGACCTTGGCATTGGCGTCCTGATCGCCGGAACGCCGGCGGCCACCGCCAACTACATCATGGCCGACCAGTTGAAGGGCGATGCCGAACTGGCCGGGACCATCGTCATGCTGTCGACCCTGATGTCAGCCATCACCTACACCATCGCCCTGCTGATCCTGCACCGTTACGGCTTATGACGTTGCCGCGCGTCTCGATCCTGCTGCCGGTGCACAATGAAGCCCGCCTGCTGCCGGCGGCATTGCGCTCGCTGCAGCGCCAGACCCTGACCGACTGGGAGCTGGTGGTGATCAACGACGGCAGCACCGATGCCACCCAGGATCTTCTCGAGCGCACAGCGGCCGGGGATCGCCGCATCATCATTCTTGAGCAACCGAAACGAGGGCTGGTGGCGGCATTGAACGCAGGCTTGCAGCACTGTCGGGCGCCGCTGGTGGCCCGCATGGATGCCGACGATGTCTGTCATCCGCAGCGGCTTGCCCTGCAGGCCGACTTTCTGGACAAGCATCCGGAGGTCACCCTGGTGGCCTGTCAGGTCCGGCACGTGCCGCGACCTCGGATTCGCGCTGGTTTTTTGGCCTACGAAGACTGGCAGAATGGTCTTCTCGATAACGCGGCCATTCGACGCGATATGTATGTCGAGTCTCCCTTTGCCCATCCAAGCGTGATGTACCGCCGGGATGCGATCCTCAAACTGGGCGGGTATCGGCAGATGGGTTGGGCGGAAGATTACGATTTGTGGCTGCGCCTGGCGCAGCAGGGCGCAGCTTTTGCCCGGATACCGCGCATCCTGCTGTACTGGCGCGATCGTCCGGAACGCTTAAGCCGCACTGCTCCGGATTATGCGCTGGCCGCATTCCGCCGCTGTAAAACCCACTTTTTACGGCGCGACTTTCTGGCCGACGTTGCACAGGTCACCCTCTGGGGGGCCGGCCGGGAAGGCAAAGCCTGGCGGGCCGTCTTGAACGAAGCCGGCATCACCGTGGCAACCTGGATTGACATCGACCCGCGCAAAATTGGTCAGACAATCCACGGGGCACCGGTTATCGACTATCGTCGATTGACACCCGGCCACGGCAAAATCCTGGTGACGATCGGCGCCAAGGGAGCACGCGAACAGGTGAGGGAGTTCGCTCACCGCAGAGGGCTTGTCGAAGGCCAAGACTTTGTCTGTGTCACCTGAAAGGAACATCCTGGCTGAAACGGAGAATGCGTGGAATTTTTGCCTGTGCTTCCCCCGGGGTCCTGAACCATCATGACAAGCTACCAACCATTCCTGATCGGCAAACGATTCCGCATTACGCCACAGTGGATGCCACCCGTCCCCGATCGCATCGATCTGATCACGCAGCGGGGTGCCTTCGGGTCCGGTGAGCATGAAACCACCGTCAGCTGCCTGGAGATCATGGCCGAGCTCGATATTCTCAAAGGCACCCGGGTTCTCGATCTTGGCAGCGGCACGGGCATTCTGGCCATTGCCGCGGTCAAGCTCGGCGCTGCGGCCGCGGTCTGCGTCGATATCGATCCCCGGGCGGTTGCGACCGCGCAGGCCAATTGCCAAGCCAACCAGGTTGCCGACCGCATCTCGCATGTCGCCGGAACCCTCGACGATCTCGGGGAGACGGGTTTCGATCTTGCCCTGGCCAACATCTACGGGGACATTCTGCTCAAGGTGGCCGAACCGCTATCCGGCAAGGTGCGCAAAACGGGAGGCCTCTTGCTCTCGGGGATTTTGTGGGAAGACAACTTCGCGGTGCGTCAGGCTTATCAGAAAACTGGCTGGGCGCTGGTCACGAACCGCATGCTGAACGAATACAGCACCCTGTACCTGACGAAATGAGTGCGTCGAGGCAGGTTGCCTCAGACCGGACATGTCGTTTGGCCGGCAAGGAGGCACGGACCATTCTCTGACAGGGCTATCTCGGTGCGCAGGCTCTGCCGGGATAACGGCATGATGGCTAGCGGGTGCCTATCGCTCGGTCATTATCAAGCGGGAGACGTCATATTTCTGTGCCGTGAGGCGCTGCCTGATTTCTGCCAGAATGGTCCGATCCAAAGTCGGCGTCCTGGCAAGAATCCACAGGTACGTGCGCTGGGGATGTCCGACCACGGCCCAGCGGTAGTCCGGATCGAGATCAATGACCCAATAATCCCCCCAGAACGGCCAGAAAAAAGACACTTCCAGTTTGGCGTTGCTGACCGGATCGACAACCCGCGCTTTGCCTTGCACCGACCGTTCCGGACCCTCCAAGGAACCCTCGTGACAGACATTGGTGACATCGACGCGCCCATCATCGCGCAGGCGATAGATGGCACGCGACGCATAACAATCTTTTTGAAAGCGATTGGGATATCGGGCAATCTCAAACCAGGTGCCGCTGTAACGTTTCAGATCGACATTCGAAACAGTCTCCAGGGGAGGATCATCCCTGCCTTGCGGCCAACAGCCGAACAGGGCCGTGAGAAGCGAAAGCGTGCCGATCATAAGGACAGAGCGTTTCATCAGATTATCTTTCCATGGAGCCGAACAATTCGTTCAAAACCGACCTGCGATAACGAAAAATCTCCTCCAAACGGCGTCGTACCAAGCCCCCGGCCAACCAGTGTCCAGGGGGACCGAAGCGGACTTGATAATGCACCAGATCGGTCATCCGGATGCCCGTATCGATGGCTGCAAAGTGGTGCTGATGATGCCAGAAACGATACGGGCCGCTGCGTTGTTCGTCGACAAAAAACTCCGGCTCGCGGACGTGGGTGATTTCGGTCAGCCAGGGAACGCTGACCCCGGCCAGCGGACGAACCCGATAGGTGACGATCATCCCCGGATACATACGCTCCGGCAGCGAGGAGGTGACTTCGAAGCCCAAATCAGGCGGCGTGATGCGCGCCAGATTTTCCGGGCGGGAAAAGAAATCCCAGGCGGCATCCGGTGACAGGGGCAGCTCTTGAACAAAGTGGAGGCGACGGACAGGCGCATCAAACATGTCAACTCCCGGACGGTTTCCTTTTCGGCAAAGATTCAGGCCCCCGCTGGATGTCCGCCTCGCTCGCGTAAGCGATGCCTTTCAACATACCGACGAACACCAGATTGTGCAGGGGCAAAACAGCATACCAGTAAAGCAGGCCAAGCAGACCACGTGGTTTAAAACGCGCACATTGCCGAACTTCGGTGGTGCCATCGCTGCATTCGGTCAGGACGAGCTCCAGGACGGCCTCGCCGGGCAGTTTCATCTCTGCAACCAGCTTGAGTCGGCGATCTTTTTCCACGGCCAAAACACGCCAGAAATCGAGAGCATCTCCGTGCCGAATCTGATCAGGACTCCTTCGGCCCCGATCGAGCCCCGGACCGCCTATCACCCGATCCATGAGTCCACGAAGCCTCCATAGGGAATCCGCCGCATAGCAACCGTGGCGGCCGCCGATCCTGCAGACACTGCGGAACAGCTCTTCCGCTGACGCTATGACCTCGGTTTTCTCTCGATGCACGAATGCGGTCCCCCCGTCCCAGTCAGGGTCGCCTGAAATCAGATCAGCGTCGGTCCACGAAGTTTCCACCGCATCCGCGGCCACCGTACCGAGCGCTGCGTCAATCGACTCGCGAACACCGAGCGGCCGCTGCGCCATCAAACGTCGGGCGCTTTCGTCGCGGTACACCGCTCCGATCCGCAGACCATCCGCGTGGGGCAACGCAGATCGATAGCTCACCGTCGTCACGAGATGAATCCAGAGGGCAGCCATTCGCGCTGGAGGGATCGGCAGGACAGGCCTGCGGGGAAGGTCCAGGGCCGTCGCCATGTGCTGTATCACCTCTCTGTAGGAAACGACTTTGGGCCCACCGATGTCGAAGGAACATGATGCCGACGGCGCAAGTTCCAGAGCCGACACGAGGTATTGAAGGACGTTGCGAACTGAAATCGGCTGACAGGGGCGGTCTACCCAATGCGGCGCCAAGATCACCGTGAACCCGGAGTAATCGAAGCGGTACTGGTCAGCGACGAAATCGTCGCCGAGCTGATCG
>JARRPG010000070.1:0-10376 GCA_037383085.1 Desulfuromonadales bacterium | reverse complement strand
GCTCGGGGAGCCATAAATAAAACAGGGACTAAAGGCTTTTGCTTTGAGTCCCTTTTTCTTTGTTCTCTTCTTGGGTGGCCAGGACAAGTGCCAAGTTTTCTTGGTCAGCCCTTACTTATCAGACAATGTGAAGCGAACCCTCGTTTGACACGGGGGATGAGGATCCTTGGTGTCTGCAACCCTGATTGCTATAAACTCAGCTTTTGGCCGCGACATGTCTTTGAAGCAGTTTCTTATAGATCAGGATAGCGCGATATTTTATATATGTATCTGACTGAGACAATAGATATCTTGGACCGATGAACAAACCATCAAACTGTCTGCTGATTTTAAAATGTAAGGATCGTGACAATGGACCCAAACTTTTCGAAAAACCCTCATCTTTTTATCAGCCTCAGTATTTTGATCCCCTTCATTTTTTCATTAACGGCATGCAGTCTGCGGCCGCAGGACACCAGCGCCAATCTGATCGAAGGAACAGTTTGGTACCGTGAGAGAATGGCGACGCCTCCCGATGCAGTCGTGCGAGTGACTCTTGAAGAGGTTTCTCGAATGGATATGAAATCGACTTTGATTGCCGAGACCAACTTCGCTGCCCAAAACAGTCCTCCGTGGAGTTTTCGTTTGGCATACGACCCTGAAAAGCTTAACGAAAGGGGACGTTATGTACTGCGGGCGCAAATGAAATCTCAAGGCAGACTCCTTTTTACTTCAACCGAGACCATCCCCGCGTTTGCGAACAGCCCGGTCAACATCATGATGAGCAGAGTTCCCAGCCGTACTTATCAGGCAGAAACAGCGATCCAGCCGAATGCCAGCTTGTTCAACACCTATTGGAAACTTACCGATTTAATGGGGGAAAAAGCACCGCTTGGCATCAACGACAAGGAAGTTCATCTTGTTCTGAACTCAGAAAATGTGAGCGTGAGTGGTTTTTCAGGCTGCAACAGCTTTACCGGAAGCTATGCCGTCAATGACAATGAAATCAAATTTTCGCAGATGGCTTCGACAATGAGGGCCTGTATTCAAGGAATGGAAACTGAGCAGGAATTTTTAAAGGCCCTGAGTTCTACGAGATTTTTTAAGATCGTGGGGGACGACCTGACGCTCTTTGATCAGAATGACCGTTTACTCCTTCGTTTTAAAGCGGTTTATCTCTATTAACAGTTTGCAGGATTTTAGGAACGGCTCTCAATCATCCATTTCACGACGGATAACGTAGCGTCTGTCCAAATCATAGACCCCATAGATCCGCGAAAACGTGTCCGTCTTCGGATCAGGCGTAGCCTTCCCGCTGACCAAGCATCCCCCGGGTCACCAGAACCTGCCCTTTTTCGGTAATCCGGAAGCCGTTTGCCTTGTCCTGTTCGGGATCATAGCCGATCACCGAGCCCTGCGGGATCTCGCAACCCCGATCGATGATTGCCCGTCTGATTTTGCAGTGCCGGTGAATCACCGTTTCCGGGAGGATGACAGCTTCATCGATGTTTGAGTAGGAGTGCACGCGGACGTTGGAAAAGAGCAGTGTTTTGCGTAACTGCGACCCGGAGACGATACAGCCACCAGAAACCGCCGAATCGACAGCCATGCCGCGTCGGTCGTCCTGATCGAAAACGAATTTGGCGGGAGGCAACTGAACCTGGTAGGTCCACATTGGCCACTGATGATTGTAAAGGTTCAGCTCCGGATCCGGCAGGATGAGCTCCATGTTGGCTTCCCAGAAAGCATCCAGCGTACCGACATCCCGCCAGTAAGCGCGCTCTCCGGTTTCCGGATCACGGAAGGAAAAAGCCAAAACCTTGTGTTTGTCAATAATCGCCGGAATGATGTTCTTGCCGAAATCGTGCTCCGATGAATTGTCGGCGCCATCCTGGCAGAGAATATCGAAGAGGAACTCCGTGTTGAAAATATAATTGCCCATCGATGCCAGCGTCAGATTCGGGTTGTCCGGCAGGGGCTTCGGGTTTGCGGGCTTTTCTTCGAAACCGATGATGCGCTTTTCCGTATCGACCTGCATGACGCCAAAGGCGCCAGCGGCCTCGGCGATCGGGACTTCGAGGCAGGACACGGTCATATCGGCACCACTTTCCACGTGCTGCACGAGCATGTCCCGGTAGTCCATATGGTAAATGTGGTCACCCGAGAGAATAAGCACATATTTGGGCATTTCGGCCCGGATGATATCGAGGTTCTGGTAAACCGCATCCGCTGTGCCCTGGTACCAGGATTCAGAAAAACGCTGGGAGGCCGGAAGGATTTCGACGAACTCACCGAGTTCCTTCTTGAAATGGCTCCAGCCTCGCACCAGATGACGGATCAGGGAATGGGATTTGTACTGGGTTAAAACGCCGATGCGGCGCATTCCTGAATTGACGCAATTGGACAGGGGGAAATCGATAATACGATATTTGCCACCGAAATAGACGGCGGGCTTGGCTCTCCAGTTGGTCAACTCATAGAGACGGCTGCCGCGCCCACCGGCGAGCACCAGCGCAAACGTCTCTTTGGCAAGGTGGCTGACATAGCGATAAACGATGCGACCATCTTTGTTCGGCATAGGAACCCCTCTCCGATAAAAAGGATTGTGACTGCGCTCTTCAATTCTAGCAATAAAAATGAGATTTTCTGAACGCCGTTGATTTTGTCACCGGCAACACGCTGCTAAATGGCCCTTTGTTCCGGTGGGACCTGCTCATCGTGCGGCCAAGCGAGGGCCTTGGATTGGACGGGCAGGAACGAGATGTGGTACGTTTTTCAATACACTATACCAACTAGAAAAATGAAAGAGGTGCCGCATGGATAACAAGATCTGGATGTACAGCGTCTTTATTTTTCTCGTCGTGATTGCCCCTGTCTTTCTCATCATGATGGTCCTGGTTCTCACAAATATCCCGCTCTATTTTGCGTTTTTGGGTTGGCTGCCCATTGCTCTGGCAGGAAGTTGGCTGACGATGAAATGGGTGCGCCGGGAAAGCGAAAAGCGGTTCTGGCCGCTTCTTTTTTGTCCGGTTTTTTGCAGCACTTCGTCAAGAACCACGCCTTTCAACGTGGCGCTTAGCGTCTTCTCAGCTGAGCAATCAACCTTCGATGTCAAGATTTGTGTGGCTCGCATGATGGGGCAACCGGTTGGCCCTGTCGCTGAAAGCCTCTGGCAGGCATTCTCGGGGCAGACGGGTTCCTGTTAGTCGTCGGCTTTCTTTTATATCAAGGGGCTGCCAGAGAACGTTTGTCCGCCCTTTGCTTACCGGGCCCACCTGTCGCCTCCTCATTCTCTACGCTGTCACTGTCTATCCCTCGCAGAAATCGCTTGTGTTTGAGGCACCTGCACGGCTCGACATGACCGGCAAGCCGGCGCGTATTTTTGGAAATCATCCACCTTTCGGACGATCCGGCAAGAATCAGACAGGATCCGTCTCGCTGTCCTGGGGCAATCCCATGCAAGATAATCACAACGCGATACAATAGGACACGTAAGCAAAGGAGGCGAACGATGCAAAAACGCACACTCGGCAAAAGTGGACTGAAGGTCTCCGCCCTCGGTTTCGGCTGCATGGGCATGAGCTTTTCCTACGGACCGCCGAAAGACAAGCCGGAGATGATCGCATTGCTGCACAGCGCGGTCGAGCGCGGCATCACCTTTTTCGATACAGCGGAAATTTACGGCCCCTTTATCAACGAGGAGCTGGTTGGTGAAGGCCTCGCCCCCTACCGAAACAAGGTGGTGATCGCCACCAAGTTCGGCTTCAATACGGCATTCGATCCGCGGGATCCGAAAGAAGGCGTGCCGGTGCTCAACAGTCGCCCCGAAAACATCCGCAAGGTGGCCGAGGAATCGCTGAAACGCCTGCGAACCGATGTCATCGATCTCTTTTACCAGCATCGCGTCGATCCGGACGTGCCGATCGAAGAGGTTGCCGGAACCGTCAAGGAACTGATCCAGCAGGGCAAGGTCAAACATTTCGGCCTCTCGGAGGCCGGGGTGGAGACGATTCGCCGGGCCCACGCCGTCCAACCGGTGGCGGCGCTGCAAAGCGAATATTCGCTGTGGTGGCGCAAGCCGGAAGAGGAGATCATCCCGACCCTCGCAGAGCTGGGTATTGGCCTGGTCCCTTACAGCCCGCTGGGTAAAGGGTTTCTGACCGGCAAGATCGATGCCGATCAGACCTTCAGCAGTGACGACTTCCGCAGCAAGCTGCCCCGGTTTGCGCCGAACGCGCTGAAAGCGAACCAGGCGCTTGTCGATCGGCTCGGCGAGATCGCCACGCAAAAGCAGGCCACTCCGGCACAGATTGCCCTGGCCTGGCTGCTGGCGCAAAAATCCTGGATCGTGCCGATCCCCGGCACAACCAAACCGGACCGTCTTGAGGAGAACATCGGCGCGGTGGCCATCGAACTCACCCCTGAGGACCTGCGCGCGATCAAGACTGCGGCCGACCAGGTCAAGATCGAGGGCAATCGCTACCCGGAAGCCCTGGAAAAATTAACCGGCCGCTAAAGAACACATCCGATCAAGGAGAACATCATGTACCAAGCCAAAGCCTATTCTGCATCCAGTGCGACATCACCTTTAGCCCCTGACACCATCCAGCGCCGCGCGGCCACGGCCGACGACGTGCAGATCGAAATCCTCTTCTGCGGCATCTGCCACTCCGACCTGCACCAGGTGCGTGACGAGTGGCACAGCGTCATGCCGACCACCTACCCCTGCGTGCCGGGCCATGAGATCGTCGGCAAGGTGACCCAGGTCGGCTCGGCCGTCACCGATTTCAAACCGGGCGATCTGGTCGGCGTCGGCTGCCTGGTCGATTCCGACCACGACTGCCCGAGCTGCCAAAACAACGTCGAGCAGTTCTGCCCGAACGCCACCTTCACCTACAACTCGCCCGATGCGCACGGGGCGGCACCGGTGACCTATGGTGGCTATTCGGAGAGCGTCGTCGTCGACAAACGCTTCGTGCTTAAGGTCCCGGGCAACCTCGAGCTGGCCGGCGTCGCCCCCCTGCTTTGCGCCGGCATTACCACCTACTCGCCGATCCGCCGCTGGGGCGACATCAAAGGCAAGAAGGTCGGCGTGGTCGGCCTCGGCGGCCTCGGCCACATGGGCGTCAAGTTCGCCAGGGCCTTCGGCGCTAAGGTGGCGGTCTTCACCACCTCGCCGGGCAAGAAGGAGGATGCCCTGCGCCTCGGCGCCGACGAGGTCATCATCTCCACCGACCCGGAGCAGATGAAGGCGCATGCCTTCAGTTTTGACTTCATTCTCGACACCATCGCCGCGGATCATGACATCAACGCCTACCTTGGCATGCTCGGTCTGGACGGCGAGCTCACCCTGGTCGGCGCCCCTGAAACGCCGCTGCAGGTCTCCGCCTTCGCCCTGCTGTTTGGCCGCAAGAAGCTCTCCGGCTCGCTGATCGGCGGCATCAAGGAGACCCAGGAGATGCTCGATTTCTGCGGCGAACACAACATCACCTCGGATGTCGAGGTGATTCCGATCCAGCAGGTCAACGAAGCCTACGAGCGGCTGCTCAAATCGGACGTCAAGTACCGTTTCTCGATTGACATGGCGTCGTTCAAAAACGGATAAAACGCCCCCAGGGAGCAGGCTCCTGCTCCCTGATGACCTTTTCTGATCGGATAGTGAGGAGATGATGATGCAGGCAGTGGCGATTAACGGCAGCCCGCGCACGGGCGGCAACACCGAAGCGATGTTGAAAAAAGTGCTCGCACCTCTCGAAGAGGCTGACTGGAGCACCACGTACCTGAAGATCGGCGGCCGCCCGGTTCGGGGATGCGTGGCCTGCTTCCAATGCTTCGCGAATCAGAACCGGCGTTGCGTGATTGAAGAGGACGGTCTGAACGATGTTCTGGAGGCGATCTACCAGGCCGATGCCGTCATTCTCGGCTCGCCGACCTATTTTACCGATGTCACCGCCGAGATGAAGGCGCTGCTCGATCGTACCGGACTCGTTTCGGTGGCCAACGGTGGCCTGCTGCAGGGCAAGATCGGCGCCGCGGTGGTCGCGGTGCGTCGGGGTGGAGCGACTCATGTTTTTGACAGCATCAACCACATGTTCTTGATGTCGTCGATGATCGTGCCGGGCTCCATTTACTGGAACCTGGGCATCGGCCGGGAGAAAGAAGAGGTCCTCCAGGACGAAGAGGCCATGCGCAACATGAAGCATCTCGGTCAAACGATCGCCTGGCTGGGCCAGGCGATCGCGGCGGCCCCGGAGGCTTTTCCGAAGCCGCCGCTCGGCCGTGACTGAACGCGGTAGCAGGTTGATGGTCTGGGGGTGCGCTTGAGCTGTGTTTTGGCACAGTCGATTGACGTGGATCGGTGAGCCATTTTTTACGCGTTGTCCGGTAGGAATTCCGGTGTCGCCCGGATATCCTTCGGACCATCGCAAGGCTGTTGTGGCAGGCGGCCTGGCGAAGAAACAAACTCTTCAAAAAACCTCCTGAGAATTTTGCCCCATGGCTCACCTCCTACAGGCCATGGGGCTCTTTTTTGTCGCAAACCTGCGGCAGTCGCAAACCCTGAAACCCTCATGTACCGTCTTGGTGAACACTTGTCCGCCCGGGCGAGATTTACAGGAATCCGGCAAATGATTTATTCTGAATTTTAGATCGCTTGAATCAAACACCTGCCGGCTGCTTGAACCGATGCTCAAGGAATCCTTCTGTTAAAGGATCATAACCGCGAGCAGAGAGGCTTTGGGGCTGTGTCTCGTCTTATACAATCCCTGGATGCCGCCCGGAGATTCTTCGATGAGCAGAAGTCCCTGAGGCATTTTGCGATCTTCGATCCGGGTTATACGGAAAAATTCTGGTACTCTTTAGGTCACCGCCAGGCGGCATGCTTTGCTCCGCCCTGGCCGCGCGGTTAAAACCCGGGTTTTCACTCGGCTCTGGCCCGCGACCGCGACAAACACGTAAAGGGTCTCGCTATGCAACGCATCTTACAGATTCTCACGGCCGGACTGGCCACCTTGGCCTGGCTGGTCGCGGCGGCGTCCCTGGCCACCGCCGCGGTGGACCCGGAGACCCCTTCGCCCCTGGCGGACAGCTATTGGCATCTGGTCGAATTCCAGTCGATGAGTGACCGGATCGGCACCCTAAAGCCCGAGGATCCCGCGCTTTACACCATGCATCTGGCGGCCGACGGAACCGTCACCATGCAGTTGAACTGCAACACCGCCCAGGGGCAATGGACTGCGGAACCGAGTGCCGACATCAAAAACGGCCGCTTTGCCTTTGCTCCGCTCGCGGCCACCCAGGCGATCTGTCCGCCGCCGAGTCTGGACGAACGTGTGGCAAAAGACGCGGCCTACATTCGCGGCTATCTTCTCGAAGGCGACCGGCTCTTTCTCAGTCTGATGGCGGACGGCGGCATTTATGTCTGGCAACGCCTCGATCAGCAGACCCTGGTGCCGCCGCCCCTCGCGCCGGAAGACGGCGGGCCGCGTAACTGGCAGGTGACCCTCCACTCCGGCGTGCTCAATCTTCGCCAGGAACCTGCCACCACGGCGCCCATCCTGGCGACCTTTGACCGCGGCACGATCCTGGACAACCTGGGCTGCGAACCCGGTGAAAGGCATGACTGGTGTTACGTGCAGCCGCTGGGTGGCGGTCCGGTCGGTTATGTGGCCGCCGAATACCTGCAGCCGGCTATTTCGCCCAGCGGCGAGGCCATGACCGGCCCCGACGATTCGGCGCTGCGCGCCGGCCAGGGTGACTTCGATGCCACCGGCAGCATCCCCTGCGCACAAGAGCGGGGCCAGCCGATGCGAGACTGCACCTTTGGGGTCGCGCGGGCCGGCGGCGGCTACGCCACGGTCATCGTCACCAGGCCCGACAACGTCACGCGGGCCATCTATTTCCGTATGGGGCAACCGATCGGCGCCGATACCTCTGAAGCCGATGGGTACCCCGAGTTCCAGGTCACCAAAGAAAATGATCTCCATTTCATCCGGATTGGTGACGAACGCTACGAGATCCCGGACGCCGTGATCTTCGGCGGTTGAGGCGACCGCTGCCCTGGCCGATCGCATGGATCGGATTGAAACGAAACATCCCGGAAAGGAGGAGCGCTTGCCATGCGCCCCAGCAGCTTGAGAACATCTCTGATTTTAGGGTCCCTTGTTCTGCTTCTCGGACTGTCGATTCCGGCCACGCTCGCCGCACAGGACGCGGCCACCGAACCGGCCCAGGCAAACGTCGACACCAAACAGGCCGAAGCCCTTCAGGAATCCCACGCCCAGATCGCCGAACAGCGCGAATTGATTCGCTCGCTGCAAGACCGCACCGACGGCCAGCAGGGGATTTATAAAAAGGTCCTGGACAAGCGCCTGGACCGCGCCACCCTGGAGCTGCTCGAGCGCGGCGTCGCCTATGCCAAGCAGGTTGCCGCTCTGGAAGAGGATGCGCCGGACCGGGCCAAAGAGCGCGCACAGGCGGCCGACATTCTGGCACGACAATACCGGATCGGTCTCGACGCCATCGCCGATCTGCGCACGCGCATCACGCCGCCGGACCAAGCTCTCTCCGGGGCGGAGCTGGCCGCGGTGTATATCGACATCCTGGATGCCCAGGAGCTGGTCAACGGATTCTTGAAAAACCTGGTCGACAACCTGGAGCTGGCAAAGGAGCTCACCGAGCAGCCGGAACAGAACGCGCACACGCTCAAGACGGTGGTCGAGGATATTGCCGTGGCCCGCTCCATTCTGCTCGAACTCGAGACCGAGCAGCTCAAGGTTCTGCGCGAGCGGGCCAAGACGGCACCGGACGACCAGGAGCTGAAAGGTAAGCTGGCCGTTGTCAATAAAAACCTGAAACAGCTGGCCGGGAACTTCTCCCCGGTTCTCGACCTCATGGACCGCTTCGAAATGGAGACGGCCCTGTATCGCGAGCAGATTCTCAATGCCACGGGGACCCTCTCGGCCGATACCGCGGAAATCGATGTGGTCAAAGATCTTCTGGTCCGTTGGGGGGAGGCCTTCTGGAACTTTTTGATCGAAGACGGCCCGGACCTGCTCTTCAAGGCCTTCGTGCTGCTGCTGATTCTTTTTGCTGCGCACAAGCTGGGCAACCTGCTCAAGCGCATCGTTGAAAAAGGGCTCGAAAGTTCCCGCCTGCAGGTCTCCGAACTCCTGCGGCGGATGATCCTGTCGCTGGTCCGCAACATCGTCCTGATCCTGGGGCTGTTGATCGCCATCTCCCAGATGGGCATCAGCCTCGGCCCCCTGCTGGCCGGCTTCGGCATCATCGGCTTCGTGGTCGGTTTTGCCCTGCAGGACTCGCTGGCGAACTTTGCCTCGGGGTTCATGATTCTGGTCTACCGCCCCTATGACGTCGGTGACATTATCGAATCCGGCGGCATGCTCGGCCGCGTCAACAACATGAGCTTCGTCAACACGACGATTATCACCTTCGACAACCAGAACATCATCATCCCGAACAGCAAGATCTGGAACGACGTCATCAAGAACGTCACCTCACAGACCCACCGTCGCGTCGACATGGTGTTCGGCATTGCCTACAGTGATGATGTGGAAAAAGCGGAACAGGTGCTGATGCAGATCCTGAAGGACCACGAAAAAGTCCTGGAAGAGCCGGAACCGGTGGTCAGGCTGCACGAGCTCGGCGACTCGTCGGTCAATTTCATTGTCCGGCCGTGGGTGCTCAAGGAAGACTACTGGGAGGTCTACTGGGACGTGACCCGCACGGTCAAGCTGCGATTCGACGAAGTCGGCCTGTCGATCCCCTTCCCGCAACGGGATGTCCACCTCTACCCGCAGGTGGCAGAGAATCGCCAGCAAGAAGACCGCGCTGCTGCCGACCAGGAAACGCGCGGATAAAAAACGCCCCATGGCTCTGGGGGAGTTGAGCCATGGGGCAAGGTTCTCAGGAGGTTTGAAGAAGTTTGTCTCGGGTCGACCTGCCACAGAAGACCTTAGACGCTTTCAGGTTGCCTGCCACAACAACCTGTGTTGTGTGGCACAATAACCCAACTCAGCCGACAGGAGAACGTGAGGTTACGTAAAATTTACCTCGCGATTTGACGCAAAAGAACTGCGCGGATGCACACTCGAGCGGCTGCTGTCCGATCGCGCGCCCCGAGGCCCGGCGTCGGTGGCCTGTCCCTGGAAGCCTGATGTCGATCAATTCCCGAGATGTTTCTGCCAATCGGCGAGGAATTTTTCCAGCCCGATATCGGTGAGCGGGTGTTTCGCCAGTTGCTGCATGACGCTGTAGGGGATGGTGCAAATGTCGGCGCCGATCAGGCCGGCCTGCAAAACATGCTGCGGGCTGCGCACCGAGGCGACGATAATCTCGGTGGCATAACCGTAATTGTCGAAAATGGTGCGGATCTGGTC
>JARRPG010000069.1:0-13001 GCA_037383085.1 Desulfuromonadales bacterium | reverse complement strand
GATCACGCCGATCGCCATGGACAAGGAGCTGCGTTTCGCGATTCGTGAAGGCGGCCGGACCGTTGGTGCCGGTGTCGTCAGCGACATTATCGAGTAAGCAAGGGACGAGATCATGCAGAACCAGAAGATTCGCATCCGCCTGAAGGCCTATGATCACAAATTGCTGGACCAGTCGGTCAATGAAATCGTCGACACCGCCAAGCGAACCGGGGCCCGCGTTGCCGGCCCGATTCCGCTGCCGACCGTGATCAACAAGTACTGCGTGTTGCGTGGCCCTCATGTTGACAAGAAGAGCCGTGAGCAGTTCGAGATGCGGACACACAAGCGCCTGCTTGATATCGTCGAACCGACTCAGCAGACCGTCGACGCCCTGATGAAGCTCGACCTTTCTGCCGGTGTCGATGTCGAAATCAAGCTGTAAACGTGAACTAAGGGTAACGTGATGATTCAGGGAATATTGGGTAAAAAACTGGGCATGACCCAGGTCTTTGTCGCCGACGGACGCCGGGTTCCGGTCACCGTCGTTGAGGCCGGCCCCTGTACCGTTGTACAAAAGAAAACGGCGTCCACGGACGGCTACAATGCCTTGCAAGTCGGCTTTGCGGCCAAGAAGACCCATCGCACCAGCAAACCGATGATCGGGCACTTCAAGAAAGCCGACCAGGGCGCCTTTGCCTATCTGCGCGAATTGGCTGCCGAGAATGTCGATGATTATCAGGTCGGCGACCAGATCACCTGTGATGCCGTGTTCAAGGTCGGCGATGTCGTCGATGTCACCGGGACCAGCAAGGGCAAAGGTTTCCAGGGGGTTGTCAAGCGCTGGGGCTTCTCCGGTGGACGCGCCTCGCACGGCTCGAAGTTTCACCGTGCACCCGGGGCGATCGGTATGAGTGCCTGGCCCGCACGGGTCCTCAAGGGCAAGCGCATGCCAGGGCAGATGGGCAACGCCCGGATCACCCAGCAGGGACTGGAAGTCGTTGAGATTCGTCCGGAAGAGAACCTGATTCTGGTCAAAGGCGCCATCCCGGGCCCCAAGCAGGGGCTGCTGGTCCTGCGCAAGAACCACAAGGCCTAAGTATCACTACACGAGAAAGAGCCGGAGTCTGATTATGGCTAAGATTGCAGTCTATGACATGAACCGCGAGCAGGTGGCTGAACGCGAACTGGTTGACGCGGTCTTCAATACCGATGTTAAAGAGTACCTGCTGCACGACATGGTGCGCTACCAGTTGGCAGCACGCCGCCAGGGGACCGCAAAGGTCAAGGGGCGCAGCGAAGTCCGTGGTGGTGGCAAGAAGCCTTATCGCCAGAAGGGCACCGGTAATGCCCGCCAGGGGACGGTGACCGCTCCAAACCATGTCGGCGGGGGTGTCGTGTTCGGTCCTAAGCCCCGTGATTACCGGTTCAAGCTGAATCGCAAGGTCAAGCAGTCGGCTTTGCGCAGCGCCCTTTCCTGCCGTTTCCAGGGCGAAAGCATGACTGTCGTCAAGGCTCTTGATCTTGACAAGATCAGCACCAAGGGGTTTGCCGAAGTGCTCGACCGGTTCGCCTTGAAAAAAGCCCTGATCGTGATCGATGGTGAAAATACCAACCTCGAGCTTTCCGCACGCAACCTGCCCTTCGTCAAGGTGATGCGCGCCGAGGGTGTCAATGTCTATGACATCCTCAAGTATCCCAGCCTGGTTTTGACCGAAGCGGCTGTCGACCGGATTGAAGGAGTTTTGGCGAAATGAAACCCTTGCACCAGATCATCAGGAAGCCCCTGATCACGGAAAAGTCCAACCTGATGAAAGAGACCAGCAATGTGGTCGCTTTCGAGGTCGCCATGAACAGCAACAAGGTCGAGATCAAGCAGGCCGTTGAGCGCGCTTTCAATGTCAAGGTGCAGGATGTACGCACCACGATCGTGGCTGGCAAAGTCAAGCGCGTCGGCCGCTCTTTTGGCAAGCGTTCGAATGTCAAAAAGGCCTATGTGACCCTGGCGGAAGGCACCATCGATTTCTTTGGTGTTTGAGTTGAGTCTGATATCCAGCTGACGGAGTAACCATAATGGGGATCAAAAAGTTTAAGCCGACATCTGCGGGTCGACGTCACATGACCGCCTCGACAAACGAGGACATCACGACTTCAACCCCGGAAAAGTCTTTGCTGGCGCCGCTGAAGAAATCCGGCGGTCGTAACAATTCGGGACGGATTACCAAGCGTCACACCGGTGGTGGGCACAAGCGCAAGTATCGCGTGATCGATTTCAAACGCGACAAGCGTGACGTTTCGGCAAAAGTCGTCTCGATCGAATACGACCCGAACCGGTCCGCACGCATCGCTCTGCTGCATTACCTTGATGGTGAAAAGCGCTATATCCTGGCCCCGGTCGGCATCAAGCTTGGCGACCTGGTGGTGGCCAGCGAGCACGCTGACATCGTGCCGGGCAACGCTTTGCCGATTCGTGCCATCCCGCTCGGCACCTGGGTCCACAATGTGGAGCTCAAGGTCGGCAAGGGTGGTCAGCTGGCGCGCAGTGCCGGCACCTATGCCATGATCGCCGCCAAAGAAGGCAAATATGCCCAGCTGCGGCTGCCCTCCGGGGAGGTGCGACTGGTCCTGCAGGACTGCTGCGCAACCGTCGGCCAGGTTGGCAATACCGATCATGAGAACGTCAAGCTCGGCAAGGCCGGTCGCAATCGCTGGCTCGGCAAGCGCCCGCAGTCACGCGGCGTGGCAATGAACCCGGTGGACCATCCGCATGGCGGTGGTGAAGGCAAAAGTTCCGGTGGCCGGCATCCGGTGACTCCCTGGGGGGTCCCGACCAAAGGTTACAAGACCCGTTCCAACAAGCGAACCGATCGCTTTATTGTCCGTCGCCGGACCAAGTAACAGGAAGAGGAGACGACCGTGGCGAGATCGATCAAAAAAGGCCCTTATGTCGAAGCGAGCCTGATGCGCAAAGTCGAAAGAATTGGTGAAGGGGGCTCCCACAAAGTGATCAAGACTTGGTCACGCCGGTCCACGATCCTGCCGGATTTTGTCGGGATGACCTTTGCGGTTCACAATGGCAAGAAATTTATTCCGGTGTTTGTGACCGAGAACATGGTGGGCCACAAGCTTGGTGAGTTTGCTCCGACCCGGACCTACTACGGCCACGGCTCGGACCGGAAGAGATAAGTCTTCATCATTCGAAGCAGGGAGTACCAGCACATGGAAGCTAGTGCGAAATTGAAATTTGCGCGTCTGTCGCCGCAAAAAACCCGCCTGGTCGTCGACATGGTTCGTGGCAAGGGGGTCCAGGACGCGCTCAATATCCTGAAGTTTTCGCCGCAACGTCCGGCGGATATCGTCGCCAAGGTGGTCCGCTCGGCGGTTGCCAATGCCGAGCAAAAAGGTGTCGCTGATATCGACCGGCTGTTTGTCAAGGCGGTTTTTGTCGACCAGGGTCCTGTCCTGAAGCGCTTCATGCCGCGCGCTCAGGGGCGGGCCACCCGCATTCGTAAGCCGACCAGCCACATTACGGTGGTTCTGGACGAGAAGTAGCCACCTGAGGAGGTTTATTTTGGGTCAGAAAGTCCATCCGATAGGATTTCGCTTAGGCGTGATTCGCACATGGGAATCCAACTGGTACGCCGAAAAGGATTATTCGGAGTTGCTGCATGAAGATCTCAAGCTGCGCAACTACCTGAAGCAGCGGCTGCACCACGCCGGCATCTCCAAGGTCGAGATCGAGCGCGCCGCCGGCAAGGCGAAAATCAATATCTCCGCAGCCCGGCCCGGGATCATCATCGGCAAGAAGGGCGCCGAAGTGGAAATGTTGAAAAAGGAACTCGCCAAGCTGACGGACAAGGAAGTCTTCATCAATATCCAGGAAGTCCGCAAACCGGAGATCGACGCCCAGCTGGTCGCGGAAAACGTGGCCCTGCAGCTGGAGCGGCGGGTTGCCTTCCGCAGGGCGATGAAGAAAGCGGTCAGCCAGTCACTTAAGTTCGGTGCGGAAGGCATCAAGATTGAGTGTTCCGGACGTCTCGGCGGAGCCGAAATGAGCCGCCGCGAATGGTATCGTGAAGGGCGGGTGCCCTTGCATACCCTGCGCGCCGACATCGATTACGGTTTTGCCGAAGCCAAAACGACTTACGGCATCATCGGCGTCAAGGTCCTTATTTTCAAGGGCGAAATCCTTGGTGAGAAGGACGCTGAGCAATAAGTAACCGGTCAGGAGTTTATCTGTCATGTTAATGCCTAAGAAGGTCAAGCATAGGAAACAGTTCAAAGGTCGCATGAAAGGCGATGCGCCCGGCGGGACCGATCTCAACTTCGGTGATTTCGGACTGCAGGCGATCGAATGCGGCTGGCTTTCGTCGCGTCAGATTGAAGCGGCCCGGCGGGCCATGACGCGCTATATCAAACGTGGCGGTCAGATCTGGATCCGCGCGTTCCCCGATAAGTCGCTGACCCGCAAGCCGGCCGAGACCCGCATGGGCAAGGGCAAGGGCTCGCCGGAAAGCTGGGTGTGTGTAGTCCGTCCGGGGATGATCCTTTACGAAATGCAGGGTGTCACCGAAGAAATCGCTCGCGAGGCGTTCCGACTCGGTGCTCATAAGCTGCCGATGAAAACCAAAGTTGTGGTGCGGGAGGCCGATTATGAAGGCTGAAGAACTGCGCAGCAAGTCTGTGGATGAATTGAATGCCAGTATCGCGGAGCTGAACCAGGAAATGTTCAACCTGCGGTTTCAGTTGCATACCGGTCATCTGGAAAATACCGCGCGCATCTCGCAGGTGCGCCGGGAAATTGCCAGGATCAAAACTGTGCTCAACGAGAAGCGCAGCTAATCCGATCGAACGAGGACGGCAATGACGAACGTACGTGGGAACAGAAAAGAAAGAGTCGGTGTGGTTGTCAGCGACAAAATGGACAAGACCGTTGTCGTCAAAGTTGACAACATCGTCAAGCATCCGATTTACAAGAAATATATTAAGCGTCGCGTCACCTACAAGGCACATGACGAGCAGAATGCCTGCACTGCCGGTGACAAGGTGTTGATTGTGGAATCGCGCCCGTTGTCCAAGAACAAGCGGTGGCGCGTCCGTGAAATTCTCGAAAAACACGTCAACGTGTAGGAGACACTGGTCATGATTCAGATGCAGACAACACTTTCTGTCGCAGACAATTCCGGAGCCCGGAAGCTCTGCTGCATTAAGGTTCTTGGCGGGTCCAAGCGCAAGTATGCAGGGATCGGTGACATCATCGTCTGCTCCGTCAAGGAGGCGATGCCCAATTCCAAGGTCAAGAAGGGCGATGTCGTCCGCGCCGTGATTGTGCGTACCGCCAAAGAGGTGAACCGGCCTGACGGCACCTATATCCGTTTCGACAACAATTCTGCGGTGGTCGTCAACGCCGCCGGGGAACCGGTCGGTACGCGGATTTTCGGGCCTGTTGCCCGTGAGCTACGTGCCAAAAATGACCAGGTCATGGTCATTGCTGGCAAAGACAACGGCAAGAGTGGCAAGGTCCTGCGCGTCCTGCCGGACCAGGGCCGGGTTCTGGTTGAGAACCTCAATGTGGTCAAGCGCCATACCCGTCCCTCGCAGGCCAATAAAGAGGGCGGTATCATCGAAAAAGAGGCGCCGATCGCTATCTCCAACGTCCTGCTGCTCTG
Source organism: Desulfuromonadales bacterium (assembly GCA_037383085.1). GTDB lineage: Bacteria > Desulfobacterota > Desulfuromonadia > Desulfuromonadales > BM103 > JARRPG01. The sequence goes on along the minus strand of JARRPG010000069.1, from coordinate 7,356 downwards.
CCCGGGGTGCAATAAGCCCGCCCGGACCGGCAGCAAGGTTCTGGATGACGGCAGCAAGGTCCGCTTCTGCAAGAAGTGCAACGAGATCGTGAATAATTAACGGAGTTTTTCATGGCAAGGCTCAAGGAAATTTATCAGAGCGAGCTGATCGGCAAGTTGAAGCAGGATCTGCAGCTCAAAAACGTAATGGAAGTGCCCCGCATTGAAAAGGTGGTCGTCAATATGGGCCTCGGCGAAGCCATCCAGAACATCAAGATCCTGGAATCCGCTGTTGAGGAACTGACGCGTATTACCGGCCAGAAAGCGGTGATCACCCGGGCCAAGAAGTCGATTGCCCAGTTCAAGCTGCGCGAAGAGATGCCGATCGGCGTGATGGTCACGCTGCGCCGGGAACGGGCTTTTGAATTCCTGGATCGTCTGATCAACGTGGCCCTGCCGCGGGTCAGGGACTTCAAGGGCGTGTCGCCGAAGGCTTTCGATGGCCGGGGCAATTACACTCTGGGCATTCGCGAGCAGTTGATTTTCCCGGAGATTGATATCGAGAAGATCGACAAGATCAAGGGCATGAACGTGACGATCGTGACCACGGCTCGCACCGATGAAGAGGGCCGCGCCCTGCTGGCCGGTCTGGGCATGCCTTTCCGGAAACAGAATGTAGCTGCATAGCGGAGGAAACTCGTGGCAAAAAAATCGATGCGCATCAAGGCCAAACGGCCGAAAAAGTTTTCTGTGAGAGAGTATAACCGCTGTCCGATCTGTGGTCGGCCTCGTGCGTACTATCGTAAGTTTGATATGTGCAGAATTTGTCTGCGCAAGCTGGCGTCCGAAGGCAAACTGCCGGGCGTGATCAAGTCCAGCTGGTAACCGGGCAATAAGGAGCAGTATTCATGGCTATGACAGATCCGATCGCGGACATGCTGACTCGCATCCGCAACGCAGGCATGGCACAACATCCGAAACTGGATATCCCTTCCTCCAATGTGAAGGTGGCCGTGGCCGAAGTCTTGAAGAATCTCGGTTACATCAAGAACTTCAAGGTGGTCAGTGACGACCTGCAGGGCGTGCTTCGCGTTTATCTGAAATACGATGACAACAACAATACGGTGATTCATGAAATCAGCCGTGTGTCCAGACCGGGGCGTCGGGTTTACGTCAAACACAATGAAATCCCGCAGGTCAAGAACGGCTTGGGCGCCGCGATCCTTTCTACATCGAAAGGCGTCATGGATGATGCTGCCGCCCGCGAAGCCCAGGTCGGTGGTGAAGTGCTGTGCACGGTCTGGTAAGGGCCAATCACCGTTGCTTTTAAGGAGTCGCTAAAAATGTCGCGCATCGGCAAAAAACCAATCAATATCGCCTCCGGAGTGAAGATCACTCTGGACGGTCACCATATCAAGGTCGAGGGTCCCAAAGGCCGTCTTGAACGGACTCTCAACGATCAGGTCGCTGTGAAAATCGAAGCCGACCAGGTTCTGGTCACACCAAGCGCCGGGCAGGCCGGAACGGCCCTGCAGGGTTTGACCCGATCACTCATTGCCAACATGGTCGATGGCGTGACCACCGGTTTTTCGAAGGTCCTCGAGATCAGTGGCGTTGGCTATCGTGCCGAGCTCAAGGGCAAGGCCCTGAGCCTTTCGCTCGGTTATTCCCACCCGGTGGAGTATCCGTTGCCGGAGGGGGTCAGCGCGGAAATCGATGCCAAGGCCAATACCGTGACCCTGACGGGGATCGACAAGGAACTGGTCGGTGCGACCGCGGCCAAGATCCGCTCTTTCCGTAAGCCCGAGCCGTACAAGGGCAAGGGTATCAAGTATGCCGGCGAGCGGATTGTACGCAAGGCTGGCAAGACCGGTGCAGCTTAAGTTGAACAAGGTGAGGTGAAAACCGTGAATGTGTCCAAGCAACGGCGGGTTGCCCGCAAGAAACGTCAAGTGAGAGTACGCAGAAAAGTGACCGGGACGGTTGAGCGTCCGCGGCTCTGTGTGTTCCGCAGTTCCAAGCATATCTATGCCCAGATCATCGAGGATGTGTCCGGCAAGACTCTGGTGGCGGCATCGACAGTCGCCAAGGACCGGGCCGGGGATGTCAAGTCCAGCGGCAACGTCGAGGCAGCGAAACAGGTCGGCAAACAGCTTGCCGAGAAAGCCTTGGCCCAGGACATCAACCAGGTGGTATTCGACCGTAACGGCTTTTTGTACCATGGGCGTGTCAAGGCCCTGGCCGATGCGGCCCGTGAAGCCGGTCTGACCTTTTGAGCGGCAAAGGAGAGAGAGCGTTGCAACGCGTTGACAACAATGAAACGAACTTAATCGACCGCGTGATCCACATCAACCGTACGGCCAAGGTCGTCAAAGGGGGACGCCGGTTCAGCTTCTCGGCCCTGGTGGTGGTCGGCGATGGCAATGGTCATGTCGGCTTCGGTCTCGGCAAAGCCAAGGAGGTCCCCGAAGCAATCCGCAAGGGGGTTGAGCAGGCCAAGAAAAGCATGATCAGCGTGCCGATCCAGGGAACCACGATTCCTTATGATGTCATCGGCAAGTTCGGTGCCGGCAAAGTGTTGCTGAAGCCGGCTTCGGAAGGGACCGGGGTGATCGCCGGCGGTGCCGCTCGCGCCATCCTCGAGGTGGCTGGGATCAGCGATATCCTGTCGAAATGTCTGGGCTCCAACAATCCGCATAACGTGGTCAAGGCCACTCTTCAGGCGCTTCAGCAGTTACGCAGCCCGGAAGAGATCCTGGCCCGTCGCGGGGTCGGGGCTGACAACGCGGAAGAACAAGCCTGAAACGGGAGTTGACAATGGCTGAACTGAAGATAACCCTCAAGCGCAGCAGCATCGGGCGTGACAAATATTTCGCCAAGGTGCTCAAAGGACTGGGCCTGCGCCGGCTCCATCAGACGGTCGTCCTGCAGGACACACCGGAAATTCGCGGCATGATCAGCAAGGTCAGCCACATGGTCACCGTCGAAGAATAAGGGCAAGGATAACACCATGGATTTAAGCAATCTGCAACCGTCATTCGGTTCTAAACAAACCAAGAAGCGCATCGGCCGGGGCCATGGCTCCGGAACCGTCAAAACGGCCGGCAAGGGGCATAAGGGACAGAACGCCCGGTCCGGCGGCGGCGTCAAGCCGGGTTTTGAAGGGGGCCAGATGCCCCTGCAGCGCCGTTTGCCCAAGCGCGGCTTCGCACCGCTGGACAAAAAGGTCTATTGCCTGGTCAACCTGCGCGATCTGGAGCTGTTCGATACCGGCAGTGTGGTTGATCTCGAGGCCCTCGGCAAGGCCGGCCTGATCGGCCAACTCAAGGACGGCGTCAAGATCCTCGGCGATGGTGAACTCACCAAAGCCCTGACCGTCAAGGCCCACAAGTTCAGCAAATCAGCCCAGGCCAAGATTGAAGCGGCCGGTGGCACGATCGAGGTTATTTAAATTGCTCGCCAGCATTCAGAATATTTTCAGTATCCCGGAACTGCGCCGGCGCATTTTCTTTACGCTGGGCATGCTCGCCGTTTATCGGGTTGGCTGTCACGTGCCGCTGCCCGGTGTGGATCGTGCTGTTCTGGCCCAGTTCTTCGAAGGCACCCAAGGGACCCTGCTCGGTCTGGTCAGCGCCTTTACGGGCGGCGCCTTAGAGCGCATGACGGTCTTTGCCCTGGGCATCATGCCGTATATCAGCGCATCGATTATCATGCAGCTGCTGACGGTTGTCTTCGAACCGGTCGAGCGCATGGCCAAAGAAGGTGAGCAGGGCCGCAAGATGATGACCAAGTGGACCCGCTATGGAACCGTCATGCTGTCGGTCATCCAAGGGGCGGGCATCGCGGTCGGTCTGCAGACGATGCGCGGTCCGGCCGGAGAGCCCGTGGTCGGTGTCCCGGGGATTGGCTTTATCCTGCTGACGGTGATTACCCTGACGGCCGGTACAGCCTTCATCATGTGGCTCGGCGAGCAGATCACCGAGCGCGGGATCGGTAACGGGATTTCCCTGATCATCTTTGCCGGGATCGTCGCCAACATGCCGTCGGCCCTGATTAACAGTATCCGCCTGCTGAAGACGGGCGCCATGACCTTCACGGTCATGCTGCTCATCCTGGCGGTCATGATCGCGGTTATCTGGGCGATTATCTTCATGGAACGTGGCCAGCGCCGGGTGCCGATTCATTATGCCAAACGCGTTGTGGGTGCCCGGAATATGGGTGGCCAGAGCAGCCATCTGCCCCTGAAGATCAACATGAGCGGCGTTATTCCACCGATTTTTGCCAGCTCGATTATCATGTTCCCGAGTACCGTGGCAAATTTCGTTGATGTCCCCTGGGTGCAGACATTTGCCTCGATGATGACCCCGGCTCATTGGCTCTATAACGTCTTTTACGTCGCGTTCATTGTGTTCTTCTGTTACTTCTACACGGCCGTGACCTTCAACCCGGTCGATGTGGCGGACAATATCAAACGTCAGGGGGGCTATGTCCCGGGCGTGCGTCCGGGCAAGGCCACCTCGGATTACCTCGACACCGTTCTCGGCCGTCTGACCTTTGCCGGAGCCATCTACATCTCCGCAGTCTGCGTTTTGCCGACCCTGCTGATCGGCCAGTTCAATGTGCCGTTCTTCTTCGGGGGGACATCGCTGCTGATCGTGGTCGGGGTTGGACTCGATACGGCATCGCAAATCGAAGCGCACCTGATCTCGCGGTCCTATGAGGGCTTCATGAAGGGTGTCAGCATCAAGAGTCGACGGGGTTAAAGGGGGCCGGCATGAAGCTGATACTGCTCGGGCCTCCCGGTGCCGGCAAGGGAACTCAGGCCAAGATGCTGACGGAAGCCTTCTCGATTCCGCAGATCTCGACCGGTGATATTTTGCGGGCTGCGGTCAAAACCGGCACAGCCCTGGGGCTCAAGGCCAAGCAATACATGGATGCCGGCGGCCTGGTCCCGGATGACGTCGTGGTCGGTATCGTCCGCGACCGCCTGCAGGAAGCGGACTGCCGCAATGGGTTCATCCTCGATGGCTTCCCGCGCACGGTGGCCCAGGCCGATGCACTTCGCAAAAGCCTCGAGGTGATGAACAAAGAGCTTGACCAGGTGATTTCCCTGGAGGTCGATACCGAAGCGCTGGTCGCCCGACTGACCGGGCGGCGGACCTGCAAAGACTGTGGCCGCGGCTACCATGTTCGCTTTGACCCGCCGCGCCAAGCGGGTCGCTGTGATGCCTGTGGTGGTGAGCTTGTTCAGCGGCAGGATGACCAGGAAGAGACGATTCGCAAACGGCTGCAGGTTTATGCTGACCAGACAGCCCCGTTGATCGACTATTATCGGCAGGCGAATCTGCTAAGCGAAGTTGACGGCATGCAGCCTATCGCACAGGTTCAGGAAAAAGTGCTGTCATTGCTGCAGGCGCGTTGAAGTGATTGTCCTGAAGAGTCCTGCAGAACTGGATAAGATGCGGGAGGCGGGACGGATTGTTGCGGAAGTCCTGGCCCTGTTGGAAAGCCGGGTTCAGCCCGGTGTGACAACGCTTGAATTGAACGAACTTGCCGAGCGGGAATGCCTGAAGCATGGCGCAAGCCCGGCTTTCAAGGGCTATGGCGGGTTCCCCTACGCGATCTGCGCGTCACCGAATGACCGGATTGTCCATGGCTTTCCCGACCAGCGGCCGTTACGGGAAGGCGACATCCTGAGCATCGACTTCGGGGTGCTTTACAAAGGATTTTACGGGGATTCGGCGCGCACCTTCAGCGTCGGGACACTGGATGAAGAAACCCAGCGCCTAGTCGATGCGACCCGAGACTCACTGGCGCGCGGCATCGAAAAATCGGTCCCGGACGGTCGGTTGACCGATATATCCCATGCCGTCCAGGCCTGGGTCGAGCCGCGGGGGTTCAGTGTCGTACGGGAGTTTGTCGGCCACGGCATCGGCCGCAAACTGCACGAGGCACCGCAGATCCCGAATTATGGCCAGGCGGGACAGGGCCCGCGGCTGAAACCGGGGATGACCCTGGCGATAGAACCGATGATCAATGCCGGAGAGCCCGGCGTCAAGATCCTGGAAGATGGCTGGACAGCTGTGACGCAAGACGGCCAACGCTCGGCGCATTTTGAACATACGGTCGCCATTACCGACAACGGCCCGGAGATACTCACCCGGCTTTAGGCAATAACGACGAAATCTGGTCGCAGTGGTCGGGCGACACCGGTATAGAGGGAAGAAAGATGAAAGTTCGTGCATCCGTTAAGACAATGTGTGACAAGTGCAAAATCATTAAACGCAAGGGCGTCGTCCGGGTGATCTGTGACAACCCCAAGCATAAACAGCGACAAGGTTGAGGATATTAGGAGGATCGGACATTGGCTCGTATTGCTGGTATCGATTTACCGAGAAACAAACGGATTGAAGTGGCCCTGACCTACATTTATGGTGTCGGACGCTCCACATCTCAGGAAATTCTGTCCAAGGCCGGGGTTGATTTCAACACCCGCTCGGACAGTTTGACCGAGGAAGAAGTGGCCAAGATCCGCAAGGTTATTGACAATGATCACAAGGTCGAAGGTGACCTGCGTCGTGAAGTGACGATGAACGTCAAGCGACTGATGGATCTTGGCTGCTATCGTGGCCTGCGCCATCGCCGGGGCCTGCCCGTGCGTGGTCAGAAGACCAAGACCAATGCCCGGACCCGCAAGGGCCCGCGCAAGACTGTCGCCGGTAAGAAGAAGTAACGGGAGGAACCATGGCAAAGCCTGGCAAGCGTGTACGCAAAAAGGTTGAGAAGAAGAATATCGCTAATGGCGTGGCCCATATTCAGGCGACATTCAACAATACGATTATTGCCGGGACATGGGAAGGCCTTTTTTATTCCAATGATTTTGGCGAAACCTGGGAAGACATCACACCGGATGTGCTGGATATTGCCGCCATCGCGCTTCGAACGCCGAGCGAAGGCTATGTGCTGGACTATGACGGCAATCTGTACACCACCACCGATGGCGGCCAAAGCTGGTCATCCCAGAGCCTGGAATTGGAAAAGTACGGTGAGATGGGGATCATGGAATCCCAGGATTTTGTGATGGCTGCCATACGCTTTGCCGACGCCGATCACGGGGTGGTTGTTTTGAGCCTGGTAGGCGGCGGCGAGAGCAAGATCGTGGCCCTGCGCACCGCCGTTGGAGGCCAGACGTGGACGGAAGAGGTTCTATTGGAGGAGCCGGGCTCTCTTTACCTGACCCACGATGGCAGTCTTCTGACGCTCTATTCGTTCCTTACCAGCGAGGTCGTCGCGCTTCGCTATCTGGGTGATTAACAGCCCGGTGACATCCTGAGAAATCCTGTAGCTGTATACCTAGTGCGAACTTGTTGCCTCTCC
>JARRPG010000068.1:0-8343 GCA_037383085.1 Desulfuromonadales bacterium | reverse complement strand
CAAGCAATCCCCTGGTTAACCTCCGGGGCCGAGTCCCCGGATTGCACAACACAATGGTGCGTCATCAGGACAATTTAGGTGCATCTTCTGTCAGTATACGGCCGAGACTTTTCAGACATTAAACCCTTACCGATCACCCCACAGAAGCCAGCTCCAGCCGGCTTCCCCAACGTTTCTTCAAGGTCTCCAGGAGAGCGGGCAAAGACTGGAAGGCGTCACTTTCCACAAGGGCGAAGGCGTCCTGGCGGGCCGCTTCGAGGATCGGGGCGTCGCGCAGGATGTTGGCGACGCGGAAATCGGGCAGCCCGCTCTGCCGGGTGCCGAGGAATTCCCCCGGCCCGCGGATTTCCAGATCCGCTTCGGCGATCCGGAAGCCATCGGCCGTCGATTGCATGACCTCCAGCCGTTTCTCACCGTCTTCACTGGTGGGAAAGGATTTCAGCAGGATACAGACGCCCTCCGCGGCCCCCCGGCCGACCCGGCCGCGCAGCTGGTGCAACTGGGCCAGACCGAAGCGCTCGGCATGCTCGATCAGCATCACGGTGGCGTTGGGCACATCGATGCCGACCTCGATGACGGTCGTCGCCACGAGGATGTCGATCGCGTGACTCTTGAAGCGCTGCATGATCGCCTCTTTCTCCTCGGGCTTCATCCGGCCGTGCAGCAGACCGATCCGGGCCTCCGGAAAAATGTCGTTCTTGAGTCGCTCGGCGCCTTCGGTGGCGTCCTGGAGATCGCTCTTTTCCGACTCTTCCACCAGCGGGTAGACGACGTAAACCCCTGGTGTCCGTCTTCGATCTCCGCGCCGATGCGCTGGTAGACCCGGGTCCGTTGCCGGTCGGTGGCGACCAGTGTTGCCACCGGGGTTCGGCCGGGCGGCATTTCGTCGATCACGGAGAGCGCCAGATCACCGTAGACCGTCAGGGAGAGTGTCCGGGGAATCGGCGTGGCGGTCATTACCAGGATGTGCGGGTGGGTGCCCTTCTCTTTCAGGACGGCGCGCTGACGAACACCGAAACGATGCTGTTCATCGATGATACCGAGGCCCAACCGCTTGAAGGTGACCGCCTCCTGGAGGACGGCATGGGTGCCGACCACCATGTCGATCTCGCCGGCCTCGATGTCCTCGAGCAGGCGCCGCTTTTCGCCGGCAGCCATCTTGCCGCGCAGCAGCGCCGTTTTCAGGCCGAGCTGATCGAGCCACGGGTGAAATTGCAGAGAATGCTGTTCGGCCAGGATCTCGGTCGGCGCCACCACCGCCACCTGGGTGGCGTTCTCGATCGCCACCAGGGCGGTCATCAGGGCGACGATCGTCTTGCCGCAGCCGACATCACCCTGCACCAGGCGATTCATCGGGTGGGCAGACATCAGGTCCTGCTTGATTTCACCGAGAACGCGCCGCTGCGCAGCCGTCAACCGATATGGCAGCAGGTCCGCAAGGGGCTTGGTATATTTGTGCGTCACGGCGAAGGGGATTCCTTCGGCAAGTACATGGCCGCGCCGTTTCATGACGAGGCCCAGCTGCAGGAAAAAGAATTCGTCGTACACCAGGGTGCGGTGGCCGTCATCGGTGCGGTTCTGCAGACGGTCCAGGTGGGCCTCAGTGTCCGGCCAGTGGACCTGGCGCAGGGCCTCGGCTAAGGGCAGCAGACGATGTTTCGTGACCAGCGCATCCGGCAGCTCGGTGACGACATGTTCCGCATAGCGGTCCACCGCCTGCTTCCAGATTTTCCGGGCGGCCTGCTGCGAGAGCCCCTCGGTCAGGGGATAGACCGGCAGGATACGGCCGAAAGCCAGAGGATCGGAGGCCTGGTAGTCGACCAAAGTCTGGCCGGGCTTGAGAAATTCGACGTCGGGATGATGCACTTCACGCAGGGCACCGAAGCGTTTGACCTCGCCGGAGACGACCACCCGCTGACCGGTCTGGAAGCGTGATGCCATCCAGTTCTTGCGGTAGTGAAACCATTTCAGCGCCACCTGGCCGGAGCCGTCACTGAGAATGACTTCGAAGATCCGCCGACGCCGGCGGGCCGTGGTGGCTTCGCCACAGGCCAGGATTTCACCGGCAAAAACTTCATGTTCATTCTGGCGAAGGTGAGCTATTTTTCTGAATTCACGACGATCTTCGTAACGAATTGGCAGGGTATAGAGAAGGTCTTCGACGGTGTGGAGATGTAGCCGGGCGAGCTTTTCGGCAACACGGGGCCCAACCCCGGCAAGAGCGAGGACGGGGGTCGCCAAGGGCGTGCGGGTCGGTTCAACGGTGGCGTCGTGCATCTCCCCGGCCTGGTCCTAAAAAATTGTTAAGACGACGATGCAAACAGGGCGTTCAAGGCTTTCAGCAGGTCGTTGACATCCAGGCCGTGGGCGATGGCCCCCTGCTCGAGGGATTCGTGCTGGGCGCCCATGCAGCCGACGCAGCCGAGGTTGAAGGATGCCAGTACACCGGCCACGTCCGGGCTCCTGCGCATGACCTCGTGGAATGTCATGTCCTTGGTGATGATTGCCATCGGTGCCTCGCCTTAGATGTACTTGATATCGATAATTTCGTAAACCCGGGTCCCCGAGGGCACCTTGATCTGGACCTCGTCGTCGACACGGTGGCCGATCAAGGCCTTGGCGACCGGGCTGTTGATCGAGATGAGCCCCTTCTTGATATCGGCCTCATCCTCACCGACGATGCGGTAAGTCGCTTCGTTGTCCGATTCGACATCGTAGACCGTCACCGTGGCGCCAAAGACGATCTTGTCGGTATCCAGGGTAGAGACATCGATCACTTGGGCCCGCGACATCTTGGTATTGATCTCGGCGATGCGCCCTTCAACAAAACCCTGCCTCTCTTTAGCGGCGTCGTACTCGGCGTTTTCCGACAGGTCACCGTGGCCCCGGGCTTCAGCGATGTCCTGAACCACTTTGGGTCGCTCGACTCGAATCAAACGTTTCAGTTCTTCCTGGAGCTTCTGGTACCCCTCAGGTGTCATGGGAACAGTTTGTGACATAGCCCTTTCCTTACGTAAACCCAAAAAATTGTTCGGGCGGGATAACCCGCCCGAAACATGTTGTTTTTAAAAATCAAGAACGGGCAGTCTCCTACCCGTTGTTCGGATAATACTCCTGAAGCGGTGTGACGTCAAGGGTTTCGCGGCGCATCGCCAGGATGCCGTCGACCACCGCTTCGATCCCGGCAATGGTGGTGAAGTAGGCGACGTTGTAGACCAGGGCCGAGCGGCGAATCGAGAAGGAGTCGATGATCGACTGGGCACCGAAGGTGGTGTTGAAGACCAGGGCGATCTCGTTGCTCTTGAGCATATCGACGCAGTGCGGCCGCCCTTCCTTGACCTTGTTGACCGGTTCGACGGTGATGCCGCGCGCGCCCAGGTAGGCGGCGGTCCCTTTGGTCGAAACGATCGAGAAGCCGGCTTCCACCAGTTTTCTGACCGGTTCGATAACGGCTTTCTTGTCGGCATCTTTGACGCTGACGAAAACTTTCCCGGTCGTCGGCAGGCGAACATTCGCGCCGAGCTGCGCCTTGGCAAAGGCCTTACCGAACTCCCAGTCGATCCCCATCACTTCGCCGGTCGATTTCATCTCCGGTCCGAGCAGGGTATCGACGCCGGGGAACTTGATAAAAGGGAACACCGACTCCTTGACCGAGATGTGCTTCGGTACGATTTCCTCCCGGATGCCCAGTTCCTCGAGGCTCTTGCCGGCCATGACGCGAGCCGCGATCTTGGCCAGCGGCCGCCCGGTCGCCTTGGAGACGAAAGGCGCGGTGCGGCTGGCGCGCGGATTGACCTCGATCAGGTAGACTTCCTGCCCTTTCACCGCAAACTGGATATTCATCAACCCGGAGACCCCCAGTTCCAGGGCCAGGGCGACAGTCTGCCGGCGGATGTCCTCGACCACCGCTTCGGGCAGCGAGTACGGTGGCAACGAGCACGCCGAGTCGCCGGAATGAATCCCCGCCTCTTCGATGTGCTGCATGATGCCGCCGATCACCACCGATGTACCGTCTGCCAAGGCATCGACATCGACCTCCACGGCCTGCTCGAGGAACTTGTCGATCAGCACCGGGTGCTCCGGCGAGGCCTGAACAGCAAACTTCATGTAGTTTTCCAACTGCTGCGCATCGTAGACGATCTCCATGGCCCGCCCGCCGAGAACGTAGCTGGGCCGGACGACGGCCGGGTAGCCGATTCGCTCAGCAACTTTAAGAGCCTCGGCGAAGGAGCGCGCGATGCCGTTGGCCGGCTGTTTCAGGCCGAGTTTGTTGAGCAGGTCCTGGAACCTTTCGCGGTCTTCGGCGCGGTCAATGGCATCCGGGCTGGTGCCGATGATCGGCACACCGGCCTGCTCCAGGGCCACTGCCAGCTTTAAGGGCGTCTGGCCGCCGAATTGGACAATCACCCCGGTCGGCTGTTCGACCCGGACGATTTCAAGGACATCCTCCAGGGTCAACGGTTCGAAGTAGAGTCGATCCGAGGTGTCGTAATCGGTGGAGACCGTCTCCGGATTGCAGTTGACCATGATCGTTTCGAAGCCGTCCTCGGCCAGGGCAAAGACGCCGTGGACACAGCAGTAGTCGAACTCAATCCCCTGGCCGATGCGGTTCGGGCCGCCGCCGAGAATGATGATCTTCTTTCGGTTACTCGGGGCGGCTTCGCATTCCTCCTCGTAGGTCGAGTAGAGGTACGGCGTGTAGGCTTCGAATTCGGCGCCGCAGGTATCGACCCGCTTGTAGACCGGCAGGATTCCGGCCTGATGGCGTAGTTCACGAACACGTCCTTCGGAGGTTTGCCAGAGGACCGCCAGGCGCCGGTCGGAAAAACCCATTTGCTTGGCTTCGCGGAGCAGGTCCGTGAAGACTTCCCCGGCCGGTTGGGCGAGCAGCTCGGTGGCCCGGATCAGTCGCCCCTCCATGTCGATGATTTGGCGGATGTTGTTGATAAACCAGGGATCAATCGCTGTCAGCTGGAAAATTTTCTCGACTGAAAAGCCGGCCCGGAGGGCGTCGGCCAGGTACCAGAGACGCTCCCAGTTCGGCACCCGCAGCTTGGTTTCGAGCTGCTCGATCTCGTCGCTGGTCAGGCTGCGCCGGTAATCGCCCGGTTCTTCGAAAATCCGGCTTTCGAAACCGTTGGAATCAATTTCCAGCGAGCGCAGGGCTTTCTGCAGGCTCTCCTTGAAGGTCCGGCCGATCGCCATGACCTCGCCGACTGATTTCATCTGCGTGGTCAGGGTGGCATCGGCCTGAGGGAACTTTTCAAAGGTAAAGCGAGGCACCTTGGTGACCACGTAATCGATGGTCGGCTCGAAGGAGGCAAAGGTTTCCCGGGTGATGTCGTTGGGAATCTCGTTGAGGGTATAGCCGACCGACAGCTTGGCGGCAATCTTGGCGATCGGAAAACCGGTCGCTTTCGAGGCCAGGGCCGATGATCGCGAGACGCGCGGATTCATCTCAATGACCACCAGTCGGCCGTCCTGCGGGTTGACGCCGAACTGGATATTGGAACCGCCGGTTTCGACGCCGATCTCGCGGATGATTTTCAATGAGGCGTCACGCAGGATCTGGTACTCCTTGTCGCTGAGTGTCTGGGCCGGCGCCACGGTGATCGAATCGCCGGTGTGCACGCCCATCGGGTCGAGGTTTTCGATCGAACAGATAATCACCACGTTATCGGCCAGATCGCGCATCACTTCGAGCTCGAATTCCTTCCAGCCGATCACCGACTCCTCGACCAGGATTTCACTGGTCGGCGACGCGTCCATGCCGGCCACCGCCATTTGCTCGTACTCTTCGCGGTTGTAGGCGATGCCCCCACCCGTACCACCGAGCGTAAAGGAAGGTCGGATAATGGCCGGGAAGCCAACATGCTCGATCACCTCCATCGCTTCCTGGTAATTGTGAGCCAGGCCGGAGCGCGGCACCGCGACGCCGATGCGCTCCATGGCCGCCTTGAACAGGGTGCGGTCCTCGGCCATCTCGATCGCCGGCAGCTTGGCGCCGATCAGTTCGACGCCGAACTTGTCCAGGGTGCCGTTCTTGGCCACCGCGACAGCGGTATTCAGAGCCGTCTGGCCACCGAGCGTCGGCAGCAGGGCATCCGGCCGTTCCTGTTCAATGATCTTGGCCAGGGTGTCCGGTGTAACCGGCTCGATGTAGGTGCGATCGGCAAAGCCCGGATCGGTCATGATGGTGGCCGGGTTGGAGTTCAGCAGCACCACCTGGTAGCCCTCTTCCTTGAGGGCCTTGCAGGCCTGGGTGCCGGAATAATCGAACTCGCAGGCCTGGCCGATGACGATCGGCCCGGCGCCGATGATGAGGATTTTCTTGATATCAGTTCTTTTGGGCATTGGATGTCCGTTGCTCAGGTCCAGAGGTCAGCGTCTCATTCCGAGACCGAATCAGGTTGCGTGGTTTTGCCAGTCCCCGATCCCGATCCCCCAGCCCCCGCTTTAAAATCCGCCATCAGGTCGATGAAGATATCGAACAGGTAGTTGGCGTCATGGGGGCCCGGTGAGGCCTCCGGGTGGTACTGCACGGAAAAGGCCGGGTGGACCTTGTGCTGGAGGCCCTCCACCGTGTTGTCGTTGAGGTTGACATGGGTGATCAGCGAATCGTCCTGCAGGGTGGCCGCGTCGACAGCAAAACCGTGGTTCTGCGAGGTGATCTCGACGCAGTTGCCCCCCCGGCAGACCGGCTGGTTGCCGCCGCGATGGCCGAATTTCAGCTTGTAGGTGCTGCCCCCCAGGGCGATCGCCAGCAGCTGGTGGCCCAGACAGATCCCGAACAGGGGCACCTTGCCAAGCAGCTTGCGGATATTCTCCTGGGCGTAGGTGATCGGTTCGGGATCGCCCGGTCCGTTGCTGAGGAAAACACCGTCCGGTCGCCGGGCCAGCACTTCGCGGGCCGGCGTGTCGGCGGGAACGACCGTCACATCACAGCCCTTGCCGACCAGGTTGCGCAGGATATTGCGCTTGATGCCGAAATCGTAGGCGATCACCTTATAGGTGGCAGGAGCCGCCTCACCGTAGCCTTCGGCCAGCTGCCAGGGCCCTTCCGTCCAGTGATAGGGTTCCTCACAGGTCACCTCTCGGACCAGGTCCTGACCGACGATGGACGGCGCCGAACGGGCTTTTTCCACCAGGCGGTCGGCATCGAGTTCGAGCGTGGAGAGAACGCCGGTCTGAGCCCCCTTATCGCGGATGTGGCGGACCAGGGCGCGGGTATCGACACCGCTGAGACCGATGATGTTGTGTTCCTTCAGATAGGCGTCGAGAGACATCTCGGCGCGCCAGTTGCTCGGAAACGGGCAATATTCCTTGACCACGAAACCGCTCAGAAAAGGCCGCGACGATTCGACATCCTCGCGGTTGATGCCGTAATTGCCGATCTGCGGGTAGGTCATGGTGACGATCTCACCGCAATAGGAGGGATCGGTCAGGATCTCCTGGTAACCGGACATGCTGGTGTTGAAGACGACTTCACCGCTGGTTTCTCCGGTGGCGCCGAACGCTTGTCCGTAAAAGACCCTGCCATCGGCGAGGGCCAGTGCTGCTTTCATAAACGACTCCTTGCTGAAAGGGACTCTGCCCGGCCGCAACTTACCGCCGGTAGGCGATCTTGCCGCCGACGATCGTGCAGACGGCCGCTCCTTTGAGCTGCCAGCCATGAAAGGGGGTGTTCTTGCTCTTGCTGGTGAGCTGGGCGGCATCGACCGTCCATGCCAACTCCGGATCGAAGACGGTAACGTCAGCCTCGCCGCCCTTTTCGAGCCGACCGACCGGCAGGCCGAGCGCGGCCGCCGGGCCGCTGGTCAGCAGAGCCACCGCCTTCGGCAGGTCAATCAAGCCCTCCTCCACCAGGCGCAGAGACAATGGCAGGGCCGTTTCCAGACCGACGATGCCGTTCATGGCGAGATTGAATTCCACGTTCTTTTCGTCGATGTGGTGTGGCGCATGGTCGGTGGCGATGGCATCGACCGTACCGTCGGCGAGTCCCTGGCGGACCGCCTGGCGGTCCTCTTCGCTGCGCAACGGCGGGTTCATCTTGGCGTTGGTGTTGTAACCACGCACCGCTTCATCGGTCAGCGTAAAATGATGCGGGGTGGCCTCGCAGGTCACCCGGACACCGCGCTGCTTGGCCTGGCGGACCAGCTCGATGGACCCTTGTGTCGAAACATGGGCGACATGCAGGTGCGCGCCGGTATATTCGGCCAGCATGATTTCACGGGCGGTGGCCGCATCCTCGGCCACCCAGGGGATGCCCTTGAGACCCAGTTCGGTCGCCACCGGTCCGTCGTTCATGACGCCGGAATCAACCAGGTCCAGGTCTTCGGCGTG
>JARRPG010000067.1:0-8433 GCA_037383085.1 Desulfuromonadales bacterium | reverse complement strand
TTTTTCCGGCACTCCCGCCTCGGCGCGCCTCAGTCGGAGGAAGGAGAGCGTGGGGGGACCTCCAGGCTGCTGCTCTACTTCCTGGTGCTGAGCACGACATCGCTGATCGCGATTCTGGCCACCACGCCCTTCGCGCTCCATCACTTCGGCCGGGTGACGCCCTATGGGCTCTTCGCAAATCTGGTGGCCGTGCCCCTGACGGCGCTCATTATCATGCCGGCGGCCGTGGCCGCGGGGCTGCTCTGGCCACTGGGCTTGGAGGCGCTGGCTCTGGCGCCCATGGGCTGGGCGATCGAGCTGCTGCTCTTCATCGCGGGCTGGTTCTCAAGTTTGCCGGGCGCATCCCTCGCCCTGCCGACCCTGCCGCTCGGCGGACTGCTCATGGTAACGGCGGGCGGCCTCTGGCTCTCGCTGACGCGCGGGCGGGCCCGCTGGTTGGGATTGCTGCTGGTGATTCCGGGCTTGGCCGCCAGTCCCCTGAAGCCTCTACCGGATCTGCTGGTCGACGAGCGCGGAGAACTGATCGCCCTGCGCGGAGAGGAGGGGCGCTACTATCTTTCGAGCCTCCGGCGGGAAGCCTTCACGCGGAAGCTCTGGCTACAGCATCTGGGAGAAACGCAAGCGGGATCCTGGCGCGAGGCGCAGGAAACCGGGGCGGTGCAGTGCGACAGCAAAGGCTGCCTGATCCGGCGCGAAGGATTGCTCGTCGCCGTGAGCGCCACGCCGGAGGGTGCGGCGGAAGACTGCCTGATCGCGGACCTGGTGATTTCACGCGAGCCGCTGCGGCGCGTCGACTGCCCCGCGCCGCTCGGGCGGAGCGACCTCTACGACCTTTTCGACGAGGGCGCGCATCTCTTGACCTTCGAGGGAGGGCCGGAGATCAGACTGGAAACGGTCGAGGAAAGCCGTGGTCAAAGGCCCTGGACGCGTCAGCCCCGATAGAGGGGTGTCAGTAGCGCCGCATCAGACCCACGAGGACACCCTGCACCTGCACACGATCGGGTGGGAAGATGCGGGTCTCATAGGCCTTGTTGGCGGGCTCCAGGGCGATGGAGTGCCCCTTGCGGCGGATGCGCTTCAAGGTGACCTCTCCGTCGTCCACCAGGGCGACCGCGATGGCGCCATTCTCTGCCGTGTCGGCGCGTTTGATGATCACGGTGTCGCCGTCGAAGATCCCGGCGTCGATCATGGAATCGCCTTCGACTTCCAGCGCGTAGAAGTCGCCGCGCGCGCTTAACATGGCGCCGGGCACATCGACGAAGTTGCTGTTGTCGCGGAGGGCTTCGATGGGCGTGCCCGCGGCGATTCGGCCATAGAGGGGCAACTGCTGGCTGCTGCCGTCGCCCATCAGGTCAGGCAGGCCTCGCGGCTCCTGACCGAAGACGCCGGTGATGACGTTGCTGCCGGGATCGGCGGCCTGGGCGCCCATGCGGTCTTCGGGGAGCCGCAGAATTTCGATGGCCCGGGCCCGGTGGGGCAGGCGGCGGATGAAGCCGCGCTCCTCCAATCCCGTGATGAGTCGGTGGATGCCTGACTTGGACTTCAGTCCCAGCGCCTCCTTCATCTCATCGAAGGAGGGCGACACGCCATCGGCGCCCAAACGTTCGTTGATGAAGAGAAGAAGTTCGCGCTGTTTTCTGGTCAACATGCTGTCAATTCCCCGATCTACCGCGTTCCCCGCCCGAAGAATAATCTGGGCCCCCAATAGGGAACAAAGTGGAAACTTCGAGAATGTTCTAGTTTAGTTCCTTCTGATGGTCAAGCGCTTTTCGGCAAAGGATCATTCGGCCGTCTGGTCAGAGCGCACGCCCGCCGATCCCCCTCAGCGGGATGACCTGACAAGGCTCGCCCGCGTCGGCGGCGGGGGCGTGCGGGGGACGGATCAGCAGCGCGTCCGCGTCCTTCAGCGTCGCCAGCATGGAGGAGTCCTGCCGGGAGAAGGCGAAGGCGGTCAGCAGTCCCTGATCATCCGATTCCAGACGGGCCCGCAGGTAATCCTCCCGCCGGTCGTTCTCCGGCAGGCCCTTTCCAAGGCGGGCGCTGCGGGGTTCTGGCGCAAGCGCCGGGCAATCCAGAAGTTTCGCCATGATCGGCAGCAGGACAATCAGCGCGATCGGGATATTGTCGTAGAGATTCTTCACGAATTGCCGGCCATTGTCCTTTTTTATCTGCTCGCAGATGTGCACGAGTCGCTCCGGCGTCAGCCGCCGTTTCAGCCATTCGGGGCCATTGATCGTAAATTCGTCGACCTGGCAATCTGCCGTGGTGCTGTCCGAGCCGTTGATTCGAATGTTGAGTCCGTCAGCTGTTTCCTCCCCGGACTTATCCGGATCCTTCGGGGAGCCGATCATAATTCCTTCTTCCGCGAGGTCCCTGCGCACTTCGTCTGCAACCTCGGCGGCCTCACGCCGTTTTTCTTCGGCGGCCTCATCCATGGCCTGGCGCGCCTGGTCCAGGCGACAGCACCCCAGATCAGTATCCTGTCCTGGTCGAATATTCTTGTCCGCTCCAGCCGTCACTTGCTTTCCGGGCAATCACCCAAAGGGTTATTGATTCTCAATGGCTGATCGTCGAACGGATGTATTATTCGGCCAGGACAGGGGATTGCTCAGCTTGACATGGCTGTCGTCCTCCGAACCGGCTTGCTGATGATCGGGCTGGCCTTCGTCGGTGCCGTGGGGGCATCGGATCGACGATCTTTGCCGTCCGGGCGTCTGTGGGTTTCGGCACCGACGTACGCAGCGCGCTGTTTCGCAAAGTGCAGTCGCTGTCGTTTGGCAACCTGGACAGACTGGGGACCGGGCCGCTGGTCATCCGCTTGACCAATGACGTGGCACAGGTTCAGGACGTGGTGTTGATTGCGCTGCACATCCTGGTGCGCGCCCCACTGCTGTTCGTGGGCAGCCTGATCATGGCTGTGGCAACCAGCCCACGATTGGCCCTGATCTTGTTGATCCTGAACCCGTTTGTCATCGGATTGCTTGTCTGGGCAGTCAGGCGCTCGCGCCCGCTGTATGCAGAGCTGCAGCGGCGCCTGGACCGGCTGAACACCGTGATCCAGGAGAATCTTGCCGGCGTGCGTCTTGTCAAGGCTTTCGTGCGGGCGGACTACGAGAGGCAGCAGTTTGGCGCCCGCAACAACAACCTCATGGAACAGACCATCTCCGCAACACGGCTGGTAGCGGAGGCGTTGCGCCCGGAACCACAGAATACGATCAGTCAAGCCAACCGCGAGGATTGGTCTCCATTTCCCGGTTGAACGCATAGAGTCGGTCGCGCATACGCCTGGCCCGGTCCGGATAGTGAGCACGTTGATCGTACGACTCGTTTGGATCTACATTCAGGTCAAAGAGAAACGGGTGCAGCGGACCCATCCAAAGGAATAGCGAGTTCTCGCTCGTCGCTGTCGCATAGTATTTGAAGTGGTCCCGGTGCCGGAGTGCGTATGCCCCCATGTACATGACGTAGAAAAGCTCTTCATGCGGGCTCTCAGCGGACTCACCTGTCATTAACGGCAGGAGGTTCTGCCCATCTATGACGCGATCTGTCGGCAGGTCAATCCCAGCCATAGCCAGGAAGGTAGCAAAAAAGTCGATATTCATCATTTGAGCATCGCTCGTTCTTCCTGCCGGTATGGTGCTGGGCCAGGTGGCAATCATCGGCACGATCTGGCCCCCATCAAACGTATTACCTTTCCGACCACGATGTAGCCCGGGAGAGCCTTGGTGCCAGGGGCCGTTATCGCTGGTGAAGACAACCAAAGTCTTTTCGGCAATTCCTTTCTCCTCGAGTTTTTTCACGATCTCACCGACGCTCCAATCGACCTCTTGGATACAGTCGCCGTAGGCTCCAGCCTGGCTCGTGCCCTGGAAACGCTCCCCGGCATAAATCGGGTGATGGGGTTTTGGCGACGCATAAAAGACAAAAAACGGATTATCCGCATTCTCATCTACGTAGCGCAGTATCTCCTCGGTAAGCATCCCTGTGATTTTGGTTTGATCGAGTACACCTTTGTCAGCGATCTCCCGGTTACGAAAGAAATGATAGGGGACCATATCGTTGGAGTAGTGAGAGCCGTAAAAGCAATCAAATCCCTTGTCGTTTGGCAGCGATGGGCTTTGATCTCCAAGGTGCCACTTTCCAAACAGAGAGGTCTTGTATCCACGGGCCTGCAACACCTCCGACAAAGTGATTTCGTCCTCAGGGATGCCGGTCACCGCCATCGTTTCATTCATGTGTGCATTGAGCGTTTCGTGATCCCAAGACTGTCGGGGTGAGGCGCCATCCCCCGACAGAACCTTGTCATCGTCATACTGCATGTCAAAGACCTGCTCTTCAGGGACCGGTACCGAGGGGAAAAAGACCGATGTGAGAACCGCCCTGGATGGATAGCGGCCTGTAAGAAAGCCAAACCGACTCGGTGTACATAACGGACTGGAGGCATAGCCGTTTGTAAATGTCATGCCATCGGCCGCAAGTTTGTCGAGATTCGGCGTGTCGATCGCCTTGCTGCCGAACGCGGACATATCGCCCCAGCCCATGTCGTCCATCATGATGACAACGATATTGGGCAGCGCCGCTCGCGCCTCCCCGGTCGCAGGCTCGACCGTATCGAGATACTTGCGATGCGCGTCCACTCGAGGGGTCCCCATCAGATTGAGGTAATGCTGTTTTTCCTCCAACATTTCTGCGGATCGTCCTTTCTTGTTGGAATATTAGTGTGCAAATGGATCGTGGTATATTTCATTGGTTTGTTGAATCTCGGCAGAATGTGATCGCCGTGAAAGAGAGCGGTGGCAACTGGACCATAGCTCGGTCACCTTTAATAGTTGGTGCAGAAATGGGATTGGTGACCACACGATTGGGTTGATCCCAGGTATTGGATTCCTTAGGATCGTTGCCGGAGAGTTGCCATGCCTTGTCTACAAGAAAAGTTTTTCCATTCTGCCAAATCAGATCGGTTACAATGGCGTCGGTCTGACTACGATTGACCAAAAATATGGCGCCTTGTCCCGTCTCGACCTCGTAGCTGCTGGAAACGTCCAGCGTCGGCACACCATCATACTGTTTGGTTTGCACAATGGGCGCTTTGACCAGAACGTCCAAAGCCTCACCACGGGCAAGATTACTGACCAGCTTGAAGGCGTAATAAGAAGACTGCTTCAGCAATTCATCGCCGCGGGTTTGCAACCATGAGATCACGTTGACGATCTGCGCCACACAGGCAATCTTGAGCACGTGGCTCTTGCGCAAGAAAACATTCAGCCACTGGGCCACAACCAACGCGTCCTCCAGTGTATAAACATCCTCTGCAAGATGAGGCGCCTCTGTCCATTCTCCTAGCATTGGGGTGCCAATGGAGTGCCAAACCTGCCACTCATCCCATGAAAGATAGACGTCGTGTCTACTGCGCCCCTTGGCTTTAACATAGCGCAGTGTCCCATCCAGCGTGTCGACAAAGCGCTCAAAGCGGAGGGCGCTGGCCAAATAACTGGCTGTGTCCTCCTCGCGGTTGTTGGTATAGTAGTGCATCGAAAGATAATCTACATGCTCCCAGGCAATTTCAAGAGCGATGCGGTCCCACTCGGGATAGGTCGGCATGAGGTCGCTGGACGATCCGCACAGGATCGTTTCGATGGTTGGGTCCTGCCATTTCATCATCTTGGCTGCTTCCAGGGCCTTTTTGCCATATTCCACAGCATCCAGGTGGCCAATCTGCCAGGGGCCATCCATCTCGTTGCCTACGCACCAGTAACGCACATCGTGGGGAGCACGGTATCCATGGCTAGCGCGCAGATCTGACCAGTAGGTACCTCCTAGCACATTGCAGTATTCCACCAGATCGGAAGCCGATTGGATGGTTCCGGTACCCATGTTCACGGCCAGCATAGGTGCAACGTCGATAGCTTTGCAGAAAGTCATAAACTCGTTGGTGCCGAATTGATTGGTCTCCGTCGACTGCCAAGCCAGTTCACGCCGGTGTGGACGCTGCTTTTTCGGTCCTACGCCATCGAGCCAGTTGTAGCCACTGAGAAAATTACCTCCCGGATAGCGGATCACCGTGTAGGCTTGACCGCGCAGTGCTTCTAGAACATCCTTTCGCAACCCATACTCATCCGCATGAGCAGATTCGGGATCGTAGATTCCTTCGTAGATGCAGCGTCCCATATGTTCGGCGAACCCGCCAAATAGCAGGGGCGAGATCGGGGCGATGGTTCGATTTGTATCTAAATAGACTTTAGCTGTTGTGTTTGACATGTGGGTGGCCCTCCTGTTTTTTACACCTAGAGAGATAGATTGTCCCAGAGTTTTGGATAGATTTTGGGGGACCTGGTCGTGCGATCGCACTGCTGCCATTGGCTGACCATATCGGACATCGTGACACTCTGGATAACCTGATTTATCTGATACCTGGTGATGGTCATGCTTGTTACCCTGGTGAGAGTCGTTCTGCGTGCTCTGTATACAGGTAGCACTTCACCATCCGCCGTTCAACCTGCACATCTGGGGGATCCACCTCACGACAGATATCCATCACCTGCGGGCAGCGACCCGCAAATTTACATCCAACCCGGCCATATTCTTTCACCTCCGTCGTTCCGAGCGTAATACTCTTGGCCCATGTTTCTCTTTCTTTGGGTCTGGGTTCAGGCACTGATTCCTTGAGGAGCTTCGTATAGGGGTGGAAAGGCCTGACCAGAACATCGTCTACTGGCCCGGATTCGACAATAAAACCGCGTAGCATGATCCCGATGCGGTCGCTGATGTAGTAAGCCGTCGCCAGGTCATGCGTGATGTAAATGACGCTCACCTTCTGTTCATCCCGAAGCTCGCGGAACAGGTTTACGATTTCCATGCGTAGCGAAGCATCGACCATCGAGACGGGCTCATCGGCAAGGATCAATTTAGGCTGGGAGATGAGGGCCCGTGCGACCGAGACACGCTGGGTCTGCCCACCGGAAAGCTCATGAGGATACCGTTTGCTCACTTCTTCCAGCGACAAACCCACGTTCCTGAGCGCATCCTCGACAACCTGGGCGGCCGCCCGATGATTAGGCGCCATCCCGAAGTTCAACGCAGTATCAAACAGGTAGGCATCCACCCTGCGCAGAGGGCTGAAGGTTTCGAACGGGTTTTGAAAAACCGGTTGAACTTTCTTCATGAACTCTTTGAACTCGGATCGCTTACGGATCGTTGCCAGGTCGCGCCCTTCAAACAGTACCTTGCCCCGCGTCGGCTCAAGATCACGCAGGAGCAGGCGAGAGAGGGTGGTCTTGCCGCTGCCGCTTTCACCTGCTAGGGTAAAAATCTCCGGTCGATCCTCGTCCAGCGAGAAAGAGACATCATTGACAGCCACCAAAAGGGAACCGCCCACCAGGCCACCAATACGAAATTCAACGGTTACATGTTGGACATCCAGCAATTTATCAGTTGCACTCATAGGGTATTCTCTTTCACAAGGTGACAGGCCACGCGATGTTGCTCTCCAACGGAGACCATCTCAGGTATTTCGGTCCGGCAGATATCCATGACAAAAGGACAGCGTTCATGGAAACGGCAACCACTTGGCGGGTTTGCAAGGTTTGGCGGGGAGCCTCTTAGGCCCGCCTTATCAGATCTTTCCCCAATCATTGGCAGCGAATGAATAAGATGCTGTGTGTAAGGATGCAGCGAGGCATTGAATATGGTTTCGGTGGGCGCCTCCTCGGCAATGCGGCCTGCATACATGATCATTACCCGGTCGCAGCGCCGTGGTGGGCTCATCCGTAATAATCAAACTGGGTTCGAATACGGTCGCCAGGGCAATTGCCACCCGCTGTCTCATGCCGCCTGAAAGTTGGTGAGGGTAGGAATTGAGGACCTCGGTCGGGAGACCTAGACGGTTGACATGGTCGCGTGCCTGTTCCAGGAATATCTTTTTATCGGTGATTTGATCGTGCGTGTCAACGATATCCTCGAAGGTTTTGATGACCTTGCGTACCGGGTTGAGAACACTCATTGATCCCTGCATCACATATGAAATCTGCTTCCAGCGCACGTTGCGCCGTAACTCTTCTTTAGAAATGTGCAGCATGTCAACGCCATAAGATCCAAACTGGAATTCGACGCTTCCCGAGATAACTTTCAGGGGAGGTTTGACGTTACCCGAGATCACCTTGATCAGGGTTGTTTTTCCACAGCTCGACTCACCAGCCACGCCATAAATCTCATTCGGGAACAGCTCAAAAGAGACCCCGTCAACGGCCCGTACGGTCCGGGAGATGCCATACAACTCTGTCTGGTAATACGCACAGAGGTTTTCTACGTGTAGTAACGTCACTGGTTAACCTCCAGCTAAGCGCAAGCGAGTTCGCGGGTCAATGTAATCATTGATGCTCGTGAAGAACAGATACAGACCTAGAAACAGAATGATAGCCACCAGAGTCGGCGCCG
>JARRPG010000066.1:0-14091 GCA_037383085.1 Desulfuromonadales bacterium | reverse complement strand
GTCAATACCATGGGCTCGAAAGCGAACGATGCCACCTTGACCCGGGCCGTTGTCGATCTGAAATCGGAATTGGAAAAGATCCGCGAACAAGTTCAAAATATTGAATAACAAAAGTGACGAGGTCCGCGTGACGAGTGACGCGAAACGAAAAGGCATCCTTTATGTAGTTTCCGCCCCTTCCGGTGCCGGAAAAACGTCGATCTGCCGAGAAATTCTCAAGCAGCGGCCTGATCTTCACCAATCGGTGTCCTACACCACGCGTCCGAAGCGCACTGGGGAAGAAGACGGTGTCGACTATCAATTTGTTTCCACAGAGGTGTTCCAGGAGATGGTCAATGCTGGAGATTTTGCCGAGTGGGCGGAAGTTCACGGCAATTGCTACGGCACGACACATCAGTCTCTTCAGGCGGCCGCCGCCGTAGGTGCAGACATTCTTCTGGATATCGATTTCCAGGGGGCGGAACAGTTGCGTTACAGTGGTATCGACGGCGTGTTTATCTTTATTCTTCCGCCTGACATGCAGGAATTGCGCAAACGTCTCGATCATCGCAAAACCGATGACGAAAGGGTGATTGCTCGACGGATGGAGAACGCTTCCGGTGAGATCGCCGCCTCGATCAATTTCGATTACCTGGTGGTGAACGACACCTTCTCGGAGGCCGTCGCCACCATCCGGGCCATCATGAGGGCGGAAGCGGCCCGCACAAATCGCATGATTGGTCTTTTGCCCGACGAATTCGGCTTGAAATAGAAGGCATTGCCGGATATCCTAATATACCGCTGAAATCACTGATGTGTTGCGCCGTCAAACGGGCAGCATATTCCACGAGCATGAATCACCAGGAGAATTGAGATGGCACGTATCACCGTTGAAGATTGCCTGCGGCAAATCCCGAATCGTTTTCTGCTGACCATGGTGGCGACCAAACGCGCCAAGCAGCTCTACAAGGGGGCCGAGCCGCTGATTGAAAACAAGTCGAACAACCGCAACGTGGTTCTGGCCCTGCGCGAAATCGCCGCCGGCAAAATCGAATTTGAAATTCCAACTCGAAAGCAGACTTAATTGCTTTCTGACACGGCCTCCTGACGGAGCCTCTTGTAATGCTTCCGATGCCGGCCTGTTGATGGCCGGCATCGTTTTTCTCTGCGGTGCTCATGTAATCTCGATCCATGATTCGAATCGACGACATCCTCGAAGCCATTCGTGGTTATCATCCCGATGCCGACCTCGATGCGGTGCGCAAGGCGTACATCTATTCGGCCAAAGTGCACCAGGGCCAGATGCGCCTGTCCGGGGAGCCCTATATGACCCACCCGATGGAGGTGGCTTTCATCCTGACCCGATTACGCATGGATGTGCCGACCATCGTCACCGGGCTGCTGCACGACACCCTCGAAGACACCCTGTCCACGGAAGAGGAACTGCGCCAACTGTTTGGTGATGAAGTGACCGCGATGGTCGACGGTGTCACCAAGATCAGCAAAATCACCTTCAAAACCAGTGAAGAGCAGCAGGCGGAGAATTTTCGTAAAATGCTGCTGGCGATGGCCCGTGACATCCGGGTCATTCTGGTCAAACTGGCCGATCGGCTGCACAACATGCGGACCCTGCATCATCAGTCCGCCGAGCGGCGCCGGCGGATCGCCCAGGAAACCGCCGATATTTATGCCCCGCTGGCCAATCGGCTCGGCATCAGCTGGATTAAAAGTGAACTGGAGGATCTGTCGCTGCGCTATCTTGAGCCGCAGATCTACCAGGATCTGGCCCGCAAAGTTGAACAGCATCGAAAGCAGTCGGATACCTATGTCAGCGACGTCAAGCAGCATCTCGAAAATATTCTCCAGGAGCACGAGATTTCAGGGCAGATTCAGGGACGCTACAAGCACATCTGCTCGATTCACAACAAGATTCTCAAACAAAAAATCGATTTCGATCAGATTCATGACCTGATCGCTTTTCGCATTATCGTTCCGTCGATTCGCGACTGTTACGCCATGCTCGGTGCGATTCATTCGTCCTGGAAGCCGGTTCCTGGCCGTTTCAAGGATTACATTGCCATGCCCAAGGCCAACATGTACCAGTCGCTGCACACCACGGTGTTCGGCCCGGGCGGGCAGCGTATGGAAGTGCAGATCCGGACCGAGGAGATGCATCGGATTGCCGAGGAGGGGATCGCTGCGCATTGGAAATACAAGGAAGGCCGGAGGGTGCAGCAAACCGAAGACGGACGTTTCGGCTGGCTCCGCCAGATGCTCGAATGGCAGCAGGAGCTCAAGGACTCCAGTGAGTTCATGTCTGCGGTCAAAGTCGACCTGTTCCCCGAAGAGGTCTATGTCTTCACGCCGAACGGCGACGTCAAGGAATTACCCAACGAGAGCACACCGATCGATTTCGCCTACAGCATCCACTCCGATGTCGGTCAGCACTGTTCGGGTGCCAAGGTCAACGGTCGCCTGGTGCCGCTGCGTACGCCGCTGAAAAACGGCGATGTGGTCGAAATTGTCACATCCGCGCACCAGACGCCGAGCAAGGATTGGCTGAATTTCGTCAAGACCTCGAAGGCCAAGAACCGTATCCGCAGCTGGATCAAGCAGCAGGAACGCGAGCAAAGCCTGGACCTTGGCAAGGATCTTCTGGAAAAGGAACTGCGCAAGTACGGATACAGCTTCAACCGGGCGGTCAATCTGGAGGCCATGAAGCAGACCCTGAGCGCCCTCGGTTTCAAATCGGTGGAGGACCTGCAGGCAGCGGTCGGTTACGGTAAGGTGACCTGCAACCAGGTGTTGTCACGCTTGATTCCGGATGACTTCAAGGTCGAGGCGCCCAAGCCGAGCCGTTTCAGTCAGGTGCTTGACAAGATTCGCAAGAAGCCGGTGGAGACGATCAGCGTGCAGGGCCTGGAAGGCATCCTGGTACGTTTTTCCAAGTGCTGCAACCCCTTGCCGGGCGATGCCATCCTCGGCTTCATCTCCCAGGGTCAGGGCGTGACCGTCCATGCTGCGGACTGCCCGAGGGTCCTTGAAACCGACCCGGAGCGTCGTATCGAAGTCTCCTGGAATCGCCAGAAGGGAGCGACCCGTCCGGCCAAGATCCGGGTGCAAAGTCTCGACCAGAAAGGTATTCTGGCGGCCATCACCCGGGTGATCACGAAAAATCAATCGAACATCCTACGCGCCAGCGTCTATTCAACCAACGACGGCCGCGGCATTCACAATTACGAGATAGACGTTCAGGATGTCCAGCATCTCAACCGGATCATCGAAGCGGTGCAGAAAATCAAAGGGGTCCTGCAGGTCGATCGCGTTCGCAGCCGTAAAAGTTAAGGGGAACATAGATGTTTCCGCAGCGGAAACAACTTAAAATACGTCGAGGAGGTCTCATGTTCAAAAAACAGATCGAAACCACCAATGCTCCGGCCGCTATCGGTCCTTACTCTCAGGCCATCCGGGTCGGCGATTTTCTTTTCTATTCGGGACAAATTCCGCTCGATCCCGCTACCGGGGCGTTGGTCGAGGGCGGCATCGAAGAACAAACGCGGCAGGTCCTGGCCAATATGCGGGCCATGCTCAAGGCCAGTCGCCTCGATTATGACGATATTGTCAAGACCACCATCTATCTGACTGATCTGGCTGACTTTACCACCGTCAACGAGATTTACGGTGCCTGTTTCCACGAACAGCCGCCGGCCCGCGCTTGTGTCCAGGTGGCGGCGCTGCCGAAAGGGGCCCGGATCGAGGTTGAATGGATTGCTGTCGCTCAGGTGTGAAGCAGGGGTGAGCGAGGAGGGTGCAGATAAAAAAGGGGTGGTTCATGAGAACCACCCCTTTGGCAATTTTTTCTGACCGGCAGGCTGTTTCAGCTGGCTTTCTGAACGGCCCCGGAACGAATGCAGCGAGTACAGACTTTCATGCTCTGGACCGAGCCGTTGCGGACGGCACGAACCTTCTGCAGGTTCGGCTTGAAAACTTTTTTGGTTTTATTATGGGCATGACTGACATTACAGCCGGTCATCGGTTTTTTCCCACAGACATCACAAACGTTGGCCATTGCTCGATCCTCCTTAGACGTTCTGAACGGAAGCTTTTATCACGGATACCTATGTTTTGCAAGCCTTTCTTATCGAATCTTTGCATTCGCCTTCGGTCCGAGATGGGTCAGCAGCGTCCAGGCCAGCAGGGCCGCCCCCGCCGCAGGTAGCGAGGTTTCCACCGAGAAGGACGATGTCATAGGCTTTGCTGGGCATCGGGTTACGCGGCGACGGACCCGTGGTGATAACGATGGCGAGGCCTCTGTCACGGTTTAGTCGACAGGTCCTCTTCAGAGCAAACGTCCAGCCCCTGTTGCAACAGCAGCGCGGTGGTGACGCCGACACCGGGAACTTTGCGGTCACCGCAGTACACCTGGTGGACCCCGCAGGAGGGGCTGCGTTCCTTGAGCAGGGCCCGTCGGCAGCCGCAGAGGATGGCGATGCGATGAACCATCTGCGCACCACGCCGAAAAATCGCATTCATATCGTCACCGGAACTGGCGATAACCCGCCCGGTGCCGGCCAGGACGGCCTGACCATCACCGGTCTGAAAACAGGTCTTCGGTCGCGGAGTGCTCATACCGGCGAGTTGCTCCGGACAGACCGGGATCGGCAACAGATTGTGACGGTCCAGGTAACTTCTGACGTGGGAGGAGCCTTTGGCCGAGCCGTCATAGCGGGTCGGCAGACCGAGCAGGCAGGCGCTCACGAGAATGGGTTCTTTGCCGGCGCAGCAGGATGTCATGACGTCAGACCCGGATTGACCAGTGCCGACGGCACCGGCGGGCTGGGTGGATCGATGAGGACCTGGCGGCCGGCGATGCGCACCCGCCCTTCGGCTATCAGCTGGATTGCGCGCGGGTAAATCCGGTGCTCCTGTGCAAGAATGCGGGCGGCCAGTGTCTCGGCGGTGTCCTCCGGCAGGATCGGCACCACCGCCTGGATGAGAATCGGCCCGGTATCAACACCGCCATCGACGAAATGCACGGTGCAGCCGGAAAAACGTGCACCGTAATCGATCGCCTGCTGCTGGACATTGAGGCCCGGGAAGGCTGGCAGCAGGGCCGGGTGGATATTGATGATCCGTTCCGGGAACGCCTGGATAAAGGTTTCGGTGATAATCCGCATAAATCCCGCCAGGACCACCAGTTCGACATCGGCCTCTTGGAGAGCCTGGACGACTGCAGCATCGAAATCTTCACGCCGGCCGAAGTCACGATGATTGACACAACAGGTGGCAATGCCGGCCTGCGCGGCACGCTCGAGGGCCCCGGCGCCGGGGTTGTTGGTGATGACAACGGCGATTTGAGCTGCCAGGCTGCCGTCCTGGCAACGATCGATGATCGCCTGCAAGTTGGTTCCGCTGCCGGAGGCCAGTACCCCCAAACGTAATTTCTCAGTCATCAGATAACCTTGTCTTGCCGGTTACTGCCGTGTCTGTGCGAATCGTCCTCGCCGTTGGTGTCGCGGCTAGAGCAGTTCGATCGGCACGCTCTGGTCATCGCCGCCGGCGATTTCACCGATGATATAGGCTTCTTCGTCGAGCCCGTGCAGCCGGGAAAGGATATCCTCAGCATCGTCCTTGCGGACCACAAGGACCATACCGATGCCGCTGTTGAAGGTACGATAGAATTCGGCGTCGTCGAGCTGGCCGGCTTCACGCAGAAGAGTGAACAGAGGGGGTTGCGGCCAAGCCCGGGTGTCGATGACCGCTTTGCAGTGACGCGGCAGGATGCGCGGGACATTTTCGAGCAGTCCGCCACCGGTGATATGAGCCATCCCCTGGATGGTAAAATCGCGCAGCAGGTTGAGGATAGTCTTGACGTAGATGCGGGTCGGCTGCAGCAAAGCCTCGCCGAGGGGCTGGTCGAGCTCGGCCATCGTTTTTTGCAGATCCCCGCCGAGACGCTCGTCGACGATACGGCGGACCAGTGAGTAGCCGTTCGAATGCAGACCGTTCGAGGCGATGCCGATCAGGACTTCACCAACCTGGATCGACGAACCGTCGATGATCGCATCACGGTCGACCACGCCCACCGTGAAGCCAGCCAGATCGTATTCGCCCGCACTGTAGAAACCGGGCAACTCAGCTAGGAAGAACAACGGCTCGGCCCCCTGGACAATGATGTCGTTGACGCACATCGCGACCAGGTCGATACCGACGGTGTCGTGACGATCGAGCTGAAAGGCCAGTTTCAACTTGGTGCCGACACCATCAGTGGAGGAGACCAGCACCGGTGAGCGATACTTGTCCTTGTTCAATGAAAACAGCCCGCCGAAACCGCCGATATCGGTCAAAACTTCCGGCCGGCTGGTCGCTTTGACCAGCGGTTTGATCAGGTCGACGAAACGGTTGCCGGCCTCGATATCGACGCCGGCTTGTTTGTACGTCATGCGGGAGTGGTCTGACAAGAGGGTCTCCTTTAATGCGGCAAAGTCGCGCTATTAAATAAATCACCCGGCCGCGGGTTGTCAATCGCAAAGCAGAAATGCCCTGACATCTCCCTCTTTACAGCATGATGGTGCTGGCCTATTATGAGTCGTTATTTTCCGATCAGCCCTTGTGGAAAGCCGGAACCTTTGCCGATCAACCGATGGTGCCTTGATATGCCGCCTGGTGATCGTATCGCGCCGATGCGGCCGATCGACCTGGCTGCCGTTCACGCTCTGGAATTTGCCAGCCAGGCGCAGCCCTGGAGCCGTCAGCATTTCGTTGACGAAATGGCCAACCCGGTGGCCGCCGTCGACCTTTACTGGCGGCAAGACGGACTCGGCGGTTTTCTTTGTACCTGGCTGATCGGCGACGAACTGCAGATTCAGAATCTGGCGACTGCGCCGCAGCTGCGACGCCAGGGCATCGCCGTCAGCCTGTTGAGTCATGTCATGGAACGCGGTCGACGGCGGGGGCTGCAGACCGTCTGGCTAGAGGTGCGTGTCAGCAATCAGCCGGCGATCGCACTCTATAGGCGGCTCGGTTTCTGTGAGATGGCTCGCCGTCGGGCGTATTACGCCGACGGCGAAGATGCCGTGATAATGAGTCTGACAGAGGTGCCTTGCGAGGTGTGAACCACACAAAACAGGGAACGCACTTCGCGCTCCTTTAAGAGAGAGACAATGAAGAATTACCGGACCAAAATCATATCGAACCAAGAAATCTCACCCGGCTACTACCGGATGCGCATCCTGGCGCCGGGCTTCGGTGAACAGGCTCATTCGGGGCAGTTCGTCATGTTCCGTGTGCAGCGCTCTCTGCCGCCTTTGCTGCGGCGGCCGTTTGGTATCTTCCGGACCGGGTTCCTGCCACCAGACTGTGACGGCCTGCCGCCCAAAGAGTTCGTCGAGATCGTTTACAAGGTGGTCGGCCGCGGTACCACGATCATGGCGGAACTCCACGAAGGTGACCCGGTGGAGCTGCTCGGCCCCTTGGGTAACGGCTTCGATGCTATCAGCTGCGAGGATGAGAAGATTCTGGTCGGCGGCGGCATCGGGCTGGTGCCGCTGTACATGCTGGCGGGCGAGCTGATCGAGAAAGGCTGCAGTGTGCGGCTGCTGATGGGGGGACGCACCCGTGATGATATCCTGGCCGTGACCGAGTTTGAACGTCTCGGCGTCGAAACCTATGTCTCCACCGACGACGGTAGCCTGGGCGAAGAAGGCCTGATTACCCAGGTCCTCGAGCGCAAGCTGCAGAAGTATCCCGGTGCCGAGGTGTTTGCCTGCGGGCCGATGCCGATGCTCTGTGCGGTTCACGACATTTGCCGGGCGCACAAGACCCCACTGCAGGTGTCGCTAGAGGAGTCGATGGCCTGCGGTGTGGGCGCCTGTCTCGGCTGCGTGGTCAAGGGCGCCGGCCATACCGAGGAACGACCGAGCTACCTGTGCACCTGCAAGGTTGGCCCAGTCTTCAAGGCCCAGTATCTCGACTGGCAGGCGTTGGCCGAAAGTCACGGCGTGATCGGGGGGTGCGCATGCTGAAGGACACGCAGAAAGCTCCCGGCAAGCGACCGAATATGGCGGTGGAGATCGCCGGCATCAAGCTGCGCAATCCGGTCATGCCGGCCTCCGGTACCTTCGGCTACGGCGAGGAATACGCACCGTTTCTCGATCTGGAGAAGATCGGCGCGATCGTCACCAAGGGGCTCTCGCTCAAGCCGAAGGCCGGCAATCCGACCCCCCGCATCGCTGAGACGATCAGCGGCATGCTCAATGCCATCGGACTGCAGAATGTCGGAGTTGACGCCTTCATCCAGCACAAGATGCCGTTTCTGCGAACCGTCAATACGCCGGTCATCGCCAATTTCTTCGGCAATACCCTGGAAGAATACGGGGAAGTCGCCAAGCGCCTCAACGAAATCCCAGAAATTGCTGCCGCGGAGTTGAATATTTCCTGTCCGAACGTCAAGCAGGGCGGCATTGTTTTCGGCACCGATCCGCTCGCCGCCAGCGAGGTGGTCACTCTGGTGCGCAAAAACCTGCAGAAGCCCCTGATCGTCAAGCTGTCACCGAATGTCACGGACATTACGGTGATCGCCCGGGCGGTGGAAGAGTCCGGAGCCGATGCCATTTCCTGCATCAATACTCTGACCGGCATGTCGGTGGATATCCACACCCGGCGACCGCGCATTGCCAATCGTACAGGTGGCCTGTCCGGGCCAGCGATTCGTCCGGTGGCAGTGCGCATGGTTCACCAGGTGGTGCAGAGCGTCAAACTTCCGGTGATCGGCATCGGTGGTATCGTCCGGCCGATGGATGCTCTGGAGTTTTTGATTGTCGGCGCCAAGGCGGTTCAGGTCGGCACGGCCAATTTCGTTGATCCCTCGGTGATGATGACGATCATCGACGGCATCGAGGCCTTCTGTATCGAGGAGGGGATTGCCGATATTCAGGAATTGATCGGCAGCCTTAAAGGCTAAATCCCACCAGTGGGCCCGGTTCTTCCGACCCAGGTTGTTGGCCGTTTATCATCTCACGAGACGCAGGGAGGTTTGAACATGCAAAAGATCCTGAGCGCGTGCCACCGGATCGAACAGATCGCGGCCAGAATTTACCACTTGCAGTCGCAAAACCCGGCCTATGCCGCACCGGTACGGCAGCTGTTTGGCCAACTCAGCGACGACGAGAAAGCCCACGCCCGCAACCTTGATCTGCTGCAGCAGGCCGACCGGCAGGATGTCACGTCTCATCTGGCGGTGTCCTGGGACAAGATTCAGCAAGCGGTCGCTCTCGCCGAGCGCTACCTCGCCATCACCGAGCAGGGTACCGTCGACGAGGAACAGGCCCTGCGCATGGCGGTTGACATGGAGCAACGCCTGATCAAGGTCCATGCCCATCAAGTGATCCATCTGCAAAACCGCAAGCTGGCTGCGCTGTTCGAACGCCTTGGCAAGGAAGACCAGACGCATATCGACCGTCTCAAGCGTTGTCTGACCTGGTGGCATGCCGAGCGTCGTCGTTCGATGGGGAACGCCTAGCCTCTCCTGATGGGGGTCTCACCCCCGCCGTCAATCGGTACCATCGCCGTCCCTGCATCCGCACTTTGAAATGATATACTGTCCAGGAAGCTTGAATTATTGAGCTTTTGGGGCTCATTTGCAACGTTCAGGGGCTGCAGGGGAATGCGATGGAGATCATCACGACCCATATCAACGCCGACTTCGATTGCCTCGGGTCGATGATCGCCGCCAAGCGACTCTACCCGGAGGCCGAGATGGTCTTCCCCGGTGGCCAGGAGCGCAGCCTGCGCGAGTATTTCCTGGAAAGCGTCCAGTACATGTTTGGCTTCAAGCGGGTGCGCGATATCGATCTCGATGCCGTCACTCGGCTAATCCTGGTCGATGTCAGCCAGGCCTCACGGATCGGTCCCTTCGGGGCGGTCGCCCAGCGACGCGACGTTGAGATCCATATCTACGATCATCACAATGTAACCAAAGGCGCTCTCAAGGGAGAGCTGGAAGTGATTCAGCCGGTCGGCTCGACGGTCACCGTCCTGACCCACCTGTTCATGGAGCAGGGGGTTGACGTCACCGCCGACGAGGCCAGCATGATGATGCTGGGGTTGTACGAGGATACCGGCAGCCTGACCTTTCACACCACCACGGTGGAGGATTACCAGGCCGCGGCTTACCTGCTTCGCCACGGCGCGAACCTCAATCTGGTCGCCGATCTGATCGTCCAGGAGTTGACGCCGGATCAGGTGCGGTTGCTCAATGACCTGATCGACAGCCGGACCATTCTCAACATCCACGGCATCAATGTGGCAATTGCTCATGCCTCGGTCGATTATTTTGTCGGTGATATTGCCACCCTCGCGCACAAACTGAAGGACATGGAGAACCTCGACGTTCTTTTTGTCGTGGTGCGCATGGAGCGACGGGTCTTTATCGTTGCCCGGTCACGGCTGAAAGAGGTGCATGTCGGTGAGATCCTGCGCGAGTTCGGTGGCGGCGGGCACGCTTCCGCGGCCTCCTGCTCAGTGCGGGACCTGACCTTGGTGCAGGTTCTGGAAAAGTTGCCCGAACTGCTTCACGAGCAGGTCCAGCCTCGCTGGGAAACCCGACACTTGATGTCGACTCCGGTCAAGTCGGTGATACTTAATGACACGGTGGCGGACGCCCATCGGATGCTGTCCCGCTTCAATATCAACACGGTACCGGTCCTCGATGGCCGAGCGGTGGTCGGCATCATCTCCCGTCAGCTGGTGGACAAGGCCGTTTATCACGGTCTCGACACGCAGCCGGTCAGCGAGATCATGACCAGTGATTTTCATCAGGTTACCCCCCGGACCAGCGTTGTCGATCTGAAAGCGCTGATTGTTGAGAGCAACCAGCGTTTCGTGCCGGTGGTGGATAACGGCCAACTGGTTGGCGCGGTGACGCGGACCGACCTGCTGCGTCATCTGGCCAGCAGTACCGGCACGCCGCCACGCTCCGGTGAGCGCAGCCTGGTCAGTCGCGGTGGCCGCAGCTACAAGGCCGGCCAGATTCAGCGATTGATTCGGAACCGCCTGCCGAAACGGATTCAGACCATATTGACCGAACTCGGTGCGGTCGGCGATCAGCTCGATGTCGGGGTCTTCGTCGTCGGTGGTTTTGTGCGCGATCTGCTCCTGAACAAGGAAAACCTCGATATCGACATCGTGATCGAGGGCGACGGCGTCGCCTTTGCCCGGGCTTTTGCCAAAGACCGCGACTGCCGGGTGCGCAGCCACCGCAAATTCGGCACCGCGGTTCTGATCTATCCGGATGATTTCAAGGTCGATATTGCCTCGGCCCGCATGGAGTACTACCTGAAACCCGGAGCGTTGCCGGATGTCGAGCATGCCTCGGTGAAAATGGATTTAAGTCGCCGTGATTTCACCATCAACACGCTGGCGATCTGTTTGAACACGAATGACTTTGGCGAACTGCTCGACTACTACGGCGGCCAGCGCGACATCGATGACAAGGCCGTTCGGGTGTTGCATAACTTGAGCTTCGTCGAAGACCCGACCCGGGTTTTTCGCGCGGTACGTTTTGAACAGCGGCTCGGTTTTACGATCGGCAAGCAGACCGAACACCTGTTGAACAGTGCTGTGCGTCTTGGCCTGCTCGAAAAAGTCAGCGGCAAGCGGATTTTTAACGAGCTCTACCTGATCATGAACGAGGATCGACCGCTGCAGGCGGTGAAACGCCTGGCGCAACTGAATGTTCTCAGTGCCCTGCATCCGGCGCTGTCCCGCAAGGTTGATTACGCCAGGTTCTTCGATGAGGCCCGCCGGGCGATCGACTGGTATGCGCTGCTCTATACCGGTCAGCCCTGCCGGCGCTGGCTCTGTTATTTCCTGGTCTGTACCTCGGTGCTCGATCGCCAGGGGATCAAACAGCTGTGCGAACGGCTGCAGCTGCCACAGAGTTATCGGCAGATCATGATCGATCAGCGCAGTGCCGCTCTGGGCATCCTGCGTCAGCTGGAACGGCGCAAACCGGGCAGTGCGCCACGCAACAGCAGCCTGTATCGCTGGTTTGAGCCCCTGGCCATCGAGATTTTGCTGCTGATGATGGCCCGCACCCGCCAGGAGAAGGTCCGCCAGTGGATTTCCCATTACATCACCCGGTTGCGAGACGAGCAGACCCTGTTGACCGGCCATGATCTCGAAGCCCTCGGCATCCCACCGGGCCCGGTCTACCGGACCATCCTCGACGACCTGCTCGCGGCGCGGCTTGACGACAAGGTGCTGACGGCCGATCAGGAACGGGCCTATGTGAAGAAGAAGTATGGTGAGGAAATTACCGGACACGGTGAGTGACACGATCTTATTTGCAGCACAGAGAGCACGGAGAGCACAGAGTAAAGCTCTTTGGACATGTATGAGCAATGGACCTTTGGTCCAAGTACTTCTGTGCAAGTCCCCTATAATTGTTGCGAAAAGATTCTGAAAATCAATATTGTGCCTTTCTCCGTGATCTCTGTGTCCTCTGTCGAGCAACGTTTTATGGGTTTATGATTAAAAATCAGCAGGTTAAGTTTTTTGTGCCATTTGATTTCATTGACTCGCATGGTTGCTTCTGCTAGAAATACCCATCTTGATGATTGATCGGTAGATCCCGTCCTTATGGAACATATCCTGTTGAAAATCTCCGTTATGCTGGTGCCGGCACTGCTCGCGGTGACCATGCATGAAATCGCCCATGGCTATTCCGCGGAAAAGCTCGGGGATCCCACTGCTCGATTGCTCGGTCGGCTGACTCTCAACCCGCTCAAGCACCTCGACCCGATCGGGACCATCGCCTTGCTGGTGTTCGGTTTTGGTTGGGCACGTCCGGTGCCGGTCAATGCCGGCAACCTGCGTAATCCGAGCAAGGACATGATCTGGGTCTCTTTAGCCGGCCCGGCCGCCAACCTGATGCTGGCGCTGTTCTGTGCGCTGCTGTTGCGGGTGGTGGTCTATGCTGCGGCGAGCCAGCCGGATGCGTCGCCGCTGCTGTCGTTCATCAAGCCGATCGGCCTGATGGCGGCCTTCGGTCTCTACATCAATGTCATCCTGTGCCTGTTTAATCTGTTGCCGATCCCCCCTCTGGACGGCGGAAGGGTGCTGATGGGGATTCTGCCCGAGGCCCAGGCGCAGATGCTGCGCAAGATCGAACCCTTCGGCCTGATTCTGATCGTCTTTTTGATCTTCGGCACCCAACTGTGGTCCAAAGTCCTCGGCCCCACCATTCATCAGGTCGTCGCCATTCTGGCCGGCCCGCACATGGATGTGGTGGAGCAGACCATGCACCTGCTCTTCTACCAGTAAACGCTATGGACACTTACGCCATCCAGTTGGAGAATTTCGAAGGCCCGCTCGATCTACTGTTGCATCTGATCAAGAAGAACGAGATGGATATCTACGATATCCCGATTGCAGCAATTACTGCGCAGTATCTCGATATCATTGATGCGATGAAGACGCTGAATCTCGATATCGCCGGCGAATTTCTACTGATGGCGGCCACCTTGCTGCATATCAAGTCAAAGCTGCTGCTGCCAAAGACGATCGAAGAAGAAACCGAGGAAGACGAGGAAGATCCGCGCGCCGAACTGGTCCGTCGCCTGCTCGAATACCAGAAATACAAGGACGTCTCGACGACCCTTGAGGCAACGCCGCAGCTGGGTCGTGACCTGTTTGCCCGCGCTGCACCGGCGCCGGAGGTTCTAGAGGAAGCCGAGGCCGGTTTCGCCGCCATCGGTCTGTACGACTTGTTGGAAGCGCTGCGTGAGGTCTTGCAAGAAAAGCCCACCGAGCTGGTTCACGAGGTCACCATCGAGCATCTCTCGGTCACGGATCGCATCAATGCCATCCTGACCCTGCTGCAGGGGAAGGAGAGCCTGGCCTTTGCCGCACTGTTCGGCGACGACCGCAAGCGCGACGAGGTGATCGTCACGTTTCTGGCGCTGCTCGAACTGGTTCGGCTTCGCATGGTGCGTTTCATGCAAAATACCCATAACGGAACCATCTGGCTCTTCCCCTCGGTCACCGCCGAGGAGGCCGCCGCGCTAGATGTGGGAGAGGACAGCCTTGGATATTCATGAACTGACACCTTTG
>JARRPG010000065.1:0-8136 GCA_037383085.1 Desulfuromonadales bacterium | reverse complement strand
TTCACAGACGATGCCCCGGTGTTTCATGCGCTTGTACTTGCCGCAATTGCACTCGTAGTCCTTGGTCGGACCGAAGATTTTGGCGCAGAACAGGCCGTCGCGCTCCGGCTTGAAGGTCCGGTAATTGATCGTTTCCGGCTTCTTGACCTCGCCGAAAGACCGTTCGCGGATCTTTTCCGGTGATGCGACGGACAGACGGATGGCGTTGAAATTCAACGGATCCTTCGGTCGCTCAAACAGGCTGTAAATATCTTCCAAGACACATCCTCCTTCTTAAGGATGAAGGTTTTTAGCAGAATCAGTCCTCTTCCTCCAGCAACTCGACATCGAGGCAGAGGGCCTGAAGTTCCTTGATCAGAACGTTAAAGGATTCCGGCAGACCGGCTTCAAGGGTATGCTTGCCCTTGACGATCGCTTCATAAATCCGCGTCCGCCCAGCCACGTCGTCCGACTTGACTGTGAGGAATTCCTGCAGCGCATGTGCCGCGCCGTAAGCCTCCATGGCCCAGACTTCCATCTCACCGAGACGCTGGCCGCCAAACTGGGCCTTGCCGCCGAGCGGCTGCTGGGTCACCAGGCTGTATGGTCCGATGCTCCGGGCATGAATCTTGTCGTCGACCAGGTGGTGCAGCTTGAGCATGTACATGATACCGACGGTCACCTTTTCCTTGAACGGTTCGCCGGTCCGGCCGTCGTGCAAGATCATCTGGCCGTCGAGGGGCATGCCGGAGCGCTCCAGTTCCGCCTTGATCTGATCCTCGTGGACACCCTCGAAGACCGGTGAGGCCATCGGGATGCCGTTGCTGAGGCGATGGGCCAGGCTGTGAACGTCCTCATCACTCAAGCCGTCGATGAAGCTGTTCAGCTCCTTGTTGCCGTACATTTCCTTGATCTGCTTGCGCAGGGCCTTCGGCTCGGTCATCTTGTCAATGGCCGACTGGATCTGTTCCCCGAGGAAACGCGAGGCCAGGCCGAGATGGGTTTCCAGGATCTGGCCAACGTTCATGCGCGAGGGGACGCCGAGCGGATTGAGGACGATTTCGACCGGCGTGCCGTCCTCCATGTAGGGCATATCCTCTTCCGGCAGAATACGCGACAGAACGCCTTTGTTGCCATGGCGGCCGGCCATTTTGTCCCCCACCGAAAGCTTGCGTTTGATGGCGATGTAGACCTTGACCATCTTGATGACGCCCGGCGGCAGATCATCGCCACGCTTGAGTTTTTCGATCTTGTCGGCAAAAACCGTCTTGATGATCTCCTCCCGCTCGCTCAATCGTCGGGCGGTTTCGGTCACCTTGGCTTCGGCCTCTTCGTCAGCCAGGGCGATTTCGCCCCACAGGCTGAAGGGGATGGTCTCCAGGGCTTTGGCGGTGATCTTGCGGCCTTTCGGCAACAATGTCTTGCCGTCGCGGTCTTTGACCGGCGCCGACACCGTCTGGTTGGTCAGCTGGTTGTTCAGCTTGCGCTGCGCGGATTCCCGGATGATGCGAATTTCGTCATTCTGATCCTTGAGCAGCTTGTCGATCTCGGTCTGTTCGATGAACTCGGTACGGGTATCCTTGTCCAGTCCCTTGCGGGAGAAGACACGGGCCCCGATGACCACCCCTTCGACGCCCGGTGGAACGCGCAGCGAGGTGTCGCGGACATCGCCGGCCTTCTCACCGAAGATGGCGCGCAGCAACTTCTCTTCCGGAGACAGCTGAGTCTCGCCCTTGGGCGTAATCTTGCCGACCAGGATATCGGTGGGTTTGACCTCGGCACCGATCCGGATAATGCCGCTCTCATCAAGGTTGCGCAGGGCATCCTCACCGAGATTCGGGATATCGTCGGTGATCTCTTCCTTACCCAGTTTGGTGTCGCGGGCCACGCATTCGAATTCCTCGACGTGGATCGAGGTGTAGCGATCCTCCTTGACCAACTTTTCGGAGATCAGGATCGAGTCCTCGAAGTTGTAACCGCCCCAGGGCATGAAAGCAACCAGGACGTTCTGGCCAAGCGCCAGCTCACCCCATTGGGTGGAAGGCCCGTCGGCGATGATCTCGCCCCGCTTGACCTTGTCACCGACCTTGACGATCGGCTTCTGATTCAGACAGGTGTTCTGATTCGAGCGAATGAACTTGATCAGATTGTAAATATCGACGCCGGTGCCGGTCTCATCGACTTCGTGGTCGTCGATCTTGACCACGATCCGGCCGGCATCGACGCTTTCGACCATGCCGTCATGGCGGGCCACCACGGCCGAGCCGGAATCATGGGCCACGATCCGCTCGATGCCGGTCCCGACCAGCGGTGCATCGGCACGCAGCAGGGGCACGGCCTGGCGCTGCATGTTGGAGCCCATCAGGGCGCGGTTGGCGTCGTCGTTCTCCAGGAACGGGATCAGGGCCGCAGCCACCGAAACCAGCTGTTTCGGCGAAACGTCCATCAGTTCGATCTCGTCGCGGTTGACCAGCATGAATTCGCCGTTCTTTCGTGCATTGACAAGTTCATTGACGAAGCAGTTCTTCTTGTCGAGGGGGGCATTGGCCTGGGCAATGGCATGCCCTTCCTCCTCGAGTGCCGAGAAATACTCGATTTCGTTCGTCACCTTACCGTTTTTGACGACCCGGTAAGGCGTTTCGACGAAGCCGTGGATGTTGATCCGGGCATAGGTCGACAGCGAGGCGATCAGGCCAATGTTCGGACCTTCCGGGGTTTCGATCGGACAGACCCGGCCGTAGTGAGTCGGATGCACGTCACGCACCTCGAAGCCGGCCCGTTCGCGGGTCAAACCACCCGGACCGAGAGCCGACAGGCGGCGCTTGTGGGTGATTTCCGAGAGCGGGTTGGTCTGGTCCATGAACTGGGACAGCTGGCTGGAACCGAAAAACTCCTTGACCACGGCGGAAACCGGCTTGGAGTTGATCAGGTCATGGGGCATCAGGCTGTCCACTTCCTGCAGACTCATGCGCTCTTTGATAGCCCGTTCCATGCGCACCAGACCGACCCGGTACTGGTTTTCGAGCAATTCACCGACCGCCCGCACACGGCGATTGCCGAGGTGGTCGATGTCGTCGATCTTGACCGGCAGCTTGCGGACATGGCCCTTGTCGTCAGTGATTTCCCAGTCGTTAACGCCATTGCGCAGGTCGATCAGATAGCGCACCACCTCGAGAATATCTTCCTTGGTCAGAGTGGTGATTTCCAAAGGCAGCTTCAAACCCAGCTTGTGATTCAGTTTCAACCGGCCGACCGTGGAAAGGTCGTAGCGTTCCTCGTTGAAGAACAGACTGGAGAACAGGGCATCGGAACTCTTCACCGTCGGCGGATCGCCGGGGCGCAGGCGCCGATAGATCTCGACCTTGGCCTCTTCGGGGGTCGTCACCTTGTCCTGCAACAGGGTATCGCGCAGATAAGGCCCGACGAACAGGTTGTCGATGAACAACACCTTGAAGGTATTGATGCCACGTTTGGCCAGTTCTTCGAGCTTGTCTTCGGTCAATTCCTCGTTGCATTCGGCCACCACCTCGCCGGTCGATTCATCGATGATATCCGTCGAAGCGATCTTGCCGATCAGGTCCTCGCGGGGGACATCGATAAATTCAATCTGCTTCTCCTCGATCTTGCGGATGGCGGCCTTGGTAAATTTGCGGTTGGCTTTGACCAGCACTTCACCGTCGGCATCGACCACTTCGACATTAGCGCGCTGACCGAGCAGCAGCTTGGTGTTGACTTTTTTCCGGTAGGCGCCGTCGGTCAGGACGATCTCGTCGGTATCGTAGAAGTAGTTCAGCAGTTCCTCGGCCGAATAACCGAGCGCTTTCAAAAGGACGGTCGCCGGCAGCTTGCGGCGTCGGTCGATGCGGACAAAGAGGATATCTTTATGATCAAAGTCGAAATCGAGCCAGGACCCCCGGTACGGGATCACGCGGGCACTGTAGAGCACCTTGCCGCTCGAATGCGTCTTGCCCTTGTCGTGGTCGTAGAAGACCCCGGGCGAACGATGCAACTGACTGACGATGACACGTTCGGTGCCGTTGATGATGAAGGTTCCGTTCTCGGTCATCAACGGAATTTCGCCGAAATAAACTTCCTGCTCCTTGATGTCGCGGATCGACTGGACACCCGACTCCTTGTCAACGTCCCAGGACACCAGGCGCACCTTGACCTTCATCGGCGCGGCGAAGGTCATCCCCCGCTGGTGACATTCCTCGACATCATATTTCGGCGTTCCCAGTGAATATTCGACATATTCGAGGGAACAGGTTTCACTGAAATCGCGGATCGGGAAAACCGAGCGGAAAACCGCCTCAACCCCGATATTCTGACGTGCGGAAGCAGGCAGATCGGCCTGCAGGAAACGCTGATAGGAATTCTTCTGGATATCAATCAGGTTGGGGATATCGATAATCCGTTTGATTTCCTGAAAATGTTTCCTGAGCAGCTGGTTATTCGCAATCGAATAAGCCATGGTGTCTCCTTAATTCTTGACGAAAGTAGAATAGCCAAGGCTGCTCAAGGCAGCCTTGGCTAGGGCATTGGTATGCGTGTCAGGAGGCTATTTCAGCTCCACGCTGGCGCCAGCTTCCTCCAGCTGCGTCTTGATGCCTTCAGCTTCCTCTTTGGAGGCCGCTTCCTTAACAGCGTTGGGTGCACCG
Source organism: Desulfuromonadales bacterium (assembly GCA_037383085.1). Lineage (GTDB taxonomy): Bacteria > Desulfobacterota > Desulfuromonadia > Desulfuromonadales > BM103 > JARRPG01. The sequence continues at coordinate 3,499 of JARRPG010000065.1, read as the reverse complement.
TCAACCAGGTCCTTGGCTTCCTTCAGACCCAGCCCGGTGATCGCACGAACAACCTTGATGACGTTGATCTTCTTGTCGCCGACAGCGGTCAGGATGACGTCGAACTCGTCCTTTTCTTCTTCAGCAGCGGCTTCGCCGCCGCCGGCCGGTCCGGCCGCAGCAACGGCAACCGGAGCCGCAGCGGAAACGCCGAACTTCTCTTCCAGTTCCTTGACCAGCTCAGCCATCTCGAGAACACTCATATTCTCGAGGAATTCAACAACTTGCTCTTTGGTAATTTCAGCCATTGTTCCTATCCTCCATAAATTCTGTATTGATCATCGTGTTGGGTGAGTAAAATCGGGCCGACCGAGAGTGTCAGGCGGCTTCCTTCTGATCCTTGATCGCCGCCAGGACCTGGACGAACGAACGCGGCACTGCAGCCAGAACACCGACGAAGTTGCTCGCCGGGGCATTCAACGAGCCCAGCATCTTCGCCAGAAGTTCTTCACGGCTCGGCAGATCGGACAGGGCCTTGATCGCATCGCTGTCAATCAGCTTGCCGTCGAGCATGCCGGCTTTGAGCACGAAGACGTCATGCTTCTTGGCGAATTCCACCAGGGCCTTGGCCGGTGCAACCGGGTCGTCATGAACCAGGGCAATGGCGGTCGGACCGGTCAGGTGTGCGTCGAGACAGACCGCAGCCGTGTCTTTGGCAGCCAGACGCAGCAGGGTATTCTTAATGACGCGGTACTCGACGCCGGTTTCCCGAAGCTTGTTCCGCAGGTCGTTGGCTTGTTCGACATCCAGACCACGGTAGTCCGCCAGAAAAGCCGCCTTGGTTTCCTTGAGCTTTTCGGCAAACTCCGCGACCAGAGCCTGTTTGTCTTGTTTTTTCAACGTCTCTCCTCCTTTCTTGTGAGATGTCAGGGCGCTGTTACGCCCCTCATCCTAGCCTTCATGAAGGTGAAGAAGAGACGACGCGTCTCGTACTCCATCCATTTCGCCTCGGCAGGTGGCAATGCCATTAAACGCGCGACGTGCCTGCTGTCTGTGGCCAGGATTTGCTTTATCCTGCAACAACCGTCACCCGGTGGGCAGCGGTTTGAGTCTTTCGCTACTTGACCAGCGCCTGGATGGCCGGGATATCGATGTTGACACCCGGGCCCATGGTCGCAGAAACGGTCACTTTCTTCAGGTAAGTGCCCTTGGACGTCGAGGGTTTGGCCTTGATCAGGGCATCCATCAAGGTCATCAGGTTGCCCTGCAGCTTGTCGACGTCAAAGGAGACTTTGCCAACCGGGGCATGGACAATGCCGGCTTTTTCGACGCGGTATTCCACCTTGCCCGACTTGGCTTCATTGACCGCCCGGCCAACTTCGAAGGTCACCGTGCCAACCTTCGGGTTCGGCATCAGCCCGCGCGGGCCAAGCAGCTTGCCGATCTTGCCGACGGTCCCCATCATGTCCGGGGTCGCAATCGCGGTATCGAAGTCGAACCAGCCTTCCTTGATCTTCTCCACCAGGTCGTCGCCGCCGACATAGTCAGCACCGGCCTCCTGGGCCTCCAAAGCCTTGTCGCCTTTGGCGAAGACCAGAACGCGAATCGTTTTTCCCAAACCGTTCGGCAGGACAACCGCACCGCGGACCATCTGGTCCGCCTTGCGCGGGTCGACACCGAGTTTGACGGAAACATCGACCGACTCATCGAACTTGGCAAATGCCGTTTCCTTGACCAGCGCCAATGCTTCATCAATCGGATAGGCCCGGCTACGATCGACCTTTTCCTTGGACGCCTTGAAATGTTTTCCTGTTGCCATTGTTTCTCTTCTCCGCTTTCAGCGTATTGTTAAGCGACGACTTCGAGACCCATGCTGCGCGCCGTGCCTTCGATAATGCGCATGGCACCTTCGACGTTGTAAGCATTCAGGTCTGGCATCTTGAGCTTGGCGATTTCCTCGACCTGGGCCTTGGTCACCTTGCCGACCTTGTCCTTGTTCGGCACTCCAGAGCCCTTGGGCACCTTGGCCGCTTTCAGCAGCAGCACCGATGCCGGCGGCGTCTTGGTGATAAAGGTAAAGGACCGGTCGGCATAAACCGTGATGATCACGGGAATGATCATGTCACCCTGGTCCTGAGTCCTGGCATTGTAGGCCTTGCAGAACTCCATGATATTCACGCCATGCTGGCCCAGCGCCGGGCCCACCGGAGGTGACGGATTCGCCTTGCCGGCAGGAATCTGCAGCTTGATCTGTCCAACAATCTTCTTGGCCATGAGGGCACTCCTTACGAAACGATTCTTCGCCAGCCTCAGCTGGTCTTCTCTACCTGAATAAACTCAAGTTCAACCGGGGTCACCCGGCCGAAGATACTCACCATGACCTTGAGTTTCGCTTTGTCGGGTTTGACGTCCTCGACGATTCCGGTGAAGTTGAGGAACGGCCCATCGATGACCCGGACCGTTTCGCCCACTTCGAATTCGACTTTCGGCTTCGGCCGTTCCACGCCCTCTTCCATGCGCATGGTGATCTTGGCCACCTCGTCATCCGGAATCGGCGGAGGCGACGTCCCGCCACCGACGAAGCCTGTCACTTTCGGCGTATCCTTGACGATGTGCCAGGTTTCGTTGTTCAACTCCACCTGGACCAGGATATAACCGGGGAAAAATTTGCGCGTCGAGGTTTTGCGCTCGCCGTTTTTCAGCTCGACCACGGTCTCCGAGGGAATCAGGATCTCACCGAAATACTCCTCCGCCCCGAGGGAGCGGATCCGCTCCTCCAGGTTCAGCTTGACCTTGTTCTCGTAGCCCGAGTAGGTATGTACGCCGTACCACTTTTTCTCGCTCATTGGATTTCGAAACCTCTCAATTGAGCAAGGTCCGGATCATTGCCGACAACCCGGTATCAACGACCCATAAGAAGACGGCCACCATCAGGACAAGCACAATGACAACGACTGTCGACCCGTAGGTTTCCTTGCGGGTCGGCCAGGTGACCTTTTGCAGTTCGGCTTTGACCTGCTGGAGAAATTCGGTAACCTTGAAATTCACTATCGCAACCTATCCCATAATTCGGGTTCGTGTAGAGTTTATTGGCAGGCCAGGAGGGATTCGAACCCCCAACACCCGGTTTTGGAGACCGGTGCTCTAGCCGTTAGAGCTACTGGCCTGCAGCCTAAACCTATGCACTGGTGTCCACGAAACTACTTAGTCTCTTTATGGACTGTGTGCTTCCGGCAGAAACGGCAGTACTTCCTGAACTCCAGCTTGTCCGGAGTGTTCTTCTTGTTCTTGGTCGTCGTGTAGTTGCGCTGCTTGCACTCGGTGCAGGCAAGAGTCACGATATCGCGCATTGGATCATTCCTCGGCGCCCAGCCCAACGAGCGGGCGCCTGCTCATGTTGATAAAAAATCGACGGGGGCCGGCTTACTCGATAATGTCGCTGACGACACCGGCACCAACGGTCCGGCCGCCTTCACGAATCGCGAAACGCAGCTCCTTGTCCATGGCGATCGGCGTGATC
>JARRPG010000064.1:0-8156 GCA_037383085.1 Desulfuromonadales bacterium | reverse complement strand
GACGGCTTCAGTTTCATAATGCATGAGATCAGTTCTTCTCGGCATGACTGTCTTCCGTATTTTTCTTAGCGCCTATGATTGGCGCCATTTGCAGCGGAACCACAAGCGGTGTGGCCTCATCACCCAGGATATCTCTGGTTATTTGTTCCAAATCAGAAATTAAATTTTGCGGCACCGGCACATCCGCCTTCAGCCAAAGCACCACAGCGTTCGGTCGGTCGGCCCCGGGTCTCCCGCCGAGAAGGTAGTCGATTTGCTGCTCCTTGGCCAACCTCTCTTTCAAGGCGTTATAAAGACCCAAAGAGAGTGGAAACGCCAGGGGGCGATTATCCCCTTGCGTGAGTTGATCATTCAGACGGTAACCAAGAGGCAGCATGAGAAGGAACAACAAGCAACTCAAGGTTATGATAATTCGATTCAAACCCGTGTGTTTTCCTTTGGTCGCTTCCCTTGAAAGATGGATGCCATGGGCCCAGAAAACAAAAGCACTGCCGAGAACGATGGCCACCATGTTGGTCAAGAAAAGAATTCCGGCACCTTCAGCAACCGTGAAATCCAAATTGCCAAGAGCGATTCCGGTCACCGTAATCGGTGGGACCAGGGCAACAGCAATGGCGACCCCGGGCAACGCCCCGGAGAGGTTGGGCCGCGTCAGCGCATAGGCGGCACTGATCCCCGCAAAAAAAGCGATGAAAAGATCCAGGATGTTGGGCCCGGCGCGAGCGACGATTTCCTGGCTTAATTCCCAGTGGGGGGTGATTACTTCGATAAACGCCCCAATGAAAATACCCACCAGGGTGCCATAAAGCGTACTTTTGCAGGACACGATCAACAGGCGAAAATTGCCCTGGACCAACGCCATGCCGGCACCGATCAGTGGGGTCATCAGAGGAGCGACCAGCATCGCACCAATGACCACGGCGCTTGAACTTTGCATCAGGCCCAGGCCGGCAATGACTACGGAACAACTGAGGAGAACGCAAAAATTGACATTCCATTCCGAATCCGCATTGAGCTTGTTGACTAAAGCGATCCGCGCTTCCCGCTCCATTTCAGGGAACCATTTAAAGGCAGGCATTTTTTCCTCCCAAAATTCGTAGTATCTATTTAGCAAAATTATATCATTTCATTTTTTGAATTGTTGTCGAAGTCGCAAAGAGAGGGTCACGCCATGAGTGCAACCGTCTTTATTGCGACAGGGCAACGCTCAACCCTGTCAGTGTCTGCTTCAAAACAAGTGCCATTCTGGTATACTGGCGGCCTGATAAACTTTTTGATTTTTCCTCAAGGAACAAAACGGCTTGCCGTTTGTCGACCAGAGATCAGGGAGCAGAGGCTATGAGAAGCTTCTACATGGAAGGGTTTGCTTCATTCACCCTGGCGATCATTCTTCTGTTTCTCGGCAAATGGATTGTCAGTCGTTCGAAAACCCTGAAACGTTACAGCGTTCCGGAACCGGTGATCGGCGGATTCCTGTGCGTGGCGGTTGTCGGAATCTGCTATTACCTTTTCGACTTTGAATTGGGTTTCAGTCTTCGGTCCAGAGAGGCTCTGCTTCTTTATTTTTTTGCCGCTATCGGCCTGCAGACAGACATCCGCACGCTACTCGCCGGGGGGCGCCCGCTGGTGATTCTCCTGGTTTTGGCCACAGTCTTCATCCTCTTGCAGAACCTGGTCGGCATTAGCATTGCCAGCCTGTTCGGCATGAACCCCAAAGCCGGCTTGCTGGTCGGCTCAATATCCCTGGTCGGCGGTGTCGGCACAGCGCTCGCCTGGAGCCCGACCTTCGTCGAAACCTTGCATATCGGTAACGCCCTCGAAATTGGTGTGGCCGCGAACACCGTTGGCTTAATTTCAGCCTGCCTGATCGGTGGGCCGATTGCCCGCTATTTGATTGTCCGGCACAAAATCACCCCGGGGCACGAAGAGGCCCTCGATATCGGTGTTGCCCATGATGAAAATCAGCACACGATGATCGATTCCTATGCCCTGCTCTGGGCGTGGCTCTGGCTCAACGTGGCGATTATTCTCGGCTATTTCTTGAACAAGTTGCTGGAGTCTGTCGACTTTCAGCTGCCGATGTTCGTCTCCTGCCTGATGGCCGGCATATTGATCGGCAATTGCCGCAACCTGATCCTGAAAAGAGAGGAAGCCTATCCCGGCGCGAAATTGGGGATTGCCCTGATTTCGGACATCAGTTTGGGCATGTTCCTGACCATGGCGCTGATGGGACTGCAAATCTGGGAGTTAAAGGGACTGGTGGCATTTATTTCCTCAGTCATGTTCTGCCAGATTCTGCTCTCGGTCCTCTTCACCCTGCTGGTGGTCTTCCGTCTGATGGGCCAAGATTATGAGGCGACGGTGATCAGTGCCGGCTTCGGCGGCATCACCTTGGGCTCGACGGCCACAGCGATCGTCAACATGTCGTCGGTTGCCAAACAATACGGGGCGGCTCACCGGGCCTTTATTATCGTGCCGCTGGTCTGTGGTTTCTTTATCGACATTGTCAATGCTCTGATTATCGGCTTTTTTGTTGGGCTTTGAGGCAAGCACCGAAAGGCGGATTTTTTGATCTGCCCTGGGCCAAGCAAGACGTGCGCGTCAATGTCCCGATCACAACCATGCCTTTCGGCGGCACGAGAGCTTTGGTGCGGCCGATTTCAGCGACAGCTTGACAGAAAAATTCAGCCGTGGTTAGAGTGCGCGTGACTTGAGATTCCAGAATGAGGGATGCTGTCAGCAAGCAGGCCGGGAATTTGGATGAAAAACTCCGTAAAAATCTTCGCTGTGATCCTGGCTTTTCTCGGCCTGATCGTCCTTGTCTGTTTGGGGACGATCGGCATCTATTTCTCAAACCTGCCAACCGTCCTGCGGCCAGTCGCCGCCGCTGTTTATGCGCTGGTCGCAACAACCCTGGCCTTCGCCGGGCTCAAGCAGCGGCGGCGCCGCGCCTGGGGTGCACTGCTGGTCATTTTCACGCTCGTGTCCACGGCCTGGTGGCTGTTGATCCCACCGTCCAATGACCGCAACTGGCAGCCGGATGTTGCGGTTCTTCCCTGGGCCGAAATCGGCGAGGACGTGATCACCGTCCATAACATCCGCAACTGCGATTACCGCACTGAAACCGACTATACGGTCCGCCACTACGACCGGAGCTACAGGCTGGCGGACTTGCAGAGTGTCGATCTATTCCTCGTTTACTGGGGATCACCCAGCATCGCCCACACCATGCTGAGTTTCGGCTTTAAAGACGGCAGCTACTTGAGCTTCTCAATCGAAGCCCGTAAGGAAATCGGTGAGGGATATTCGGCGATCAAAGGTTTTTTCAAACAGTTCGAACTGACCTACGTGGTGGCCGACGAGCGGGATATCGTCCGTCTACGGACCAATTACCGGACCGGTGAAGATGTCTATCTTTACCGCCTTGCCCTGCCAATGGACTTTGCCCGCAAGGTCCTGCGCGACTATCTGCGTGAAGTGAACAGCCTGAAGGATCATCCCCAATGGTATCGTGCTCTCCTCACCAACTGTACGACCAGCATTCTGCGTCACACCAGACGCTTCAATCCCGAGTCCCGTTTTGACTGGCGGCTGATTGCCAATGGTTATCTCGACGAGATGCTCTACGAACGGGGGATTCTCGACCAGAGCTTGAGCTTTGCCGCATTGAAACAGCGCAGTCATATCAATACGCGGGCCCAAAAGGCCGACAATGCCAGTGAATTCTCCCGTCTGATCCGCACAGGGATGCCCGGAATGACGCTTTGATCATGCAACGAATCATCTGTTCTTCACGATTATGCCTGTTTTTGCTGGTGGTTTTGCTGCTGGCGGGTTGCGCAACGCCGATCGGCGTCCGCGAGGTTGCACCGCGCGAATCCTACCGCCAGTCAATGACGGATGTCATGACCGACGGGGTCACCAGCAACGCGACCAACATCGTCCTGCACCGCTTTAACCTCACCGCGGAATATAAGAAAAACCCGGCAGAGAGCATCAAAGCCCTGCATACCCGGGCCCTGCATGACAAGCGCAGAGATATCATTTACGCCCTCGCGGAGCTCTCCTATCTGCACGCTGAGCATCTGCTCGAGGCCCCGGAACAAGCTGACAGGCAGTTGGCTCCAGACTATTTCCTGATGGCAGCAACCTATGCCTATTTTTTTCTCATTGACGATCGCAGCAACACGACGACCAATGTCTTCGACCTGCGGGTGCACTCGGCGATTGATCTCTACAATTTCGCCCTCTGGCGGGGGATGGCGACCGGCTCAGCCGGAACTCTCGATCTTGACGCCAGTCTTCGCAAACTGCCGGTGGGGACCCTGACCATAGCACCGGATCGGACCCACCTGCCCTGGGAATTCCAAGATTTTTCACGTTTTGAACCCACCGACAAATACGTGGTCCGTGGCCTTTCCATTCGCAATCGCGTCAATGGGATCGGCAGTCCCCTGATCGGGCTCAAAAAGATCACGGAGGAGACGCCTTTTGTCGAAGCCGTACCGGTCACCATCTTCCTGCGGATCGACGGGGACCTGAAGCGTTTGACAGAAGGAACGGCGAGCGCCTCGCTGGAATTTTATTCCGCTTACGATATCAATACGCTTGAGGTGAATGGCCGGCATCCCCCCCTCGAAACCGACCTGACAACGCCGACGGCTTATATCCTCGAGTCTTCGAAGATCTGGGATTTCGGGCTGGGCGCGTTTCTCGGCAGGGAATTCGCCGCCGTTCCCAACGGTCTGTTTTTGAGCCAACCTTACCAGGCAGGACGCATTCCGGTGGTCTTCGTGCATGGCACCTTCAGCAATCCGGCGCGGTGGATGGAAATGCTCAATACGCTTCGTGCCGACCCGATTCTCCGGCAGAAATTCCAGTATTGGTACTTCCTTTATAACAGCAGTGCACCGATCGTGGTCTCGGCCGCGGATTTGCGCGAAGCCCTGCGAGACAAAATCGATCAGTTGGATCCTGCCGGACAGGACCAGGCACTACAAAATATGGTCGTCGTGGGTCACAGCCAGGGGGGGCTCCTGGCTAAATTAACCGCTGTCTCGACCGATGATCGGCTGGTGCAGGCGTTGACGGGCAAAAACCTCGATGACTTGGAGATGCCGGAGGAGAAGAAAGCCCAAGTCCGTCGATTCCTGGTCGTCGAGCCGGTGCCCGAGGTCAAAAGGGTGGTTTTTATCGCCACCCCCCACCGCGGCAGCATCCTGAGCAAGCAGTGGGTGCGCAACTTGATTCGACGAATCGTCACGCTCCCCGCGACCATTGTCAAAACCACCTTGAATTTCAACGAGTACTACAGCGACGAAATCAAAACGGCATTGGGCAGCGATCAGATTCCCAACAGCATCGACGGCATGTCCCCGGACAATCCGATCCTGAAGGCTCTGGCAGCGACACCGTTGGCAACGGGGGTCACGGGCCACTCGATCATTGCCATCAAGGGGAATGGTGCCCCGGAAAGCGGCGATGACGGGGTCGTTGCCTACTCCAGCGCGCATCTTGACGGGATGGCGTCGGAATTCATCGTCCGTGCCGGTCATTCCTGCCAGACACACCCGTTTACTATCGAGGAAGTGCGACGCATTCTTCTTGAACATCTGGGGGAATGAGCCTGTCAACAAGATTGATGAGTCATGGAACGAAAGGAACGCCGGACACATCAACCTGGTGAAGCCAATTAAAAGCCTGCGGCTATTGACACCGGCTGCCGGTTCCAGGAAAATGACTTCAGTGTGATGAACACAAGGATGTGTTCTGATCCAATGGCAACGAGGCCGGCAAGATTATGTCTTGCGGCCTTTTTTGTTCGGTTCAGAGATTGACCAAGAAACCCAAGGAGCGCCCCATGGGACGAAAATATTTTGATTGTCGCGACTACCCGGGTGGTGTCAAATGTTCTGTGACCCTTTCAGCTGATACGGTGGATGAGCTGGTCGAAGCGGTCGTCCAGCACAACATTGCCATTCATGGCGAAAAAGACAGTGAAAAATTCCGGCGGATGATCCGTGATGAGGTCAAAGAAGGCACACCGCCTGTCTAGTTTGGTGATGCCCGTTGCGTCACCAAAAATATGGCATTTTCAGTAAAAAGACGGCTCGACCACATTGTAGTGAGCCGTTTTTTTGTTTCTTTTTTTCTCCCTGGGAATCTTTGCGCCTGGAGAGGATTGCCAACCCCTTCAAAGAGCGAGCTGATAGCCTTTGTCATTCAGAAACCGGACAATCTGAATCATCTGCTCAACGGTCTTGCTGTCGGCCTCCATCCCTGGATGCCGCACCTTGGTGGTGGTGAAAATCCCCATGCGTTTGAGCAGGTGTTTGCGTAACGAAATGCCAATACCGGGCTGGAATTCCCAACGCGTCAAGGGCAGAAAATCATAAAACAGCTGCTTGGCAGCCTCCCACTCTTCGGCTTGAGCATGATCGTAAAGCTGAACGAGCAGTTCGGCATAGACAAAGCCCGTCATGATGCCGACCGCGCCCAGCTGCAGCTCTTCCAGGGCATAGTTGCCACCGAGGGCTCCAAATACTTTCAGCGGTTTCCCAACGACCTTTTGCAGCGCCTGCATCTTCATCCCGGTCGGTGGATCTTCCAATTTGATGTATTGGACGTATTCGGCGGTTTCGAACATTTCAGCGATCAGCGGGACCGACAGGGTGATGCCGGTGACCGCCGGGTAGTCGTGAATGATGCAGGGGATCTGGGCCGCCGCGGAAACCTGTTGATAATATTCGAGGAGCGGCTTGTCCTTCTGGACGCCATGCGGCCCCAGCAAGAGGGCATCGGCTCCCAGGTCACGGGCTTTTTCGGCCTGCAGCCTGGCCGGATCGGTCGCCGGTGACCGGGTCCCGACCACCAGGTGCATATCGGCAGGCATGGACTTGCGGTAAAACTTGATGACCTCACAGCGTTCACCGTCGGTCAACTTGACTCCTTCGCCAAGCGCGCCCATGATGGCCAGACCGTGAACTTTCTTTGCAGCCATGCAATCCACCAGGCGTTCGATACTGGCGTAATCAACCGCGCCGTTGTCGAAAAACGGTGTCGGGACAATGGGATAAATACCTTTGAGTTCCATCACGTAACGACTCCTAAAACGGCTTTCCTGTTGAGGCCTTTATCGTTTTTTGTCTTCATTTTTTACGGTAAGTTACGGCAATTATGACTGTTAATCTTCTTGCGTCCAGCGGATTTCAACAAGCGGACCTTTCTGCAATACTGATTTCCGAGGACAAGCAAGATAATCCAGTAGTGAAAATGATTATGTTACGAAAGTATGTCCGCGCGCTGAAAATATCTAATAGCCTGTAAACTAAGTAATCGGCTAAAATAATTCACCATTTGTAAAATATTTCTGCCATGAGCAATAGCGATCTAAATTTACTGATAACGTCTTCAAGTCTAATTGATGCCATCATAAATGCCACTCACAATGGCATTATGATCCTCGACAGTAACGGGATCATCCTTTGTTACAACAGTGCAGCCGCACGAATTTTCGACGAAAACCCAGCAGAGATTAAAGGACGCCACTTTTCCGAAGTTCGTCCCGAAGCATGGGAAGATTTGAGGCATGTTCTGAAAACGGGGCAGCCACAAATTGGGCGAAAGCTTTCGCTGCCCAAGGCAACGATTATTGTCAACAGAAACCCAATCATTATGAATGGCAAAGCTGTTGGCACCATATCTGTTTTTCAAGATATTTCTGAATACGAAGCCATCATTACAAATTTACAGGGATACCAAACCCTGCACCGTGAATTGGAAGCCATCTTCGAGTCTTCACAGGATGGGCTTTTTATCACGGATGGCAATGCGAACACCATCCGCGTCAATCAAGCTTATGAGCGGATTGCCGGCCTGTCTCGCGATTCCGTGCTTGGTCGAAATATGAAAGATCTCGTTGCCGAAGGTGTTTTCGACTTTTCCCGCAAATTTGACGTCGTGTTCAGCCAATTTACTTGATAGGTCCGTATCGACCCGAACCGTCGTGAAAAGAATTTCCTCACCAAAACCCTGACCGAAACGATGCTCACCCGGCGCAGTTTCTTGAAATGGAGCGCAGCGTTGGGTGGCACGGCAGCCCTGGCCGGGGGAGTCAAATTCGGTTTGAAAGCTGCAGAAGCTGTTACAGCAGCCTC
>JARRPG010000063.1:0-8234 GCA_037383085.1 Desulfuromonadales bacterium | reverse complement strand
GCCAAGCCCTGTCATGGATGCTCAGTTTCCTGCGCATTCCGCGGGCGGTCATGCCGACCCTTCTCGGTACGGATCCGACCCAGTTGCGGGTGATCGTGGTAGTAATCATTGCCTACTTCATCGCCTGCATGTTTGTCGATCCGATCGTGGCGATCTACGTGCTCAGCCCGATTTTCCAGCCGTACGTGGTCAATACAGGCGTCGACCCAATCCTCCTCGGTACCCTGGTCTGCCTGCAGACAGCAATCGGTTCGGCCACGCCGCCGTTCGGCTGCGATATCTTCACGGCGCAGTTGATATTCCGCAGGCCGTATCTTGAGTGTATCGGGCACACGCCACCGTTTATCCTGATCCTGCTGCTGGTAACGGTGCTCTTGGTGATGTTCCCGGATATTGCGCTTTTGCTGCCGAATGCGGCTGTGGCCAAGTAGCCGCCGGGAACCGGTCGAAAGAGGTAAGGCTGCGATCAGAAGTCTTCGTCAGCTACGATGGGGATTGACAGGCCGACCTTGACATGGTCCATGACCACGCTGGTCTCGAAATGCTGGATGTTGACATTGGTGAAGAAGAAACGGCGGGTGAAATCTTCGTAATCATGCATGTCTTTGGCGGTCAGGATCAGGATGAAATCCGCACTGCCGGTGACGTAATAGCACTGCATGACCTCAGGTGTCTCAAGCATCGACTTTTTGAACCGGTCTAGGTGCTCGGGCTGCTCCCGCTCCAGGGAGACCTGGACGATCATGGTCATCCGGCGGCCGACGGCGTCTGGAGAAATCACCGCGATGTCCCTGGCGATGGTGCCGTTCTCGCGAAACTTTTTCAAACGCCGCTGACAGGCGGTCGGGGACAGACCGACGGCATCACTGAGTTGTTCCGTTGTCAGGCGATTGTTCTGCTGGATCAGGTTCAGGAGCTTGGCATCAAAGACGTCCATGGTCATCCTTCGTGACAAGAGCGGAGAAACGTCTGCAAAACTTAACACAGCGCAATTTTCAGCACAAATAAATCGAATTGACTTAGTTCTTTGCTGCATTTTCCGGAGATCACTATTGATCCTGACAAGACAGAGCGAGGCGGGCGATGAAAAACTGCGCAAAGGACCAGTGATTTGCAAGAAAAACAAGGTCTGTCGGTGATGATTGCAAGATATGACCCTGACGGCTGGTTTAAAATCGGGCTCATAAACAAGTTCTGCATCCCGTTTCTGATAATCGGTTCATGACAAAGATGTCGCATTTCGGGGGCAATCCTGAATCCTAGCGATGGCATAAACAGGGAGAAGGGCAATGATTGACCTGACGCTCAATGAGGAGCAGTTGCAAAAAACCGTCAAACTGGCGCGTGACCGCAATCTCTTGATTCCGACACTGGCCCAGCAGAAAGACCCGGAGCTTGTCCCGGACAAGATCAAAGCGAAGCTCAAGGATGTCGGGTTGTGGGATATCGATCCGCTTAATCTCTTCCGGATCACCTGGAAGAACGAACCGACCCTACAGGGTGGTGGCTTCAATGGCGTCAATTTCATTGAGATTCCTTCTGAAATTTCCGGCGTTGATGCGAAGATCGTCACCCTGGTCGGCAAGTGGTTCCCCACCGGTGCACACAAGGTTGGTGCCACCTTCGGCTGCCTTGTGCCGCCCCTGGTGACTGGCCAGTTCGACCCAACATCACAAAAAGCCGTGTGGCCCTCCACTGGCAACTTCTGCCGCGGCGGTGCCTACAACGCGACACTGCTCGGCTGTGAATCGATCGCTATTCTGCCGGAAGAAATGAGCCAGGAACGGTTCCAGTGGCTGGCTTCGGTGGCCGGGGAGGTGATCGCCACGCCAGGCTGCGAGAGCAACGTCAAGGAGATCTTCGACAAATGCTGGGAACTGCGTCAGACGCGTGACGACATCTGCATCTTTAACCAGTTCGAGGAATTCGGCAACCACCTCTGGCATTACGAGGTGACCGGTCATGCCATCGAAGAGGTGATTCGAGAGGTCCTGCCGGAGCATGGTACATTCGCCGGTTTCATCTCGCAGACCGGATCCGGTGGAACCATCGCCGCCGGCGATTACCTGAAGAAGGTTTTCCCGGCGTCTAAGGTGGTGGCCAGTGAGGCCCTGCAATGCCCGACGCTGCTGAACTGCGGCTATGGTGCACACCGTATCGAGGGGATTGGCGACAAGCACATTCCCTGGGTGCACAACGTCCGTAATACTGACCTAGTCACCGCCATCGACGATACCGCATGCATGCAACTCATCCGCCTCTTCAACGAACCGGCGGGCCGCGCCTATTTGGTGCAGCAGGGAGTGACCGATGACCTGGTCAATCGTCTTGATCTGCTTGGCATCTCCGGAGTCGGTAATCTGCTCAGCGCCATCAAGATGGCCAAGTACTACGAGTTGACAGCAGACGATCTCTTGGTGACGGTCTGTACCGATTCGATGGAGATGTACCAGACCCGGTTGAAGGAGTTGGCGGCCGCCCATGGTGAATACAGCGAAATGAATGCCGCCATCGATCACCAGCGCTACCTGCTCGGTGAAACGACGGATCATATGAAGGAATTGACCTACCACGACCGGAGACAGATCCACAACCTGAAGTACTTCACCTGGGTCGAACAGCAGGGGCGGGACGTCGCAGAACTCAACGCCCAATGGTACGACCGGGATTACTGGACAAGGATCCACGCCCAGGCCGAACGGATCGATACACTAATTGAACGGTTCAACGAGATGGTCGGTCTCGACGACTAAGCCGCATCGATCCAGAGACACCCTCAGACCAAAGGCCTGTTCCTCACCGACAGGCCTTTGGTGTATCCCCATCCTTGGTCACAGCTCATCGTATCAATCTCTTAACGCGGAAACGCTGAGGCGTTGAGACTTTTTCGACCGAAAACTTGGCCTGAAGGCTTTGTTGTCAGGCGCATACTTTTCATTTTCAAGTCTAAGGGGCACCACTTGTGTTCGGTGTCTCGGCACCTGGTTGACATCCTGTCCTGAAACGTTAGGGTGTGGAGGGGAATGCTGGCCATCATGCCAGAGAAAGGAGCCTGATTTGTCCCTCAGCAAAGGACACACGGCGTTGCTGGCCGGATTTATCGGCAATGTAGTGGAATGGTACGATTTTGCCCTCTACGGTTACATGGCCGGAATCCTCTCCGGGCTGTTTTTCCCCGGTCAAGACAGTACCGCCGCGTTGATCGCCACCTACGGTGTCTTTGCCGCCGGATTTCTAATGCGTCCAATCGGTTCGGCGGTGTTCGGCTGGTTGGGTGATACCATCGGGCGCAGCCAGACGATGCTGATCTCGGTGATCATGATGGCAATGCCCACCATCCTTCTCGGCTGCTTGCCCACCTACGACAGCATCGGCATCTGGGCCGCGGTTTTGCTGGTCCTGATCCGTCTGGTACAGGGACTTTCGGTGGGTGGGGAATTCAGCAGCTCGGTCACCTACATGGTCGAAACAGCGGATCGCGACCGCCGCGGATTCGCCGGCAGCTGGGCCAACATGGGCAGTATGGTTGGCATGCTTCTGGGATCCGGGGTCGCTGCCCTGGTGACAACCATACTATCCCAGGCAACGATTTCAGCTTGGGGCTGGCGGCTGCCGTTCCTGTTTGGTGGTGTGATTGGTGGTACCTCGATCATTCTGCGGATGCGGCTGCCCGAATCAGAACATTTCCAGAAACATCACGATGAACGCTGTCAGACATCACCATTGCTCCAGGCCTTTACGACCAACCGCCGTGAGATGATTCAGGCGATTCTCTTCGCTTCGGCCTACGGCGCGATCTTCTATATCCCGGTGGTCTACATGCCAGAGTGGCTGCACAGCCAGGCCGGCATGGCCCGTGACCTGGCGTTGCAGATCAATACCGCGGCCACCGCTTTCCTGTTGCTGCTGATTCCGGTCGCCGGGTGGGCCAGCGACCATCTCCTGCGCCGGACCCATTGCATCGCCGGGGCGATGCTGTTTCTGGCCCTGATTGCGGTCCCGTTGTTCATCTGGTGTACCGACATGAGTTTCTGGAGTGCGGTGATCGCACAGTTCAGTTTTGCGGCTCTGATTGCGGTTCCGCTGGGCACGGCACCGGCGATGTTTGTCGAACTTTTCCCGGCCAGCGATCGGCTGTCGGGCTACTCGGTGGCCTACAACCTTGGCCTCGGTGTGATCGGTGGTGCGACACCGATGTTCGCCACCTGGCTGATTGAGATGACCGGACTGTCGATCGCTCCGGCCGTCTGGCTGACGGTCGTTGCCCTGATCGCAGTCGCAGCGGTCCTCTGGATCAAGGATCGCAGCCGTGAACCTTTGCCTGAAGAGCAGGGTGGATAAGTCTCCTCTGTGCCAATCGTTGGGGACCGACATGAAAAAATCTGAACAGATTGCCACAGTACTGATCCGACTTCTCCTGTTGCCGGTGACACTCCTTTTGTTGACCTCTTCCGTGATGGCGCAGGATGTGCCCGAAGATTTTGTCGCCTGGCTCTCGCAGTTGCATGAGGATGCGCGAGCCGTTGGGATCTCGCAGCAGACTCTCGATCTGGCGCTGTCTCAGATCGAGGCTCCACTATCACGGGTGATCGAGAGCGACCGAAATCAGCCAGAGCTTCGCACGACGTTGCAGAATTACCTGGCTAATCGGGTGACTCCGCAGCGCATTGCCAGCGGGCGCAAAATGCTGAAGCGCTATCCAACCTGGCTGGGCCGGGTTGAACACCAGTTCCGGGTTCAGCGGCGCTTTCTGGTGGCGCTTTGGGGAATCGAAAGCAACTATGGACGTCACACCGGAGAGTTGCCTGTGATCCCGGCACTGGTCACTCTGGCTTATGATCAACGTCGTGCTGCGTATTTCCGCCGGGAGTTGCTGGAGGCTCTGAAGATTCTCGATGACGGTCAGGTCTCCATGTCCCGCATGAAAGGGTCATGGGCGGGGGCGATGGGGCCGTTCCAGTTCATGCCCTCTACCTATCGCAGCTATGCTGTCGATGCCGATCGTGACGGACGCATTAATATTTGGGGCTCGGTACCCGATGCACTGGCTTCAGCGGCCCATTATCTGGCCAAAGTCGGCTGGCAGGATGACCAGACCTGGGGCCGTCCGGTTAAACTGCCGAAAAATTTTGCCGTCGACCTGGCCGGGCTGGACAAGCGCCAGCCCCTGTCGCGTTGGCAGGCCCACGGGGTCCGACGGATGAATGGGCGCGCCCTGCCACGCCGTGAACTGCAGGCGTCACTGATCCTTCCCGACGGGCCCTCCGGTCCTGCCTATTTGGTCTACGACAATTTCCGGGTCTTGCTGCAATGGAACCGATCAGTGTCTTTTGCGGTCGCGGTTGGCACCTTGGCCGACAGGTTGGCTGGCAGGGAATTCTAGCGGTTTTGCGTGAAACGGGGATGTTTGATTCATTAACCGAAATCAACCGACAGAAACTCTCCTTGCGTCATAGGGACCCAATCGCATCGATCATCGAGAGGTTCGGAAGCGATCAGGAGAGAATCGTCACGGCCAGCTTTGAACAGGGAATAGTAGTCGGGTTCCCGGGCGTATTCCCGGTACGCGTAGAATGTTTCGCCGTCACTGAACAGGCTATTCAGCGCCGAAAAACGAAATCTTCTTCGAATCGACGCCGCCGAAGCAAGGAAAGCCTGGCCGAGATCCGGAGCCTGCTGACTCAACACGTGATAGAAGAAAACCTCGGTGTCGCGGGCATCTTCGGCGAGTCCAGGGATAGTGATTTCCGGGAGCAGGGCCGGGTAGTCGTAAACCACGCCGTTGTGGAAGAAGACCGTCTGGTCGCGATAAAAAGGGTGAGCGTGCCGGGTGTTGGAGGTGTTCTGCCAGGCCGATTTGCGCAGATGAAGAATCATCAGCGGTGTAGTCTGTAGTTCGCTGAGGAGGCCGATGACCGTTTCGAATTCGTCCAGCAGGCTGCGACCACTCTTGTGGACAACCAGCTGTCCCTCCCGGTAGAAGGCCAGGCCCCAGCCGTCCGCATGGCCGGGGGGATCCTCGGCCATAACCACGCCGGTTTTCACCAGTCCGCTGAAACGGGTCACCAGCTCGCGGTGCTTGTGAACTTCAAATTGCGTGATCCCCAGAACGCGGCACATTCAAGAACCTTCCGATCAAAATTAGGTGTGAAAACGATTTTATGGCCAAAAGCCATGCGGGCTTTACGTACCGTCTAGAAAAACCACCGTGTCACGGCGACGGCCACGACGATGCCGATAAAATCCGCCACCAGGCAGACCGGAACCAAGTAGCGGGATCGGGTGATGCTGACTGAGCCAAGATAGACGGCCAGCACATAGAAGGTGGTTTCGGCACTGCCCATGATCACCGCCGACATGTGGGTGGCTGTCGATTCCACGCCGGTGGTTTTGACGATATCGGTGAACAGCGCTGTCGAGGCGCTGCCGGAAAGGGGTTTGACGATCGCCATGGAGATGGCTTCGATCGGTACACCCAGAAAACCGAAGACGCTGTAGAAAGCCGCACTGAGCAGGTCAAATGCACCCGAGGCCTGGAAGCCCTTGATGGCGACGAAGATTGCCAGCAGGTAGGGGAAGATTTTCAGAATGATGGCGGGCCCCTCTTTGGCCCCGGCGACAAAGGATTCGTAAACCCGGACCTTCTTGAACACACCGTAGAGGACCGTGAACAGGATGAACAGCGGGATGATCAGCAGGGAGATGTATTCGACGCTGCCGATCATCGGAAGATCCTCCGGAAGAG
This sequence comes from Desulfuromonadales bacterium, assembly GCA_037383085.1. GTDB lineage: Bacteria > Desulfobacterota > Desulfuromonadia > Desulfuromonadales > BM103 > JARRPG01. Next base: position 1,489 of record JARRPG010000063.1, on the reverse strand, counting down.
GGCCAACACCAGCAGTGCCGTCATTGCCGAGATCGCGGTGGCGAGCAGGACAGGAAGAACAACCACGGCCGGATTGCTGTGATCGTAGCTGGCCAAAATGCCGATCACCGAGAAGGGAATCAGCTGGATGCTCGCCGTGTTGATGACGATGAAAGTCATCATCTCGGGTGTGATGGTCCCCTTGTTCTCGTTGAGGGTGTCGAGTTCCTGCATGGCCTTGATCCCCAGCGGCGTCGCGGCGTTGCCGAGTCCGAACAGGTTGGCCAGCACGTTCAGGGTGATCGCCGTGATCGACGGATGATCACCGGGGATGTTGCGGAACAGGCGGGAAATGATCGGTCGGAACAAATGGGCAATGCGATAGATCAATCCCGAATCTTCCAGAATCCGGGTGATGCCGAGCCAGACCGAGACGATGCCGAGTAGGAACAGGGAGATCTCCACCGCCAGCTTCGCGCCATCGAAGATCGACTTGGTGAACGCCTCCAGATTGCCTGTGGCGATGGCGAAGACGATGCTGACGCAGATCATGATCAGCCAGAGAATGTTCATGCGGATCCCCCCGGGAAATTCATGTCATCGATGACAAGCTGCTTTGCCGTCGTGTCCAGGGTCACCCGGGCACCGACGGGCAGGGTGATCTTGTTCGCGACATGGCCGATCGACGGGCAGTGCAGAACTGGGAAATCAAGATCCGCTTGCGTGGCGAGAATGTCGTAGACCTGCTGACTGCGCAGGCCGCGGAAGTCGCCCAGAATAAGAGCCTTGACCCCTGAGAATTTGCCTGCCAGGAGCCATTGGGTCAGATAGCGGTCGACTTCATGGCGTAGCTCGTCAACGTCTTCAAGAAACAGGATCGTCCCGGCGGTTTCGATCTCCCAGTCGGTGTCGATCAGGGCGGTCAAGGTGATCAGGTTGCCCCCTTTGAGTATGCCGCTGGCGGTACCCGGTTGGTAGACCTTGCAGCGGGCTCGCTTGAGCAAATTGACCTCCGGATAACCTTGCAGGGCATTCATTAACGACTTGCGTGTGAAAGGCGTTGCCTCACCGAGATTGATGACCATCGGTGCGTGCAGGGTTGTTATGCCGGTTCGTTCGTAAATCGGATTGAGCAGGGCGCTCAGATCGCTGAAACCGGCAATGATCTTGGGGTGTCTGCCGATCAGGTCGAAATCGATGAAGGGCAGGGTTTTCATGGCGCCGTAGCCGCCGCGGATAGCCAGCAGAAAATCGATTTCAGGATCGGCAAATGCCAGGTTGATCTGTCGCGCTTTTTCCTGCGGCGAGGGCAAGTTCTCCGGAAAATCCGGATTGACAACGTTCAAACCCAGCGAGTTGAGCTGCTTGATACCGCTTGTGAAGTCACGTTTTGTCTTGATCAGGGAGCTGGGGCTGAAGAGAAAGACGTTGTACAAAGGAAAATCTCCACGATATCGATCAGTTAGTTCCTATCAATGTAGCGTCTGTCGAACCATATTTCAATCGCAAA
>JARRPG010000062.1:0-8444 GCA_037383085.1 Desulfuromonadales bacterium | reverse complement strand
AGCTGAGCGTATTGCACGAAATCCTCGGCATTGACGTTCTGCACTATGAGCTTCATCGTCTGGAACCAGATCGCCCCGCCGAGGATGGTGAGCGACAGCGCCGGGAGAAACGAATGCCAGAGCACATCCTTGATGAAGGGCCAATTGAGCGCGACCTTGCGGCCGATCCCGATGCCGCCGGAAGTCGGGAACCACTTGATGGCCCAGGCGAACATGAGGAGGAGCGCGAAGGCGAAAATGTAATACGGCAGCGGCCGGATGACCATGGAGACACCATCGAGCGCCCGCGACCAGCGCTTGCGGTTGTAGTAGCCGGCCAACCCTCCGATGAGGTTGCCGCCGGTCCAAGAGATGACCGTCGTGACAAACAATAGGCCGAGCGTCCACGGGAGCGCTGTCGCGATCAGCTCGCTCACGGGCGCCGGAAACTGGAAGAAGGAAACCCCAAAGTCTGCATGCAGCAATCTCCGCCAGAACGCGCCGTATTGCTGGAGCAGCGACCCTTCGAGTCCGTACAGTTCGGTGAGATCGGCGACCATCTGATCGATCGTGGCGGGGTCCACGCTCGAGCCGCGCGCTTGCAGCGCCGCGACCGTCTGCACGACGGGATCGTTGGGCAGGAAGCGGGGGATGAAAAACACGGCCGTGATCCCCAGGAAGATGACCAGAAAGTACTGAATGAGCCGCGGTATCAGATAGCGCTTAAGGAATGTCAAGGCCGTCTCCTCATCTGTTTCGCCAGCCGCAATAGATGGAGAGGATGAGCCCCCAGGCGGGCGCCTGCCCGCCCGGGGAGGTTGGAATTTGTTATCCTGCGGACTATTTCCCAGTCGGTTCCAGGAAAGGCATCATGTACTTGAAGGGACCCCAGTGCTGGTAAGGCTGGGTGTAGGGGTTCTCACTGCCGGGCCAGTTGGTCCAGTAGTACTGGTCCCAGGCGATGAACCCGATATAGCCGAAGGTCGGAATGCCCGGCATCTCCGTGACGGCGATCTTGAGACCCTCGGTGCCGGCGGCTACCACCGCCTCATAGTTGGCGGGGTCGGTCTCGCGCAACACCTTGATGGCGGCATCCATCTCCGGGCTCGACCAGCGGCCGGGGTGCCCGGCGGGCACCTCGCCGATCGGCCGGATGTACGCCGAGTTCCAGTGATCGAGCACGCGATAGAGGTCAGGACCGGCACCCCAGGGCTCCTGGGCCGGCCAATCGCTCGACACCTCAAAGTCGCCGGTGTTGTAGAGATCCGCCCGCGCTTCCGTGGGGTAGGGCGACGCATCAATGCCGAACTTTTGCCACTGCTGAGCCGCGGCCACGGCATTGCGCGATCCCATGTCGGTCGTCAGGTCGGTGTCGGTCAAGATCTCGATCTTCCACGGCGTGCCGTCCGGCAGAAGCCATTTGCCATCGGCATCCCTCGAGAAGCCGTTCTTGATGAGCAGTTTCTCGGCGACGTCGGGCGCGTACTTCCACCATCCGATTCCAAACGCCTTCTTTATGTATTCAGGATCTTCGGAGAAGACATAGCCCCGCCCCTTGGCGTAGTCGACGACCCGCTGCGGCGCCTCCGGGTCATACGGCTGGAACGTCTCGCCGTTGCCCAGGTCCAGCGTGAACCCTTTCAGCCAGTCCTGCATTGGCTCGATAAAGTCCTGGGGGTAGGAACCGAGTGAGGGGATGTGGACTGGACTCATGGCCCCGGCTCCGTCAACGGCCACGCCGATATACTCCGCGATGTCAATCGCCAGGGTGAGCGCCCAGCGGACTTCGCGGTTGCCGTACGGCGGCACTGTCACGTTGAAGGCGATGCCGGTGATGGCCGGGTCGTTATTTACGACCCAGGGGTAGCTTAGCTGATAGGCCCGAGAGGTGTCGGACTGCGCCAATATCGCCTTGAGCCCATCCGAAGAGAGGTTCACGACATCGGCTTCATGGTTCAACTGGGCGAGGATCTTGGCGCCTTCGTTGGCAAACTGCTGGTACACGATGTACTTGGGCTTGGGCTCGCCGTAGAGGATCCCCGTCGGGCTCTTGTCCCAGTCGGCTCGCTTCTCCCACACAGTCCAGAACCCTTGCGGATCGAAGCTGTGCAGCTTGTACGCACCGGTGCCGACGAATGGGTTGAACTCGAAGGTGACCGGATCTTCCACCCCTTCGAAGATGTGTTTCGGCATGATCCAGGTGCAGCCCCAGCGATCAAGGAAGGTCGTGTGGAACCGCGAGTTCGGCTTTGTGAGCTCGAAGACGACCGTGTAGTCGTCAGGAGCAGATACGGATTTGACGGCGTCAACGAAGAGGGGATGCGCGTTGAACCCCTCGTATTCCATGAGGGTCTCGACCGTGAAGACCACATCAGCCGACGTGAAGGGCTCGCCGTCATCCCACGCGACTCCCTGCCGGAGCGGGATCTCCAGGCGAGTGAAGTCTTCGTTGTACTTCGGATCACCATCGGCAAGCCCGTTGATGATCTTGCCGGTGGCGAAATCAACCGACCACAGCGGCTCGTTTGCCAGGGTCTGCATGCCGCGATCGCGCCACTTCCAGCCGACCCATTCGTTAAAGTTGCCGGGAGTGCCCACGCGTCCCGTGAGGATATCCGCGACCAGGGTCTCGCTCCGGGGCAGTACGCCAAGCACGTCGGCTGCTTCTGCTTTCTCGACCGGTTCCGGTGTGGCCGTCACGACGACCTCCTGGATCACCTCTTCCTTGACGACTCGGGTGACTTCGACCGCTTCGCCCTCGACAACCTGGGTCTCGACAACGACCCTGGTCACTTCAACGGGCACCTCAACGATCTGAGGCTCAGGGGTCGGGCCACAGGCAGTGACGATCAGGCTCATCACCACCAACAGGCTCAACATGACTAGTATTGACTTGCGCATCTTTCATTTCCTCCTTGACTTAAGTCACAGGATTTGCTACACTGAGCCTCGCGTGGGGCTCTGCTCCATGCCTGTTCAGGTGCAGGTCTTCCTTCTGTCGGGCCATGGCAGGGAAGGCCTGCATCGCTTCTACGCCGATAGTGTCAGATGCCTCATCACCTCCCTTCAACGTGGACCGGATTGGCGACTCGCGCGAACATCCCACTTTTGACCGCAGTCACCGCCAATCCCCGGTATTGTTACCGGGAACGATACCGGCCCCGGAAAAAAACCGCTGCATGCCCCACGGCCCGTCCGGACGGCAATGCATCCGTCAGGTCACCACCTACTCTAGACTGTCACCTGCTGCGCCGCAGAGCTGCTGTGCGCTACGGCTCGACAGGAATCCCGGACCACGAGCTGGGTTGCGATCTTGTGGTGAGTGACGTCCGACGCCCGTCCCTCGATCAAGTCCACCAGTATCTCTGTGCCGATATGGCCCATACTCTCAATGAACTGATCAACCGTTGTGAGGGCGGGATTGGAGTAGGCCGCCTCGGGGACGTTATCAAAGCCGACCACCGACAGGTCGTCCGGGATGCGCAGCCCCATCTCCTCGGCTGCCTCGATGACGCCAAAGGCAGACTGGTCGTTGGCAGCAAAGACCGCCGTCGGCGGCTCGGGGAGGGACAGGAGCTCCCGGGCGCAGCGGAAGCCGGTCTCCCTCGTATAGTCACCCGTAACGCTCAGTTCTTGCTCCACGGGAAGCCCGGCTGCCCGCAAGGCATCCTGGTAGCCGTCCAGCCGGCGCTGGGAGCTTTGCAGATCGGGGCGGCCGCTGATAAAGCCGATCCGGCGATGGCCCTGGCTGATGAGGTGTTCCACCGCCGCCAGCGCGCCAGCATGGTTGGTCGAAATCACGGATGAACAGTCGGGGCTTATGGTGTTGGGATCGATCGCTACCACGGGGGCCGAAGTGGAAAAGCTGGTGGCAGCAGGTGTGACGATGATGGTTCCATCGACGATGCTGCCATTGAGCAGAGAGACATAGTGCCGCTCCCGCTCAGCCGTCGTGGGCCAGCGGTGGCTACCACTCGTGTACAGGATGAGGTCATAGCCCATCTCGGTTATTGCCCGGTTGACGCCCCTCATGACCTGGACCGAAAAGGGGTCACCTACGTCGGGCATGATCAAGCCGATGACGTTGGTCCGGCGGCTGCGCATGCTGCGGGCCGCCAGGCTGGAGGTGTAGCCCATCTCTCGGATGACGTCCCGGACCTTTTCATAGGTTTCCGGTGCGACATCATCCTTATCATTCAGCACGCGCGATACGGTTGAGACCGATACACCAGCGGTGCGTGCTACATCTTGGATTGTAATGGCCTTCTTGCCACGTCCCATGAGCTCCGCCTAACTGACCTCGCCCAGAACCGTTTCAGTAACTATACCGGCATCGTTGCCGGTATCCTTATCGCATTATATCAGAAAGCGCGAGCTCTGTCAAGAGCCAAATCGCACGAGAAGGGGGGTGGAAAGCGATGATTTCTTGGTTACTCGCGCAGTGATGGATTCGGTAGACTGACACCTCAGGCTAAGTAGGTAGCCGAAAGTTTCTTGCAGTTCCCAGATGATTGTGGTGCAACGATGACGGAATCTCGTCTTCTTGCACGCCCAGCTCTCTCAACCCTGCCACAACCCCGACATCGGCTTTGAGCTGCTGGCGGACCGCCTTCACAGCGGAAGCCGCAGTCTCCAGCGGCGACAGGCCATATACATCAACGCCTAGGGCCTGGGCCACGCGTCCCGTCTTTACCGGACAAGCCACGGCATTGTACTCCATGATGTGGGGCAACAAGATGGCGTTGGCCACACCGAGGGGGATGTCGTAGAACCATCCCAGGGGATGGGCCATAGCATGATAATTCCCCAGACGCGTGAAGCCAAAGGCAGTGGCCACCATTGTGCTGGCAATGGCCAGGTTTGGCCATGGCTTCCAGGTTGCCCCGGTTCTGGCCGATGAGGTGAATGCCGTGCAGGGCCAGTGCCTCGGTGAAGAGTTGGGCAACAACGAAGTATAGCATTCGATGCCGTGGGTCAGTGCATCCAGGCCGGTGCTTGCAGCAATCTTGGCCGGCATAGTCACTATCAGCGAAGGATCCACGATGGCCACGGATGGCATGGCCTGCGGACCGCCGATGATCATCTTGTAGCGCCGCACCACGTCGGTGATGACGATAAACGGGGTTACTTCCGCCCCGGTGCCCGCGGTGGTGGGGATGGCGATGATGGGCGCCGGCTTTTGCCCGATCTTGCCGATGCCTTCGTAGTCACGGATCGAGCCGGGATTCGTAGCCATCACCGCCGCTGCTTTGGCCACGTCCATCGAGCTGCCACCGCCCAGGTCCACCACGCTGTTGCACGCTTCTTGGCGGAACAGGTTCGTCGCCTTTTCCACCGTCTCTACACTGGGATTGGGCTCTGTCTCGTCGAACAGTGCAAAAGGGACTCAGCCCGTCTCCAAAACCGCGGTGAGCATGTCCAGCAGGCCTGCCTTCTTGACCCCCTGGTCGGTCGCAATCAATACCTTGGGCCGGTCCTCGATCTTGACCTGTTCCACCACACGTTCCAGAGCCCCGACTGCGAACAGAATCTGCGTTGGGATCTGGAATGCCACGACGTTCTGTTGCACAACTCCGTCTCCTTCTTGCTACGGTTACTCGCTGCGAACCATAAAGCGCGCTTTCAAAGCATGCGGATCTAGAGAATGTACTCCTACAAAGAGCTCATATTCGAGCGGTTCCACAACGAAATCTGCCCGAGTTTCATCATAGTAAGCCAGCCGAGGTATTGGCACACTGAGCTGTACGGTCTTGGTTCCACCGGGCTGCAGGGCAATTCGGGTGAACGCCTTGAGTTCTTTGGGCGCTCGCTCCACTGCTGATCCAATGGCCGAGATGTAGAGCTGCACCACTTCCTCACCTGTGTGTGCCCCGATGTTGGAGACATCCAGACTCACCTTCAAGATTTCTGACGGGCCGAGTTGGTTCTGGGCGAGTTTCAAGCTGGCATAGCGGTAGCGGGTGTAACTGAGGCCAAAACCAAAGGGGAAAGCGGGCGTGTTGCCATCGCGCTCAAACTTGCGGTAACCGTGCCATAGGTCGTATTCGATTTCAGTCGCATCCCTGTCAAAGATGGGCAGGTCTTCAGCCCGTCTGGGAATGACGAACGGCAGCTTGCCACTTGGGTTGACCCGCCCTAGCAGGATATCTGCCAGGGCATGGCCGCCCTCCATGCCAGGGTACCAGAGCATCAGAATGGCCGGCACACTGGCGCGCCAAGCTTCCATGATAACTGCACTTCCGCCCATCACTGCGACGATGGTCCGTGGATTCACGCTAGCAATGGCCCGGATCAACGCCTCATCTTCAGGGTGCAGCGTCAGCTGGTCACGGTCGCCGCCGGTCAAGAACTCATCATCCACTTGGCCGCCCGCGTCTTGCATAAATCTTTGGGCGAGGGACACCTCCTCCGGGGAAGGCGGCGGGAAGATTGGAGCCATGTTTTCCATGGTGTCCGGGTCCATAAACTCGCCTTCATCCACGTGGGTGTAACCCACCACCAGTACCACCGCATCGGCGGCCCGGGCGGTGGCTTTGGCCCGTTCGAGATCGCTGCCATCGTCGTGTAGTACGTCTGCGTGCCCTTCGATCGCGGCCTGAATCCCGGCGAGCGGGGTGACCACGTAGGCGGGACGGGTGTTGCTGGAGCCGGCGTCGCCAGTGTTGGGCGTATCGGCCAGCCGGCCAATCACGGCAATTCTCTTCACGTCCCGCAGCGGGAGTAGGTCGCCCTCGTTTTGCAGAAGCACTATGGATTTCTCCGCTGCTTCTCGCGCCAGCGCCCGGTTGGCCTCGCTGCCGACCTGTGCCGCATCATAATCGCCGGGCTGGATCAGCCGGAGTTGTTGGCGTAGCAGACGTAACATGGCATCATCAACTCGCTCTGGCGGGACTTGGCCGTTCTCAACCAGGCGTTTCAGGTGTTGATGATAGTGCATTTGAAAAGGCATTTCCAGGTCTTGCCCGGCCAGCGCTGCTTTTTTGGCGTTGCGCATGCCAAACATGAAGTCGGACAGCACGTATCCCGCAAAGCCCCACTGGTTCTTGAGGATGTCAGTCAGCAAGACCTTGTTCTGCCCGCACCATTCCCCGTTGACGCTGTTATACGCGCTCATCACCGCCGCCACCCCTTCGTCCACTACACGCTTAAAGTGGGCCAAGTACATCTCATGGAGCGCCCTGGAGCTTATGCGCACATTGACCTTGAAACGGGCATTCTCCATTGAGTTGAGCGCATAGTGCTTCACACAGGCCATAGCGTGTTGCTGCACGCCCCGGGTGAGTGCGGCGCCCAGTTCGCCCAGATGGTACGGGTCCTCGCCATAGGTTTCTTGAGCGCGTCCCCAGGCTGGATGACGGAGTAGGTTGATGCAAACCCCGCCAAACAGGGTGCCGCCCAGAGCGCGCAGCTCGCGCCCAATGACATCCCCGATGCGTTCTTCAAGTGCTATGTCCCACGTTGCGCCTCGGGCCATGGAAACCGGGAAAGTGGTAGCTCCCTCCATTACCACGCCACGAGGGCCATCCGCAAAGCGGATCCCGGTGATATCCAGTCGGGAAATGACACCCGCATTCCACGGATGATCGCCGTATCCTCCACCCATCATCTCCACTATGCCGAGCCAAAAAGCCACATCGCCATCCATCATCCCGAGCTTCTCGTCCAGCGTGAGTTGTGCCAGCAGTTCGTGGGCCTTGGCCTCAATCTGCTCAGTGGCGAGTTCCACTTCCGGCTCAAAGCCGGAAAAAGCTACTGGGTCATTGGTTTGAACCATGGCTAAACCTCCTCGAATTTCGTGCCTTTGCGCTTTGGGCTGATGCCTGTCCTCCGCCGCTCATCCCCCGCTTTGCAGCAGTTTCGAGCGAACGGGTCGCACCAGCGACTTGCTGGGCGGCGGACCCTTGGTGTCTAGCTCAGGCGGCTAGTGCCTTGACGATCTCCTGGCAGAACTCGGGTAGATCATCCGGCACGCGACCCGTGATGATGTTGCCATCCCGCACCGCTGGCACATCCACAAAGTCCGCCCCCGCATTCGCCAAGTCATCCCGCACAGCGACGTAGCCAGTGGCCTGCTTCCCCTTCATGACCCCCGCTGAGATCAGCACCCACGGACCATGGCAGATGGCAGCTAGTAGCTTGCCCCGTCGATGGCACTCACGTACCAGTTCGAGCGTGCCCGCATGTAATCGTAAGGCATCCGGCGAATACCCTCCAGGAAAGAGCAGGCAGTCGATCTCTTCGACATTGAGTTCTTCAAGACTGCTTATCCTGTATCGGTTGCCTTCCGCCATCACCGGGATGGGTACTGGATGACCGAATCGACCCGTGACCGGTTTCCCGGCCATGTAGGGGCGGGGATGGAGCCCCTCGTTCACCGGCACTACTACAATTTCAGCTCCCTCCTCGTTGAGCCTCAGCACAGGGTAGAGGAGCTCAATGTCCTCGAACTCCTGAGCCACCATGAT
>JARRPG010000061.1:0-20202 GCA_037383085.1 Desulfuromonadales bacterium | reverse complement strand
GGCTCATCGTTTCCGGCATTGTCAGGGTGATCGGGATGCCGCGGGCGGCAGCGACAAAAGCCAGCGCAATACCGGTATTGCCGCTGGTCGGTTCGATCAATTCACGGCCGGGGCCCAGCAGGCCCTTCTCTTCAGCATCCCAGATCATGGAAGCACCGATCCGGCACTTGACGGAATAAGCTGGGTTGCGGCCTTCGATCTTGGCCAGAATTCTCGCGCCGTTGTCTGCGCCAACACGGTTCAGTCGCACCAGCGGGGTCCGACCGATGGAGAGGGAATTGTCGTTGTAAATCTGACTCATAAATAACTCCTGATGAACGGGCTTGGTTCCCTCGTCACGGTCGGTCTGTCCTCTGTGCCCTCTCTATACCGGCTTCTGAACCTTAGCGAATCATATAATAATAGTCAAGAATAAAGGCGAAAATTTTTATTTATACTTTATCAATAAACCGTAGAATGGGTGCTGCAGAAACAAAACCCTGCCGAAGTTGGCAGGGGCAGGGAACGCTCAGATTTGATTTTCACGAGGAGACAGCGAGGTTCAACCGCCGAGATAGGCTTTTTTGACCTCGGGATTCTCGAGCAGCTGCTGGCCGGTGCCCTCGGCAACGATGTTGCCGGTGTCAAGCACATAGCCGCGGTGGGCGAGATGCAGAGCCAGGTTGGCGTTCTGCTCAACAAGCAGGATCGTCATGCCCTCCTCGTTCAGCTGTTTGAGCTTGCGGAACAGCTCGTACTTGAGTACCGGGGCGAGCCCCATGGACGGCTCATCGAGGAGCAGCAACCGACATCCGGTCATCAGCGCGCGACCCACCGCAAGCATCTGTTGCTCGCCGCCGGAGAGCGATTCACTGCGCTGATCACGACGCTCCTTGAGCCGTGGGAACAACTCGAAAATCCGCTCGTATTCGGAATTCAAATCAGCGTCCTTGCGGCGTGAATAGGTGGCCAGTTTCAGGTTCTCCATGACCGTCAGGTTGCCGAAGATGTGCCGGCCCTCAGGGGAGAGGGCGAGATTGAGTTTGCTCACCACGTCGCTTGGCCGTGTCTTGAGGATCGACTCGCCCTTGAATTTGATGTCACCGCCGATGACCCGCGGTGCTTCCGGCGGCGGCAGGCGCGTGATGCTGTAGAGACTGGTGGTTTTGCCGGCGCCGTTGGCGCCGATCAGGGTGACGATTTCGCCTTCGTTGACGTGAAAGCTGATGCCATGCAACGCCTGGATATTGCCGTACTTGACTTCGAGATTTTCGACTTGCAGAAGCATCAGATATTCTCGTCCCCCAGGTAGGCGGTGATGACCGCCTGGTTGTTGCGGATCTGGTCCGGAGTCCCTTCGGCGATCGTTTCGCCGAAGTCGATCACCTTGATCTGCGTGGCGAGTTCCATCATGACATCCATGTGGTGTTCGATCATCCAGATGGTGACGTCAAAGGTTTCGTGAATCCAACGGACCAGCCGAATCAGGTCCTTGGCGTCGGCCGAGTTGAGTCCGGCGGCCGGTTCGTCCAGCAGCAACAGCTTCGGATGGCTCGACAGGGCCCGGGCGATTTCCAGTTTGCGCTGGGTGCCGTAGGGGAGATTCTTCGGCAACTCGTCGGCGTAGCGTTTCAGATCGAAGACGTCAAGCAGTTCAGCGGCTTCCCGGGCGATCTGTTCCTCACGCGCCTTGTAGCGTTTACTGCGCACCACGGAGTGAAAAAAACCGTACCCCAACCAGTAATGCTGGGCGACCCGGATGTTGTCGAGCACCGACATGTCGTTCCAGAGCCGGATATTCTGAAAGGTGCGTGCCACCCCGAGCGAGGTGACCTTGTGTGGCCGCAGCCCTGCCGTGGGCAGGCCGTCGATCCGGATCTCCCCCTCGGTGGGCTGGTAAAAGCCGCTGACCAGGTTGAAGACGGTGGTTTTGCCGGCCCCGTTGGGGCCGATCAAGCCGGTCAATTCGCCCGGCATCAGCTTGACGTTGAAGTCGTTGACCGCGGTCAACCCGCCGAAGCGCTGGGTCAGGCTGCGAATCTCGAGGACCGGTGTGAATTCTTTGTCAGGGTTTACATTTGTCATATTAAAGGCTTTACCACTGAGTGCACAGAGAACTCAGCGGTAAAACTTCTTCAGCCAGGGGAACACATCACTCAACTCGCGGTTGCCCATGATTCCTTCCGGGCGGAACTGCATCACGATCACCAGCAGCAGTGGAATCATCACCCACTTGATGACGCCCGCCGAGGGCTCCCAGTCCGGGAACACCAGGGTGATGGGTGAGAGCAAGCCGTCGATAATCGCCTGGGAGCGGAGCACTTCCAACAGCATGGTGAAAATGACCGCCGAGATGACGGCGCCGGACAGGGATCCCATGCCGCCGAGATAAACCATCACCATCGCTTCGGTCGATTTGAGGATATTGAAGGATTGCGGGTTGACGTAACCGACGATGTGGGCGTAAAGGCCCCCGGCACAGCCGGCCAGTCCGGCGGCGATCATGAAATTGATGATCTTGATCTTGTTGGTGTTGACGCTCATGATCTCAGCCGCCACTTCATCCTGGCAAATGGCGTTGACGCCCTTGCCGTAAGTGGAGCTGATGAAGCGTCGGATGACCCAGACCGTCAGGAAGGTGAAGCTGATCACCCAGAACAGCATCCAGGGGCCGTCAAAAATGTCGATCATCGCCCAGACAGTGTCCTTCATCCCCTGAAAGCCGCGCGGCCCGCCAATGAAATTCATGTTCGTGATGGCCGAGATGATCATGTAGTTCACCGCGATGGAAATGATCGCCAGGTAGTCGTCGCGGGTTTTGAAGGACGGCACGGACACCAGCAGCGAGGACACGGCAGCAACCGCCCCGCCGATCAGCAGAATAATCGGGAAAACAAAGAGCACCGATGAGGCCGGCAGCAGCGGATCGCCGAACTTGGTCCCGAAACAGAGGACCGACAAAATCGATGAAATATAGGCTCCGACACACATGAAGGCGGCATGACCGCAGGTGAATTCCCCCATGTTGCCATTGACCAGGTTGAGGCTGGTGGACATCATGATGTTGATGCCGATGGTCATGGCGACGATCTGGATGTAGCTGTCGATAAAACGATAGTGGGCACTGATCAGCAGCCCAATCGCAAAAGCGACCATCAGGATATTGAGAGAATATTTTTTCATGACGATTCTCCCAACCTATATCTTGGTGGACTGTGGCATGCCGAACAAGCCGGTCGGTTTCATCCACAGAATGAGCAGCAAGATGGTAAAGGCGAACAGGTCACGGTAGGACGAAGGAAAGACTGTGACCACACCGACCTCGATGAAGCCGAGCAAGAACCCGCCGACAAACGCCCCCTTGATGTCACCGATGCCACCGACCACGGCAGCGATAAAGGCTTTCCAGCCAATCAGCATGCCCATGAACGGTTCCAGGACCGGGTAACTCATGGCGAACAGTAGCCCGGCCAGCCCGGCAAAACCGGATCCCAGGACAAAGGTGAAGACGATGATGGTGTCGCTGGGGATGCCCATCAGGGGAATGGCGAACTTGTCATAGGAGATGCCGCGCATGGCCATGCCGATCCGGGTCTTGGTGACCACCCACTGCAGGAACAGGAACACCACGATGGCGGCGACGATGACCATGACTTTGAGATTGGTCAGAGTGATACCACCGATGTTCCAGATCTGCTTCTCGATCAGCTCGGGGAATTTCAGACGGCTGGCGCCGAGCACAGCGAGGTTCGAGTATTCGAGGATCAGGCCGCACATCAGGGCGGTGATAACCACATAAAGCCGGTGTGCGCCCTTGCGCCGCAAGGGACGGTAAGCGACTCGCTCCAGGGTGACACCGACCAGTGAGGTCAGGAGCATGGTCAGTGGCACGGTGAGAAGGAACGTCGTTTCCGGGGAGAGTCCGATCGTCGGTCCGAGCAGGAACCCGGCGATGAAAAACGAAATGTAGGCACCGACCATGAAAATATCGCCATGGGCGAAGTTGATCAGGCGCAGGACGCCGTAGACGAGCGTGTATCCCAAAGCAATGAGAGCATAGAAACTGCCCCACTGCAGGGCGTTCAGAACATTCTGGAAAATGAAATCCACTTCCGGGTTTTCCTTGCGAGAAACGCCTTTTGTGTCGCCAAGACAAGCACATGGCCACCAAGACACCAAGGCACAAAGAATAAGAGAATCTCAGGCGTTTTCTTTGCTTGGTGTCTTGGTGTCTTCGTGGCCAGACTATGTTTTACCCGAACCTGCCTTACGCAGATCCTGGGCGCAAAAGGGCGGGGGTCCGGAGACCCCCGCTTGGTTGTCGTTATGCGTATTGATCGTTAGGGGCACACGGATTCTTCGAAAACAAACGTCCCCTGGTCGGAAATCTTGACGACCACGGCGCATTTGATCGGGTCACCCTGAGCGTCGAACTTCGACGAACCGGTGATGCCGTCGAAGGACTTGATGGCAGCCAGGCCATCACGGATGGCAGCGCGCATCTTGCGTGGGTTGGGGTCAACCATGCCGGCGTTCTTGATCCCTTCGACCAGCAGGCCGATGGAATCCCAGGTCAGCGCGGCATAGTCAGCCGGCTCGGCGCCGTACTTGTCCATGTAGCGGTCGATGAAGACTTTGGTGGCGCCCTTGGCACCGGCAGCGGCGTAGTGCGTGGAGAAATACTGGCCGTAGCACTGCTCGCCGCACAGTTTGATCAGGTCCGGGGTGCCCCAGGCGTCGGAACCCATAAAAGGCCCCTGGTAGCCGAGGTCACGTGCCTGTTGCACGATCAGGGCAACCTGGTTGTAGTTTTCCGGCACGAAGATGAAGTCCGGCTTGGCGGCGATGATGGTGGTCAGCTGTGCGGAAAAATCCTGGTCTTTGTTGCCGTTCGACTCGAAGGCGACGACCGGGCCGAGCCCTTTGTTTTCCCAGGAGGTCTTGAAGATTTCCGCCAGCCCCTTGGAATAGTCATTTTCGATGTCATAGAGGACCGCTGCGGTCTTGGCGCCGAACTTCTTGGCGGCGAAGTCAGCGACGACCGGACCCTGGAAGGGGTCGAGGAAGGCGGCGCGGAAGACCCAGGGCCGATCCTTGGTGGTGTCGGGGTTGGTCGACCAGGGTGAGATCATCGGTACGCGGTTGTCATTGCAGGTGCCGCCGGCGGGTACGGCCTGCTTGGAGGAGTTGGGGCCGATAATCGCCACGACCTCTTCCTGCTCGATCAGTTTGAGGGCGGCATTGACCGCAGACTCCGCCTTGGACTCGTTGTCCATGTAGATGAATTCAAGCATATACTTCTTGCCGCCGACCTCCAGACCGCCGGCCCCGTTGATGTCAGCCAGGTACATTTCGGCCGCGTTCTTGGAACCTTCACCCACTTCGGGGATGTCACCGGTCAGCGGAATGTTGAAGCCGATCTTGATCGTGTCGGCTGCCAGAGCAGGGGTTGCCAGCAGCACGGCAAGAACCAAAACTCCGAAAAATTTCAGTTTTTTCATCTGTCTCCTCCGTTGGGATAGGTTGGAACAACAAATATCTGCGCCGCAGGATGCGGAGCGTCAGGTAACAACCTCTATTTATCCTGTGAAACCAGACGCTTCACTAGACCACCAGATGTCGTTTTTGTCAAGCGCTATGCCATAATTTTCACTGTCGGGGGGACATTTCGCCGCCACGATCTCATGGCTCGGCGAAGCGGCAAGACCAGGTGGAGAGAGTGCGGCATCCAGACCAGTAAAAAGGGCAGGGGATGATCGTATCGTACCAAGCCGTGTTCTGATCAATAATTGATTTTTGTAAAAGGCGATGTGCGCGATGCCTCGAGGGCATCATCGAGCGTCGTGATGCCTTGAGCCTCGAGGAGTGGGATCAATTTCAGCAGCACTTCCGCGGTCACCAGGGCATCGCCGAGGGCGGTGTGCCGGCCGACGATTGTCAGGTTAAAGCGTTCCGCGATCGCATCCAGGGAATGGCCATCCTGGTTCGGATGCACGATCGATGACAAAAGCAGCGTGTCGAGAACCGGGTTATCGAAGGACAGATCGAGAGCTTCCTGCTTGATCTGCAAAAAGCGCATGTCAAAGGCCGCGTTGTGCGCAACAAGAACCGCATCTTCGGTGAATGCATGGAATTTGCGCAGGACGTCGCCGATCAGCGGTTGGCTGGAGAGCAGTTCCGGGTCGATGCCGTGAATTTTCACGGAAGCCTTCGGCACCGGTCGCTGCGGGTTGACCAGTTGATCGATACATTCGTGAGCGAGCACGCGGCCATTGACGATGCGGACTGCTCCAAGCTGGATGATTTCATCACCTTCCGCTGGGTTCAGACCGGTGGTTTCGGTGTCGAAGGCAACGAAGGTCAGCTGGCGCAGGGACCGCTTGCCCATCGCCGCCTGACCGGGTTGGTGAAACAGGTCGAATTCATAAAAAACCGGGCGGGGCGCGATCGCCGAATGCAGGCTCGGGACATCCTCTTCGTGGACGGTTGGCAAGGCAATGCGGATTCCGCTGCAGGTCTGATCCTCCGACCGATCGATGGTGACCTGACCGGCGTGTTTTTCAATGATCGCTTCTGGTGAGTCGGTCGTTCCGGCGCTGTCCATGAACAGGGGCAAGGACAGCCACTCCTGGATCGCATGTGCGGGAAGCGTGCGATCCGGCCAGGCAATCTGCAAGATGGCAGTGACCGTTCCCTGTGCGGTCACAGAGAGATGCACTCGGTCGAGGCCGTATTCGGCTTTGAGGGCTCCGGCCAATGTCGCAAAGGCCTGAACCAGTGCATAGCTGTCGATTTTCAACCACAAGGAAGGCGCGGCTTCGGATTTGACCTGCAGGGAAAACCGTTCATCGATGTTTTTGGCGATCAGGGAAATCAGCGTGTCGGCATCAACGTTCTCGCGGTTGCCGTAGGCATGATGATGTTCACTGTAGAGCTGGCGGGCTCGCGCCAGATGCGCCTCAAGGTCTCGGCTGACGCTGGCAATCGCCTGGCGATGTCGCTCACAGGTATCGCTTTCGGTCCCCGGCATCGCGCAGATTTTCTCGATCCCCTGATGCAGTCGGCCAAGCGATTCCTGGACATCGTCGATCATGCGCTGCAGTAGTTTGTCGCGTTCGTTGACCGCGTCGATTTCGCCGGTAATGTCCTCCAGTGACAGGACGAACCCGGAGAGGCTCGGGGTCTTGGCGTCTGTGCTGCTGGCACTCACAGGCGTCATGTTGACCCGGATAAACCGCGATCCGCACATCTGGGTCATGACACCCAACGCCGGTCTGCTCTGCTCCTGGGCACAGCCATGGTTGATGACTTCCAGGGCGTGGACCAGCGGTGCCCGGTCCAGAATGCCGAAGATCGATCGCCCCAGGCCAATGGTCCGTTCCCGATCAGCACCGCCGCCCAGCATCTCGCTGGCCAGACGATTGTAGAGCATGATCCGGCCGTCGAGGTTGCAGACCACGACACCGTAGGGCAACTCCGCCATCAGGGCGGCCAGACGGTTGCGCTCGACCTTCAAGGCCTGATTGGACTCGCGGATTTTGTCCTCGACCTCGTTCTGCAGCTTCTGAAAAGCCTCGGCTGACTCATTGATGATGCGGGCCAGGGTGGTCAGCTCCCGGGCGCCTTCCGGGGTAATCCGGTAATCGGGATTGGCGGCGGTAATCAGGCGGGTTTGTTCCGCCATGCGCAGCACCGGAATGATGTAGTAACGGAACAACAGGCTGACCATGGTGCAGACAAAGGCCACCAGGATAATCGCACCGATGAAGGGGAAGGGGACCAGCTTGTCGAAAAGGTCTTCAACAAGGACTTGCTCGGCCGGATCCAGATTCAGGTAGGAGGCCGTAAAACTGCCGAAAATAACGGCGAAGATAACCGTGATGATGCCGATCAGAAAGGCCCAGTATTTGATGGCTGGCGATAGCTTGTCGCCGAGACTCTTTGACACAGTTGCCTCCACGGGCGCCGGCGGCGCGGCAGATGCTAAGCAGTGTATGCGATTTCCCTGCCTCGGTTCAACCGCATGTGACGATTATTGAGCGGTTCTGCCGCGGCGCGGGGTCGGAATATCCTACGGATCGGGTCCTGCGATGTGGCAATTCCCTTGGCGCCAACCGGTCCTCGGGTTAAGATTCCCCGTCATGCAAACTGTCCGACAAAACGACCGCAAAAACATCACCGGGCTGCACTATGGCTGGCTCATCGTCATGGTGGGGACCCTGACGATTTTTGCCTGTCTGGGGCTGGCCCGATTCGCTTTCGGCATGCTGCTGCCGTCCATGAGTGTTGCCCTGGGGTTGACCTATGACGAAATGGGTTTTCTCGGTACCGGCAATTTTGCCGGCTATCTGGCGGCGGTGGCTCTGGTGCCGATGCTGTTGCGACGTTTCACGCCGCGACAGTTGATTGCCAGCGGTCTGTTTCTGATTGCGCTGTGCATGTTCGGAATCGCTGGCGGCAGCAGTTACGGCATGATTCTGGTGCTCTATACGGTGGTCGGTGTCGGCAGCGGCTTTGCCAACATCCCGATCATGGTGCTGGTCTCCTACTGGTTCCGGCGCGAAAAACGTGGTCGGGCGGCCGGTCTGATTGTTGTCGGCAGCGGCTTTGCGATCATCTTCTCGGGGTTCATGATCCCCATACTCAACCACAACTTTGCCGCTCAGGGCTGGCGATTGGGCTGGGCTCTGCTGGCGACGATTGTTCTGCTGGTGGCGACGATTGCCGCGGTGATGATTCGCAACGATCCGGCCGACAAGGGGCTGGAGCCGGTCGGCGAAACGCAGGAACTGGAATACGACCCCTCAACCAGCAAGGGGAATTTCAGCCCGGCCCGTATTCTCGGCCATCTCGGTGGTCTGTATGCCATCTTCGGTGCCACTTACGTCATTTACGGGACCTTCATCGTGACCACCATGGTGGAGGAATACGCTTATGCTGAAGCGAGCGCCGGTGCTTTCTGGTCCTGGGTCGGTTTTTTCAGCCTGTTCTCCGGCACTGCCTTCGGTCTCCTGTCCGACAAAATCGGCCGCAAGGGCGGCCTGATGGCGGTCTTTGCCGTGCAGACCGGCGCTTACCTGTTGGCCGGCTCGCGTCTCGGCACTGTGGCCCTGTTCGCTTCGGTCGTCCTCTACGGGGTCGCCGTGTTCGCTATCCCGGCGATCATGGCGGCGGCGGTGGGTGATTACCTGGGCAAGGCCCGTGCCGCGGCCGCTTTCTCCATAATCACCTTCTGCTTTGCGATCGGCCAGACGATCGGACCGGCGGTGGCCGGGATGGTCGCCGAAGCGACCGGCACCTTCACCGGGTCTTACCTGGCCTCAGCGGTCTTGACAGCCGTGGCGGTCTTCTGGGCAAAAACTCTTCCCGCGCCACAGAAACAATGATTTTCGGGTTTTATGCCGATCGCCTCGGGTTGGCGACACTTCTCCTGCAAAAGCGCCGAGCGCATGGTATACATTCAGAGACGCAGTCTGTGTTGAATCGCAACACCTGATTTCAAAGAAGCCTGATGGATACCCAGACGTTACTTTTTGCTTTTGGTCTGACATTGTTCGCAGGTCTCGCCACCGGGGTGGGCAGCGCCCTGGCGTTCTTTACGCGCACCACCAATACGCGTTTCCTGTCACTTGCTCTCGGCTTCTCGGCCGGTGTGATGCTGTATGTGTCTTTCGTCGAAATCTTCTTCAAGGCGAAGACCGAACTGGTGGCGAGCCTCGGTGAAGTCACCGGGACCTGGTGCACCGTCGCAGCGTTCTTTGGCGGCATTGCACTGATCGGTCTGATTGACCGGTTGGTGCCGAATTACGAGAACCCCCACGAATTGCATTCCATCGAGGAAATGGCGCAGGGGCTCGAGAACCTGCCGGACAACGAGGCCCATGATTTTGCCCGCCTCAAGCGCATGGGCGTCTTTACCGCTCTGGCGATCGGCATACACAACTTTCCGGAGGGTCTGGCCACCTTCACGGCGGCGCTGACTGAGCCGAGTCTCGGCATTGCCATTGCCGTGGCAGTTGCGATCCACAATATTCCCGAAGGCATCGCTGTTTCGGTGCCGATCTATTACGCCACCGGCAGTCGTCGCAAGGCCTTCAAGCTGTCTTTCCTCTCCGGTCTTGCCGAGCCTCTCGGGGCCCTGGTCGGCTATTTGGTGCTGCTACCGTTTTTTTCGCCGACGGTGTTCGGGGTCCTGTTCGCCGGCGTGGCCGGCATCATGGTCTTCATTTCACTCGATGAACTGCTGCCGGCGGCCGAGGAATTTGGCGAACACCACCTGACGATTATCGGTGTCATCGCCGGGATGGCCGTGATGGCGTTGAGCCTGCTGATGTTTTTGTAGCAGATTCAGGAACGCAAAGAATCTTTGTTGGCGGTCAGTCGGGTTGCTTTGTGTGCCTTGGTTTTTTTATGGTTGCATAATAATGGACCGGTTGTGACGGGGGCGTTGAAAAAGTGTGAAAAAAACGTGAAAAGGCTATTTTTTGAAGTCAATCGAAAAGCAGCAGCCGCTGGGTTGATTGTCCCGGACATCAATCGTCCAGTTTTCCCGCGCACAGATTCGTTGCACCAGGGACAGGCCGAGACCCAGGCCGAGACCGTTGCGATCGCCGGACTGGCCGCGGTAAAACGGTTTGAAGATGGACGCCTTGTCGGAGGTGGAAATGCCAGGCCCGGTGTCGCAAATGGTGAATCCTGAGTCGCGTGCCACCAGGATGACCTCACCCTCAGCGGTGTAATGAAGGGCATTGCGGATCAGGTTGTTGAGAACCGTCCGCAGCATGGCGGCCGGGAAGAGCTCGGCTGGTGTCGACGCCGTGTCCGTGGTATCGCGAATCACCAGGCGAATTCTCTTGGTTTGCGCCTGCTGCTGCCATTCCGAACGATTTCGCTCGATGATATTCCAGAGCGTCGCTTTCTCCTGTTCCGTTTCCTTGCCGCGGGCCAGTGTCAGGAAGGCATCGACCAGCTCCTGGATTTCGTTGGCGGCTTTGCTGATGATACCAATCCGCTGACGGGTGAAGTCGTCGAGTTGGTTTTTGGCGATCAGTAGGTCGCAGGAACTCTTGATAACCATCAACGGGGTGCGCAATTCATGGCTGACGTCACTGGTGAAGAGACTCTCCCGCAGCAGGGATTCCTGGAGCATGCCGAGGGTCCGGTCAAAAGCCTGGGCGAGCCGTCCGACTTCGTCGTCGGTATATCCCGTTGACAGCGGCGGGGCGTCCACCAGCAGCTGCTCGCGGTTGTGGACTTGCTGGGTCAGGCGCTGCACCGGGGCGATAATGCGACGGACCATCATAATGCCGAGAATCAGCGAGGCGGCAATGCTCAGGAAAAACCCACCGATGACCGTCAGCTCCAGCAGGTTCTCATGCTGTTCGACAGCGGTCTGTTCCTGAACCAGGAAAAAAGGCCTCTCCTTCTCTTTTTTGATCATCACGTGAAAGGAACTTTCCTCGGACTCCACCTCGTGGAATCCCGGTTCCAAATCCAGGCCGCGAAGAAAATACGGGATGTCCTCGGTGCCGCTGTAGAATTGCGTTCCCAGGTCCATGTTCGGCTGCTCGCCCTGTTTGTATTCTCCCATGAACTCAGGAAATCTGCGGTTGAGCTCGGCGGTGACGAGATCTTTTTCGACAATATCGATAGCCTTCATCAGGCCGAAACTGAACAGACCACTGACCACTGTGGTCAGGACCACGAAGGAAATGATGATGCGCTGTGTCAGGGGGGATTTAAATTCCATCGTCAGCAATTTTCAGGCAGTAGCCGATACCGTGCACAGTGTGCAGGAGGGGAGGCGCCTGGAAAGGTTTGTCGATGATCTGCCGTAAGGTATGGATATGGCTGCGCAGACTGTCACTGCCGGGAAGATCCTCTCCCCAGAGCAGCTCTTCGAGGATTTCACGCTTGACCACGTGCGGGCTGCTCTTCATCAGTTTTTCGAGCAGCTTGAGACCGATCGGGCTGAGCTTGAGGGGAACCCCCGCGCGCGTCGCTTCGAGGTTGTTCATGTCGTAGCTCAAATCCCCGACCGTCAGGATATTCTGCAGACCGGACTGGCCGCGGCGCAACACTGCTTCGACGCGTGCGTTCAGCTCCGGCAGGGAGAAGGGCTTGACGAGGTAATCGTCAGCCCCGGCCTGGAAGCCGGTCAGCTTGTCGTCGACGCTACGACATAACCTTTCAACTCCAGGTAATCAACGATGTTCTGCAGGATATCCGGTTGGTCTTCGATCACCAGTATGCGCATTGTGAACCTGTTGTTTGAAAAATGTCTGAACTGCTGCGCGTTTGTCCGGTCTTACATCTGAAAAACTTAACAACCAAACAATTATTTAACGCAAAGACGCAAAGAATGCCAAGCAACATTAAAAGAAGAAGAGATCTTTGCGCCTTTGCGTCTTGAGTGAGCAAAGCGAACGGGCGTTCGAATTTTTCCAAAGCCTTATGGTTTGACTCAGTATTCGAAAGGCTCCAGGCGCACCGCGGGCAGCTGGCTTTTCCTGCCGCTCAGGTACTCATCGACGCAACGGGCGACTTCGCGCCCCTCACTGATTGCCCAGACCACCAGACTCTGACCCCGGCGGCAGTCGCCGGCGGCAAATACGCCGTCTACCGAACTCATGCGGGTCTCTGGGTCGGTTTTGATGTTTGAGCGCAGGTCGATTTCGCAGTCGATCTGTTTGAGCAGCTCCGAGCGCGGCCCGAGATAACCCATGGCCAACAGGACCAGGTCGCATTTCCATATCTGCTCACTGCCAGCAACCGGCTGCGGACGACCGTTGACCCATTCAACTTTGACGGTTTCCAGGGCAGAGACAGTCTTGTCCTTGCCGATGAAGCGTGTGGTCATGATCTCATAGAAGACATCGCCACCCATGACGCGCATTTCTTCAACCGAGGTGCTGACCCGCATGATCCGTGACCACTGCGGCCAGGGATTGTCCATCGCACGCTGTTGCGGAGGCTGCTCGAGTAATTCGAAGTTGACCACACTTGCTGCCCCCTGTCGCATGGACGTGCCGATGCAGTCCGAACCCGTATCCCCTCCGCCAATGACGATGACTTTCTTCCCCTTGGCACTGATCGTCTGTTTCTTCGGATGCAGGGCAGCGACATCGCTGTCCCCCCAGTTTGCGCGGTTCTGCTGTGGCAGAAATTCCATCGCAAAGTGGATACCATCCAGTTCGCGTCCCTCGACAGGCAAATCACGCGGTTCTTCCGCCCCGCTGGCAACGACAACGGCATCGAAATCGGCCTTGATCTCGGCAAAAGGCACATCTTTGCCGACATCGCAGTCATAACGGAATTGGATCCCCTCAGCAACCAGCTGGTCGATGCGTCTCTGGACTTTTTCCTTGCGCAACTTGTAGTGAGGAATTCCGTACATGAGCAGCCCACCGGCGCGGTCTGTCTTTTCGATGACGGTCACCCGATGACCAGCACGGTTAAGTTGTTGAGCACATGCCAGCCCGGCAGGTCCGCTGCCGATGATGGCAACGGTCTTGCCACTGCGACGGGTTGGCGGTTCGGGCACAATCCAGCCTTCCTCGAAACCCTTGTCGATGATGGAGACTTCGTGGAGCTTGATCGTGACCGCCGGCTCGTTGATGCCGAGTACGCAGGACGTTTCGCAGGGCGCAGGACAGACCCGGCCGGTGAACTCCGGGAAGTTATTGGTCGCGTGCAGAGCCCGCAATGCCTGCTGCCACTGGCCGCGGTAGACCAGGTCATTCCACTCCGGGATCAGGTTCCCCAACGGGCAGCCGGACATGCAGAAAGGCACGCCGCAATCCATGCAGCGCGAGGCCTGGGTCTTGACCTTCTCTTCGCTGGGGTAGTTATAGTGTTCCTCATGATGTTGCAGTCGCGCTTGGACCGGTTGCAGGGTCTTGTCGCGACGGCCATGTTTTATAAATCCGCGTGGGTCACCCATGAGCGACCTCCTTTCCCTTCTCAGCCTTGGCTGCTCTTTCGGTCAGCACCCTGCGATATTCGTGGGGGAAGACGCGCACAAAACGCGGCAGCTGGTCATCCCAGTCGGCGAGAATCTCTGCCGCTCGGGGGGAATCAGTCTGTTCATAGTGCCTGGCGATGATCTGTTTCAGCCAGGCGGCATCTTCGTCCTCGATGTCCATTTGCTCGAGATCGACCATCGCCGGGTTACAGCGTCGTCGGAAGCGATTGTCATGATCGAGAACATAGGCGAAACCGCCGGACATGCCGGCAGCGAAATTGCGGCCGGTCCTGCCAAGGCAAACCATCCGGCCACCGGTCATATATTCGCAGCCGTGATCACCGGTGCCTTCGACGACCGCCGTGACCCCTGAGTTGCGTACGCAGAAACGCTCTCCGGCTTTGCCGGCAAAGAACACCTCCCCGCCAGTGGCTCCGTAGAGAACGGTGTTGCCGACAATCGCGTTTTCATGCCAGACGAAGGCAGCATTGGGATCGGGGCGGATACTGATGCGACCTCCGGCCATCCCCTTGCCGACGTAGTCGTTGGCCTCTCCGACCAGACGCATATCGATGCCGGGGGCCAGAAAGGCACCAAAGCTCTGGCCGGCGATGCCGGTCAACGAGAGTCTGATCGTTTCATCAGGCAGCCCTTCTCGGCCGTGACGCAGCGCGATCTGACCGGAGAGCATGGTGCCGAAAGAGCGGTTCGAGTTGCGGATCGGCATGTCGATGCGAACCTTGTCCTTACGCTCAAGAGCCGGGGCGGCAAGCTCAATCAGCTGGTTGTCCAGCTGTGCCTCGAGGCCGTGTTCCTGCCCATGAATTCTGCGGGTTGCAATGTCATCGGAGACTTCCGGCTTGATCAGGATTTTCGAGTAGTCCAGACCCTGGCTCTTCCAATGCTTGATGGCAGTGTCCATCTCCAGATACTGAATCTGGCCAATCAGCTCATCCAGTGATCTGACCCCCAGTTCAGCCATTATTTCACGCACTTCTTCGGCGAGGAAGGTGAAGTAATTGACGACATGCTCAGGTTTACCGGTGAACTTGGCGCGTAGGGCCTCATCCTGCGTCGCAACGCCGACCGGGCAGGTGTTGAGGTGACATTTGCGCATCATGATGCAGCCGACAGTGATCAATGCCACCGTGGCGAAGGCATACTCTTCGGCGCCGAGCATGGCGGCGATGATCACGTCACGGCCGGTGCGCAGTTGACCGTCGGTCTGCACAATGATGCGTCCGCGCAGATCGTTGAGCACCAGAGTCTGCTGGGTTTCGGCCAGGCCAATCTCCCAGGGGGTTCCGGCATGTTTAATCGACGAGACCGGCGAGGCGCCGGTACCGCCGTCGTAGCCGGCGATGATGACGCGCTCAGCGTGACCCTTGCTGACCCCTGCAGCAACAGTGCCGACACCGACCTCGCTGACCAGTTTTACCGTGATGTCTGCCTTCGGGTTACAGTTTTTCAGGTCGAAGATCAGCTGGGCAATATCTTCGATGGAATAGATATCGTGGTGCGGTGGCGGCGAGATCAAGGTGACCCCGGGGACGCTGTAACGCAGTTCACCGATGTAATCGCTGACCTTGTGACCGGGCAACTGACCGCCTTCACCGGGCTTGGCGCCCTGGGCGATCTTGATCTGCAGTTCGTCGGCATTCACCAGGTAATGGGGTGTCACACCGAAGCGTCCCGAAGCCACCTGTTTGATCGCGCTGCGGCGTGAGTCGCCGTTGGCGTCGGGGGTATAACGGCGCGGGTCTTCGCCGCCTTCGCCAGTGTTCGACTTGCCGCCGAGGCGGTTCATGGCAATCGCCAGGGTTTCGTGCGCCTCGGTCGAGATCGAACCGAGACTCATGGCACCGGTGCAGAAGCGCTTGACAATGGCACTGGCCGGTTCCACTTCATCGAGGGGAACCGCCGGCTTCAGGGCTTTGAACTTGAAGAGACCGCGCAGCGTGCAGAGCTGCCTGCTCTGACTGTCGATCAGTTTGCAGTAACGTTTGAAATCTTCACGGTTCCCGGAGCGCACAGCGCGCTGCAGCAGCGCAATCGTCTCGGGGTTCATCAGGTGAGATTCCCCTTCCCGGCGCCAAAAGTATTCAGAGCCTCGATCCAGGTCGCGGTTGGAGTCGACCTGCTCGGCGTAGGCCGTCTGGTGGCGCAGCAGGCTTTCGGTCGCGATCTCCTGCAGCCCGGCGCCGCCGATGCGGCTGGTTGTGCCCGGAAAATATTTGCTGGTGAACTCTTCGTTCAGGCCGATAATTTCAAAGATCTGCGCACTGCAATAACTCTGCAAGGTGCTGATCCCCATTTTGGAGAAGACCTTGAGCAGCCCTTTGCCGATCGCCTTAATGTAGTTTTCGGTATATTGATAAACAATATCGGTCTCTTCGTCGGCCTGGGTGTTGCCGTCCTGGCCGGGCAGCATTCCCTGGTTGACCATGTCCTGCAAGGTCTGGAAGGCGAGGTAGGGATTAATCGCCGCCGCACCGTAACCGACCAGCAGAGCGAAGTGGTGCACTTCCCGCGCTTCGCCGGTTTCAACCACAAGTGAGCACTGACTGCGCTTGCCGACCCGGATCAGGTGATGATGAATGCCGGCCAGGGCCAACAGTGCGGGTATCGGTGCTTGTTCTGCACAGACACCGCGATCGGAAAGCACCAGAATCGTCCGGCCGGCGTCGACCGCCGCCTCGGCTTCGACAAACAAGGCCTCCAGGCGTTGCTGCAGAGCCTCGTGACCCTGATCTGCGTCGAATAGGGTGCTCAGGGTGGCGCCGCGGAAGCCTTGGATGTCACTGTGCCGAAGCTGTTCCAGCACGTCGTTGGTGATCACCGGGTGGTCGAGCTCCAGCATCTGGCAATGTTCAGGCCCGGGCATGAGAATATTGCGTGCTGGGCCGATGTACTGGGTCAGGCTCATGACGATCTCTTCACGCAGCGGATCAATGGGGGGGTTGGTGATCTGGGCAAAAAGCTGCTTGAAGTACCAGTAAAGGAGTTTGCTGTGCTTCGACAAGACCGCAACCGGGGTATCGGTCCCCATCGAACCAACCGGCTCCTGTCCATTCAGAGCCATCGGTGCCATGATCTCACGCATCTCTTCAAGCGTGTAGCCGAAACTCCCCTGCTTGCGCCTCAGTTCACCGCGACCGGGTGCGCGCCTGGTCGCCGGGGCGGGCAGATCGTCAAGGCGGATCAGGTATTCCCTCACCCATGCAGCATAAGGCTGGGCCGCAGCGAGATCGCCCTTGATCTCGTGGTCTTCTTTGAACTCGCCGGTTTCAACATCAACCAGGATCATCTTGCCGGGAGCCAGGCGTTCCTTGCGCAGGATCTTCTCCGGGGCAATATCCAGAACCCCGGCTTCCGAAGCATAAATGATCTCGTCGTCGCTGGTTATCCAGAAGCGGGCCGGGCGCAGACCGTTGCGGTCGAGGATGGCGACGACCTGGCGTCCGTCACAGGCGACGATGTTGGCCGGCCCGTCCCAAGGCTCCATCATGGTGGCATGGTATTCAAAAAAGCCTTTCACCTCGGGACGCAGATGGGCTTTGGAAACCCAGGCCTCGGGAATCATCATCGCCAGCGAGTGTGCAAGACTGCGACCGGTCACCACCAGCAGCTCGAGGGCGTTATCGAAACAGGCCGTATCGGAACTGCCCTCGATAATAACCGGGTCCAGGTCACTGACCCCATCAGCCAGATCGAGATGTGCGAACAGGGCGGTTCGCGCCCGCATTCGGTTGATGTTGCCGCGCAGGGTGTTGATCTCGCCATTGTGGGCGATGTAGCGGAAGGGTTGTGCCAGATCCCAGGTCGGGAACGTGTTGGTGCTGTAACGTTGGTGAACGAAGGCAATCGCACTGACGAGCCGTTCATCGTCCAGCTCCGGGTAGAAGGTATTGAGCTGCTCGGAGAGCAGCATCCCTTTGTAGAGGACCGTGCTGCTCGAGAGCGAACAGACGTAGAACATCTCCGGTCCTGCAAGGCGGTCGTTGCGAATCGTATTCTCGGCACGTTTGCGTGCCAGGTAGAGCATCAACGCGAACTTGTCGACCTCGACTTCGCCGTGATCGACGAAGATCTGCATGACTCTCGGTTCGACAGAGCGGGCATTGCGGCCGATGGTGCTGTTGTCAGTCCGGATCGCACGCCAGCCGAGAATTTTGCAGCCGACCTTGACCAGTTCTTGATTCAACACGGTGATGCACGCTTCGCTACGGGCATCGTCTTTTGGCAAAAACACGATTCCGGCAGCGTATTCCCCCTTTGCAGGCAGTTCGAAGTCACAAATCTCGCGGTAGTAGGCATCAGGTATCTGGATCATCAGCCCGGCACCGTCGCCGTCCAGCGGATCGGCACCCACGGCGCCGCGATGGGTCAGGTTATAGAGGATTTCGATGCCACGTTTGACGATGCTATGGCTTTTTCGGCCTTTGATGTTGGCGATAAAGCCGACCCCGCAGTTGTCGTGTTCGTTGGCGGGGTCGTAGAGGCCCTGTGCGGGCGGCATACCGATATGGGCTGTCATGGTTGTTCCTTAGTTCTTGGCGAACGAAAGCAACTTATTCGGGTGTCTCTTCGCTGCCAGTCTGGGGACGTTGTGATTGTGTTTCGAGCAGAGTTTGTAAATTACTGCCAATGCTGCGTAAATGCAAGTCCCGCTGTGGGAAGGGGATGGTAATGTCGGCTTCACGGAAATACCGGTCGATCGCTTGACCGAGTTCGCTTTTAACCTTGAGGCGCTTGCTGATGTCGGCAATCCAGGCGCGCAGTTCGAAGTCGATGGAGCTGTCGCCAAAGCCAGTGAAGATCGCCGACGATTCCGGTTCATCAAGGATGTCCGGGTGCTCATCGGCCACGCGCTGCAGAATCTCGAGCACTTTGTCGAGGGGACTGCCGTAAGCAACGCCAACGGTCAGGACGACGCGCGAGATATTGGTGGTAAAGGTCCAGTTGACAACTTTCTGCGAGATCAGGTCGGAATTGGGGACGATGATCTCGGACCGATCGAGGGTTTCGAAAACGGTCGAGCGCAGGCCGATCTTGGTGATCGTCCCCCATTGGTCATCGATGTTTATGGTGTCCCCGACCTTGACCGGGCGTTCGAAGAGCAGGATCAGGCCGCTGACGAAATTGTTGACGATATTCTGCAGACCGAAGCCGATGCCGACACTCAGTGCACCGGCAATGATCGTCAGCTTCTGCAGATCGAGACCGGCCATACTGACCGCTATGAAAAACCCGATGGTAAAGAGAGCATAATGAAACAATTTCTTCATCGCCGACTTGACGCCCAGGTCCATGTTGCGCGGCGTCATGAAATACGCATCGACCATGCCCTGCAGCAGCCAGGAAATCAGGTTGGTCAGATAAAGGACGACGATCACCATCACGACCATAAAGACCGAGAGGCTGAATTCGCCGATGGTGTATTCAAGGCTCATCAGGCTGGTGGCGGCTTCATTAATATCGTTGTAAAGCCCCCACATCACCAACAGGAAGAGACCGGCGTTGACGAGAATGATAATCCGGGCCAGTGTCCTCAGGCGATCGGCGGTACTGATCCCCAGGCGCAGGGTGAGCTTCTGTTGCTGAATCCAGTTCAGACGCAGGAATTCGGTGATGCCACCGTCGGCAAGGTGGATGGCGATATGCACCATGAAACCGATAATGATAGTGCCGAGGACCGCATCGACCAGATGCGTCGACAGGGTGACGTAGCCGAGCAGGGCGGTGATCAGGCCGACCAGGGTGGCGGCGATGATCACATACATGGCGGCGAGGTAAATGCCGAATTGTTCCTGGGCCTGGCGCTGCCTGTGCCGCGCCAGAACCAGGCAGGTCGGTATGGCCAGGGCACAGAGAACCACCTCGTAAAACTGGTAAGCGGGAGTTGGCAGGCCGTTATTCTTCAGGGTCTCCGACACCATAAAAAGGAATGCCAGTATCCTGATCAATCGCTTGC
The DNA here is from genome assembly GCA_037383085.1 of Desulfuromonadales bacterium. Lineage (GTDB taxonomy): Bacteria > Desulfobacterota > Desulfuromonadia > Desulfuromonadales > BM103 > JARRPG01. Next base: position 286 of record JARRPG010000061.1, on the reverse strand, counting down.
GCCGTCTTTTGTCTGTCATGGCACCGACCAGAACCGCGCCGGAAACTGTTGCCACAGCGAGCAACAACCAGACCCAGGACGGTGGTGGGTTCTCGTAGAGATTGCCGGTCAATGCGATGGTGATAAATAAGGCCCCGGCGATCGGGTGTTTGAACAGGAAACGCCATTCTTCGGAAATCGGCTTGGTTTTTTGCTTGCGGACAACCATCAGCACGGTCAGCAGGATGATGCTGACCAGTTGCAGAATAATGACCCAACTGTGGCGATGCCAGAAGCCATCCGGAAG
>JARRPG010000060.1:0-13942 GCA_037383085.1 Desulfuromonadales bacterium | reverse complement strand
CGAGACAGGCCGTCAATCATCCTGGCAACGATATCATCAAATTTGATGTAATACTCGATCAACGTCCGTCCGCGATGAGCAAAGTCCGGTTTGCATTTGAGCAAGTCGTCCACAGCCCTCCGGCCCTCTGTCTCCCTCCCCAGAAAACCCATGGTCACAGCCTTCATCAGCGGCTCCCAGAACAGGCCGGGTAACCTGAAATCCAAGGTTTCCAGGTAGGCTTGTTCGTAGTTCCCCTGCCTGATCCAATCGACCCAGAGCGCGTGGGGAACGGTTGCATTATAGTAGGGATTGGCTGCCATGGCTTTTTTGATGATTGCTGTGCCCTGTTCCCAGTCCCCGAGAAGGGCCATGAGATAACCGATTCTGTCCAGAAACATCAGTGATTTCGGGTTCAGCTTTATGGCCTTATGGATTTCAGCCAATCCTGCAGACAATTCATTTTGCAAGAGCAGAATATACGCCATGGTTAACCGGGTCCGCTGGCTGGTCGGCGTAAAGACCAGTCCCTTCTGGGCAAAGGCTGCGGCTTTTTCCAGGGGCGTGTCCAGATCGAACAGTTCCAGGCTGAAATTGACAGCATAAAGGCGGGCGAGCAGGCTCCAGGCCAGACCGCATTCCGGTTCCCGTTGGCACACTCTCTCCAGTGCCTCATAGGCGGATAAAAACGCCTGCGGAGAAAATTCCATTTGGAACTGGTAATAATGAAGGATTGCCTGGTAGGTTCGCAGATCTTCCAGCGGTACTTTTTTGGTCTCGGGCGACAAGGTTTTCAGCATGACGCCATCTTCGCAGAAGAGTTTACAGGCAATTTTCAGGGCGATCTCTTCCTCATAGTCGACCAGCCGTGCGGGATCGAAAGCCATTCGTTGCGTGTCATGCCAGATCTGCAGGTCCGTCGATTTATCGATCAGGGTGCTCCCCACTTTTAAGCCGTCTTTGTCTTTTTTAAAATATCCGGTCAGCACGAAACGGGCGCCGACATCCGTAGCACGCCGATGAACACCCTGCGGAGGTTCCACCAGAACGCGGACTTCCTGAAAGCGGGTAATTTCCTGGGCGATTTCAGACGCAATACCAATGCCGAAATAGTCCAGTTCACTGTTTCCGGACAGGTTCTTGAACGGCGGGACGATAATCTTGATCCAATCATTAGAGGAGCATTGCCCGATGTCGTGATTTTCTTGAAGAAGAGTGCCTCGAGAGGCCGTATCCAGAAGATGAAAAACAGGCACGTAAGTGCCCTTCGGAATGTCGATGCGGATCAAATCATCCGCTGCGGTCTTGAGATAATAAAAATCGAGGGCCCGGCGCAATTTGTTGGCCTGAATGCTGACGATGGGATCGGTGGCCTGATCGAAGTCCTCGCCTCGACCAAAGACTTCAGTGGCGATGGTATACCCTTTGATTTCATCGCACTGGCCGGCCAGGGTCTTGTCAACCACGAACCGGAGAAGCTCGCGTTGCGCTTTCGTGGCCAGGAATTCTTCAGCGTTCATGAGCTGATCCAGGTGCTCCTGAATCAGTTCTGGGGAAAAGCTGGAATCGGGATTTGAAATTTCTTGATCAGCGGGAAATTTCGATGGTGTCATTTCTTAAGACCCCCAAGCGGCAAGACGATAAAAAAGAAGCCCCAGTGTTTATCCTAAATTAGGTTTTCAAGGCCTGCCTTTGGTTGTACAAGTGGAATCAAATTGCTAACAGACCAGCATAAGAACATCAGGCAACGCTTTTCCAGACAGATGAGTGGCAACATTCCGCAGTTAATTAAAAAGTAAAACAACTAATCATACCTTCGGCGGGCAATAATTGCGAATTTTTTCTCGATGCGAACCATGACAACTGATCGTCGAAGTTATCATGGTGTTTGCAATAGCCCGGCATGCCGCCCCCGGCCCCACGATTGTGTTGCCTTGGACCCCGGCCATTCCCGGTGTCCAATTCGAAAAAACGATCAACGAAGCAGAAATCTGTGAAACCCAAAAGGAGTTGTCAGCCATGAAAATCGTGACCCCGAAAAGTGCAGCACGGTGTGCCGTCAACAAAGATTTTGCTAGGGCGTTGGTGCGGCGAATGAAAAAGGGTGTGATCTCCGGCCTGATGGCGCTGAGTATGCTCTTTGCCTTCAACCCCTCTGCGGTCTTTGCGGCCGAGGGGGCGGCCAGCCATTACCTGCCCGGGGCGGGCGGCGACATTCTCCTCGCGGTACCCCCCGAGCCCGGGTTACAGGGTGCATACACGCTCTGGTACCAGTCGGGCAGTACCGATGTATCGGTCCTGGAAGGACGGGTCACTTTCGGTCTTGATCTCGATCTGTTCCTCAACCTCGCGGCGTTGTCCTACACCTTCGACAAGCCAGTTCTGGGCGGGCGATACACCATTGGCGTGGCCATCCCCTTTGGTTCTGCCGAGCTCGACGGCACGCTGACCGGGCCGCTTGGCAACCGCTTCGCGTTCTCCGATGACAGCTTCGACCTGAGCGACATCGCCCTCATCCCATTCCAGATGAACTGGGCTTCGGATCAGTGGTCTTTCAAGCTCTCGGAGTCGATTATCGCGCCGACGGGAGGATACGACACCTCGGGCAACGACCTGGCCAACCTCGGGCGAAATTACTGGAGCTTTGACACCGTGGGGGCCGTGACCTGGTTCAACCCGGAATCCGGGACGGAAGTCTCCTTCGCCCCGGGCGTGATGGTCAACACCGAAAATTCCGACACCGACTACAAGACGGGCACCGAGTTTCATGCCGACCTGGTGGCGAACCAGTTCCTCTCCGAGACTTTCGCGGTTGGCCTGCGGGGCTACTACTACAAGCAGTTGTCAGGCGACAGCGGCTCCGGGGCAACCCTCGGCGACTATAAATCCAGATCCTATGCAGCCGGGCCGGGCCTGGTCTGGATCCCCGCATTCGGCAAAGGCCGCTTCACCGTGCTGGGCAAGTGGATGCACGATTTCAGTGCAGACAACCGCTTCGAGTCCGACTACGTCACGCTGACCGGGGCCTGGAAATTCTGATTTGAGTGATGTCGGAGCTGCCTTGGTGCCCCTGGGGAACAGTGGAATCAGCAACGCTGCGGAAAGTGGCTCCAGGAAAAGATAAAAGTATTATGAAATCCGTGGATAGATATTTAAAACGAATCTTTTTGTTATTGTCCGTGCCCTTGTTGATGCCCGCAGCAACGACGCATGGACAGGACGCTATCCCAGGATCGCTCAAACTGATACTCCAGATCACTGTCGATCAACTTCGGGGAGACATGCCCGCTTCGATCTATGAGAGGGTGGGTGAAGGCGGTTTCCGATATCTGTATGAAACAGGTGTCGTCTATGAGAACGGGCACCACCGCCACGCCAATACCGAAACTGTGGTGGGGCATGCGACACTTGCCACCGGAGCGGATCCTGCCGACCATGGCATGATCGGCAATATCTGGTTCGACAAGGAACTCGGCCGTACAGTCTACAACATAGAAGACGAGCGGTATCCCCTTATCGGTGATGGCGGAGGCGTGGATAAAGATGTCGAGATGGACCCGACCCAGAAGGCTGCAGGTACCGACGGCAGGTCCCCCGCAACCATCCTGAGTACCACCTTCAGTGACGAACTGGCCCTTGCGACCAACGGCAAGGCCAAAATTTTCGGTGTGTCTGTCAAGGATCGCGGTGCGGTAACCATGGCAGGACACGCCGGCAAGGCCTTCTGGTTTTCCAAGGCAAAAGGCGAGTTCGTCACCAGCACCTATTATTACCAAGCCTACCCGAAATGGGTAGATGAATGGAATAACAGAAAACTTCCGCAAGCTTATGGTGATAGCAACTGGGATCTGCTGCATGAGATATCGACCTACATCTACGGCGACGATGATGACATGCCCTGGGAGACCGACTTTCCCGGCTACGGGGTGGTCTTCCCGCACCCCTTTGGTAACGCAGACTCCAAATATTTCACCACTCTGCTGACCCTCAGCCCCGCAGGCGATGAGCTTACCCTGGAGTTTGCCAAGGAACTGGTAGTCCGGGAAGAGCTGGGCCAGGACGATATCCCCGATTATCTCTCCATCAGTTTTTCCTCCACCGATTACGTGGGCCATATGTTCGGCCCCTCCAGCCTGGAAAGCGAGGATAACCTGCTGCGCCTCGACAAAACGCTGGCAGAATTATTTGCCTTTATAGATAAAGAGGTGGGGTTAGATCAAACCCTGATCGTGCTTTCCTCCGATCACGGCGCCGCGGAAGTCCCTGCTCAGTTAAGCCAGTTCGGCATCGAAGCCCAGTATTTTATGCCGGACGAACTTGACAAAAAACGAGTCATCGAGGCCCTCAAAACCAAATACGGTATCGCCGAGGAGCTTATCTCTGGGTTCGATCATCCTTATGTCTACCTGAACAACGAGATCCTTCACAAGAAAGGGCTGGACGCCAACGAAGTGTCCCGTGCCATTGCTGCGGAATTGGTAAATTTCAACGGCGTTGCCTACGCCGTACCGAGCATCGACCTGATCGAGGGCAAGATGCCCGATACCCGGTTGTACAGGCAGATACTTCGCAACTTTAATCCCAAACGCTCGGGCGATATCTACCTGGTTCTCGAACCCCAATGGTTTGTCAACGACTTTGACGGGCTGACAGTTGCCAGCACCCATGGCTCGCCATGGCGGTATGACACCTTTGTCCCGGTTATCTTTGCCGGAAACGGCCTGGAAGCAAAAACCGTTTTTAGAGAGGTTGAGACCGTCGACATTGCCTTGACGCTTTCCAAGTATTTGAAAATCAGACCACCTTCAGGTGCTACCGGTGCAGCACTCACCGAAGTGTTGAATCAATGAAGGAAAATGAAATGTGAGCCATGAAATTCCGGAAATTTTATAAAGGAAAAACTGTTATGAGATTCGAAAGACTATTATCAACCGCTTCGAGTCCGACTACGTCACGCTGACCGGGGCCTGGAAATTCTGATGCGGACGCATTTTGTGAATAGGAATCCTGGGGGAAGGCTGAAGATTATGAAGATTAAAACGTTCACAATAAGCTGTTTTTTGGCTACCACTTTCGTGAGTGTGCTTGCAGTCGCGGCGGCCCGAGCTGACGAGGGAGAGGACCTGGCAATGAAGCTGGCCAACCCGGTGGCGAACCTGATCAGCGTCCCCATCCAGGCCAACTACGATAAGAACATCGGCCCGAACGACGACGGCTCGGTTTGGCGGATCAACATTCAGCCCGTGATTCCTTTCGAGCTGAATGACGATTGGAACGTCATCACGCGAACGATTGTGCCCCTTGTCGATCAGTCCGACATCCCGGTGAAAGGCATGAGTGAATCCGGGTTGGGCGACATCACGGCGAGCCAGTTCTTCTCGCCCAAAGCCCCGACGTCGGGCGGCTGGATCTGGGGCGCCGGCCCGGTGTGGCTCTTACCCACCGCTTCGGACGAAACGCTCGGGAGCGAGAAGTGGGGAATTGGTCCCACGGCCGTTGCGCTCAAGCAGGTGGACGGCGTGACCTACGGTACACTCGTCAACCACATCTGGTCCTACGCCGGTGATAGCGACCGTTCGGACGTCAACGCTACCTTTCTCCAGCCGTTCGTCTCCCTGACCACGGACTCGGCCACGACCTTCGGGCTGAACACCGAGGCGACGTACGATTGGAAGGCGGAAAAGTGGTCGGTACCGATCAACCTGAGCGTCGGCCAACTCGTCAAGGTGGGCAAACTCCCCGTAAGTTTCACCGCGGGCGCACGGTACTGGGCGGAAGCGCCTGAGTACGGACCTGAGGACTGGGGGTTACGGCTGGCGGTGACTGTGTTGTTGCCCAAATAGGACGTTGGGCGCGGTGCAAGCCTGCCCCCAAAACGTGAAACGACACTTCGAGAGAGTTAATGACCTTATTGGCAAATCGTTTTGTTTCAAATAGTTATCGAGCAGTTGTAACGGTATCTTCATGAATTGCAAGACAACTTATCATCATCTGATATAGGAATATGTACATGACTGTTTTTCGAAATAACAATCTTGGCCCACATAGCCCTCCGCTCCATGTTGTGGCCAAACCGGCAGGTCCAGACTGCAACCTCGACTGTGACTACTGCTTCTATCTCGAAAAACAGGCATTGTTTTCCAACAACCGTGGTTTTCGGATGAGCGACACGGTTCTCCAAACCTTCATTGAAAACTACATCAGGTCACAATCACCACCTGTTGTTGAATTCGTTTGGCAGGGTGGTGAGCCGACCCTGTTGGGCGTGGAATTCTTCGAGCGGGTTATCGAACTGCAAAGACCGTTTAGCAATACAAAAACCATCAAAAACTCGCTCCAGACCAATGGTACCCTGCTTACAGACCGATGGTGCAAATTCCTGAAACAACATGATTTCATGGTTGGCATCAGCCTTGACGGACCACAGCAGATTCATGACCAGCACCGCCATGACAAAAGAGGAAAGGGCACCTTCGACATGGTTATGCAGGGGCTGCGTCTGCTGCAAAAACATGAGGTTCCATTCAATGTCCTGGCTTGTGTTTCCCGGGAATCGGCAAATCATCCACTGGAAATCTATCAGTTTTTTAAAGATTCCGGGGTTGAATTTGTGCAATTTACACCCGTCGTTGAACGTGCATGCAACCCCGAAAGCAGACATTGGGGAGTGAACCTGGCCGGTCCTGCCGCACTTAGCACGAAAGAGCCGAATACTCGGGTAACCCCGTGGAGCGTCCAGGCTGAAGAATACGGAGAATTCCTGATAGCCATCTACGAAGATTGGGTTCGCAACGATGTGGGCAACATCTTTGTGATGAACTTTGAGTGGGCACTTAATGCATGGATCGGCAATCCGTCACCGGTCTGTATCCACGCGCAACAGTGCGGAAGGTCTTTGGTGGTGGAACACAACGGCGACGTTTACGCCTGCGATCACAATGTCTATCCAGAGTTTCGGCTCGGCAACATCGCTACGGAATCACTGCTTGCCATGGTCGAGAAATCTCAACATTCCGGCTTTGGCGTGTGTAAGGAAACTGCATTGCCGAAGCAATGCCAGGATTGCGATGTGCTGGCCGCCTGTCGGGGAGGTTGTCCCAAGCACCGTTTTGTCGTGAGCTGGGACGACCAGCCTGGATTGCAGTATCTCTGTCCCGGTTACCGTAAATTTTTTAGACATATTCGCAAATACCTCACAGCCATGGCGACGCTGCTGGAAAATGGACTTCCTGCATCCTATGTCATGGATGTAGTCAAGGGGCCACTGGTGGTACAACGATCAACAAATAAACAGGAGGATTTAATGCAATGAAAAAAACAATGATAACAGGAATGGTTTTGTCGCTATCGGCCCCGCTTGCCGGATTTGCCGCACCCTCTCACGAAAACTCTATTCCCTACCCCGTGGACGAATGGAAAGGGGTCCAAGGGAAAACACTGGCAGATTCTAAGCCTGATTTTGTCGGCCAGAGAAAGGCCCCTGAGGGTGCGCCAAACGTGCTGGTCATAATGCTTGATGATGCAGGTTACTCGAATGCAACATCCTATGGTGGCGTCATGCGCACACCCAATTTCGACCGAATCGGTGACGAAGGGCTCCGCTATACGCACATGTCTGTAGCAGCGGTGAGTTCCCCCACCCGCGGCTCGCTGTTGACCGGTTACAACATTCACCAGATCGGCACCGGCATCATTTCAGAGTTTGCCACCGGATATCCGGGGTACAACTCACAGATCGACTACACCACCCCATCCATTGCAAAAATCTTAACCGACAATGGATATGCCACCGCAGCCTTTGGAAAATGGCACAATACCCCCATGGAAGAGGCCTCGCCTGCCGGTCCGTTTGAGAGCTGGCCCACTGGCGTATGGGGTTTCGAGTATTTCTGGGGATTCCTGGGGGGCGAAACGAGCCAGTTCCATCCTCTACTATACGAAAACAACACCGCTATAGACACCCCGGAAACTAATGCCGATGGATCGGAGTTCCATCTTTCCCAGGGTATGGCGGATCAGGCGATCAAGTGGCTGGATAACTGGAAAGGCCTGCGGGATGTGCCTTTCTTCATGTACTACACGCCGGGTGCCGTGCATGCCCCCATCCAGGTCCCCAAAGAGTGGCGCGATAAATACAAGGGACAATTCGATGACGGCTGGCATGCCTACCGGGCGAAGCTGCTGGAACGTCAGAAAAAGCTGGGTCTAGTTCCCGAAGATGCCAAAATGGTGGACTGGCCGGAAGTCATTCCCGAATGGGATTCCTTCAACAAAGAGGGGCAGGCCTATCTGTCACGGCAGATGGAGGTCAATGCCGCTTTCATGGAACATGTTGATTATCACATCGGACGGGTTATCGACTATATCGAGGAAATGGGCGAACTGGACAATACACTTGTCATTTATCTTACTGCCGATAACGGCTGTCGCATCCTCAACCCCGTTTCAGTGGACTAAACAGATAGCTTCCCATTTCGGCGGAACCATGTCCGCTACGGCCATAAGATACCCCAAAGCCATCAAGGCCAGGGGCGAATGGCGACGGCAGTTTCAGAATGTAACGGACATTGTGCCGACGATCCTGGAAGTGACCGGTGTTCCGGCGCCCGACTATGTGAACGGCCAGAAACGAAAGCCGTATCCGGGCAAATCACTGACCTATGCCTGGAACGATGCCAAAGCCAAAACCAATCATCCCACCCAGTATTTCGAAATGCTGGGCTTCATGGGACTGTATCATGATGGTTGGACAATCTCAGGAAAACCCTATCGGATTCCCTGGTCAACAGATCCCACAGCCATGGCTAAATTCGATCCGCTGAATACCGAATGGGAATTGTACAACATCAATGAAGACCCCATCCAGCAGGTGAACGTGGCGGACAAGTACCCGGAAAAAGTTAAGGAACTGGAAAAACTGTTCTGGGAAGAGGCGGACAAGTACGATGTCTACCCTGTCGGCGGTTCCATGGGCCGCCTGCTGCAGCCGGAATCCAACCCGCAGCGGGCCGCCAAAAGACACTGGGAGCTGACCACCAATGTGTACCGGGTGCCCGAACTGGCCGGCCCAGAGCTTAAATCCACCAACTACGAGGTCAATGCCTATATCACGGCGGATGACACGACCGAGGGTGTGATTTATGCGGTTGGCGAACATATCGGCGGACAGGTGCTGTTCATCATGGATGGGAAACTCAGGTACAGCTATTCCACGCTGGGCCTGTACTGGCAGGATTTCAAAGGTGATGTGAAAATACCGCATGGTGATGTCAAGATCACATTGAAACATACCATGAAAGAGGCAAAGCTGAACGGCCCGTCCACCGTCGAATTCTTCATCAACGACAAAAAGGTGGGGGAAATGGACATTACCGCGACGGTTTATGCCGCCTTTACCGGTCATGAAACCTTTGATGTCGGCCGTGATGAGGGCATGCCTGTGAATGAGGAATATGCAGACAAGGGTAAATTCATATTTACACCGGGACAGTTGCATAAGGTCGTGTTCGACATCAAGAATCCCGAAGAGGAAACGAGTGCGTCTGAGTATGGCATCATTGAATAAGTTGTGGCGCTGAATTCAATGCCGCAAGGGCTGTGGTCACGATCCGGTGGCCCCACCCTTGCCGGCCTTATCCGCGCCGCACTAGCCGGCGTATAACACCAGGCGGCGACAGGCCGGACATATGAGGTGTTATGCGGCATTCGACGCCGTTGTACTTGATGGACATCGAGAGCCCCGTGATCGGCGGTGGCAGAGCAAACGTCGACGAATTCAAAGGTGACAGATTATTAAGAACAATTCAGTCGAAAAAGAGAGGAAAACAATGAAAGCCGTTATCACTGCAACCGTCGTTACCCTTGCCCTGCTGTCGGCTTTCGTCGTCTCACTGGAAAAAACCTGGGCGCGTGTCGCGGTCCGGGTGACCGGCAGCTGGGTTTTTGCCAGCGGACTGCTGATGTATGTATGGCTCCTGCGCGGACAGAGCTGAGTGTTGAATAGTGAGACTTCGACAGCTCTCATAGGGTCATGATGTTTATCCTAAAATAGGTTCTCATTTCTGATTATTAAATCTATACAGGTGCTATCATGTCGGTCATCCAGTCAGGACTGTTTCTCATCATGCAGCGCTTCCCTCAGCACAGGACTCTCCTGCGGGGCATTTATCAACACAACAATGCCTTCAAAGCGCTTTGCGAAGACTATCTGGAATGCTCGAAAGCATTGGATTATTGGCGCGAATCCGAACGCAATGACGCACCTGCCCGCTGTCGCGAATATTCGCACCTGCTGCAGGATTTGGAAGTCGAGATCAATCGGTCTCTGGACGCGGTTCATTGCAGCGAATCTTCGCAATGACCTCTTGCACCTCTTCAAGCATGTTGTTTGGCCGCGATCGGCAAAACGACGAGATGCAATGAAAAGGTTTGTTTCTCCTCTCCAATTTCGGCGGAGTTTTCCTGAAGTAAAACTGGTTCTTTTTCGTAAAGGAGTAGATCATGAAGCCATCTGTTTTGAAACGTGTTGTCCTGTTCTCAGTCAGTATTGTTCTCTTTTCCGGGGTCAACGCGCTTGCCATTGAACCCATCCCGGAGGAGCCCGGCTGGTCGGGTTTTGTGAATATCGGGCTGGCTTACTTTGACGCCGAAACCAATATGGTCGCCGGTGTTGATAACCTCTCCATGGATGTCGGCAAATCGGTCATAGACTCATTGGATGCCTCGCCTGACAGTGAAAGTTTTGCAACACCCCAGTTTAATCTGAATGTGAATTATACTTTCTCGACAGGCACGCAAATATTCCTCGGTAATTCACTGGAAGATGCCGTGCAGTTCGATACCGCGTCGGTCCTCGGTGTCCGTCAACAATTCCGTGATCGCAGCATTCTCGAGTTCAGTTCCGTTTCAACCCCGTTTCTTTTTCCCATCCAGGTCTGGGAAGATCCTTATGTCACGGGCGTCCCGCGCCGGGAGACCGATCAGACGAGTCGTGGTTTTCGCCTCGAATACGATAAGATTCTCGGTTCGGGTTTTGGCTTCCAGTATACCCAGCGTGAAACTGACATCGATAACGAGCGCAGCGGTTTAACACAATTGGGTTTGAGTCCCAGCCAGGCGCGGTTGCTTGACCGCCAAGGGGATGTCAAAAACATTGCCGTTTATTATCAAATGAAGCCGATTGGCAGAAACATTTTTAAAATCTTGCTGAGGCACCGCAAGGATGATCTGGATGGCGATGCCATGGCTGGCGATTTCAACCAGGTGCAACTGACCCATGTCTACCTGGGGCAACGTTTTACCTTTGCGACCAATCTGTATGCGGGGCAGAAGGATTTTGATGCGAGCAACCCGATTTTCTCGAAAACCCGGGACGATGATGTCTACGGTGTCGGTCTGGTGGTTTACGACAAAGGGCTTTTCAATAGTGAATCCTGGGTGGGTCAGGCCACTTTGCTCTGGTACGAGCAGGATTCCAACATAGATTTTTATGATGCCAGGTCGAGCATGGTCAGCCTGGGCGTGCAATACAGGTTCTAACCGCAAAGAGGTGCTGGATCGTTGTCAAAAACAGAGAAGCACTTGATGATGAGAATCATTCTGTTGCTCGCAAGTGGTTTGTGTTTGTCCGCTTGCCCGGCAGACATGCCGCCAGACACGGCACAGATTGCTCTCGTCAAATGCCCAGAAACGCGCCCGGAGATGTGCACGATGAACTATGATCCGGTCTGCGGGATTTTATCCGACGGCTCATCGAAAACCTATGCAAACGGATGTAACGCTTGTTCCGACCTGCGAGTAATGAGCTATGCACGGGGAGAGTGCCAGTAATCTCGCTTTGCATGATGTCTCCGGGTTGCGATGCACGAGAAAGCGGGTGACATCTTCTCTGCTTTCGGCATACCGACAACCACCAGTTGAGGAGCGTTTCTGCCGATGAGAAGGTCCGGAAAGCTGATGGGGAAAGGCCTGATATTGGCGCTGTCTCTGCTGGTGTCGTTGTCGCTGGCCGCACCGGATTCAACCCGAGCGGTGGAATCCGAGATTCATTATGCGGGGGCCGTTCCGGCGGCGTCGCCCCATTACCGCAACTTCCTGTTGGTGCCTTTTCCGTTTTACAATGACACCATCGGCACCGGTATCGGCGTTGCCGGGATTGCTGAAGGTTATCCGCAGCCCCAGTCCTTGGTGGTCGGTTCCGGCCTGTACAGTGCTGAGGGCAACGGCATGCTGTTTCTCATGGCGCGGAATCACCGCCTGCCCTGGTTGCAGCGGCTGTTCATCGAGCCGTCCCTGTCCGTCGGCAAATTTGAGGAGTTGAAGACCTACACGATCGGCAACCCCGCTTTTCCCAATGAACAGCCCGGCTCCAACGATTCCAGCAAGGACAACTACAACGAAACGGACGGTACGGACAACTGGTTCGACTTAAACTTCAAGTTTCTGCTGCCGATCGGCCATGGCAAAGACAATATCCTGCCCCGATATACCCTCTTCCAAGGGATCCCAACAGACGGCTTCCCCGGCGGGTTTCACTGGAACCCTTTCCAAAGCGGGCGCAGTTTCATCGAAACGGAATTCTTCTTCCGCAACCAGGAGCTGGATGATCCCGAGATTCCCGACCAGGAAACACTGGGCGTCGAGATCGCCCTGACCTGGGACAATACCGATTTTTATGTCAATCCGTCCCGGGGCAGTTTCTGGCGCTTCTTTGCCGCCCGAGACTGGGGCGCTTTGAGCGGCAGTCCCTCCTGGACGATCGCCGGCGGCGAGATTTCCAAATACTTTGATCTCGGATCAACCCCTTCGGCTCGGCAGCGGACGCTGGCCCTCAATGCCTGGACCGTCGATTCGCCGACCTGGGAGAGTTTCACCATCAAGGATGGTGAAAAAGTTTACCATCGGCCGCCCTCCTACAAGGGCGCCAATCTCGGCGGCCTCTGGCGACTGCGTGGATTTCCGGCGACCCGGTTTCGCGATCGTGCAGCGGTGCATTACTCTGCGGAGTATCGGCACACCCTGGCCTGGAACCCCCTCAAGGACATCACCCTGGGCGGTCGCCTTGATATCGACTGGCTGCAACTGGTCGGATTTGCCGATGTCGGCCGGGTTGCCGACGAATGGCAAGTCGAGACCCTGCATAAAGACATGAAGTGGAGCGCCGGGGCTGGTCTGCGCATGATGGTCAATCATCTCGTCCTGCGGGTCGACCTGGCTGCATCCGATGAGGACGTGATCGCCCAGATGTTTATCAGCCAGCCGTGGCCGAAACGCTGACCACACGGAATCATCACACCCAGATTCAAGGAGCACATCATGACGTATCGCCAACTGAGCAAGGACGCAATCCGGCGCAGGGACAATCGCCGGAGGTGTCATGGGCGGTGTCCTCGGCAGTGCCATCGGTGGCGGGTCGGGGCAGAGAATCGCCACCGCCGGTGGAGCCGTCCTCGGCGGAATGGCGGGTTCGGCAATCGAAAAAAACGCCACGTCCGCAGTTGGCGTCGAACTCGAGGTGGAGCTTGACAACGGCGAACTGCTGGTGGTGGTCCAGGAAAAGGACTCTGTTTATCGCGTCGGCGACCGGGTCCGCGTGCTCAGGGACGGCCGTGGGACAACGCGGGTCCGCCAATAACCATAGCCTTGACTTGTAAAACGTCCGGCAGTCCTGGAAGGGGTGTGCCAAAAAAAGGGCAACAGAGATTTTGTTGATTTTTCCCTGGAAGAACAGGCCATTCGATTGGCACAAAATTTGTCGAGGGACATGATGTTTAAGGGCCATATCCTCATTCTGAAATTATCAGCATTTGCGTTCCTCCTCGGCACCTTGACCAGCTGCGCAAACATCGGACCACGATCAATCAACGCCAGTCGAACGGCTTATGCCGAAGCCATTGATCAAACTGAAAATGAACAACTCCTCCTCATGGTTGTCAAAGGGCGCTACGGCGAAACCGCTTCTCTC
>JARRPG010000059.1:0-9282 GCA_037383085.1 Desulfuromonadales bacterium | reverse complement strand
TCGCCGAACCGGACATTCTGCATGAAGGCCAGCTCGTTGATCAGCTCCGCTGTATTGTCGAAACGATCGAAATACTTCATCACCGCGGAGAAGTTCTCAAGCAGTCTGGGCGGGGCGCCCTGATGGACCTTCTCGTCACAGGCTTGGCCGGTTTCGATCAGCATCTGTGCAAAGGCATGATCTCGGTTGGCACTCGCCTGGCGCTTGGCATGCAGCAGCAGCACCATGTCTTCCGGTGTGATCGTGCTCTCGATCTGTGCCTCGCTGAAAAAAATTCCCTCCAGGACCTGACGGGTCTTCGCCAGATACGCCTGCTCGTCCAGCTCAACCCGCTTGTCGTCCTTGAGCAGCTTGTCGAGCGTGTCGAAGAGAGCCGCCGGGATCTTGTTGCGGACCGAAAGGGTTTTCAGACGTGTCAGGCGCGCGTTTTCCGGTTGATTGATACACCCCTTGCGGTGGCACGCGATCAGGATGTTCTTGTACTCATCGACGATGCGCCGATTATCCGGGTGTTTGTACATGACGTCGATGCGTATCCGCTCCTGCTGATCGGGATCGATCGCCAGTTCCTCGGCCAGATCCTGCAGTTGATAAAACTCAGCGTCGGGGATCGCCTTGTGGGCAAAATAGAGGCGCTGGAAAGCATCGTGATAGCGCTTGTGATTTTTGTGAATCAGCTTGATCAGATAGAGCCCGCTGCCGGGTTCGAGCTTGGCGTAGAGTTCATCGAGTAATTCGGTGTCATTGCCGGAACCGACCGATTCCGAGCGCTTCAGGGTTTTGCCGAGGCGCCGGGCAATCTGTTGCTGTTGCTCTGCCGGCGACCCGGCGACGGCTCCGGTGACGAAGAAGAAATAGTTGACCGTGGCATTGCCTTCGCAGAAGAGCTGCTGGTAGCTCTGTTGACCGTCGGTTTTCGCCGTGAACTCGAGCTGGCCGCCATCCCCCCTGGCAAAGGTTCCGAACAGCACCAGGCGGTTGCGGACATCGTCTTTTGCCAGATCGGCCAGCGGTTGATCGACACCGAACATGTATTCGCAGAAAGTGCCACCGTTGCCGCGATGACGGATCTGGTCGACGCCCAGAATCACTTCGTTTCCCGCCGAGAACAGCCGCAGGCTGTCGTTGCTGGCCTCGAAAAAATAGCGGCCGTATGCATCCGGAGCGGCCGCCATGGCAAAAAACTCGACCGTCTCATCGAGGTGTCCGTGCAGCTGGATGTCCTGGTGTTTGTGCGTCATCGGTTCAATGGCCGTCGGCGGCGGGCAAAGGCACCATCAGCGACTGCCCGTCATAGGCAAAAGCAATGCCCTCCGGCAGGCTGTCGGCATGCTGCCGATAGTCGATGTCATGGGTCAAGTGCGTCAGCAAAGTCCGCGGCACCTGTAAGCGCCTGGCCACCGCGATCGCCTGGCTGACACTGAAGTGCGCAGCGTGCTCCCGGAAACGCAAGGCATCGATCACCAGCACCTCGAGACCCTCGAGCAATGACCACGACGGTTCCGGAATCGCATTGCAGTCAACGACATAAGCCAGGTTGCCGATGCGATAGCCAAGCGACGTGCCCGGTCCGTGCACCAGGGGAATCGGAATCACTCTCTGGCCGAACAGCCGAAAGGGCCCGTCAACCTGGCGGATATCCAGACGGGGGCGATAACCCGGCGATTCATGATCGCTGAAAATATAGCTGAACAGTCCCCGGATGCGATCGAGCACGTCGCCCGCGGCGTAAACCGGGATCGGTTCACCGCCGTGCAGCGAGAAGGTCCGTAAATCATCGATACCATGGACATGATCGGCGTGGGCGTGCGTGAACAGGACCGCATCAAGCCGGTCGATTCTCTCACGCAGGGCCTGCTGCCGAAAGTCCGTTGCCGTATCGATCAGCACTTTATGTCCGTCCCACTCGACCAGGGCACTGCAGCGCGTCCGGTTGTTGCGGGGGTCGGTCGATCTGCAGACGTCACAGTGGCAGCCGAGTACCGGCACGCCGGTGCTGGTTCCTGATCCGAGCACGGTTAGTTTCAAGCTGGGCATGGTCCTATCCTGCAAACTCCGGTCACCTCCGGATGCGCGAATAAAATCAATTGTAAGATTAGCACCTTACAACATTTCGCGCGGAAAACCCAGGCAATTCTTGCTGTCGCCGCGACAGCCGGAGTGGGGCCCCGTGGTCCATGGCAAGCGGTCGGCAAAACGCCGCCGGTGAGGCAAAAATCACCGGATCGATTGCTGAAATCGACGCGTTGGGCTAAGCTGACCAGAAATTCATTCTGTTAAGGCCCGCACATGCCAGAATCCTTCGACAGTCTTCTCGACCAGGGCGATCGTGCCCTGGAACGCAACGATACGTTGTTTGCCCTGATGCAATACGAAACCGCGCATGCCATCGAGGCCCGCCCGGCGATCAAGGCCAAACTGGCCTACTGCCTGGCCAGGGAGCGCAAAGAGTTCCAAAGGGCCATGGCTCTTTGCCGCGACGCCCTGGTGGCGGAACCGGACAATCCCGATCATTACTTTCAGCTCGGCCGGATTTCCCTTTTGGCCGGTCGCAAGCAGACGGCTATCAAGTCGTGGCGTAAAGGTCTCAAAATCAAACGCTATCAGCCGATTATCGACGAATTGAACCGTCTCGGTTTACGCAAACCGCCGATCTTTTCCGCCTTGCCCCGTGAGCACTTCCTCAATCGCAACACCGGCAAACTGCTCCACAAGCTCGGCACCCGCTAGAACGTCATCCTTCGGCATCACCCGGGGCTTCGCATGATTCCTTTTGCGCTGCATGATCAACCTTACATCGAGCTGCACCGTCTGCTGAAAGCCGTCGGTCTCGCCGACAGCGGCGGCATGGCCAAGGTGATGATTGCCGACGGACAGGTTCGGGTCGACGGTCTCATCGAAACGCGGAAACGCCGCAAGATCCGTTCCGGGCAGCAGGTTCAATATGCCGGCCAGACGATTGTGGTCGCCTGACAACCCCCAGCTTGGCGCGTTTTGGGGAATACTGATATGATAGTCTTCTGTTTCGTGGCCTTCCTGCTCGCCGGGGTGATCAATTTCACCTGTGCCATTCTGCTGTTGCGCCGACTGGCGGCTGCCGGCATCAAGGTCAGCTTTTTCGAGATGCGCTGGCAGGTTCACAAGCACATGAAAACCTATCGGCAGCTGACGGCCGGAACGACCGACCGGGCGGCCTGGCCTTATTACGGTTACCAGGCTTCGCTCGCCGCGATGATCGGTTTCGGCCTGCTCGGACTGGTCGCCATCGGACAGTCTGCCGGCCTGCCGAAGCCTGATTAGAAAGCGGTTGACAGCCCAGGGGGCCTGTGCTATCTAAGGTGGGCTTTAACTCCAGGTGTATTCTGTATACAATTAATGATGGCCGACGATAAACGCCAACTTATGAAATCCCTGAGCTTTTTATCAAGCCTGGGGATTGCCATGGTGGCGGCTTCTTTCATCGGCCTGTTCATTGGTATCTACCTGGACAAGTGGCTTGGCACGAAGCCGTGGATGACGATGATCTGGCTTGGCATCGGCATTGCCTCCGGCTTTCGCAACATCTTCATCCTGACGCGCCGCGCCTTGCGCGAGCAGGAGCCGGAAGAACCCCGGCAACAGGATGACAATGGCGCCGATTGATCAGCTGCCCGCGGAGATGTCGCGGCGCAACTGGCTCATCCTGGCGCTGCTGCTGCTTGGCAGCCTGCCTTTCGGCAGCCTGCAGCTGAGCCTCGGCATCCTGAGCGGAGGTCTGGTGGCCATCGGCGGTTTTTTGTGGCTGCGGCGGTCCCTGCACCGGCTTCTGGAAGAATCCTCCGTTGGCGGGCGGTTCGGTTACCAGTTTGGCTACCTGATACGGCTGGCGGTCCTGGCGATCATCCTGGCACTCCTGATCGCCGTCATTCAGATCGATCTCGTCGGCCTGCTGGTTGGTTTGTCGGTGGTGGTTCTCAACCTGTTCTGGATCACGTTGCAACGCGCCTTGAGATAAGGAGAATTCAAGCACCATGACACATCCGTTCATCTTCCTGGAATGGCTCGAACACCAATTGCACCTGCATCTTGGCAATCACATCACCTACACCTGGCTGGTGATGGCCCTGCTGATTCTGATCGCGGTTCTGGTCAAGCGCAGCATCAAGACCGTGCCGAGTGGCCTGCAAAATTTCCTCGAGCCGATCATTGAAAGCATCGACGGCATGATCGAAGAGACCATGGGGCCCAAAGGCAAGGCCTATTTTCCGCTGATTGCGACGATTGCCTTTTTTATCCTGGTTTCGAACCTGATCGCGCTGATCCCGGGATTCTTCCCGCCGACCGCCAACCTCAACACCAACGCCGCAATGGCCCTGACCGTGTTCGCCATGACCCACATCATCGGTGTCAAGGAACATGGCATCGGTTATTTCAAGCATTTCTGCGGCCCGGTGATCTGGCTGGCCCCGCTGATCGTTCCGATCGAGATTGTCGGCCACCTGGCCCGTCCCCTGTCGCTGACCCTGCGTCTGTTCGGCAACATGTACGGCCATGAGATCGTGCTGATGATTTTCTTCGGCCTGGTGCCCTTCATCGTACCCTTGCCGATGATGCTGATGGGTGTCCTGGTCGCTTTTATTCAGACCTTCGTGTTTATGCTGCTGTCGATGATTTACATCGCTGGCTCGCTGGAAGAAGCCCATTAAGCCTGTGAGAGGCTTGACGTCCTATAACGTATAGGAATAACGAACCCAGAAAAGGAGTAGAATGATGGAATTTTTTGCTTGGTGTGTGGTGGCTGCCGGAATCGGCATGGGCCTCGGTTCTTTCGGGACCGGTATCGGTCAGGGTCTGGCCATCCAGAAAGCGGTTGAAGGTGTCGCTCGCAATCCCGGCGCAAGCGGCAAGATCATGACGATCATGCTGATCGGTCTGGCCATGATCGAGTCTCTGGCGATCTACGTGTTCGTTGTGGCCATGATCATCCTGTTCGCCAACCCCTTTACTGACACTGTTGTGCAGATGCTCAGCAAGTAAATTCTTCGCTGGCATCCGCCCCAAAATGGAAAAGGGAGACGCCCACCGGCGCCTCCCTTTTTTGCGTTCATGGCCAAAGGATTGTGACGTCACACCCCGCGATTGCGCATGATGCGCATGATCAGGACCCCCAGGATGGATAGAATAATGCCGACGCCGAAGGCCATGTAACCCAACCCCCGCGCTTCGCCCCAGCCCCAGAGGTCCTGGGTGCCGAGAATCCCGATCATGACTAGACCGGCCATCACCAGCAACCCGCCGACCACATAAAGCACCAGAGCCAAGCCGGCCCAGATCCATCCGCGCCAAGAACCCATCTTTTTTGCCCTCCAGTGGACATTGAGATTTCGCTGCATACTATGCGTTTGGCCGCCGGCATGCAAGCTTTGCGAGGGGACAGAAAAAATAGGGGTTAAACTCTTTTCACGATTGACTTTTAATACAGCCTATGTTAAACAACTTTTAATCTTTTTCCCCAGGCTTTGCAAAGACTCGTAAAAGCACTAATTTCACTCTACTTTTTCCTTTTTTCATGCAGTAGAGAATCTCCTTTTGAGATCCTTTTGCAGAGAAAAGTCCACCGCTTGTCAGGAGGTTGAATCCATGAAGTGCAGAACGCTTGCTTTGATCCTGCTGGCCCTGGGCCTGCTCCTGCCGGCCGGCCCGGCTCTGGCGGAAAGCGGCATGGCGATTGCCCCCGAAGTCTGTCTGGAATGTCATGACGATGTCGTGTCTCCGGTGGCCTACGGTTCATCGGTTCACGGCACCAATGCCTGCACCAGCTGCCATGTTGAAGTGACCTCCCTGGATGCCCACATGTCGGGCGACGTCATGCCGGGCGAGCCGAAGTGCGTGCGTTGCCATAAGAAGGAAACCAGCGAGCACTATGCGAGTGTTCACAAACTCAACGAAGTCAGCTGCGCTGACTGTCACGACGATATCCACACCCACACTTACTGGAACGGCTCCAAAGTCAAGGTGATCGAAAAGTGTACCGGCTGTCACGATGACCACGAGGACTACCTGGAGTCGATCCATGGTCAGGCGGTTCTCGCCGGCAACCAGGACTCGGCCGCCTGCCATGATTGTCATGGCCTGCACAAGATCGAGCAGCTCGGCGAGCCCGACAGCCACGTCAACCGCGAGTTTCACACCAAGGTCTGCCTGAAGTGTCATGCCGACCACGAGATGATGGAACGCAACGGTGTCTTCCCGGTGGCAGTCGATTCCTACATGAACAGCTACCACGGCAAGAACTTCAAGCTCGGCTCGCCGGACAAGGTCGCCGGATGTGCCGACTGCCACACCGCCCATGGCGTGTTGCCGAAGGACGATCCGCGCTCGAGTGTCAACCCGGCGAATTTGACCGGGACCTGCGCCCAGTGCCACGAGAACGCCACCCCCCTGTTCGCCAAGTTCTATTCCCACGGCGACATGACCGACCGGGCGAACTACCCGATCCTGTACTGGACTTTTATCGGCATGACCGGCCTGCTGGTCGGCACCTTCGCCGTCTTCTGGATTCACACCCTGCTCTGGATGATTCGCGGCTTTGTCGAAAACCGCGAGAAGATCGCCGCCCAGCACAAAGGGGATGACGAGCACCACATCAGCGAACCGCACAAGCAGTATGTCCGCTTCAAGCCGCGGCACATCTTCCTGCACCTGACGGTGATCATCAGTTTCCTCGGTCTGACCCTCACCGGTCTGCCGCTGAAATTTGCCGGACAGCCCTGGTCACACGCCATGATGAACTTCTTCGGCGGGACCTATTACGCCGGGCTGATCCATCGCGGTTGCGCCGTCCTGACCTTCTACTACTTCGTTTCGGCGCTGATTCTCAGCTTCGACTTCCTCTTCCTGCAGAAGAAGAAGAGCGCCGGCGACATGTGGCTGACCCGCCTGTTCGGGCCCGACTCCCTGTGTCCGAACCTGCGCGATATCCGTGACGTCGTCGGCATGGTGCGCTGGTTCCTCTTCCTCGGACCGAAGCCGACCTTCGAGCGCTGGACCTACTGGGAGAAATTCGATTTCCTGGCGGTCTTCTGGGGTATGTTCGCCATCGGCGGCTCGGGCCTGATGCTGTGGTTCCCGGAATTCTTCGGCTACTTCCTGCCCGGCTGGATGTTCAACGTGGCCACCATCGTGCACTCCGATGAAGCGCTGCTCGCCACCGGCTTCATCTTCACGGTGCATTTCTACAACACCCACGGCCGTCCGGAGAAGTTCCCCATGGACTTCGTCATCTTCAACGGTCAGCTGCCGAAGGAAGAGTTCATCGAGGAGCGCGGTGATCAGTGGCGCCGTTACGAGGAGCAAGGCATCACCGAAGAGTTTGTCTGCAAGAAAGTCAGCGGCCCCGTCTATGACTTCTGCTTCAAGGCCTTCGGTTACGTGGCCCTGTTCACCGGCATTGCCTGCCTGTTCCTGATGATCTTCGCCTTCATGAGCGGCGGCGGCCACTAGCGCCGACCGCAATAGGTCGCCTGCAAAGCAATGGGGCTGCCTGGTTTGACCAGGCAGCCCCATTTTTTATCGTTCATCCAAGAATTCCGCGAGACACATAGACGGAAATAATGATCACCACGAAGGCACCAAGACACGAAGCTTTAGAGAATTCTTAGGGTCTTCATGTCTTCGTGGCAATCAGCAAGATGTTTTTCTATTGCTGCCCCCTTGTCACTTTTCTGTCTGCGATCCGGCGGCTCCTGCCCGGGCAGCGACCAGGGCAGGCTTTTCGGGTGCCCTTGTTCTCAGAGCTCTCCTATTGATAGCCACAAAGATACTGTGATTATAGTCAAGAACAATGTGCTTGATAATTGGGCGCGAAAGGCTGCCCCGACTTAATGACACCATAGGCGATATGGATCATTTTTCTCATGACGGCTGAAATGATCACTTTGCCGGCCTTGCCTTTAAGCTTTAAGCGGTTTGCGAATTCGCTGAGAGTCGGGTTGTAGCGAATCGCAACCATAGCGGGCATATAAAGCAGTTTCCGCAGACGACTGCTACCGATCTTTGACAACCTGGGACGCCCTTTGACACTGGAACCGGATTCGCGCTCGGATGGTGTCAAACCCGCATATGCAGCCACCTGCCGCGCCGTGGAAAATTGCTTGAAATCGAGCTCGGCAAGCAAGTGCGCACTGGTTGTTTCGGCAATGCCGGGGATGGTTTGCAGCAAATCGGCTTGTTGGCGCAGGCCTGGATGGCGATCAATGTGGTTCTTGATTTGGGCTTCAAGCTGCGCAATCTGCTTGTCCAGGTACTGGATATGATCTTTCAGATTGGCGGCCACCACCTTGGACAGCTTGCCGTCCAGGCGATTTTGCTCTTGTACTCGCATGTTTTTCAACGCTTCGAGGCGGCGCGTCATGTCGCGCAGTTCACGACATTCCACAGGGTCGGGTTGCCAGGCCCGCAGTTTTTCCCGTTTGCTCTGGCAGAAGGAGGCAATCAGGCGTGCATCCACTTTATCGGTCTTGGTTCTCAGTCCTTCACTCTGAGCGAAGCCCTTGATACGAGCCGGATTGACGATACTGACAGTCAGGCCTTTGTCATGCAAGAATGTCGCGACCCCTTCGCCATAAGAGCCTGTTGCCTCAAGACAGACATGCGATGGCAACGACTCAAAGCGTTCAAGCCAATGCCAGAGCGTTTTAAAGCCCTCTGGGTCATTGGTGATCGTTTTTGTTCGAAACTTGTCGTTGAATGAAACAGCTGCAGCGAGCTTGCGTTTGCCGACATCGATGCCCAAAACCATGAATGCTCCTCCAAAACATTTGTTTTTTTCCGCGACGCACCGAGGCTGGTTTCGATCAGTCTTACAAATTCAGGCTGCTTCGCACTGCGAAGTCCTCAGATACTGTTCGATCTGCGAGAACCGAAGAGACAGGGCTTATCTTTGTGACAGGCTCAAGGGCCTCTGGCACAAACCAGGCTTCCTGTCTCTCCCTCCGGGCGTCCCCGGAACTGTCATTGATGATTATTATAATGGATAACGAACATCAACATATAAGGCACAAAGATACACAGTGGTGGTGGGGGAAGAGACTTCGTGTTCTGCTGGCAAGAAGCAAGATGTTTTGCTGTCGCTATTCCCTGGTTGCCCGCATAGACGACGAAAAATTTCAAAGCCTTTCTGCTTTTCTCCATCCTATTAAGGCGCGCCGAACGCAGGAATAAACCTCCGGAAAGACGCGGGCGAATGTCCAAGGCGTCCGCCGAGTTTTGACCCGCGCCATAGACACAGGTCGCAGTGAGGGG
>JARRPG010000058.1:0-9502 GCA_037383085.1 Desulfuromonadales bacterium | reverse complement strand
TCTCCATGGGGGTGGTGCAGGTTCCCGAGGGCCGGCGGATTTTTCCCAACATGACGGTTCTGGAAAACCTGGAGATGGGCACGTTCCTGCGTCGCGACACAAGTGATGTGCAGCTGGACATCGATTATGTTTTCGATCTGTTCCCGATTCTGGCGCAACGCCGGTCACAGGTCGGCGGCACACTCAGCGGCGGTGAGCAGCAGATGCTGGCCATCTGCCGCGCCCTGATGGCGCGTCCGCGGGTGCTGCTGCTCGATGAACCCTCTCTGGGACTGGCGCCGCTGATTATCAAGCAGATTTTCGAAATCATCAGGAAAGTCAACGAGGAACAAAAGACCACCGTCTTCCTCGTCGAACAGAACGCCAATCAGGCCCTGAAACTGGCGGATCGCGGCTACGTGATGGAAAACGGCCGGATCACCCTGACCGATACGGCCGCCAACCTGCTCGACAACGACAACGTCAAAAGCGCGTATCTCGGTCTCTAGTACGACCGGCCGCTGAGCCATCAGGAAGCAAGGAGAACACCCCATGAGCAAAGAATACAAAATTGCCGTATTGCCCGGCGACGGTATCGGTCCGGAAGTCATGACCGAAGCCTTGAAGGTTCTGGATGTCGTCGAGGACCTCTACGACGTGACCTTTGCCCGGACCTTCGCCCGGGTTGGCGGCATCGCCATCGATGAGGACGGCAAGGCTCTGCCGGAGAAGACGATTGCCGTCTGCCGGGAGTCGGATGCCATCCTGTTTGGCTCGGTCGGCGGCCCGAAGTGGGAAAAACTGCCGCCTGACGAACAGCCCGAACGGGGGGCTCTGCTGCCGCTGCGCAAGATCTTCGGCCTGTTCTGCAACCTGCGTCCGGCGATCATTTTCCCGGCCCTGACCGGGGCTTCCAGCCTCAAGGAGGATGTGATTGCCGGCGGCTTCAATCTGCTTGTCGTGCGAGAGTTGACCGGTGGGATCTACTTTGCGCAACCGAAAGGGATCGAAGGCGAGGGGGCTGAACGCACGGGGTTCGACACCATGAAGTACTCGGAAGCCGAAGTCGAGCGCATCAGCCATGTCGCTTTTCAGGCGGCCCGCAAGCGGTCCAAAAAGGTCTGCTCGATCGACAAGGCCAACGTTTTGTCGACTTCGGTCCTCTGGCGGCAGGTTGTCGAGCGGGTCGCCGAAGACTACCCGGATGTCGCGCTCTCCCACATGTACGTTGACAATGCTGCGATGCAGCTGGTGCGTTGGCCCAAGCAGTTCGACGTCATGCTCTGCGGCAACATGTTCGGCGACATCATTTCCGATGAAGCGGCGATGCTGACCGGGTCTCTGGGCATGCTGCCCTCAGCGTCTCTGGCAGAAGGCGCCTTTGGCATGTATGAACCATCCGGCGGTAGCGCGCCGGATATCGCCGGCCAGGGGATTGCCAACCCGATTGCGCAGATCCTTTCGGCAGCGATGATGCTGCGTTATTCCTTTGGCATGGTCGAAGCGGCCGATGCCATCGAGACGGCAGTCGAGACCACACTCAACCAGGGTTACCGCACCGGCGACATCGCCCAGGGACGGGAAGGGGAGCAGCGGGTCAAGACCGCCGAGATGGGCGATGCGATCATTGCCAACCTGCGGGCCTAGCACGTTTTCACCATGCGCGGTATGGGCCTGGCCTGAGATTGCGCTGCGCGCCGGAACATCATAAAATAAGAGGTAAGACAGGGGCGATCCCATCCTGGGGCAGCCCCTGGTTCATTCAATCGTCTGGAAAAGGATAAAAGCAGATGAAAGTCGGTATCGTCGGTTGGCGCGGAATGGTTGGCTCGGTTCTCATGCAGCGCATGCAGGAGGAAAACGATCTGGCCGGTCTGGATACGGTTTTCTTTTCAACTTCGCAGGCGGGGCAGCCGGCCCCCATGGGCGCCGGGACGCTGAAGAATGCCGAGGATCTGGAAGCGCTTGGCCAACTCGATGTGGTCATCACCTGTCAGGGTGGCGATTACACCAAAGCCGTGCATCCCGCCTTGCGGTCGATGGGTTGGAACGGCTACTGGATCGATGCGGCCAGTACGCTGCGCATGGAACAGAATGCCGTGATTATTCTCGACCCGGTCAATCGGGACGTCATCGATGACGCCGTGACACGGGGGATCAAAGATTTCATCGGTGGCAACTGTACCGTCAGCCTGATGCTGATGGCTCTTGGCGGCTTGTTCCGTGCCGGTGTCGTTGAATGGGTGTCCTCGATGACTTATCAGGCCGCCTCGGGAGCCGGTGCGCCGAACATGCGCGAACTCCTGGCCCAGATGGGCGCTCTGCAGGGCGCGGTGGCCGACCTGTTGGCCGATCCGGCTTCGGCCATTCTCGAGATCGACCGGAAAGTCACGGAAACCTTGCGCAGCCCAGATCTGCCGACCGACGCCTTCGGTTATCCGCTGGGCGGCAGCCTGCTGCCATGGATCGATCGTGAGGTCGAGGACGGTCAGAGCCGGGAAGAATGGAAAGGATTCGCTGAGACGAACAAGATCCTCGGTCACCAGACACCGGTCCCGGTCGATGGCCTCTGTGTCCGGGTCGGCACCATGCGTTGTCACAGCCAGGCCCTGACCCTGCGCCTTAATCAGGATCTGCCGATTGCCGAGATCGAATCCCTGATCGACGCGCACAATCCCTGGGTCGGTTTGATTCCGAACACCAAGGATCAGACACTCGCCGCGTTGACCCCTGCGGCGGTTTCCGGAACCTTGGCGATTCCGGTCGGCCGGGTTCGCAAAATGAAAATGGGACCGCACTATCTTTCCGCCTTCACCTGCGGCGACCAGCTGCTGTGGGGTGCCGCCGAGCCGCTGCGCCGCATGCTGCGCATTCTGTTGGCAAATATTTGATGGCGGAGCCCTCCGGTCACACCGGCCATGAGATGTCTTTTTTGTCGGGGGGCTCGCTGGGGCCTCCCCGAACATTTTGAGGCGATCTTTTGACTTCAGACGCGACCGACGGACTCTATCAACCGGGACAGAGTGTGTTGCACCACCTGGACCCGCGCGTCAAGATGACCGCAGCCCTGGTTGTGGTCATGCTCGGATTTGCCGCATCGAGCTGGTGGCAGCTGGCCGTGCTGCTTGTTTTGGGTGGCTGCGCCACCGTTCTGTTCTCTCCGGCCGGACCGAGCGTCTTGAGCCTGTTGGCCCGACTGCGCTGGCTGTTGTTGTTCACACTCCTGATCTATCTGTTCTTCTCCCCGGGGCGGACCCTGTGGGGGGTGACCTGGCTCTCCTTGGACGGCTTGCTCGCGGGGATTTTCGTCTGTCTGCAGATGACACTGGCGGTCCAGGCGGCGGTCGTGGTGGCGGTGACGACGCCACTCGAAGCCCTGGCCGGAGCTTTTGGCTGGTTCGTGAGCCCCCTGGCACGCCTGGGATGCCGGACCGATGAATGGCAGGAGATCCTGCTGATGGCGCTCGGTTTTCTGCCCTTGGTTCAGGCCGAGACCCGGGCCGCACGGGATGCGCAAAGTCCCCGCGTCGAAAAAGCCCGCTCTCTGCAAGCGTTCGGGCCCCGCTGGCTGGAGACCTTACGAACCGTTCTGCAGCGCCTGCTGGACCAGGCGGATCAAACGGCTCATCGGCTTGCGGCGGACCTGGAACCGCAAGCGTCGCCGACCCTGCTGCCACCGATCTGGCCGCTGCCACCCGTCGATCGCAGAGCCGTGGCAAGCTTGGTTGTGATCGTCGCGGTCTATTTCGGGATGGCTTGAGATGATGCGGACTATCCTGCTGATTATCGAATACGACGGCACCGATTACGCGGGCTGGCAAATTCAGCCCAACGGGCGGGCTGTTCAGGAAGTGATCGAGAAAGCCTTGGCCGAAGTCCTCGGTCAGGCCGTCCGCATTCATTCCTCCGGACGTACCGATGCCGGGGTTCATGCACGGGGCATGGCGGCGCATTTCCAGACCAGCCGTGATCTGCCGCTGACCGCGTTCCGGGAAGGCGTCAATCGCCTGCTGCCGGAAGATATCGCGATTCGCCTCGCCCGCGAGATGCCGCCCGGCTTTCACGCCCGGTTCGCCGCGGTTGGCAAGTGGTACCGCTACACCATTCTGCAAGCCGAGGTGCGCTCCCCGCTGGCCGCACGCAGAGCCTGGCATCTGCGAACTGAGCTGGATGTCGATCGCATGCGTGAAGCGGCCGCTCTGCTGGTCGGAGAACATGACTTCAAGGCGTTTCGGGCGGCCAATTGTGCGGCGAAATCGACGATTCGACAGATTTTTGCCATCGACATCACACCTGAGGGCCGCTTCCTACAGATCGATGTCAGAGGCTCCGGTTTCCTGAAAAATATGGTTCGCATGATCGTTGGCAGCCTCGTCGAGGTCGGCCGCGGGCGCCGTTCTGTCGCGGATATGGCACAATGTCTCTCCGGCGACGGTGAGAGTCTCGCCGGACCGACGGCGCCGGCGAAGGGACTCTGCCTGGAGCAGGTCTGGTACACGCTGTAAAAGCGGACCAGACGCGCTCTCGACGAGCCGTCTTTGGGGCGCAACGATTCTGCTTGACTCGCTCCCTTCGCTGCACTAGATTCAGCGATTAATTATCTCACCCCCTCTGACCGTTATGGAGGTACCGGCAATGCTTGATCCGGCGATCCGCGAAGGTTACACCTTCGATGACGTTTTGCTTCTTCCCGCCCATTCCAAAGTGCTCCCCCGTGATGTTGATCTGACAACCTACCTGACCCCCAGTATTCAATTGAATATTCCGCTGCTTTCGGCGGCGATGGATACGGTCACGGAAGCGCGCACCGCGATCTGCATGGCCCGCGAAGGTGGGATCGGCATTGTGCACAAGAACATGCCTCCGGCTGACCAGGCCCTCGAGGTCGACCAGGTCAAAAAGTCGGAGAGCGGCATGATTGTCGATCCGATCACCATGCATCCCGATCAGAAGATCTACGAAGCTCTGGAGCTGATGGAGAAATATCGCATCTCCGGTGTGCCCATCACTGAGAATGGCCGGCTGGTCGGTATCCTGACGAACCGCGACCTGCGTTTCGAAACCCAGCTCGACCAGCCGATTTCGCATGTCATGACCAAGGACAAGCTGGTGACCGTGCCCCCCGGCACGACGCTCGAGGAGGCGAAGAAGCATCTCCACGAACATCGCATTGAAAAGCTGCTGGTTGTCGACGACAGTTACGCCCTCAAAGGCCTGATCACCATCAAGGATATCGAGAAGGTGCGTAAATACCCCAACGCCTGCAAGGATGCCTTCGGGCGGCTGCGGGTCGGTGCTGCCGTCGGGGTCGGTGAAGACCGCGAAGAACGTCTTGAACGGCTTGTCAATGCCGGGGTCGATGCCGTGATCATCGATACCGCTCACGGTCATTCTCAGTCCGTGATCGATGCGGTGCGGGAGACCCGGCGGGCTTATCCCGACCTGTCTTTGATTGCCGGCAACATTGCGACCGCCCGGGCCGCAGAAATCCTGATCGAGTCGGGCGCGGATGCGGTCAAAGTAGGCATCGGGCCGGGCTCGATCTGCACCACGCGGGTGGTGGCCGGCGTCGGTGTACCGCAGATAACCGCCATCTCCGATGTGGCGCAGGTCACGCGCAAGCGCGGTGTGCCGCTGATTGCCGATGGTGGCATCAAGTACTCCGGCGAAGTGCCGAAAGCGATCGCCGCGGGAGCCGACACGATCATGATCGGCTCGCTCTTTGCCGGCACCGACGAATCGCCGGGCGAAACCATCCTTTACCAGGGGCGGACCTATAAATCTTACCGGGGGATGGGCAGTATCGGCGCCATGAAACAGGGCAGCAAAGACCGTTACTTCCAGGGCGACGAAGTCGATGTGAAACTCGTTCCGGAGGGGATTGAAGGCCGTGTGCCCTACCGGGGGCCGCTGTCGGCGAACATTCACCAGCTGATGGGTGGTCTGCGTTCGGGGATGGGTTATACCGGCTGCCGGACGATCAAGGAGCTCCAGGAAAACGGTCAGTTCATGCGCATTACCAATGCCGGGTTGCGCGAATCGCATGTTCATGATGTCAACATCACGCACGAGGCGCCCAATTACCGGATCGAGAAGCCGGCCTAGAAGCCAATTTCTAATTTTGAATGTTAGATTTTGAATGAAGACCTATGCTCCACGCGGTTTTTTTAAAAATAAAAATTGAGAATTGAAAATTCGAAATTGATGCCAATGGACATTCATGCCGAAAAGATCCTGATCCTCGATTTCGGATCGCAATATACCCAGTTGATCGCCCGCCGTGTGCGTGAAGCCCATGTTTATTGCGAATTGCATCCTTACGACATGAGCCTTGAGGAGGTTCGGGCCTTTCAGGCCAAGGGCATCATCCTCTCCGGTGGTCCGAAGTCGGTCTACGACGAGGGTGCTCCGGCCATCGATGGGGCTCTGTTCGAACTCGGCATTCCGGTCCTCGGCATCTGTTACGGGATGCAGTTGATGTGTGCCCACTTCGGCGGCCAAGTCGTACCGGCCGGCAAGCGCGAATACGGCCATGCCGACCTGCTTGCCAAAGGCAGTCCCGGAGCGCTCTTCGACGGTTTTTTCGTGGACGGCCACAGCCCGGTTTGGATGAGTCATGGTGACCATGTCGAGGTGGTTCCAAAGGGTTTTGATATCGTTGCCGGAACCGACAATGCGCCGGTCTGTGCGATCCAGGATGTGGTGCGCAATCTCTACGGGGTCCAGTTCCATCCCGAGGTCAATCACACGCCCCGCGGCGAACTGCTGATCGATACCTTTGTGCGCAAGATCTGCCGGTGCTCCGGTCAATGGACACCGGGGCATATTATTGATGATGCCGTGGCCCGCATCCGTGAGCAGGTTGGCGACGAGGAGGTGATCCTCGGCCTGTCGGGTGGGGTCGATTCTTCGGTGGCGGCGGCCCTCATTCACCGGGCCATCGGCGACCAACTGACCTGTGTGTTCGTTGACAATGGCTTGTTGCGCCTGGGAGAGGGTGACCAGGTGATGGCGACCTTTGCCGAGAATCTCGGCGTCAAGGTGGTGCGCATCGATGCCGAGGATCGTTTCCTGACCAGGCTGGCCGGGGTCAGCGATCCGGAGCAGAAACGCAAGATCATTGGCAATCTGTTCGTCGATATTTTCGAGGAGGAATCAAAAAAACGGGTCAACGCCAGATGGCTGGCGCAAGGGACGATCTATCCGGATGTGATCGAATCGGCTGGCGCCCGGACCGGCAAGGCGCACAACATCAAAAGTCACCACAATGTCGGTGGCCTGCCGGATTATATGACACTCAAGCTGGTCGAACCCCTCCGCGAACTGTTCAAGGACGAGGTCCGGGCGATCGGCGAAGAACTCGGCCTGCCGCACCGCATGGTCTGGCGGCATCCGTTCCCGGGGCCCGGCCTTGGTGTGCGCATCCTCGGTGAGGTCACCAAGGAATACTGCGATATTCTGCGTCAGGCCGATAACATCTATATCGATGAACTGTATCGCATGGAACACTATGAAAAGATCAGTCAAGCTTTTGCGGTATTCCTGCCGGTGAAAAGTGTCGGTGTCATGGGGGACGGACGAACCTACGAGTACGTGATCGCACTGCGCGCCGTGGAAACCAAGGATTTTATGACGGCCGGCTGGTATCCGATGCCGTATGCCGACCTGTCACGTATCAGCAATCGCATCATCAATGAAGTGCGGGGCGTCAACCGCGTGACCTACGACATTTCCAGTAAACCTCCTGCAACGATCGAGTGGGAATAAACGATATCAGTATAAATGCGATTCTAAGGCTAAAGATATTTGTCTGTGGCTTTCTATTTTGATTTTGGCTTTACGTCAGAATTCCCATCAATCAGCCTTGATCATAATCCCTGCCCAATAATCATATTCCTGAGACTGTAACCCAGCCGGGCGAATGATAGAAAACGCCCTTAATTAATGACTTGACTGGTCATCAATTAGGGATACAGTTCATGCAGAGATAAAGCAGAAGGCTCTTACCGCGTGTCACTTGTGCCTTTTGCCCAGCAGGGCTCAAGGGCCTGTGAGGAGTCAAATCATGTATGTGATAAAAGAATGTTTTAAAAACAGACTTATCTTATTCCTTTTCACCACTGTATTTGTTCTGAACACCACCCCGGTTATGGCCGCCGGTTACGACAAAGCGCTGAAAGGCGTTAATGATTACAAGGCGGTATACGAGTTTAGCCAGGGAGATCCCAAAATAGCCAACCTGGTTTTTTGGGCCGTCAAGAACTCTTACGAGGTTGACGAAGTCAAGGGCATGACGGGGAACAAAGACATTGTTGTCGTCTTCCACGGCCCGGTGGTCAAGCTGCTTTCGACCAATAAGGCTCCGTTCAATGCCGCGGAATGGGCAGAGGTTGAGAAGTTTCATGAAACGATCAAGGCGATGAAAAAGGATGGTGTCAAATTTGAGGTTTGCCTCTACGCGGTCAAAGTGATGGGTGTTGACGAGGCGACCATCATTCCGGAGATCGACAAGGTCGGAAACGGTTTTGTTTCCGTTATCGGCTACCAGATGCAGGATTATGCCGTTGTTAGAGTCCCATGATGCATGATCAAAAATGGTCTGTGCTCCTAGACCACACAGATAACGAACGGGTTAAGATCTCAAGGCGAACACGGCACCGCGGTCATGTGCCATAGAAACGAGAACTTCAAATGAAAATGTTGCTGACAGTTGATTTCCCGCTGGAACCCTTTAACTCCCTTGTTAAAAGCGGCAAAGCGAGCGAGATCATTCGAAAGATTTTGGAAACAATCAAACCGGAGACAGCCTACTTCACGGAGCAGGACGGGAAACGTGGTGGGATTTTTATCGTCAACATAAATTCCCCATCAGACGTGCCATTCTTTTCGGAGCCTTTCTTTCTTGAATTTGATGCCAGTTGCAAGTTCAGAGTTCTGATGAGCCCCGAGGATCTGCAGCGCGCTAACCTCGAAGAACTTGGCAAGACATGGGCATAAGGTTTATCAAACAAAAGAGCCAAGGGAGTCTCTTGAGACTTTCCTCAAATCAACGATCTAGAGAGATGCAAAAGTGGCCCCTCCATGCGGAAGGGCCACTTTTGCTAAAGTCGTGAGACTCATCAGGATGTGGGCTCTTGATTGTTAACGATGTCCTGGCACTCAACACCTCGTTGATACGGAAAACGAGAATGAAAAATAGCTTATCCCCTTGGAGGGGACCTTTCAATTTTTGCAGGTTCTGTAATAATCTTGAATTTCGACCAACCTGATAAGCCAAACAATCTGAGAGAGTCTATAATATGTCACATGACGGGATGTGAATCAGCAACCCCCTTGCACCTGAAGTCTTACGGGTGACGATGGGTATTTAGCCCACTGTTTTGGCAAAGACTCTCCGTAGTTTGATCTGCGCCGGGACGAAATCACCAAAGATACAAGTTTTGGGATGATATTTTAATTGATTTGCAAATAATCAAGAATACTTCTCAGAATGTTCCGAGGAGTGAGGTTTCAATGAAAATTG
>JARRPG010000057.1:0-21886 GCA_037383085.1 Desulfuromonadales bacterium | reverse complement strand
CAGCGGACCCGGCCCGCTGGATCGCGATCCGCGTTGCGCGGACTGCAGCGCGCGGGCGATAGGGTGAGCTGAATTCATCTCCAGTGCGGCGGCAATCCGCAAGGGCAATGTCTCTTCCACGTCGCCGCGTTCAGGATTGAGTTCGACACTGACCAGCTCAGGGCTTCCTCCGGTCAAGGTCCCCGTCTTGTCGAACACCACGGTATCAACCTCGTTCAGCGCCTGCAGCGCATCGCCCCGCGTCAGCAAGACACCCTCGTCCAGCAACCGGCGGCTGGCGGCGGCATGCACGACGGGCAATGCGAGCGAAATGGCACACGGGCAGCTGGCCACGAGAACCGCCAGCATCGCCGGAAAGGCGCGGGCATCACCAAGTGCGCTCCAGGCAAGGTAGGTAAAACCCGCGATGACCAGCACGGCGCTGATGAATACCGGCACCAACCACGGAGGAAGGCTGTTGGTGGACGGTCGGGTCGACTGGGCTCGCAGCAACAGTCGGCCCAGCGCCGAAACCACCGTTTCCTGGCCGCTTGCCTTGACTGCGACCTCGACCGGCTGGGTCAGATTGATGGTGCCCGCGATCACCTCATCGCCCTCGGACTTGGCGACAGCGCGTGATTCACCGGTCAGCAGTGCTTCGTCGACTTCGGTAGCACCCTCGTGGATGACACCGTCCGCGGGAAAGGAGGCGCCGCAGGCGACCAGGACGCGGTCGCCCTGTTCGAGGTCGCCGGCCGGGACCGTTTCAAGAGTGCCGTCGCGGACCCGTTCCGCCCATTCCGGCAGCAGGCGAGCGAGCGCCGCACCGGCCTGAAGATTCCGATGGCGCAACATCATTTCCATGTGTCGGCCCAGTGAAAGGAAAAATATGAACATCACCACCGAGTCGAACCAGACCTCCCCCTGGCCGCGAAAAAAGTTGAAGCAACTGGCGAGGAAGGCCAGGCTGATCGCCATCGGCACCAGGAACTGGGCCTGAACGCTGGTCTCCAGAATCATCGGCGTCAAACCGAAAAAGGTGGTCAGAGAGGTCAGCAGAATCGGTCGGAAACGCCTCTGGCCTGCGATAACGACGGACGCCCTGAGCGGCTTGCCATCCCGTCGGTGCTGGTTGATATAATCGATCAGCAGCAGCGAGTCGTTAACCACCACGCCGGTCAGGGCGACGATGCCGAACATACTCAGAATGCTCAGATCATACCCCATCAGGAAGTGACCGAGGATGGCCCCGACGATGCCGAAGGGAATCGCCGCCATGATCAGCAGCGGCTGGGAATAACTGCGGAACGGTACGGCCAGCAGCGCAAAGATGACGATCAACACCAGCCGGAAGCCGAAGAAAATGCTTTCCATTGATTCCCGCCGATTCTTGTCTTCGCCTTCAAGGTCATAACTCAGGCCGGGATATTCGGCGAGCAATTCAGGCATGGCATTGGCCTTGATCTCTTCCAGAATCTCTTCCGCGTTGGCAGATGCTGCCGGCTTTCTTCCGGGTAACGCACCATGACCTTGACTTCATTCCGGCCACGTTGCAGACGCAGCGCTTCGGCACCGTAAAAGGCGCCGCGCAGCTGCCGGCCGAGGTTGTCTTCGGTGATACCGAGGGTCCGGGCCTCCGGCTTCAGTCTGGCCTTCACTTCGCGTTTGCCGAGGGTGTAGTTGTCAGCAATATCGCCGGTGCCGGGATAGGTTGCAATGATCTCCTTGAGCCGTTCCGCGGCCAGATCCAGAATTGCGAAATCTTCATGGGCGAGTTGAATATCAATATTCGAACCGAGGTGAATCAGGTTCGAGGTAAAGGTCAGGCTTTCCATGCCGGCAACGTCCGCGACGCCTTCGCGCCACCGTTTTGAGATCTCGGCGGCCGGCACACCGCGTCGTTCACTGGCGGTCAGAAACATCGAGATGTTGGCCAGGTTGCTACCGGAACTGGCAAAGGAACCGGCCGGGCCGCGATCCGCGATTGCCGTACCGACTTCCGCATAGATGTTGCGCAGCACGGAATCGCCTGCGGGCCGCTCCCGGTCATAGCTCTCAACCACGGCCAGACCGGCAGCAACGATCTGTTTCTGGACCTCGGTGGTCCGCTCCACTGGCGTTCCCGGCGCCATCTCCATTGAGACGCGAATGACATCGCCATCGACTTCCGGCATGAACCGAAACTTGACGATGCCACCGCCGACCAACCCCACCCCACCGAGCATCAGGATGGCGCAGGCAAAGGCCAGGGTCGTGTAACGGTGCTCCAGGCAGCGCTGCAAAAACCGCGTGTAGGGCCCGTCGATAAACTTTTGCAAGAGGTCGCCAAAGCGGCTGCGGCCCCGTTCCAGCCAGCTTAACAGGCGGCCGCGCGGTTGATTCGGTTGGCCTAGTGCCAGGTGCGCCGGCAAGATGAATAGACATTCGACCAGGGAGACCAGCAGGATCGTGATGACGATCGCCGGGATCACCATGATAAACTTGCCCATGACGCCGGTGGTAAAGAGGAGCGGCAGAAAGGCCGTCACCGAGGTCAGGATGGCAAAGATGACCGGTTGCGCGACCTCGATGGTTCCGTTGACCGCGGCTTTCAGGTAGGACTCCCCGGACTGGCGATGTTCGTAGATGTTTTCGCCGACAACGATAGCGTCATCGACCACAATTCCCAGCGCCATGATGAAGGCAAACAGGGAAATCATGTTGATCGAGATATCGAGCGCCGGCATCAGCAGCAGGGCCCCGAAAAAGGAAATCGGGATGCCGAGCATCACCCAAAGGGCCAGACGGATTTCCAGGAACAGGCCGAGGACGATGAACACCAGGCACAAACCGATCATGGCATTCTTGATCAACAGGTCCTTGCGGCTTTCGAACAGCTCCGAGTTGTCGTTCCAGCTCGCCAGGTTGACCGAATCGGGCAGTTCACCACGCTTTTTGGCAATATAACGGGCGACGGTATCGGAAATCTCCGTCGGCTTCTGGTCGCCGACCCGGTAAATCTTGACCATCGACGCCGGCATGCCGTCAAACAGACCGAACTGATCCGTCTCCTCGAAGCCGTCCTTGATCGTTGCGATATCACCAAGCGTGACTTCGGTGCCGTTCGAGGCGCTCAATATGACGATATCGGCATACTCGTGACCGACATAGCGCCGCTCCTTGGTCCGCACCAGCACTTCGCCGGAATCGGTGTCGATCGTGCCGCCGGGGAGATCGATCGATGCCTGGCGGACTTTCTGTGCCACCTGATCGAAAGTCAGGTTGTAGCGGCGCAGATCCGCCTCGTCAATCGCGATGGAGATTTCGTAGGGGCGGACGCCGCTCAGATCGACCTGGGTGATGTTCGGCTCCAGCAGCAGTTCGTCACGCACCTGTTCGGTGATCTCCCGCAGACTGCGCTCCGGCAGATCCCCGTAGACCACCACCGAGATGACTTCTCGGCGGTTGAGCATTTTGCTGACCACCGGCTCTTCCGCCTCTTCGGGGAAGGTGATGATCCGGTCGACCTCGCTCTTGACGTCCTGCAGGACCAGGTCGATGTCGGCGTCGTTGGTGATCTCCGCGGTGACGACCCCGTAGCCTTCCGCAGCAACCGATTTGAGTTGCTCGATACCGTCGATGCCGCTGAGATTCTCCTCGATCTTCAGGATGACGCCTTCCTCGACTTCTTCCGGACCGGCTCCGGGGTAGGCGACCGAGACCTGGATACGATCGAGGTTGATGTCCGGGAAGACCTCCTGCTTGACGCTGAATCCGGTCAGCAAACCGCCGACGATAAACACCAGCATCAGCAGATTGGCCGCAACATGATTTTCCGCCATCCAGCGAATGGCACCCTTCATTGGTGACCCTCCGCGATTTGCGGCCGCAGCTGCATCCCGTCTGCGGCGCCGGAGAGATTGGTCAGGACAATGCGATCACCGTCGTTGAGACCGGAACGGATCAGCACTTCATTGCGGTCGCGACGGAGCACGTCCACCGAGCGGATGCGCAGCTTGTCCTCCGCATCGGCCAGCCAGACCGTATCATGATCACGGACCGCACCGCGCGGAATAGCCAGAACATCGGCAACCGTCTCCCCCTGCAAGGACACTCTGACGAACATGCCGGGTAACAGACGATTGAGCAGGCGAGACCGATTGTTGGGGCCGGCAGCGGTGTCATCGATGGTGACCACAACCTGAGCCATGCGGTTGTCCGGATCGATTTCGCCGTGGGCGCGGGTAATCGCCCCATGCCAGCGAAAGACCTCGCCGCCTGCCACCAGCTCGACCTCGGCCGGCGACCCTGCGGTAACCGCGTCCCGGTCCGGCACATCGATCCAGACCAGTTCATCGAGCGGCAGGGGGACAAGCACCTCGGCGGTGTCCGTGCCGACGATCGTTGCGACCGGAGTGCCGATACTCAAATACTGGCCGATTTCCACCTGCTCGCTGCGCACGTAGCCGTTGAAGGGCGCGACCACCCGGGTCCGCTCGAGGTTGATTTCGGCCTGTTTGAGACGGGCCCGGGCGGCATCGCGCTGGGCCCTGGCATTGGCCAGCTGGGGTTCATAAACCACCAGCGGATCGGGGTCCTCGGTGCTGTCAGGATTGAGGGCTTGCCATTCCTGGCGCGCCAGCTTGGCCAGGTTCTCGATCCTCTGCAGTTCCAGATCGGCCTGGGCCAGGCTGCCGCGTGCCAGGGCAATCGCCAGCTGATAGTCCACATCCTCGATGGCAAAGAGCAACTCCCCGGCGGCGATCTGCCCGCCGACCACCAGGTCGGGTGATATCGCCGCAACCCGACCCGGGACCTGCGGCGTGATCGCCACATCCT
Source organism: Desulfuromonadales bacterium (assembly GCA_037383085.1). GTDB lineage: Bacteria > Desulfobacterota > Desulfuromonadia > Desulfuromonadales > BM103 > JARRPG01. The sequence continues at coordinate 17,089 of JARRPG010000057.1, read as the reverse complement.
GACGCGCCTGGACCGTTCCGGTTCCCTGCACGACAACCGATCGGGAGGTCTTGGCCACGGAGAGAACGTCGACCAGGGGCCCCCGGTAGACGGCTTCCAGTGGCTTCGGCACGCTGCGCATTTTCACCAGAGCGACGGTCAGGCCGATGGCCAGAAGAATAATCAGAATCGGCCAGATGACACGTTTTCTTTTCATGGTTCGCTGTCCTTTTCCTTCTGCTGTCGGGCCACCATGACATCCCGCATCCAGCTGCCACCGAGCGCCCTGGCCAGACTGATGCGATCCGTCAACAGCTGACGGCGCGCGGCCACCAGTCTGCTCTGGCTGTCAAAATCAGCACGTTGCGCGGTCAGCACCGGCAGGTAGTCATCCACACCGGCCAGATAGCGATCAGTCGCCAGTCGCAAGGTTGCCGCCGTCGCTTCTGCAGTGTCCACAAGATGGTCAATTCTCTGGGTCGTGGCGCGATTGTTCGCCAGGGCATCCTCGACATCCTGGAAGGCGGTCAGGACCTGCTGCTGGTAAACCGCCACGGCCTCTTTGAGGACCGCCTGATTGCGATCGACCTCGGCGCGTCGACGGCCGCCGTCGACAATCGGCTGGGTGAGACTGCCGAGCAGGCTCCAAAACGGCCCCGAGACAAGACCACCGGTCAGGTCCTGGTGCAAATCGCCATAATCTCCGGAAAAGCGCAGAGACGGAAAACGATCGGCAATGGCTGCAGCCACCCCCTGATCCGCCGCCGCGACCCGATGCAGGGCCGCCTGCAGGTCCGGCCGATGACGGATCAGATCGTTCGGGTTGCCGACGGCAAACAGATCCGGCGCCGATGGAAGCTGGTTTGGTATGCGGGCAGATGCGCGTCCGGGATAGTTGCCGAGCAGAACATTGATCGCATGTTCAGCTTCGGCCAAACGGGCTTCGTAAAGCTGGCGGGCCGCCCTGGCCCCGGCCAGGCTCTGGCGGGACTGATACAGGTCGATCGCCGGGACCAGGCCGAGGCGATAGCGTTGTTCGACACGGTTTGCGGTATCGGCAAAGGAGGCGATCAACTGGTCCGTTAAGGCCAGTTGTTCACGCTGTTCGACCGCCAGGAAATAAAGATCGCCCAGGCGTGCAGTGAGACTCAGATACAGGGTCATGAGATCCTGTTGACTGGCTTTGCGCTCGAAGTCGCTGGCCTTCTCCAGTGCGGCAAGCCTGCCCCAGAGATCCAGTTCGAAAGCCGCAGCCACTGAGAGCCGCCGCGCTTCGCCAGTAAAATCACCGCCGGGAAGAGGTTGTTGCGACCTGCTGGCGTCGGCGGATCCGGTCAGGGTTGGCCAGCGAGCGCTGTGTCGGATTGCGGTGGCCGCCTGCACCTGTTGCAAACGGGCCGACAGCTGGACCAGTTCGAGATTCTGGGCAAACAGGGTGTCCATGAGACGATCGAGCTGTGGATCCTTGAAGGTCCGCCACCATTGCGCGGCTGGATCGGCGAGTCGAAAGCCTTCCGGCTGTTCGGCAAACAGAAAGATCGGGATTCTCATCACGCATTCACCTCCATCCCAGCCGTGGCAAAATCAAGGAACACGTCAACAAGTTCCGAGACCGGGGCAGCGATCGAGACGTTCTCCGGAACCATCGCATAGCGCTCATGGCAACGCATGATATGGCTGAGTGAACCGACAGTCAGGTGCAATCGCCAGAACACGTCCTGTTCTGACAGATTCGGCAGAGACCGGGTCAGGGCCACGAAAAGGCATTGCATCAGGGGGGCCATGTGGCGCATGAAGATCGTCATGGCGACACCGCGGGGCTCGGCCAGGGTCCTGCCGACCAGGGCCAGGAAATCTTCAGCCTCGGCGCCCTTCTCGCGCAAGCGGAGAGTCGGTTCGACGAAAGCCCGCAGGATCTCGCGACAGCTTGGCTGAACGCCGGACCGCTCGGCCTCCTCGAGCAATCTGTCCAGTAAGCCTTGGCGGGTTGCGTTGAGCGGGGTCAGGCGGCGCAGGATCACAGCTTCCAGCAACGCTTCTTTGCCGCCGAAATGGTAATTGACCGCTGCCAGATTGACGCCGGCACGTGCGGTGATACAGCGCAGGGATGTCGCATGATAGCCGTCCCTGGCGAAAAGATGCTCGGCGGCATCGAGAATTTTCCGTTTGGTTGGCGAGGAGCTCATTGTCTGCTTATCATCTTAAGTGGCAGCGAGGCATATTTCATACGAATGATTTAAACGAACGTTTGAACCTTGTCAAGCAGATTGTCATGCGGACACCGCAAGGTCCCCGTCAACTGGCCCGATAAAGACCGCCGGTCACCTCTGAGCCAATTCCCGGCAACCATTGCACGCGCCGATATCCGTGCTAGCCTATAAGAACATTTGCTCCTTAAGGAGGGGCGTATTATGTTCACATGGAAACGCCTGCTTCTGGCCGCTTGCGGCCTGTTCATCTTGCTCCTGCTTGCTGCGGCAATCGCCCTGCCGGGCTTCATCATCGACAAAGCCCAGTCCTGGGTGGCGACCGAGACCAATCGCCGTCTGGAAATCGCCGACATCCGTATCGATCCCTTCGCCCTTGTGGTGGAAATCAATGGCGTCAGGCTCAGTGAACAGGACCATTCGGCAACGTTCCTGTCCTGGGAGCAACTGCAGGTGGCGATCAGTCCGCAATCCCTTTTCAAGCTGGCGCCGATCGTCCGTGGGCTGGTCCTGGTCAAGCCCTACCTCCATCTCGAGAGGCTGCCGGAGGGCCGCTTTAATTTCAGCGACCTGCTGCCCCCCCAACCGCCAACGGCAGAGGCCGATTCAGCAGAGAGTGAACCGGTGCATTTCGCCCTCAACAACCTGACCGTCCATGACGGCAGCATCGACGTCGATGATCGCACCCTTGAGGAGCCTGTTCACCACAGCGTGCGTCAACTGGAACTCGCCGTCCCCTTTGTCGGCAACCTGCCCTACATGGTCGAGCAACCGGTGCAACCCTTGCTGGCGGCCCGGATTAATGATGCACCGGTTCACTTCTCGGGGGCTCTGAAACCGTTTACGGACACCCAGGAATTGAACGCCCGTCTGGAATTAACGGATATCGACCTGGCCCATTACCTGTCTTATGTTCCCATGGAACTGCCCGTCAAATTGCAGAGCGGCCGGCTCAATCTCGACCTGGACCTGACTTATCGTCTGGCCCCGCAGGAAGAGCCACAACTGTCCCTGCAAGGCCAGGTCAACCTGACCTCTCTGAATATTTTCGATCGCCAGAATGAGCAGCTTTTCTTCCTCCCCCTGCTGCAATGCGACGTTCTGCCGACCAATCTGCTGGCCAAGGATATCCACCTGGCCGCGGTCCGTTTGTACAATCTCGAAGTCCAGGTGAAACGCGATGCACAAGGCAACTGGAACCATGCCCGCATGGCGTCCACTGGGACCGACCCACCGCAGCCCGCTGCTGCCGAAGAAAAGTCCCCGCCGCTGACGTTGCTGATCGATGCCATCCAAATTCGCGACGGGATCGTCTCTTTCGAGGATCGTGAACCGAACCAGGAGTTCACAACCGTTGCCCATGATATCAATATCGACGTCCACAATTTCTCGCCGACGGCAGCCCGTAACATGCCCCTCTCCCTGAGCCTGCAGACGGACCGTGATGAGACGGTCGAAGTCCATGGCGATTTTTCCCTGAAACCGCTCTCCTTGCAGCTTCAAACCACCTTGCAGGACATCGATGTGGGGGCCTATGCGCCTTACCATGAGGATTTTTACGCCGCGCCGCTGGGCGGCAAAATCGATGCGCAGATCAACCTGGCCAGCACGCCTGACAATCTTTTATCGGTCACCGAGAGCGACGTGACTTGGCGAGAATTTTCCATGGCCTTCAATGACAAGGAGGGCATGAGCATCGATCGACTCCATCTCCAGGGTGTTGGTTTTGACTGGACCAAAAAGCACCTGGAGATTGCCCGCTACGAAGCGGATCAGGGCAAGAGCCGCTTCTCTCGAAGCAGGCAGGGGACCTGGTCCTTCCTCTCTGGATATTTTCCGATTCTCCAAAAAATCGCCGATTCTTCACCAAGACCCGCGGACCGTCAAAAGGCTAGCGAAGCGCATGATTTCAGCGTTCGTATCGGTGACATGGCGTTTACCAACTGGCAGTTCGACATCCAGGACAACCTGCCCTCCACACCGGTGCTTTTGACGGCCAAAAATGCCAACCTGTCGGCTCGCAACCTGGCCTTTCCCGAAGCCGTACAAAGCCCCTTTGTCCTCGAGACGGACTTCGGGCGCCGTGGTCACATCAATCTGAAAGGGGACTTATCGCTCGTCAACCAAACGATAGCCCTGCAGGGACAGGTCAAGGACATTGCTTTGGCGACTTTCGCCCCGTATATCGCCGAAGAAATCAACATCGATCTGGTGAGCGGTTTCTTAAATGCTAACCTGAAGACCGAATTGCTGGCAGCCAATCCATTGGACATGCGCTTTGGCGGTCAGCTCGGTATCCGCAAAATGCACATTCTGGATGGCACGAACAAGGAAGACTTGCTGAAATGGGACAGCCTCCAGGTGGCCGGTATCAAAGGAGGGTTTGCGCCGCTGCAGCTGGCGATCGATTCAGTGACGTTAAGTGATTATTTTGCCAAGGTTCTGATCGATGAAGAAGTCAATGTCAACCTGGTCCAGGCCTTCGCCAGAAAGAGCGCCGAAGAAGTGCAAAAATCACCGGGTCCGGTTGAACAAGAGGAGGCCCTGGGCGTCCCAACGACCGCAACAGCATCTCCCGGACAGGCCGATCTGAAAATTGACAAGGTGGTCCTGCAGGGCGGTCGGATCGATTTCTCTGATCGCCACCTGCCAAGGCCGTTCCATGCCGACATGACGGAACTGGGTGGCAGTATCGACGGCCTCAGCTCCGACCCGGACAGGCAAGCCACCGTCGATTTACGGGGTAGCCTGCGCGACCAGTCCCCCCTGAATATCAGCGGCACCGTCAACCCCTTGGCCGAACAACTTCAGCTCGATGTGCGCATCGACTTCAATGACATCGAAATGAGCCCCTTCTCGCCCTATTCGAGCAAATATGTCGGCTACCTGATCGAAAAGGGCAAACTCAATCTGGCCCTCAATTACGTGATCGAGAACCATCAACTCAAGGCCAGCAACAGCGTTTTTCTGGACCAGTTCAATTTCGGCGAATCGGTCGACAGTCCCGATGCCATCAACCTCCCCGTCAAGTTGGCCGTGGCCCTGCTCAAGGATGGCAACGGTGAAATCCACCTCGACATCCCGGTGTACGGTGATTTGGCCAACCCGCAATTCAGTGTGCCCGGGGTGATCTGGACGGTCATCAAAAACCTGCTGGTCAAGGCCGCCACCTCGCCCTTCGCTCTGCTCGGCGCCCTGGTTGGCGGTGGTGACGAAGATTTCAGCACTGTCAATTTCGATCTCGGTTCGGCGCAGCTCAAGCCGGAGGAGCAGGAGAAACTGACACGCATGGCCAAAGCCCTGCTTGAGCGGCCGGGCATCGATGTCGAGGTCAGCGGCTACATCGATGCGGAGAACGATCCGGAAGGGTACCGCAAGGAGCAACTGGCACAACAGATCCGGCGCCTCAAATATCGCGATATGCTTGACAGCGGCACCCTCCCGGCAGACGCCGGGGAACAGGGGATCAAGGTGGGACCTGAAGATTATGACGCGTATCTTTGGGATGTTTATCAGGACGCGGATTTTCCCAAACCCCGGAATTTTCTTGGCATCACCAAAAAACTGCCGGCCAGCGAGATGGAAAAACTGATTTATGCCAACACGCCGGTCACCGATCAGGACCTGGCGAATCTGGCCCGGGATCGCGCCCAGGCGGTGCAGAGTTTTCTGGTTGAGACCGGATCGCTGGCACCCGGCCGGATCTTCCTGAAAGAACCGGATATCACGGCACCACCCGATGAGGCCACGGCACAGCGCGCCCGGGTCGAACTCGGGGCATCGGTGCCATGATCGGGCGGGGCACAGCGGCCCAACCCGGAAGATCAGCGCTGTGTCGGCTCAGCCGCCATGTTCGCTTTGCAACGTCTCCCGTAAATCGAGCAGCCGCTTGCTGATGCCCACTTTGTAACGATGAGGATTCATCAGGCGCAAGCTTCCTTCCGGCAGGCATTGCAGCCGCTCCGCGCAAAAGTCCGCCATCTCGGACAAGGTGGGCGAAGTATTCAGAATCCTTCCCTCCTCCATGACCACCGACCGGCAGTCGGTGATTTCGCAAGCTGAAGAGATTGTTTTGTGGCGCTGGGAATTGGCCGGGTCGAAGGCCATGGCACCCGGTTGAAAGGGATCACCCTCCCCGGAAGCAAGATCCAGGACATCCATGATGAATCGGCCTTTGTCATCGCTGACGCGGAGCAGTCTTTTGTGTCCTGGCAAGGTACTTTTGGCCGGATCGCTGGTCATCTTCATGCGCGGTTCGCCGTTGAATTCGACCAGTTTGTACACACCACCCAGCGCCCCGCCACCGGGGCCGGAACAGGTTGCCAGCCGCGTGCCGACACCGTAGACGTCGATGCAGCCGCCTTCACCGCGAATCGATTCGATGACATGCTCATCCAGTTCGTTCGACGCGACGATTTTCACGTCAGGGAAACCTGCCGCGTCCAGCATCCCCCGTGCCTGTCGGCTCAGGTAGGCAAGATCTCCCGAATCGAGCCGGATGCCAAGCAGTTCGTGACCCGCGGCGCGCAATTCACCCGCCACCTTGATAGCATTCGGCAGGCCGCTGGACAAGGTATCGTAGGTATCCACCAAAAGCACGCTTTGATCGGGGAAACATTCCGCATAGGCACGAAAGGCGGCCAATTCATCGGCAAAGGCCATGACCCAGCTGTGGGCATGAGTCCCCTTGACCGGCAGCCCGTAGACCGCGCCCGCCAGGACGTTGCTGGTCGATCGCACACCACCGATGGCTGCGGCCCGGGCGACGCTCATGGCGCCATCCGGCCCTTGGGCGCGGCGCAGGCCGAATTCGATGACCTGGCTGTCACCGGCGGCCGTCGCCAGGCGGGCAGCCTTGGTGGCCACCAGCGTCTGGAAATTGATGATATTGAGGAGTGCCGTTTCGACGAATTGCGCCTCGCCCAAGCTCCCCTGTACGCTCAACAGCGGTTCGCCCGGGAAAACCACTTCGCCTTCCCGCGGGGCGATCACCCGGCCCCGGAAACGGAAATCCGCGAGGTCGTCCAGAAAAGCCGGGTCAAACAGTTGGAGGGAAGCCAAGTATTGCAGGTCCTGCTCGGAAAACTGCAGGTTGGCGAGATAGGCAAGCGCCGGTTGTAACCCGGCAAAAACGGCATAGCCCCCCTCGAAGGGTGCGTCTCGAAAATACAGTTCGAACTCTGCCGGCTGGTCGAACATCGCTTCACGCCGGTAACCGGCCAGCATGGTCAATTCGTACAGATCTGTCAGTAAGGCATCAAACATCATCCTCCGGTTTTCCCTTCTCCTCCGGCAAACTGACGGTTTTTACTCAGCATGACCGCATGGAAGTCCTGTTCAAGGGCGGAATTTTGCGCTATCCTAGGATGATTTTATCGCCTGACCTAAGGAGTTTCGCCCCCCATGATCAAGCGAATCATATTCATTGCTTTGATTGCCGGTCTTGTTTACCTCAATTATACAGTACCGACCTTCGATGACCACAAAGCGCTGGTTCTCACCAGACTGCAGACCGGTTATCCGCTCCCCGCACAGCAGCAGGAGAGGATCTGGAGGGATGTCGATTATTCGAACTTCTTGGTCTGCTCGGTCATGAAAACCAAGGAAAAGAGTGAAATGATCTCTTATGGCTACCTGGATCATGTCACGCTGATCAACGACAAATGGCTTGATCAGCTGCGCCGGAAACTGACAGGCCGTACGGGATCCTAATGACAGGTCACATGCAAATTACCCGCATCTATACCGACCCAGAGGGCGAAACACACTTCGAAGATTTTACGGTCCCGCTGCAGGATGCCGGTGACATCGGCGCTCTCTCGGCCACCTTTCCGGTGACCGGGATCATCTTCCGGGAAACCGCTGGCGATTACAATTACCACTGGCACAATGCGCCCTGCCGTCAGTTCGTTCTGATGCTTGAAGGCCGGGTCGAAATCGAAACCAGCGATGGAGCGCGGCGCATTTTTGGTGACGGCGACATCCTCCTGCTGGAGGACACGACCGGCAGAGGCCATATCAGCCGGGCAGTCAACGGCGAACCCCGCCGGTCCGTTTTTGTCCCCCTGGCATGAACCCCTTAACCTGACCGAGGCAACCTCCTCAGCTGTGGCTGACTATTTCGACAAGTTGAAAAAACTCGACTGGCGCGTGCTGACGCGACCAGTCATATTGAGCGTTTTGGTCGGTCTGGTCACCGGCAGTGCAGCGGTTCTCTTCTATTTTGCCACCAACGGCATCGAACATCTCTTCCTCGACAAGATGGCCGGATACCAGCCGCCGGGAGAAGGCGCCGAAGCGATTCTGGCGATCGGTGATCGCATGATCGATTCGCTGGCCATGGATTACCGTTGGTTCCTCTTCCTGGTACCGGTCATCGGCGGCCTGATCTCCGGAATCCTTGTCTTCAAATTTGCCCCCGAAGCGGAAGGCCATGGCACCGATGCCGCCATCGACGCTTTCCACAACAAAGGTGGCATCATCCGGGGACGCGTGCCGATTATCAAAGGACTGGCGTCGATCGCCACGATCGGGACCGGCGGCTCGGCCGGTCGCGAAGGCCCGATCGCCCAGATCGGTGCCGGTTTTGGTTCTTTCATCGCCAGCAAATTGAAACTGACCTCCACCGACCGGCGGATTCTCCTGCTGGCCGGCATGGCCGGGGGCATCGGGGCCACCTTCCGGTCGCCACTGGGTGGCGCGCTCTTTTCCGTCGAAGTTCTCTACAAAAACCCCGAATTCGAACACGAAGGATTGATTCCGGCCATTATCTCATCGATTACAGCCTTTTCCCTGTTTGGTGCAACGACCGGCTGGAAGCCCCTTCTGGCGACCCCTTATTTCAGCTTCGAACGGCCGCGGGAACTGATCTTCTTTCTCTTGCTTGGCATCGCCTGTGCCGCTCTCGGCAAGATTTACGTTACCTGCTTCTACGGCGTCCAGGATCTGTTCCGCAAGTGGTCCTTTCCGGTGATGCTCAAGCCCGCCGTGGGTGGATTGCTCCTGGGGCTGCTCGCCATGGTGGTGCCCCAGGTCCTCGGTTCCGGCTACGGCATGGTCCAGGCCGCTCTCTATGGCCGGGTCGCCCTCTGGGTGATGCTGGTAGTGGCCCTGGCCAAAATTCTCGCAACCAGTCTGACCATCTCCTCCGGCGGTTCAGGCGGGGTCTTTGCCCCCAGCCTGGTCATCGGGGCGATGCTCGGCGGCGCCTTCGGGGCTTCGGCGGAGGTCCTGTTCCCGACTTTGGTGCATGATCCGCGCGCCTACGTGCTGATCGGCATGGCCGGCTTCTTCGCCGGAGTCTCCAATACTCCGATCGCCACGCTCATCATGGTCAGCGAACTGACCGGCAATTACGGTTTACTGGCACCGCTGATGCTGGTCTGCACCGTGGCCATGATCGTCTTTCCGCGCAACACCATTTATCAGAAACAGGTCAACAGCCGCATCGACTCACCGGTTCACCTCGGCGAGTTCATTGTCGATGTCCTCGAGGGCGTGCGGGTTGCCGACCTTCGTGAGCACGGGCGAAAACCGACCTTGATACCCGCCTGGCTGCCCCTGCCGGAGATCCTCGAGCAAATCGCCAACGCAGAAGGAGCGTACTACCCGGTGGTCGACGAGTCACAGCACATGATCGCCATTTTTTCGGTGAACGATATCCGCCGGATTCTCGCCGAGGATCTGCCGCCGAGCCTGGTCCTTGCCGGCGACATCGCTGTTTCCAGGGTGATCACCACGACGCCCGACGAATCCCTGACGGAGGTCATGCGCAAACTGTCCAGCCGCGGACTCGAGGAGATTCCCGTGGTCGATGATGAAGAACCGCAGAAAGTCCTCTACATGCTGACCCGGCGTGCGGTTCTGGCCCGTTACGCCACCGAGCTGGAAAAGAAAAAGGAACATTATACGGTCGATTGACGATCGATTTGACTCGGCTGCCGTCCCATTGCGATACTGAGACAGTCATCGGGAGGCAAGACGTCGCATCATGTCGAAAGATTTTCCCTTCACCGCGATTCTGGGCCAGGAAGCCATGCAAACGGCCCTGTTGCTGGCCACCATCGATCCGACCATCGGCGGAGTTCTGATTCGCGGTCAGAAGGGCACGGCCAAGTCGACCGCAGCCCGTGCCCTGGCGAAGCTGCTACCAAGCATCGCGGTGGTCAGCGACTGCCCTTATCATTGTGATCCCGACCAGCCGGAAACGCTGCACGACGCCTGTCGTGACAAACGTACTGCCGAAGGGGCACTGCCCAGGGAAAAGCAACCGACACCCTTCGTCGATCTCCCCCTGTCTGCCACCGAGGACCGCCTGATCGGCACCCTGCATCTTGAGAAGACCCTGCAAAGCGGCGCGCGGCAATTCGCACCGGGCCTCTTTGCCGCAGCGCATCGTGGCCTCCTCTATGTCGACGAAGTCAACCTGCTGCCGGATCACCTGGTCGACCTGCTCCTCGATACCGCCGTCTCCGGCGTCAATCGCGTCGAACGCGAGGGATTGCATTACACGCATGCCTCTCGGTTTCTCCTGATCGGCACGATGAACCCCGAGGAGGGGGAGCTGCGCCCCCAGTTTCTCGACCGCTTCGGACTTTGTGTCAGTGTCGCAGCCGTCGATGATGCCGGCCTGAGACAGGAGATCGTCAGGCGCCGCCTCGCCTTCGACCAGGCGGTCGATCAATTCACGGCCTCATTCGTCGACCAGGAGGACATACTTCGCCAACAGATTGTCCAGGCCAGGAAGCGGCTGGCGGCTGTCGCCATCCCGGCCGATAGCCTGGCCCACGCCGTGACCCTGGCGTCAGTTGCCGAAGCCCAGGGGCATCGTGCAGAACTCGCCCTGGTTCGTGCCGCCCGCGCGCTGACAGCGCTGTTTGAACGTGACCGGGTCACTTCTGCGGAGATCGATGCGGTGGCCGGCTTGGCGTTGGCGCATCGCTTTCCCGGCATTTCTTCTCCGCCGACGAATCCTTCGAACTGAGTGACTTGCCCCTGCCCCGAAGGAGCGGCAAACACCGGCTTCCCGGTCGCACCGGCGGCCCGAACCGATCGGATCACCGGGGGCGTCGGGTCGGCGCCCGACCAGGGTCCGTAGCCGGCACGGACGGCCCTCTGGATATTCACAGTACGGTCAATGCGGCGTTGGTCAGGCGTGTCCTGACAGCCGATCGGACGGCCCTGCGAGCGTCTGATCTTTATTTTCAGGTTCGTCAGCAAAACTTACGGCGCCTGATCGTCTTCGTCATCGACACCTCCGATTCCATGGGAGATGGCCCGACCGCTCGGATGTCTGCAGCCTTCGGGGCCATCCTCGCGATTGCCAAGCGCGCCTACCTGCAGCGTGAGCAAGTCTGTTTGATCACATTTCGCGACCGACAGGCGCAGGTGGTCGTCCCGCCCACCGACAGTGTCCAACGCATTCGGCAGCAGCTTCACCGTTTGCCTGTCGGTGGCGCAACCCCCCTGGCCGCGGGGCTGGCAAAGGCGCACCAGGTGATCGGTCAGGCCCGTTTGAAGAATCCGCTGATCGCGTCTCTTTTGGTTCTGATTTCTGATGGTGAGGCCACGGCCTCTGTTCAGGAGAGCGGCGACCCGAACCAGGAGGCTGTCGGCATGGCGGCCCGGCTGCACCAAGACGGCATTCCGGCCCTGGTCATAGGCACCGTGCCCGGTCGCAGAACACAGAGCATTTTGCCTCGCGTGGCCGAGGCACTCGCCACCCGCTGCTGGCACCTGCACAACCTGCAGGCCGAGCAGGTGATTGCATTGATCGATCGGCAAACGCATCGAAAGGATCGTCATGCGCCGCCATGAGCCGCTGAACATGACACGCATTCGTGAAGCGTTGCAGGCGTATCAGCCGGAGAAGAAACCGGTGAATGAACGCGGCCATGCCGCGGTGGCCATGCTGCTTCGCGAGCGAGACAGCCGACCGGAGGTCCTGTTTATCGTCCGCGCTCTGCATGAGCAGGATCCCTGGTCAGGGAATATCGGTTTCCCGGGAGGACGGCTGAGCTACGCCGAGGAAACACCGCAGCAGGCCGCCGAGCGAGAGACTCTTGAAGAGTTGGCGGTCGATTTGCAGCAGGCACGCTGGCTCGGACAGCTTGATGATCTCTATGGGGCCATCATGCCCGTCCTGGTCTCCTGCTTCGTCTACCAGACCGAGGAGCCCCTCCTTTTGCAACCGAACTATGAAATCGCCAAAACCTTCTGGTGCCCACTGGCGACGCTTCTCGAACCCGCTCGTCACCAACACGAAACCTTTGCCTACCGGGGGCTGAAGAGGACCCATCCGGTGGTCGACCTGCTGGGGGAGGAGCAACCGTTTTTGTGGGGAATCACCTTCCGGTTGCTGCAAAACTTTTTCGCCGCCTGTGATCTTCCTTTCGGACCCAACCCGTACGGACAGCAATGAGATGGAGACCGGCTCCAACTGTTTTTTCGCCGTAGAAAAAGCAAGACCTCTTCTTGAAAATATGTTATGACTGAGCGCAATTTGATGACCGCAATACGACAGCCGTAAAGGGAGGCAGAGATCATGGGACTCATTGACGTGCAGAAAGCGATCAAGGACTCCATTCAGACCGAAAAAGACGCCATGGATTTTTACAAACACGGTGCAGAGCGCATGGCTGAAGACCGGGCGCGAAAGACTTTCGAGATTCTGGCGAACGAGGAGTATCAGCACGCGGAATCTTTCTTCCGAATTTATCCGGGCGATGATATTCCTTCATTCAGCGAATTCATGAAAGCGCCCCCCAACACCGATTCGGATTGGTGGAAAAACCTGCAGACCTTGTTGATGCAGGATTTTGATGAACGCAAAGCTCTTGAACTGGCCATTGAACAGGAAGAAGCTCTGGAAAAGAGCTTGCGCGAGATGGCTGCACAAATTGATGATCCGATGATTGCCAAGGTCTACCTGGCCAATGCAACATCCACCCATAACCATCTGGAACTCGTCGAGGAGGATTACAAGGCGATGTTCGGCATGGGTGGATGATCCAAGCAACCTCATTGATCATAAATGTCACAAAGCCGCTCTCGATCGAGAGCGGCTTTGTTTTGGGGCTCACCGTTCTGGCTGATTTTTTGACCAATGAATGAGGACGGTTCCCATTTTATTCAGCCCATGGGATTGAACAATCAAAACCGGCGGTTCGCGTACCGCCGAACGCCTTCCTTTTGCCCGGCAGCAAAAGGAAGATAAAAGTGCCTGACGGGAAGCTGGCTTGAACAACCGGTATCCTAAACATGCCCCGGGCGAGAGAAATCACAGATCAATTGACTCATCGAGAAAACAAAAGGGACCCGCAGTTGCGGGTCCCTCTAAAGATTCAACAGTCTTGAATGTCCGTCTTTAGCTGATCACCTTGGCGCCGAGGTAGGCCAGGGCGGGCCAGGCGATCAGGACCGCCGAGACGAAGGCGAAGACGCCGAGGACGCCCATAACGGCGATGGTGTAGCTGGCTTTGACGGCATTGACGAGGTTGGCTGCGCTTTGCATGATCTTATCTCCCTATCTTGTTCGCTTGTTGTTTCAACAAGTCTTTAAAGTGAAATTCGCTCGCTCTTAGTTGAACAGTTTGGCGCCGATGTAAGCCAGGGCCGGCCAGGCAATCAGAACGGCCGAGATGAAAGCGAACACGCCGAGAGCGGCAATGACGAGCACCAGGTACGAACTTTTTACGGTATCCATGAAGCGGCTTTGAGTTTTCATGATGATCTCCTTTTGTTAGCCGTTTTTAATTATTGTTGATTAAACTTTTAACATTAGAGAAAATTCATGTCAAGCAAAAAAGTTAAAAAAATTTCATTTTTCTTCATTTTTTCATAAAATACTGTTTTTATTCTATTAAATTCGGTTTTAAAAAGCCGAAAACATCCATCTGACTCGGTTGGAGAGGATTCTATTCCGCGAAAAGTGGCCCCTTTGCCGAAAAAAATGGCCCCGAGCCGGCCGTCTGAGGCCGGTTCAAGGCCCAAAAATGCGCGAGAGAAAAGACAACGGCGCCTGTATCAACTGTATCAAGGTGACTCATTATCTCTTGCATTCCACATTTCAAGCGACTAGAATACAACCCGTAGTAGCAACCTCTCCTGCCAGCACCAGATATGGGGGTTTTTATGAAAGAACAGCCGACACAGCAATGCAAGGACTGCGGCAAATCCTATTCTTCAGCCTGCCGGCAGTGCTTGGCCCTGAAGCGATAATCGGTAAAATCACCGGCGGACATCGCCGCCGACACCGTTTCCTTAGACCACTCTTTTCTGTTATACTTTGGGTAGTTTGCAAAACAACCCAAGGGGGATCTATGAAAAAGCTTATGCTGATGATTTTGACCGCCGCTCTGCTCGCCGGACTGACGTCTTTCGCATTGGCCGCTGCCGACAAGGGGCAAGGCGTTTACATGAACTTCTGTGCCACCTGTCACGACAGTGGCATCGCCGGGGCACCCAAAGTCGGAGATGCTGCAGATTGGCAGAAACGTGCCGAGAAAGGCACGCAGGCGTTGATCGACAATGCGATCAACGGCTACCAGGGCAGCACTGGCTACATGCCCGCCAAGGGGGGCCACAGTGCCTTGTCCGACGAGGAAGTCACGGCAGCCGTCAAGTACATGCTGTCGCAGAGCCAGTAGCCAGTCAGCAGAGTCCGTCACGTCAATTTCGCCTTGGCAATGCCCGGCTTGGACAAGTCGGGCTTTTGCTTGGCAGCAATCTGCCATTCCGCGGCAACAGATTCTTATGACGCGGTTCAGACGCACCTGAAATCACAGCTCAAATGACCATCGCCGCCATCCGTTCATGACCGCTCACACCTCGATATATCAACTGGAACGACCGGCCCGGTACCTTGGCGGAGAGCGTGGCAGCGTCTGCAAGGACCGGCAGACGGTTGATATCACCTTTGCCCTAGCTTTTCCGGACGTCTACGAGGTCGGTATGAGCCATATCGGCACTGCGATCCTTTATCGGGTCCTCAACGACGTGCCGTGGATCGCTGCAGAGCGCTGCTTCGCTCCCTGGCCGGACCGCGAGGCCCAGCTCAGAAAGGCGGGGCAACTGCTCTCTTCCCTGGAAAGCGGCACCCCTCTCAAGACGTTTGATGTCATCGGCTTCTCCCTGCAGTATGAACTCTGCTACACCAACGTCCTGGCCATGCTCGATTTGGCCGGCCTGCCTTTGCGGGCCTGCGATCGTGCAGATGACAGCCCGCTGGTGATCGTCGGCGGCCCCTGTGCCTTCAACCCGGAGCCGCTGGCCGAATTCATTGACGTTGCCCTGCTCGGCGATGGTGAGGAGGCGGTCATCGAGCTCTGCCAGGCGCTGCGCACCAGCAATACCCTAGGCGAAGACCGGCAGGCCACACTGGCCCGCCTGGCGGAGATCGAAGGGCTCTATATCCCCGCACGCTTCGCCGTCAGCTACCACGACGATGGCCAGCTCAAGGAGATCGCTCCGCTGGGCCATCAGACACCCAGGGTGCGCCGCCGGATTCTAGCAGACCTCGACACGGCGCCCTACCCACAGCAACCGATCGTCCCCTTTCTTAAGACGATTCACGATCGCGTCGCTGTCGAAGTGGCGCGTGGCTGCACCCGCGGCTGTCGCTTCTGTCAGGCGGGGTATATCTACCGCCCGGTCCGCGAACGCCAACCGGAAACGATCCGCAACCTGATCCGTGACATGCTGCAGAATTCCGGCTATGACGAGGTCTCCCTGCTGTCCCTCTCAACCGGCGATTACACGGCGATTGGCTGCCTTGTCCAGGAACTGATGGGTTGTTATGCCGACCGCCAGGTCGCTCTCTCCCTGCCCAGCCTGCGCGTCGGTTCCCTGAGCCCGGAGTTGATGCAGGAGATCCGGAAGGTCCGCAAGACCGGCTTCACCCTGGCCCCGGAAGCCGGCAGCGAGCGTCTGCGTCAGGTCATCAACAAGGGGATTCGCGCTGAAGACCTGATCGCCAGCGCGCGCACCGCTTTTACCCTCGGCTGGCGCATCATCAAGCTCTATTTCATGATCGGCCTGCCCACCGAGACCGACGAGGACCTGGCTGCCCTGGTGCATCTTGCCGCCGAGGTCAAGGCGGCCGGACGCGGCACGGAAGGTGGCGCGGACGTCAACGTTTCGGTCTCAACCTTTGTGCCGAAGGCCCACACACCCTTCCAGTGGGACGCCCAGATCGATTACGCCGAGACTCTGGAACGCCAGCAGCTGTTGCGCAACGCACTGCAGAAAAAACGGTTGCGCATGAAATGGCAAGATGCCGAGCTGTCGCTGCTTGAAGGCGTATTTGCCCGTGGTGACCGCCGGCTGGCGTCCGTTCTGACGGAAGCCTTTCGCCGGGGCTGTCGCTTCGACGGCTGGCGCGAACAATTTCAATGGCAGGCCTGGCAAGACGCCTTTGCAAGCGTCGGACTCGATCCTCTGTGGTATCTGAGACAACGATCAGAAGATGAAATTCTCCCCTGGGATCATCTCGATGCCGGCGTCACCAAGGCCTTCCTGCAGCGCGAACGGCAGAATGCCCTGCAAGGCCATTACACACCGGACTGTCGACACGGTCAGTGCAGCGGCTGCGGTCTGTGCGACTTCGAAACCGTTCAGCCACAGCTGGCACATGCCAGCTTCGACAGTCCCACAGAGGAGGAGCCAAACCCACCTGAGGCTGGCGTTGCTTTGCCGAAAATCCGCCTGGTTGTGACCAAGACCGGCCGCACGGCCAGTCTCAGCCACCTCGAATTCATGACGCTGATCCACCGGGCCGTTCGTCGGACAGGGCTGCCGGTTAAATATTCATCGGGGTTCCACCCCGCCCCCCGCATCAGCTTCGGCGATGCTTTGCCGCTCGGTGTCGCCAGTGAAGCCGAGCTGATCGACCTCGAAGTCACCAC
>JARRPG010000056.1:0-10026 GCA_037383085.1 Desulfuromonadales bacterium | reverse complement strand
GCCCTGCGGAGGGAACTTCACGTTTACGGTTTTGCGTTGTCGGGATAGATGGCTTTCCAGTCGTCCTTCATGCTGACGATGGTCCAGCCGCGCTTGGGCCCTTCGTCGAGGCCTTTGTCGAGCTTGCCAGAATGCGACTCGCGGTCGTAGGCGAATTCGCGTTCCGCGTCGGTGTGGTGGACCAGCATTCCGAAGCGGGCACCTTCGCCCGATGTGGTCCATTCGAGCATCTGGAAGTCACCATCGGAATTGCCGGCGGCGAAGATCGGGCGGCGGCCGATGTGCTGGTGGATGCCCACGGGCTTGCCCTCCTTGTCGTCGATGAAGTTCATCTCGGGCAGCTTGACGATGACGGGCTTGCCGTCGCGGACTTCGTAACCGGCCTTGATGCTCGATCCGACGACCTGTTCGGGCGGGATGCCGTAGGTTTTCTCGGCGAAGACCCGGAGAAAATCGATAACAAAACCGACGACAAGTAATCTGTCGAAACGACCGCCAACAACAAAGCGCCTCCCGAAAGGGGAGGCGCTTTGCTTATTTACTGTCCTATCTTTGTGATGTTGTCCTCAATAGGTCGCTTCTGGTTGGGGGACGATGGTGACCACCACCCGGCGGTTCATCTGGCGGCCGCTGGGGTTGGCATTATCGGCCACCGGTTGGCTTTCGCCGAAACCGACGGCGCGCATCCGTGCCGGCGAAACGCCGCGATCGATCAGGGCATTTTTAACACTCATGGCTCGCCGCTCGGACAATCCCTGGTTGTAGGTTTCAGATCCGGTGCTGTCGGTGTGACCGGCAATCTGGATATCGGTTTGCGGGTATTGCAGCAGAACGTTGGCCACCCGGTCGATCTCGGAGTAGCCACCCGGTTTGATCACCGCCGAATCGACATCGAAGAGGACATCGCTGCGGAAGGTCACAGCCAGCAAATTGGCGTTGCGCTGCACATTGGCCGCATCGCTGGCGGCAAACTGCTGGCGCAGCATGGCTTCCTGATTGTCCATATAGCGTCCCATCGCCGCGCCACCGGCCCCGCCGAGGGCGGCGCCAATTCCGGCACCGATCAAAGTGGCTTTTGTGTCACCACCAATCACCTGTCCGAGACCGGCCCCGACCGCCGCACCGATTCCGGATCCGTACAAGGCGCCCTGCTGCGTTTTGTTTTGCGGTGGGGCACAGCCCCAAAGCGTGACAGCGATCAAGGCCAGCAAAGAAATTCGTTTGACCAACAACATGATAGTCCTCCCTTGTCTCTGAATGATCAGTTGCACGGCCTCAGGGCCGCCTGCTGCATATTTTGCTATGCTTATAAAGTATAGCAACTTATTTCGATCCCGGCACGGAGGACTCCCCCGCCCCGGCCAAGGCCCCGCGTGACGGGCTTGCCTTGGCAGGGGAGCACGTGCTAATTTCGCTTGTTGTTTTTCTGACGAAACAAAGCTCTGGAGGTTTACTTTAAAATGAAAATCAGCCGTGCTGATGTCGAACATGTCAGCCGCCTGGCGCGCCTGGCGCTCAGCGACGACGAATTGGATGCCCTGACGCACGACATGGCAGCCATCCTCGACTATGTCGAACAGCTCAACACGCTCGATACCGACGATATCCTGCCGACCTCTCACGCGGTGCCGATGGAGAACGCCTTTCGTGCGGACGTGATCAAGCCTGGCCTGACTCCGGAAGAGGCCCTGAGCAACGCACCGGATGCCGCAGGCACCCTGTTCCGTGTCCGCCGTGTGATCGAATAGCCCTGGCAAGTGGACTGACTGACATGACCATGACATCACCCGATTTCACTCTTGCCGCACTGCGCGAGCATCTCGATAAAAAGGACCTGTCTGCTGTCGAGGTGACACGGGCTTACCTCGAGCGTATCGCCGCCACCAATCCGGCTCTGAATACCTTCATCACCATCTGCGAGGAGTCGGCGATCGGCGAAGCCGAAGCCGCCGACAAACGGATTGCCGCCGGAGACACCCAACCCCTGACCGGGCTGCCGATTGCTGTCAAGGACATTTTCAGCACACGGAATGTGCGCACGACCTGCGGCTCGCGGATCCTGCAGAATTACCGCCCGCCCTACGACGCCTCGGTGATCGACCGTCTCAAAAAACAGAATGCCGTGCTGCTCGGCAAACTTAACATGGATGAATTCGCCATGGGCAGCTCCAACGAGAACAGCGCCTATGGTCCGGCGAAAAACCCCTGGGACAGGACCTGCGTTCCGGGCGGATCCTCCGGTGGCAGCGCCGCCAGCGTTGCCGCCCGGCAAACCGCCGCGGCCCTGGGAACCGACACCGGCGGCTCAGTCCGGCAACCGGCCGCGCATTGCGGTGTGGTCGGCCTGAAGCCGACCTACGGCCGGGTCTCCCGTTACGGGGTGGTCGCTTACGCGTCCTCCCTGGACCAGGTCGGACCGGTGACCCGGGATGTTCGCGACTGCGCCCTGCTGCTGCAGGCGGTTGCCGGCTATGATCCCGCCGACTCGACTTCGGTAGACACTCCGGTCCCTGACTACGCGGCCACTCTAGAGGGTGATTTGCAAGGTCTGCGGATCGGCTTGCCCGACGAATATTTCATTGAGGGTGTCGACGCCGATGTCCATCAGGCGGTGACCGCAGCGGTCGATCGCTATCGCCAACTGGGTGCCCAGGTGGTGCCGGTTTCGCTGCCGCATACGGCGTATGCGGTGGCCTGCTACTATCTGGTAGCAACCGCCGAAGCCTCCAGCAATCTGGCCCGCTACGACGGTGTGCGCTACGGCTTGCGTGCCGAGGACGCCGAGAACCTCATCGACACCTACATGAAGAGTCGTGCCGCCGGTTTCGGAACCGAAGTCAAACGCCGCATTATGCTCGGCACCTATGCCCTGTCCTCGGGGTATTACGACGCATACTACCTGAAAGCCCAGAAGGTCAGGACCCTGATTCGCCAGGATTTCCTCGAGGCGTTCAACCAGGTCGATGTGCTGCTGACCCCGATCGCGCCGACGCCGGCTTTTCAGCTCGGCGAGAAGGTTGCCGATCCGCTCACCATGTATCTCTCCGACATCTTCACCATCCCGGTGAACCTGGCGGGGACTTGTGCCATCAGCGTGCCCTGCGGCTTTGCCGAAAACGGGTTGCCGATCGGTCTGCAATTGATTGGCAAACCCTTTGCCGAGGCAACAATCCTGCAGGCCGCCTACGCTTTCGAGCAGGCCACGGATTGGCACCACAGGAAACCGGACCTGCCCTGAATGTTCCGGGGGCATAGCCCCGCCGCGCGGTGGCCACGTCAGTGGCCCGGCGACGAGACGCCACGAGGTTTTTGACGCATGATGCAAGGTTATGAAACCGTTATCGGCCTGGAAGTGCATGTCCAGCTGACGACCCGGACCAAGATTTTCTGCGGCTGTGCGACCGCCTTTGGCCAGACACCGAATTCACAGACCTGTCCGGTCTGCCTCGGCCTGCCAGGGGCCCTGCCGGTCCTGAATCGAAAGGCCGTCGAAGACGCCATCCGCACCGGCCTGGCCACCAACTGCCAAATTGCCCCCCGGTCCATCTTCGCCCGCAAGAACTATTTCTACCCGGATCTGCCAAAAGGCTACCAGATCTCGCAGTTCGAGCTGCCGGTTTGCGAACATGGCTGGCTCGAGATCGAACCTGAGCAAGGCGTCGGCAAACGCGTCGGGATCACGCGCATCCACATGGAAGAAGACGCCGGCAAGCTGATCCATGGCGACACACCGGAAACCGCCGGCTATTCGATGGTCGATCTCAATCGGGCCTGTACACCGCTTTTGGAAATCGTCTCCGAACCGGATATGCGTTCTGCGGATGAAGCGATTGCCTACCTCAAGCAACTGCATCAACTCGTCGTCTACCTCGATGTCTGTGACGGCAATCTCGAAGAAGGCAATTTCCGTTGTGATGCCAATGTCTCGGTCCGCCCGGTGGGCCAGAGAACCTTTGGAACCCGCACGGAATTGAAGAACATCAATTCGTTCCGGTTCATCAAACAGGCGATCGAATACGAGGCCGAGCGACAGGTCGATCTGATCGAAGCCGGCGACAAGGTCATCCAGGAAACCCGTCTTTTTGACAGCACCACAGGTATGACCCGTTCCATGCGGGGCAAGGAAGAGGCCCATGATTACCGGTACTTCCCCGATCCCGACCTGGTTCCCCTGGTGATCGACGCGGCATGGATCGAAGCGGTGCGCAGCACGCTGCCGGAGTTGCCCGAGGCCAAACGGCAGCGGTTTGTCAGCCAGTTGGGCCTGTCAACCTACGATGCCGGCGTCCTCGCCGCGGACCGCAAACTGGCCGACTATTTCGACGCCTGTGCAAAGGCTTCCGGTGATCCCAAGGCTTGCGCCAACTGGATCATGGGTGATCTGCTGCGTAAGCTCAAGGAGACCGACACCGAGATCGCCGATGCGCCGGTTGCCGCGACCCTGCTCGCCGGCCTGCTGGCCCGCATCGCCGACAACACCATTTCCGGCAAGATCGCCAAGACGGTTTTCGAAAAGATGTGGCAGAGTGGACAGGATGCCGATTCGATCATCGCCGCGGAGGGTCTCAAGCAGGTTACCGACTCCGGCGCCATCGAAGGGCTGGTCGATGATGTCATCGCGGCACACCCGGGACAGGTTGCCGAATATCGGAGCGGCAAAGACAAGCTGATCGGTTTCTTCGTCGGCAAGGTCATGCAGGCCAGCCAGGGCAAGGCCAACCCGGGCCTGGTCAACCAGTTGCTGAAGAAAAAGCTGGCCGGCGGTGACGATTAAAACCAACGCATCCCCCCGGGCCAGCGCCCGGGCGGAGTGCAAAGATTCAGGATGACAACGATGAAAGAGTGCACCTTTGCTCCCGGAGCCGGTGGTATCCGGCCCATCAAATACAGTGACGGCGTTCTGAGTCTGCTCGATCAGCGACTCCTGCCCACGGAGGAGGTCTGGCTGGACTACACCGACTGGGCGTCCGTCGCCGAAGCGATCCGCAGCATGGTTGTTCGGGGCGCGCCGGCCATCGGCGTCACAGCCGCCTACGGCGCTTATTTCGGTGCCAAAACGATTGCCACCGACCGTTTTGAGACCTTCCTTGCCGAATTCAATACGATCTGTGACCGGTTGGCGGCCACCCGACCGACGGCGGTCAACCTCTGCTGGGCCCTGGACCGGATGAAAAGCCTGCTCCGGGCCAATCCTGACCAGCCGATCGAGAACCTCAAAATCGGTCTCGAATACGAGGCCATGGCGATTCATGATGAAGATATCCGGATCAACATGAGCATGGGCCGCCACGGGGCCGATCTGCTGCCGGATACGGCCTGCGTCCTGACCCATTGCAATGCCGGCGCTCTGGCAACGGCCGGTTACGGCACGGCCCTGGGCGTGATCCGCGCGGCGGTGACCGCTGGCAAACAGATCACGGTGCTTGCCGATGAGACCCGGCCGTTTCTGCAGGGCTCCCGGCTGACGGCCTGGGAACTGCAGCAGGACAACATTCCGACGGTTTTGATCTGTGACAATATGGCCGGCGCACTGATGGCGAAAAACATGATCGATGCCGTCATCGTCGGCGCCGACCGGATCGCTGCCAACGGCGATGTCGCCAATAAAATCGGCACCTATACCGTCGCGGTTCTCGCCAGGCAGCACAAGATCCCCTTCTATGTCGCCGCGCCGACGTCAACCATTGACCTGCAGGTTACCGAAGGGGCGCAGATCCCGATTGAAGAACGCGATACCCGCGAAGTCACGCACATCGGTGACCGGCAACTGGCCCCTGCGGATATCGCGGCGCTCAATCCGGCTTTCGATATTACACCCGCTGATCTGGTGACGGCCATCATCACGGAATTTGGTGTCGCGCAAGGCAATTTTGCCGAACAACTCGCCGCTTTTGTCGCCCGCAACCGTTGAGCATGCGATGTCTTTTGCCGAAGACCATATCTGGCTCCCCCCCTTAACGGCCGGCAACGAAAAAGACCTGGCACCGATCACGGCGGCGGCGGGCTTCTCCGAACCGGGCAAAACAGCCGCCAACCTGGTGCTGCTCAATGCCGCTCTCGGTGATCCCGAGCAGGTCATCACTCTGGCGCAACGGGCGCTGCAGACAGCGGATCCGGACCTGGCCCTGAACACCCTGGAACGCTTGAGCGGAACGGCGGACACGCCCGTTCTGAAGGGTGTCCTGGCCGATGAAACCGCCCTCAGCCAGCTTTTGACGCTTCTCGGTGCTTCGCCATTCCTCGCCGGCATTCTTTGCCGCCGGCCCGCTTTGCTGTCCGATCTCTTTGCCAAGGACCAGATCAACAGCGCAAAATCCGAAACCCAGATGGGCCACGATCTCGGCCAGTTGATTGCCGACGATGCCGACACCGAAACCCTGAAAAAGGGCCTGCGTCTCTACAAAGCCCAGGAGATCCTGCGCATCGGCGCCCGTGATCTGTGCGGTTTGGCCTCTCTCGAAGAGGTGACAGCCGAGCTGTCGGCTTTGGCGGCCGCTGCCCTGCAGCGGGCCTTCGAAGTCTGCAGTCAGCTGCTGCAAAACGAATTCGGCAGGCCCCTGCTTGAGGCGGCTCCCGGGGAAACACCCCAGCAGGCGGAGTTCACGATTCTTGGCATGGGCAAGTTTGGTGGCTGTGAACTGAATTTTTCTTCCGACATCGACCTGATTTATTTTTACAGCTCCGACCGGGGCCAGACAGCCGGCGTCGAAGACGCTTCAGGCCAGCGCCGCAACCGTATCACCCTGCATCAATATTTTGTCCGGCTGGCCGAAATGATCAGTCGGGCCATCGGCAAGGCCACCGAAGATGGCTTTGTGTTCCGGGTCGATCTGCGCCTGCGTCCCGAAGGGAACAGCGGCGAACTGGCCAACTCGCTGCCCGCCGCGGAAATCTACTACGAGAGCTGGGGACAAAGTTGGGAACGTTCGGCCATGCTCAAGGCGCGACCGGTTGCCGGATCAAAACAACTCGGCGAACAACTTCTCACGCGTTTGGAGCCGTTCATTTATCGCCGCCACCTCGATTACGCCATGATCGACGATATTCGGACGATGAAACAAAAGATCGATCGCAGCTTAAGTCGCGAGAAAGAAGGGGAACTCAACCTCAAGTTGGGCCGCGGTGGGATCCGGGAAATCGAGTTTTTCATTCAGGCGCTGCAACTGATCAATGCCGGCAAAAAGCCCCGTCTGCGGGAGCGCAATTCACTCAAAGCCCTGGCGCTACTCTACGAGGAAGGGCTGATCACGGCCAACGAGCGCGATCATCTCAGTGCCGCCTATCGCTTCCTCAGAACCGTCGAGCACCGCATTCAGGTGGTCCATGAACAGCAGACCCATAATCTTCCGGTGCGCCCGGAAGAACTCACCGCTCTGGCCCGGCGGTGTGATTTTGCCGATAGCGCATCGTTTATGGCCGCGCTGGAAAGCCATCGTGAGCGGGTCTCGGCCGTCTTTCGCGACCTCTTCTACACCAGCGAGGAGGAATTGCCGGCACAGGTCCAGCCCGAAGTAGCCTTCCTGTTCGATGCCAATGCCGACCGCGACCACTGCCTGGACATCCTCGAGGCCAAGGGGTTTCGCCCCCCCGAGCCGGCCTTTGAGAGCCTGACCGTATTGCGCAAAGGGGGGACCAAGGGGTACCTCACCGAACGGGCCCGCCGCCGACTCGACAGGATTGCGCCGCTGCTATTCCAGGAAGTTCTGCACTGTCCCGACCCGCCGATGGCCTTGACCAATATGGAGAAATTTCTTGAAGCCTGCCGGCGGGCGCGCGGGACCTACTATGCGCTGCTGGCAGAAAACCCTGAAATCATCAAAGTCTTGGTGTCCCTGTTTGCCACCAGCCAGTTTCTATCGCGAAATTTCATCCAGCATCCGGAGGTCCTCGATTCCTTGGTGTCGAGAAGTTACGCCAAAATGATCAAGGAACCCGAGGATCTGACCCGAGAACTGGCGGGTCTGCTAAAGGATGCTTCGTACTACGAAGACAAGCTGAACACCCTGCGTCGCTTTCGCAACGAAGAGTTTCTGCGCATCGCACTCAACGACATCCACGGTCATATTCCCCAGGGACAAACCACCCGGCAGTTGTCTCTGGTGGCCGACAGCTGTCTGCAGCAGGCCCTCGAAATTGCCCGGGAAGAGTTACTCGAGCGCTATGGCCGGCCGTTTTGCGAGGATGCGTCTGGCGCCAGCCACGAGACCGAATTCATCATTGTTGGCCTGGGCAAGCTCGGCGGTATGGAGCTGAATTATCATTCCGATCTGGACATTATCTTCGTGCATGAAGGAGAGGGCGCAACCCGCCCGGTGGCAGGGACCGACAGCGCACGGTTCAAGGAGCAAACGAACCAGCAATACTTTGCCCGCCTGGCCCAGCGGGTGATCTCCGTATTGACCCTGATGACCCGGGAAGGCCATGTCTACGAGATCGATACGCGCCTGCGGCCCTCCGGCAACCAGGGCCCCCTGGTCTCTTCGCTGCCTGCCTACCGCCAATATCACCAGGACACGGCCGCACCCTGGGAGCGCCAGGCCCTCATCAAAGCCCGGGTGGTGGCCGGCTCGGCAAAACTGGCCGCGGACTTCGATGCCCTGACCGCGGAGATCGTCTATAAACGCCCGTTGCCGGACAATCTTACTGAGGAAATCCTGCGTTTGCGGCAACGCATGGAGAAGGAGCTTGGCAAGGAGGACGCCGAACATCGCAACATCAAGACCGGACGTGGTGGCATGGTTGATGTCGAGTTTATCGCCCAATACCTGCAGCTGCGTCATGGCGGGAAAAAGGTCGCGCTGCGCCGCCGCAACACTCTGGAGGCCCTGGATGAATTGTCGCGCGAGGGGTTCCTGACGGAGGCGGATCACAAAAACCTGAAGTCTGGCTACAAGTTTCTGCGACGATTGGAAAACAAGCTGCGCCTGGTGCATGATCAGTCGGTCAATGAACTGACCTCCGACCCCGCCTATCTGGCCAAGCTGGCCAAGCATCTCGGTTATCCGGAAGGGCAACCGGGACGACGCCTTCTGGAGGAATACCTCACAACCACCCAGGCGATTCGGGACATCTTCGATCGCATCTTCAATGCGTCAGCAGCCTGAGCAAAGTGCCCTGCGGCGAGACCCGCCATAAGCCACAGGCATCATCCGGAGGTCTCAGGGTCCTGGTCAATCCGTCGCAGCAGATCGCGATCCAGCAAATGGCGCGGCCGTACATTGCCGAGCGCACCGATCAGACTGCGTTTTAAATAGCGATTTTCCTTGTGCAGTTCCGCGAGCAATTGCTTCATCCGTTGCCGCTTCTGATCAACCCCGCCCATGACCGGACAGCCGCAGTCGATAATCGGGAACCGATTCTGCCGCGCGAACTTGATGATATCGACTTCTTCGACATAGACCAGGGGACGAATCACGGTGTGCCGTTGATTGTCGGCCAGCAGTTTCGGACTCATGGCCGCCAGGGTGCCAATGTAGAACTGGTTCAGCAGCAGGGTTTCGATGAAATCATCCAGGTGGTGACCGAGGGCGATTTTATTGCAGCCGAGGCGGTCGGCGACGGTATACAGGACGCCGCGTCGCAGGCGGGCGCAAAAGGCGCAGTACGAGGAACCCGGGCGACGTTTTTCTTCGATGATCTTGGCACAGTCGGTGGCTTCCATATGCATGGAAAAGCCACACTGTCGCAGGTAATCTTCGAGAACCTCCTTGCGATAGCCGGGAAAACCGGCATCGACATTGACGGCGATCAGCTCGTAATCGATCGGCGCCCGCCGCCGCAGCTGGTCGAGAAGATGCAGCAAAGCGTAAGAGTCCTTGCCACCGGACACGGCCACGGCAATGCGGTCGCCGTCCTCGATCAGGTTGAAATCGCCGATCGCCTGGCCGGTCAGTTTCTTGACTTTGCGAAAGTGGGCATTGTTCAGCAGCAACACATTCTCCTTGGCCCGTGAGACCATCTCCGCCAGGCGTCCTCACTACACATCACCCGTGTCAGCTCTGCTTTGCCGCAAGCGCGTGGTGTTCG
>JARRPG010000055.1:0-10226 GCA_037383085.1 Desulfuromonadales bacterium | reverse complement strand
ATGATAGAGATTTTTTTGGAGTTCTTTGACAAGGTAGTTTTGGCAGGTTTCGATCTCAGATTGGTCTTCAGGTCTTGTCGTAAATCTTGCTGCGATGGCCGACCATCAGGACGAGAACCAGAACCTTCTCATCCTGGATCTCACAGATTAAGCGATACGAACCGACCCGGTATTTCCATCGGCCGGCGAGCTCTTTCCGCAGGGGAGCACCGTAACGTCTTGGATCATCCTCTGTGCTGATCCTTTCACGCAGGTAGCGGATAATTTCATTCTGGACCTGCTGATCAAGTTTGATCAGCTGTTTTCTGGCGGTATTGGAAATTTCAATCCGCCAAACCAAGTTCCTTCTCCAGTTCGTCCAGAGTGAAGGTCCTTTCCTCTCCTGATTGGACGCGCTGCAGAATTTCGTCGGAGAGATGAGCGGCTTCCAAGTCATCCAGATGCTCGAGAATAGCTTCCCGGGCATAAAAAGATTTGGAACGTCCGGTTCTTTTCGCCAGAGCTTCCAACCGGCGTTCAATGTCTTCTGGGAGTCTCAGTGCAAGCATGTCAACCTCCTTTGCTATACATGTATAGTACATTGATGAGGGACTTTGAGCAAGTTCTTTTAAGAAGCAGAAATGGCTTGAGCATCACGTGATAATGTGCCCTCAACATTTTTATGAAAGGTGCAAAAAAGAGGGAGACATCATACACATTAGTGGAGTTAAGACTCTGCTAGCGAGGATGCTTGAGAAAGAGGTCCGATCAGCCGTTTTCAGCCTGTGCTGATTTCCAGGCCATGCTGAATCCGTAAAGGACAAAGCAGAGGGAAAGCAGCTGCTGAATCGCCAGCAGCGGCTTATGCTGCAGCAGCATCAGGCTGGCCATGCTGCCATTCATCAACAGGAAGAACAGCCACCCGTAATAATGCTTCTTTGCCAGCAGGTAACTGCCAATCAGAAAACCGATCATGACGCCGATTTCGAGCCCCTGCGTCAGAGTCCGCAGGCCACCGAAATCGTAAAGACTGTACCCGACCCCCAGGAGCAGGAACCCATAGGTGCACAAGGAGGTCAGACGGTCAAAAATGCGATTCGGTTGCTCCGGGTTGAGAACCACATTGTAAAGACCGAAGAGCATCGCCGGGACGCCGCCGGCCTCGATCGAAGCGGCAATCCAGTCATGCTTGTCCACCAGGATCAGCACCCACGCCGGGACACCGAGCAGATAAACCACCCAGCCGATTGTTCGTAGATCTTTTTTGACGCGTTCCTGGCGTCCTTCGGCGAGTGCGAAGAAGACCTTGTTCAGGAAGTAGAAGCCGCCGCCCCAGAGTTGCAGTATCAGGTCCATAATATCCAATAGCTGGAGAAAAAAAGTTCGGCAAACCCTAGCAGAAGACACCCCGGACGGGAAGCGGCAAAATTGTCCCTTCTGTGCTTCTCATGAAATCGACGACAGCTCGTTCTTGCGATGCCTGTTTGTAATGCGTTGAGCGAGTTTCTTTTGATTATTTACCGGCTTGCAAGCCTGCGGTCTTCCGCAACAAAACGGTCCGGTCGCACAATCAACAACCGCTGCCGACAGTCGCCAAGCCATCTGTCAAATTCCTGAAAGGCCCCGGACGTTTCTCCATCGGAGCGAACCTGCAGAAATTGCGCACCGCGATGCTGCCACTCGGCAAGCTCTTCGGCAGTCAATGCCTCTCGAGGGGGCCGGTCGAAGGTGATCAGAGTTTCATTCAATCCAAGCAGATCATCGAATTGCCGGTCTCCGGCAAGCTGCGGTTGAATCAGGTACTGACCGGCTCGGCTCGAGCCCTTCTTCGTTGGGGCAGCATAAACCGGCGTAATGTTGGCGCCGCGGATTTCCATGGCGTTTCGAAGCCACCGGAAACGTCCCGCAACGGAGAAGAGCAACCCGATCACGATTTCCTGAATCCGTGTTCTCGGCATCATCATGGCCCCCATGCGTCGGGCCAACTTCAGCATCCGGACCTGGTGGGGCCGGCGTTCCGTCTGATAACTCGCCAGCAGTTCCTGCGGTGCCCGACCCATCAACACATAGGCAAGTTTCCAGGACAGGTTTGATGCATCCCGCAAACCTGTCGCCATCCCCTGCCCGGCAAAGGGTGGTGAGAGATGAGCGGCATCTCCGGCCAGGAAAATCCTCTCCCGGCTGTAGTCTTGGGCAACGCTGCCCTTGTAGGTATGCACGAGACGGCGCACGACGCGGCCCTGCGCCTCCGGTTTGCGTTGGGCGATCAAATTCTCGATGAACCGGTCTTCCGGGGCATCAGCCGCGGAGATTTTCTGCCGCAAAAGGAATTCCCAACGGCGATAGCCCCCGGGCAATGGAATACTGGCGGTCGGACAGCGTTTATCGCACCAGACCTCGACCCCTTCGCGAGGGGGTTGATCGGCCTGTGACGGGTCGAAGGTGTCGACAATCAGCCAGGATTCGGCATAGGCGGAACCGAGCATTGGGATCTGCAGCGCCTCGCGGATCGAACTGCGGCCGCCATCGCAGCCGACCAGGTAATGGGCCTCCAGCTGCTGCGTTTGGCCCTGCGGATCGATGGCGATAAGTGTGACCCGGTCGGCCTGCGACGAACAGTCCTGCACCGTCCAGCCGGTGTGCAATGCGACATGCGGGAACCGGGCAAGTCCAGAACGTAACACGTCGAGGACCCGGTGGAACAAAATCACGTTGCCGCGTGCGTAGCCATAGGGCCGACCGGTCTGAGTCATCGTGAACAACGCTTTGCCGGAACGGCTGCGGTAGGTGAAAACCACATCCCCTTCGTCGCCCTCGGCGATGAAGGGCCGCATCGTCTCGAGCAGGCCGCATTGCTGCCAGATGCGCAGGCTTTCGTCGTCCAGGGAGACCGCGCGGGGCCCTTCCGGGGACTGTGGATCCTTCTCCAGGACCAGCGTCCGGACCCCGTAAAGACCGAGAAGGTTGGCAAGAGTCAGACCGACCGGGCCGGCACCAGCGATAATCACGGCATACTGCATGGGGTGACTTTTCTCGTTAGGAAGTGCGAGGTCTGTTCTGCAAACTATCTGCCGAAGGCCCGTCGGGCGATCTGCAGGCCTTCGGTGAAGCCCCGACCGGACTGAAAATCCGCCATAACATCCTCGAGTGCGTCAACAAACTGATCTAGATCGGCTTCAGAAGCGACCAGTGGCGGCGAAGCCTTGATGGTCAAATAACTGTTGCCACAGATCTGTGTGAGAATCTTTCCTTTACGGAACATTTTCATCACCACCATCTGGCCGAACAGTGCCGGATGCGCCATCGAACACGATTTATACAACGCCTTGAGCTTCAACGACTGCGGCGGTTGCAATTCGACGCCATTCATCAGACCGATACCGCGAATTTCTTTGAGCATCTCGTATTTCGGTACCAGTGCTGTCACCTTCTCGCGCAGTTGTCTGCCAAGAAAGGTTGCGCGTTCGGCCAGATCCTCCTGTTCAATAACATCGAGGGTGGCCAAGGCGGCGCGCATCGACAGACCGTTTTCACTGAACGTCGTCTGGTTGAAAAACGCCTTGTCGATACCGCTGAACACCGACTCGTTGATCGCCGCGCTCATCAGGACCGCGCCGACCGGCATCATACCACCGCTCAAGGCCTTGGAGAGGATCACCATATCCGGCTCGATGCCGAAATGATGGCTGATCAGGAATTCTCCGGTCCGGAACACGCCGGTCTGCACCTCGTCGAGCACGAGCAGCGTACCATACTGGCGGCAGAGCTTCTGCGCCTCGAGAAAATGCTCTTTCGGCAGCAGTCGCAGGCCGGCTTCGCTCTGCAGGCCTTCGACGATAAAGGCGGCGTAGCGACCAGTTTTCAAATGCTCTTCAAGCTGCGCCAGGTCGAGGTACGGGATACACGCCGTCTCGGGCAGAAACGGTCCGCAGCCGCCGCACCAGGAGTCGTCGCGCATGATCGACATGGCCCCGTAGGAGGCGCCGTGAAAGGCGCCCAGGCAGGCCAGGATTCCAGGACGACCGGTATGAACACGGGCGAATTTCATCGCCGTCTCGACCCCTTCGCTGCCGGTGTTGGTGAAGGTGACACGGTCCATTCGCCCGCCGGCCAATGTGGTCAAGCGCTCGGCGAGCCGGGCCGCATGATGGGGCACCAGGCTCTGCAGGATCAGCGGCCCCTGCCGGTCGAGTGCGTCGCGCAGTGCGTCAGCGACCGCCGCATGGTTGTGGCCAAGATTCTGGACACAGTAGCCGGAGAGAAAATCCGTATAGCAGTCACCGGTCGCGGTGTGCAGTTTGGTCCCGACACAACGGCTGTAGGGCACGTTCATGCCGAGCAGATCGAGGAATTTGACCCACTGTTTGTTGACCCGGTCGGCATACATGCGGCAAGCCGCCTCATGGTCCAGATCATGTGAAGATTTCTGGGGCATGGCCTATCTTCCTGTCGGTAAGGTTCAGGGACCCGGTTTGCGGAGCACCAGCAGCTCGAGGGTTCCCAGGTAAAACCGCTGAGCGTGACTCTCCACAAATCCGATCTCTTGCAGGAGTTCGCGCAAGGCGATGCGGTCCGGGAAAGCCCGCAAGCTTGCGGCAATATAAGCATGTATCTCGGGATTGCCGTGCAGCAGAAGGCCCCAGAGTCCACACCAGTATTTGAGAACACAGGACTGCAGATTTTGAAACCAGGCCTGCGGCGGCTTGGAAAAATCGAGCAGGGCCACAGATCCTCCCGGTTTCAGGATCCGGTGGATCTCGACAAAGGCCTGGCGCAGATCCGGTGCATTGCGGACCGCATAGCTGCCGGTGACAATATCCACGGAGTGGGTCGCCAGGCCGGTGTTTTCCATATCCCGTTGCAGGAAACGGACATTTTCAGCACGATTGCGCTGCCTGGCCCGTTGCAGCATCGATGCGGTCAGGTCGATACCGAAGATCCGTCCCGCGGGATATTTCTCAGCCAGCAGGAAAGCGACATCGCCGGTCCCGCAGGCCAAGTCGACACAGGTCGGCTCAGGGCACGAAGGGAGAGCCGCGATGAGCCTGCGCTTCCAGAAAGCATCCCGGCCAAGAGACATGGCTCGGGTCGCAAAGTCATAGTGACGGGCGGCTTCACCGAAGTGTTGCTCGTTGTATTCCCGTTTCCGTTCGGGAGTGTGTAGGTAGTCCCTGATTTTAAGGGTGAACTTGCTGTTTGCAGACATGCTTTCTCCGGCTTCTGATGGTTGCCTGACGTAACGCCCTTGATCCTGCAGCGGCTTCAAGTTGCTGGTTTTGCCTCGGGTCCTTCGGGTCCCGGCCAGACCGGGGCCAGCAAGGCAGCAGCGGCTTGCGCATCGAGGTGGAAACTGTCCTTGACGATTTCAAGAATGTTCTGACGGACATAAACCGGCGGAGAACGCCAGCTCTTGAGCGTCTGTTGATCAACCAGGGTCAGCTGACCGTAATCACCAGTGAGTTGCGGCAAAGCCAGGGCGATGGAGGCCTTGTCTCGGCCCAGCACGAAGTCAATCGCCAGGTATTGACGCGGGTCGCTGCGATCCGGACGTTGTTTGAACTGCGGCCAGGCCGTTTCAGTGGCCCGAAAGAGTTCCTCGCGGTAACGGATCGAGCCACGAAATCCGTCCCGGGATTCCGGCCAGTTTGTCTGTTCACGGCCGTCGATGGCTGCCACAACGCGTTTCAACACCCGGCTGGCCAACAGGGTGCGAACTACCAGCAACGCGCCGCGCCGCAGCACCTGGACCTCCCCCTGGGGTTGTTCCATCGAGGGAACCACCGCACGCGCGACCACCTGGTCGTGGTCTTCAGCCTGGCGCTCGGCAGCCTTTGCTGGGTCGGCCACCCAGGCCGAGGTCCCGATCATCAGAAGTAATGCCATCACCAGCACTCTCACGCCACCACCTCCCGACGCGCCTTGCTGCCGAGGATCAGGCAGGCCGGCAACACCAGCAAATCACAGGCCAGGGCACCGAGGAGGGTGCCACCAACCAGGAACGAAAAGTAGATCGTCGGCTTGAAACTGCCCAGGCAGCCGGCCCAGAAACCGAGCGCGAGCACCAACGTGGCAATCATCAGAGCCCGGCCGATGCGGGTTGTGGTCAAGAGCACGGCTGCACGCGCATCACCGGAATAGACTCGCTGATAGTGCACCAGGTAATGGATCGTGTCGTCGACTGCCAGGCCGATCGCCACGGCACCGATCATTGCGGTCCCTGTACTCAGGTCAATCCCGCAATAGCCCATCAAACCGAAGGTCCACAGGATCGGAATCACGTTGGGGATCATGGCCAGGAGGGTCAGTCGCACGGAACGGATCAAAACCAGAATCGACAGGACGATCAAGGTGAGCGACAGGGCAAAGCTTTTCAAGGTATCACTGACCAGACGATTGGAATCCTGCGTCATCATATAAAAACTGCCGGTCGGAACGACGCGATAATCAGCACCGAAGATCGAGCGGCCAGCAGCGTCGAGACGGTCGACCAGAGCCAGGGCCTTGCGACTGCCGACATCGTGAAGCCAAACACTGATGCGGGCTGTGGTTCGGTCCGCAGACAAAAACCGCCGTTGCAGCGACTGGTCAGGCGCCATGGCAAGCAAGTCGAGCTCATAACGCAATTGATCCGGATCCGGCGGCGCGGTGGCCCACGACTCGTCGGTTTCGGCACGATGTAGCGGTCGCAGCAGGGTCAGAATCGAGAACGTTTTGGCAACCGACGCCCGGTTTTCGGCCACGTCCTCAAAAGCTGCTATTTGTGCATAATCATCAGCAGACTCCAGAGGAAGACCATCTTTTCGGGAGATCATATATTCCAGTGCATTGACGCCGGCCAGATGCCGGTCAATGAACCGGGTGTCCCTCGCCAGCGGGGCATCATCACGTAAAAAGCCGACCATATCCGTGTTGTTCTGCAGGCGGGGCAATCCGAACAGAGCACCGATCAGCAATAGCAGAGCCACCAGCACGATAGACCGGGGAGCATGGACTGTTGCCTGTGAAATCCGGTCCAGCGACCAGCGCAGCAGCCCCGTCCCTGTTCGGTACATAGGGGGTGGCAGTGGCAGATAACTCAGACCGACCGGCACCAGGGTCAGACTGATGAACAGGGAAATCATAACGCCGATGGCAGCGAACAGCGCAAAGTGCTGAACTGCAGGCACGGAACTGACGGTCAGCGAGATGAGGCCAAAGCTGGTGGTCAAGGCGGTAAACAGACACGGTGTAAAAAGTTCACGGACTTTACAGACCAGATGTTCAATGCGCTGGCTGTCGTCACCCTCCAGATGCAACCAGCCGTTGTAGAGATGAATGCTGTTGGAAACGGCCAGGACCATCACCACGGGCGGCAGAAGCGCGGTGATCGTGTTCAGTTCAAAGCCGCACAAGACATAAAGACCCAAGGTCCAGATCAGGCTGATTACCGTTGTCAACAGAGGCAGCAGCACCCCCGAGGGGCGCCGGAAGATGACGCTTAAGACGAAAACCAGAATGGTCACGACCAGTGGCAGGATAACCCCTTGATCCCTTTGGACAAGATCCGCCACATCGATTTTCTGGACACCGACCCCGGTCAGGTGTAATTCCGCGCGGCTGGCCTCGTCGGCCATGATGGCGCGCACCCCTTCGATCACGTGACGACGCAGGGCGGCATCCTCCCTGCGATCTTCAAGTTCGATGACCAGGCCAGCAGTCTGCTGATCTGTAGAAATCAGCAGACCCTGATATTGTGGATTTCGCTGCAGAGACACGCGGAGTTCTTCGGTGAAATCTGCAGATCCGACAGAATTCGGGACCAGGGGGATGTCTACGGCCCCATAGGGACCGGCAACCAGCTGCCGCGCATTGCTCAGGCTGAGAACCTGGCGAACACCGTCGATCGCGGCGACGCGCTGGGTCAGGTCGCGAACCACGGCCAGTCCTATCGGCTGCAGCAATTGGCGATGTGTGATACTCAGCAGCAGGTCTTCATCGTTGCCGAATTGGTCGCGAAAATTCTCGTAGACCGCCAGCCGGTCGGCTTGCCGGGACACCATGGATTCTGGTTCCTGCTCGATCCTGAGCCGGCTGACAAAAAACGCCAAAACGATGGTCAGGCCGATAAGGACGATCAGATACGGAACTCTGCCGCGCGTCAGCAGATAATGAAGAATGGCAGAACGATCAGGCAAGATTGAATTTCGCCTTCGGTAAAGATTAAACGAGCGAACAGGCGACCGCCTTCGGCGTCTGGACGCAGCCCGCCTGGCGCTCGGCCTCGAACATACCCATCTCGACGGTCAACCCCGGACCGAAGGCCATGGCACAGACGTTCTCGTGACATGGCGCCTCAGGCTGCATCAGAATCTCCCGCAGCACAAAAAGGACCGTGGCGCTGCTCATGTTGCCATAGTTGCGGAGCACGTGTCGGGATGCGGCGACCTGCTGCGACTCCAAACCGAGAGTCTCGGCGATCTTGTCGACAATGGCTTTGCCGCCGGGGTGAATTGCCCAGCTGCGCACATCACCGGCAGAAAGATGGCTGCCCGCGAGCACCGGCGCGACAGCGGCACGGATGTTGGCGCCGATAATCTTCGGCACATAGCTTGAGAGGGCAATATCGAAGCCGAGATCACCGATCGTCCAGGCCATATCGGCTTCTCCACCGGGAATCAGGGCTGATTGAAACTCCCCGAATCGATAAGCCGGCTGGTCCGGTAACGGCGCCCGAGCGCTGACGATCGCGGCTGCGGCACCGTCAGCGAACAGGGAATTGGCCAGCAGGGAGTCCTCGCGATCATTCAACTGCAAATGCAGTGAGCAAAGTTCGAGGCACATGACCAGAACCACGGCGTTGGGGTTGGCATCACAGAACTGTTGTGCCATGCGCAGCCCCGGAAAGGCCGCGTAGCATCCCATGAAACCCAGGTTGTAGCGTTGCGTCGTGTGCGCCAGACCGAGTTCCTTGACAATATGATAATCGGGGCCCGGATTGCAGAACCCGGTACAGGAGATGGTGATCACATGCGTGATGTCGGCCGGAACGATCCCGGGACAGTTGCTGATCGCCTGCCGCGCCAGGTCGACCGCCAGGTGCTGCGCCTCATGAGTGTAAATGGCGTTGCGTTCGGCGGTGGACAATTGCCGTCGGTTACCGTCGGGCCCGAGGGGGAAGAAATCCCCGGGAAGATTCTCGTCAAAAGAAGTAATCACGCTATAGCGTCGATCGATCCCGGATTTCTGATAAAGCACCCGGGTCAGACGCGCGATGCGATCATCCGCGGCCCATTCCTGCATCTTACGACTGGCATACGGCTGAGGATAAGCCACGCCAGG
The DNA here is from genome assembly GCA_037383085.1 of Desulfuromonadales bacterium. Lineage (GTDB taxonomy): Bacteria > Desulfobacterota > Desulfuromonadia > Desulfuromonadales > BM103 > JARRPG01. The sequence goes on along the minus strand of JARRPG010000055.1, from coordinate 929 downwards.
ATTCATGGTTTCGATGTGCTGGATCCAGACAGACATAAATATTCCTTGGTGGAAAGCGGTTACTGCGCCGAGACATCCTGCCGGGACAGAATCACCTGGACTTCCACGTCGACTCTGTTGTCGACGCGGATGAGGCCGAGCACGCTGGGGGGCTCCAAAGCAAAAGCAGACAGAGAGACCGGGAATTCCATGACAAAGCGAATCTGTTCCGGGGTGACGACAAGGTCATGGGCCGTCGCCTGAATCGGTTGCGTGATTTCTTTGATCTTGAGGGTGAAGGGAATGTTTGCCGGACTTTCGCCCGCAGCCTGCAGCTGCGCGAGGACATCCTTCGGGTTGAGACCATTAAATTGGCCTTGTATTGCCGGAAATTTCTCGCTCTCGAACATGGTCCGCATCTTTTCGTCGCGGCCCGTGTTGTCGGTGTCCATTTTGCTCACTAAAACGTCAACGAAGGAAGGTGGGTTCATCTGCAGCTCTGCCGTTGCCAACTGATCCGTCACTGAGAAGGGCTCACAGAGCGCCTGTCCCTGGAAATCGTGAAGAGTCGATTGACCGTAAAAACGAATTGCACAGCGACCATCGAAGGTCTCTGCATGCGCAATCGTAGTGAAACTCAAAACTGCTGTTATGACCAACCAGAGGTGTCGCTTCATAATTAACCTGCTCCTTGTGGGTAAACTTCTGGCTTCATAGTATGAATTGTACCGTGATAAAAATGTCGTTTAAATGTGAAAATAAAGTTCATCGTTGTTTTTTCAATTACGCGATTTTTAAGGTTCCCCGTTGAGTCGAGAGGCGGCTTATTTATTTCGACTGAGTAGAAAGATGACAGTCGGTCTCCTGGTCCGTATCTACCGAACGCCCGCATCTCCTTACACAGCCATTTGACTGCAAAAAAAGCCCCACAGTCAGGAGAAACTGTGGGG
>JARRPG010000054.1:0-10275 GCA_037383085.1 Desulfuromonadales bacterium | reverse complement strand
GCGGCAATCGCCCGGGGAGAGGCGTCAATCCCCTGGATCCGCGGCAGGCTTGTCTTTTGCTGCCGGCGTGCTTCATCACAGAGCCGCGTCCACAATCCCGGGCGGTAACCGGGCCATGCCATGAAGGCAAACGTCCGCTGCAGACCCGGCGCCCGTTGCGCGGCAAGCAGGGCCGCTTCGATAACAAATGTTCCGGACCCGCACATCGGGTCAACGAGAGGCGCTCTACCGTCCCAGCCAAGAAGACGCAGGATGCCGGCGGCCAATGTCTCGCGCAGCGGGGCCCGGGTCGCCGTCTGTCGATAACCCCGGCGGTGCAGTCGCTCTCCGGAGCTATCAATCGAAAGGGTCACCTCATCATTGACGATTCTGGCCAGTACCATCTGCGGCGCATTGCCGGACGGGTTGGTGGAACGGCCCAGGGATCGGTTGATGGCGGCCTCGAGGGTTTCGGCAATGCGGTCGGTTTGACCGAGTCGTGACTGATGACTGCTGGCGCGCAGAACAATGGCGGTCTCCGGTTTGATGAATCGCCCCCAGGGCAGGCGGACGGCCTTTTTGTACAGATCGGGGAATGCGCGGCTGCGCAATGTACCCAGCCGGATCAGCACCCGCGACGCCGTTCGCGACCAGAGATTCACCTGATACAGGTCCTGCAGACGACCGGTGAAGGCAACCCCTCCCTTGCCGATGAATGTCGGCGTATGACCCCGTTCTGACAACTCCTCGGCACAGGCGGTTTCAAGTCCGGGGCTGACGACCAGATAGATGGTTTCCGTGCGGCGATGGTCCATAGTCGCTTTGCATTGATGTATAAACAGCCTCAGTGTGCTGGTTTACGGCCACAGCAAATCACCGAAGGTGACAAATTATACGGTTGGCCTCGTGCCTAATTTCGGTATAATGGAGGCCAAAATTGCGATGGAGGTCAAAATGATGCGTCGTTGGGTGATTCTTGCCGTTTTAATTTGTGTGGCCCTGCCTTCGGTTCTGTACGGACGCTGGATCAAAGACAAAGTCTATCTCGAGACGGAGGACGTGGGCAAGGTTGCCTTCAGTCATTACGACCATATGGCGATGGAATCGATTGGCAAGAACTGCCCCACCTGCCACAACGACATCTATCATATCGTGACCAAGAAGAATCCGGCCTTCACCATGGCGCAGATGGAGGAGGGTCAGGCCTGCGGTGCCTGTCACAACGGCGAACAGGCGTTCAGTGTCGCTGGCGATTGTACCACATGCCATGCGGCCGATGTCGCGATTCAGACCGAGAACGTGGGCAAGGTGACCTTCAGTCATGACGTTCACAACGACATGTTCGGCTGCCAGGAATGCCACCCGGATCTCTTTGTGGCTGCAGCGGGCGCGAATCCTTCGGTCAGCATGGCGGAGATGGAGAACGGGGCCTCCTGCGGCGCCTGCCACGACGGTGACATGGCCTTCGGCGTTGGCGGCGATTGTTCCAGCTGTCATGCCGGTGACGTCGTCTATCAAAATGAGGAGGCCGGCAATATTACCTTCCCGCACGATGCCCACAACGACATGTTCGGTTGCGAGGAATGCCATCCCGACCTGTTTGTGGCTGAACATGGCGCGAACCCTCCGGCCACCATGGAGGAGATGGAGAACGGGGCGTCCTGCGGCGCCTGCCATGATGGCGACATGGCTTTTGGCGTCGCCGATGATTGTGAGGCCTGTCACGCGATGTGAGTCGTGAGGGGGAATTTCGGAATAATGCGAAGGGCGGCAGAGACACCTCTGCCGCCCTTCTTCTTTGCGCGGCACGCAGACCCACCCGCCGGAAAGTCTTGCTCTAGCGGATTCCCGCTTCGGCCGTCGTTAACACCAGCTTGCCGTGCTTGACGCCCTTGGTGCCGATCAGCGCGTCAGCGACGCGTTTCAGTTCGGCGGCCAACCCGCGCACGATCACCACCTCGAGACAATGGTGTGCGTCGAGATGAACGTGCAGGGTTGAGACGATGACATCGTGATGAGAATGCTGATGTTCGGTGAGTTTGTCGGCGAGGTCGCGCGTGTGGTGGTCATAAACAAGCGTGACCGTGCCAACGGTCGGTGCCGTGTCGATCCGTTCTACATGTTCCTCGACCAAGGCGTTGCGGATCATATCGCGAATTGCCTCCGATCGATTGACGTATCCTTTCTCGGCAATGAGGCGGTCGAAACTATCCAGCAGGGGCTGCTCGATGGAGATACCAAAACGGGCGAGTTCGGTCATTGAATTCCTCACAGGGCCGGCGTTGTTGCCAAATCTTGACACGGCTGTTTCTCAAGGGTCAAGAATCTTCGCTGTTTAGCGATTTCCCGGCGTTTTCCATCCACAAGCTGTCCACGGGGTTTTTAACAACATGTTGTGTAAAACTTCTGAATATTTGACTATATATTGTGTTTTTTTCGCTTTGTCTTCGCCGGCTTCTGTGCTAACTTCCAAAAGTGTTTGTGATCTGGGGGAGGTGTGCAATGCTGGAATTCATTCGCAAGAGAGATGGGCGGCTGGTCGCCTTTGAAGAAGACAAAATCGTCGCAGCCATCGAGAAGTCGGTCCTGGCGGTGGGTGGCTCCGATATGGAACAGGCCGCCGGCATTGGCCGCCAGGTGGTCGGTATTCTGGAGGTGATTTACAAGGACGGCCGTATTCCGACGGTTGAAAATGTCCAGGATCTGGTCGAAAAAATTCTGATTGAGAATGGTCACGCCAAGACGGCCAAGGCCTTTATTCTCTATCGGCAACAACACGCGGCCCTGCGCCGGACCAAAGCGTTCATCAAGGAATCGATCGAGTCGATGGATTCCTATCTGACCCAGGAGGACTGGCGGGTCAACGAGAACGCCAATATGGGATATTCCCTGCAGGGGCTCAACAATCACATCGCGGCGAACATCACCAGCAATTACTGGCTCAATAAGATTTACCCCGATTATGTCGCGGATGCCCACCGCAATGGGGATTTTCATATCCACGACCTGGGCATGCTCTCGGTTTACTGCTGTGGCTGGGACTTGAAAGACCTTCTCATGAAGGGCTTCACCGGCGCTTACGGCAAAATCCAGAGCGCACCGCCCAAACACTTTCGGACCGCTCTCGGTCAGGTCGTCAACTTCTTTTATACCCTGCAGGGTGAAGCCGCCGGGGCCCAGGCCTTCGCCAACTTTGATACGCTGCTGGCGCCCTTCATCCGTTACGACGGGCTGTCTTTCAACGAAGTGCGCCAGTCGATGCAGGAATTCATCTTCAACATGAACGTCCCGACCCGAGTCGGGTTCCAGACGCCTTTCACCAACATCACTCTCGACCTGTCACCACCGCGTGGCCTGGCTGACGAGGCGGTGATTATCGGCGGGCAGATGATGGAGTTCACCTACGGTGATTTCCAGGAGGAGATGGACCTTTTCAATCGTGCCTTCTGCGAAGTCATGATGACCGGCGACGCTTCCGGGCGCATCTTTTCCTTCCCGATCCCGACCGTAAACATCACACGGGAACTCGATTGGGACAGCCCCCGCTTCCGTCCAGTTTGGGAAATGACCGCCAAATATGGCATCCCCTATTTCAGCAACTTCATCAATTCAGACATGGACCCGGAAGACGCGCGTTCCATGTGCTGCCGGCTGCGCCTGGACAACCGCGAACTGCGCCGCCGTGGGGGCGGGCTGTTCGGTTCCAACCCGCTGACCGGGTCGATCGGCGTCGTCACCCTCAATCTGCCGCGGGCCGCCTACCAGGCCACGGATGTGGACAGTTTTTTCCAGCGGATTTCCGACTTGATGCGGATGGCTTACGAATCGCTCGAAATCAAGCGCAAACAACTCGAACGTCTGACAGAGGAAGGGCTGTATCCCTACAGCCGCTTTTATCTGAAGGGAATTCGCGAGCGCAGCGGTCGTTACTGGGACAATCATTTTTCGACCATTGGCCTGCTGGGGATGAACGAAGCCATGCGCAACCTGCTCGGTGAAGGGATCGACACGGCAAAGGGCAAGAGCATCGCCGTGCGCACCCTGCAGTTCATGCGCAGTCAGCTGGAAGCCTATCAGGAAGAAACCGGGCACCTCTACAACCTCGAGGCCACTCCAGCCGAAGGAACGAGCTTCCGCTTGGCGCGTGCCGACCGGGTGCTTTACCCGGACATCGTGACCGCCGGGGAAAGCGAACCTTACTACACCAATTCGACCCAGCTACCGGTCGGAACCACCGATGATATTTTCGAAGCTTTGACCCACCAGGACTCTCTGCAGACGCTTTATACCGGCGGCACCGTCTTCCACGGTTTCCTCGGCGAGCGTCTCGACGACTGGCAAAGTGCCCGGCTGATGGTCCGTCGGATCGCCGAAAATTTCCATCTGCCTTATTTCACGATCAGCCCGACATTTACCATCTGTCCGGAACATGGCTACATCTCCGGCGAACATTTTGCCTGCCCGCACATGCACGAAGGGCAGGCTGCATAATCTGAATCTCCGGCGCGATTGCCCGCGGCCCGGTCCCTGACGATTTTATGGAGGTTTCCCAGATGTCAACCAAGTGCAACGGCAAAACCGAAGTCTACTCAAGGGTGTGTGGTTTCTTCCGCCCGGTCCAGCAATGGAACAAGGGGAAGAAGCAGGAATTCAAGGATCGCCAGGAATACATCGTCGAAGAAGGGCGCGGATAAGCGCCTTTTTTGAACGGTCTCAGCGAGTTTTTGGGCGTTTTCCGATATGGGCATCAAAGGGTTCCAGGGGACCAGTCTGCTCGATTACCCGGGGCGGATTGCCTCTCTGATCTTTTGGGGCGGCTGCAATCTGACCTGCCCGTTTTGCCATAACCCCGCGCTGGTCCTCTCCCCCAACGGCTACCCGGATCTCGATTTTGCCGACGTCCTGGCTGATCTTGCCGAACGCAAATCCTTTATCGACGGGGTTGTTATTTCCGGTGGCGAGCCAACTCTGGATCCGCACCTGGCCCGATTCCTTGCCGAAGTCAAGAACTTGAACCTGGCGGTCAAACTGGATACCAACGGGCTGTCTCCGGGAGTGATTCGCGACTTGACGGAGAAGGGCTTGGTCGATTATCTGGCGATCGATTTGAAGACCGTTCCGGAGCGCTATCCCGACTTGCATACCGGCCCGGTGGCGGCCCATCGACTCGTCGAGACCATGCGCTGGTGCGCGAACGCGCCCATCGCTGTCGAATATCGCACCACCTGTGTGCCCGGCTGGGTCGATGAAGAGGTGATTCTGCGCCTGGCGAAACAGATCCAGGGCGCGCCTCTCTGGGTATTGCAGCAATATCATCCAGCGCATGCCCTCTGCGAGCAAGCCCGTCAAACGGAACCCTATCCGCCGGAGCGCGTTCATGCCCTGGCTGAAGTTGCAAGGTCCTATGTCGCGCGGGTGATGGTCCGGGGGCTTTGAGTCAGAGGCACTGCTGATGTTCGGTGGGTGCGGTTTTACCGGTGCCAGAGGCTCGTGACGTTGTCGCCGGCTGTTGGTGAGTGATGAGGGTATAACGACAAAAACCGGCTTGAAAAAGCCGGTTTTTGTCGTGAGCGACGCGAAAGATGCTGACCTAAAAGCTCAGCCAAAGCAGAAAGGAGATGCTGATAATGGCCATGGCACTGAACGCCAGCAGATACAGCAAGGCATCCATGATATTGCACAGGGTCAGGCTTTTTCTGGTGTCCATCGTTTTGGTCATAAAAACTCCTTCTTGACGCATTTTCATCCTTATTGCGCGTTGAAAACAAAGCAACGCTTGTGCCAAAAGTTGGCGAATCAGCGGACAAGCGTTATTCCGCCAGCGAAAACATGATCTTATCCTTTGTTTCCGAAATCAGCTGAGAGGTGTTTGTGAAGGGACGGTCGACAGGTCTATGGTGATTTCGCCACAATCGTTGTGGAATATCGCCAATGAAGGCCTAGGGCTGTTCCATTTTATGGCAAAAGAGGCAGCGAAATTTCGAGGGATGACCTTCCGGAAAAGGCACGACGTCGGCGTTGTGACAGTCTTCACAGAATTTCTCCGCGGCTTTTTTGCCTTCGGCTTTGACAATCGCGTAGAAATCCTGGTGATCTTCATCATAGGGAACCCGGCTGGTCGATTCCGGCGGGGCCTGCCACAAAAAAGCCAGAATGACGATGGCAATGCCGATCAGGAGAAAGTCACGTTTTTTTAAGGATAAAGCCATGTCAACCTCGTCGGATCAGCCCCTTTCAACCCTGCCGACAGGGGTGTCTCGGGCCAAAAATGCAACACACCATAGCATTCGTGGCAACTTTCTGCAATAACGAGAGAGTCGCATCTTTTCAGCGGCGCATCGTCAAAACCCTCAAATCCACCGCTGTGTCCAGCGCGGCTGGCTGAAGCCGGGCACGATGCCCTGGTGATTTCCCGCCGCCAGCGCGGCCTCAGTCGTTGCGGATGAACAGCAGGTAGATGGCCAGAAAGACGATCACGGTTCCACCACCGACCAGGACCATCAAAGAATCCCCCGGCATGCCGCCATCCAGGGAGGTCCCGCGCGCCAGAGTGTAGCCAAGCAGGTAAATGAAGCCGGTGATCGTCATGACGATGACGAGCAGGAGCCGCCAACGCATCAGGTAAGCAATCACTGCGGCGATCCCGACCCCGGTCAGGAAATAGGGATGCTCCATGACAGTTTTCAGATCCAGGGCGGCGAGGTACGCCATGACCTTGGACGTTTCGAACTGCTTGAAGAATGTGATAATGGCGCTGAAGTCCACGATCCCTCCGGAGCATGCGGGCCCTTATTCAGGTGCAGGTGATCGGCCAGTATCTTAACATTTTTTGGCGCTGAGACAATGCCAAAAAACCTCTATATTTCTTGACTTTTGCAGGCCTGCTCAATAGAGTAACCCCCGGCTGAGCCAAGCGGAAAGGGGGTCAGGGTGCCGCAACGTGCCATAGGGGTTTTTGATTCGGGGGTCGGCGGTTTGACCGTTCTGCAGGCCTTGCGCACGCAAGTTCCGGACGAGTCCCTGGTCTACCTCGGTGACACGGCTCGCGTGCCCTACGGAACCAAAAGTCCTGCCACAGTTGTTCGCTATGCCAATGAGGCGGCACGCTTTCTGCTGGCCCAGCAGGTCAAACTGATGATCGTGGCCTGCAATACGGCTTCAGCGGTCGCCCTGGACACCCTGGCGGAACGTTGTCCGATCCCCGTTGTCGGTGTGATCGAACCCGGCTCGGCTCGGGCCCTTCAGGTGACACGAAATGGGCGCATTGGTGTCATCGGTACCGAAGGAACCATTCGCAGCGGCGCCTATGACCGCGCGCTGCGACAAATTCGTGCCGATGTTGTCGTGCATACGGCCGCATGCCCGTTATTTGTCCCTCTGGCCGAAGAAGGCTGGGCGTCGACCGAGGTCGCCCACCTCGTGGCCCGGGACTATCTCGCTCCCTTGCTTGACAAGGGCATTGACACCCTGGTTTTGGGGTGTACCCATTACCCGCTGTTAACGCAGACCCTCCAGGACATTATCGGTCCGCAGGTGCAACTGGTCGATTCTGCCCAGGAGACGGCCCGGATCGTCCGCGCCAGACTGCAACAGGATGCTCTGCTGCAACAACAGGCGGCAGGGCGACCGCCACGCTATTTCGTCACCGATATCCCCGACCGTTTCGTGCGGATCGGGGGGCTCTTCCTTGGTGAACCTTTGCAGGATGTCACCACCGTCATCCTGGACTGAATCAGAGGAGAGATCCTATGCAAAAACATGTTTCGCCCAGGCCGCGCTCGCGGAAACGATTCCTGCCGTGGTTGATCCTGATCGTGGTCCTGTTTGTCATCGGTCTGGTGGTCGGTGCCCTGCAGATGATCGATTCCCGGCAACCCCAGCCAACGGTCGTCATACCAGAGGCCCGGGAGACGCGCGAGGTCACGCTTTATTTCGCTGCTGAGGATGCCCAGTCTCTGGTTGCCGAAACCCGGCTGATCAATGAATGCACCAAGGATGAAGATTGCGTGCGCGATACGGTGCAGGCCCTGATTGCCGGATCGCAAAACGGGCTGGTGCCGATCTTCCCGGCACAGACCAAGCTGCGCGATGTCATCTTGTCTGAGAGTTTGGCCCAGGTCGATTTCAGCGATGATCTAATTGCCGCCCATCCCGGCGGCACCCAAAGCGAGTTGTTGACCGTCTATGGTCTGACGAATACCCTGGCGGTCAATTTCCCGCACATCCGCCAGGTGCAGATCCTGGTCGCAGGACGAGCGGTCGCCACCTTGAAAGGCCATGTCGACCTGCGACAGCCGGTATTCCCTGATTTCTCTCTGGTTGACGAGGGCCGTGCTCCCTTGGGTGGTGCCATTGATGTGCCTGCCCGGAGCGGCACGTGAACGCTTTCCTTCAGGCCATCAAAGAGCGGGTTCTGATCCTTGATGGCGCCATGGGCACCCTGCTGCAGATGCGCGGTCTGTGCCCCGGCGGCTGCCCCGAAGAGTTGAATCGCATCAGCCCGGATTTGGTTGCCGGAATTCACGCCGAATATGCGGCTGCCGGGGCCGATATTGTCGTTGTCAACAGTTTTGGCGGCAACCGGGTCAAACTGGGGCGTTACGGGCTGGAGCGTGCCGTCAGCGAATTGAACCACCGGGCCGTCGAACTGGCGTGTGGGGCCGTGGACGCGGATGTCCTGGTTTGTGGCTCGGTGGGGCCGACCGGTCGCTTCCTCGAGCCGGCCGGTGACGCGGCTTTCGACGAAATGGTCGCGATCTTTGCCGAGCAGATTACGGCCCTGGCCGAGGCCGGTGCCGACCTGATCAGCTTCGAAACCTTCCTCGATATCCGTGAACTCCGAGCGGGCATAATTGCCTGCCGGGATGTCTGCACCCTGCCGATTTTCGCCCAGATGACCTTCGATGATGCCGGACGGACCTTTCTCGGCACCCCGCCGTGTGCTGCTGCGGTGACCCTCGATGCTCTGCAGGTCGATGTGATCGGCGCCAACTGCGGCTCCGGAATCGACGGCATTTATGAAATGCTTGCTGAAATGCGTACCGTCACTTCACGGCCATTGATTGCCCCAATCGGTGGTGGCTTGCCGAACTTCAGCAATGGCCAGACCGTTTTCCCGGCAACGCCTGTCGAGATGACCACTTTTCTGGAGCGTCTGGTGGCGGTCGGGGTGCGCATCATGGGCGGCTGTAGCGGAACCACCCCGGCCCAGATCCGGGCCATGCGCGAGGCCCTGGAGACCCTGCCACAGGACTGGTCCGAACCGGCTCGCCGCTGTTTTCTTTCCAGTCGCTCTGCCGTGCTAGAGATCGGCGGAAAGACCCCCTGCCTGTTGATCGGTGAACGCATCAATCCCACCGGCAAGAAGAGCTACAGTGACGAATTGAAGGCCGGCAAAACAGCTTTTATCCGACGCGAAGCTGTCGACCAGGTGGCTGCCGGTGCCGATGCCCTCGACATCAATTGCGGTGCACCGGGGGTTGACGAAGCCGCCGCTTTGGAACAAGCGGTGTTCGCCGCCTCCAGCGCAACGGCGGTTCCCCTGGTTCTGGACACCACCGATGCCAACGCCCTTGAACGGGCGTTGCAAGCCGCCGATGGCAAGGTCCTGATCAATTCCGTGACAGGTGAAGCGGACAGCATGGCGAAAATCCTGCCCCTGGCACGGCGCTATGGAGCGGCTTTGATCGGCCTGACCTTCGATGAAGCGGGCATTCCGGAGACCGCTGAAGGGCGTGTCGCCGTCGCTGAAAAAATCTGTCGTGCCGTTGTTGCCGTTGGCCTGCCGAAACAGGATTTACTGGTGGATTGTCTGACACTGACGGTGTCCGCGGAACAGCCGCGGGCGCTGGAAACCCTGCGAGCCCTGCGGATCGTCCATGACCAGCTCGGCTTGGCGACGGTCCTGGGTGTCAGCAACATTTCTTTCGGTCTGCCGGCGAGACCGATTCTGTCATCGACCTTTTTCGCCATGGCTCTGGCCGCCGGTTTGCAGGCCGCCATCATCAATCCCGGGGATGAGCGCATGATGGACACCTATCGGGCTGCCATGGTCCTTCTGGGTCAGGATCAACGGGGTGAAGCTTACATCGACCGTTACGCCGATCCGCCGGCAGTTTCTCCTGCCACGGCGCCCGCCCAGGAGCAAACAGAAACGATCACGCAAGGATTCAAGACCGTATAAAGCAAGTCTGGACAGGAACCCGGCATCGCCCGGCAAAAGGCCCCGCTGCGGCTGCTTGCGCTGGTAGGGGGCTTGTGAGAAAATGATCTGTCGCGGCATAAGTTCTCCCAGAT
>JARRPG010000053.1:0-19776 GCA_037383085.1 Desulfuromonadales bacterium | reverse complement strand
GGTGATTGCTGCCGTCAACGTCGTCTTGCCGTGGTCAACGTGACCGATCGTCCCGATGTTCACATGGGGCTTGGTCCGCTCAAACTTGGCTTTGGCCATTGCGTTTTCCTCCCTTAGTCTGTGTCCTTATTACGTTCCGTTTACTTTTGTTTTTATTTTGTCGGCCAACCAACAGGTTCTTTGTCAGTGGTTGTACCGACCACCCGGAAACGAATGCGACCGTTTTCAACGGCCCGTGGCAACAATGAAAATGGAGCCCACAACCGGACTTGAACCGGTGACCTCATCCTTACCAAGGATGTGCTCTACCTGCTGAGCTATGTGGGCCCAATCAACCAGTTTGCTCATGTCACAAGCAATAAAATGGAGCGGGAAACGGGATTCGAACCCGCGACCCTCAGCTTGGAAGGCTGATGCTCTAGCCAACTGAGCTACTCCCGCATCATGTCGTTTCTTTCGGTTCTGCCTAATCCGCTGCTGAATCTTTCTCTGTTGGGGGCTGGCAACGCTATTCTCGCAGTCTCCGCGGCCTCAAGACCTCCTGCAATCAATATCATTGCTTTTCCCCGGCAAGCTCTGTGTGGTGGAGGGGGGAGGATTCGAACCTCCGAAGTCTTCGACGGCAGATTTACAGTCTGCTCCCTTTGGCCACTCGGGAACCCCTCCAGGGGACATCTTTTGTATTCTGTTGTTCAGGGAGCGAACTCCCGGCAGCTCAATGGAGCTGGCGACAGGAATTGAACCCGCAACCTGCTGATTACAAGTCAGCTGCTCTACCTATTGAGCTACGCCAGCACAAGGGGCGTTATATACAATAGCGCATGTTAAATTGCAAGCAAAAATTTAGCCGATTTCAAACAACAACGCCATAAGTGCGCAGTTATAACGAATGTCCCTTCGGGTGTCAAATGGTCACGACACATTTTACCTGATACCGACCCGCCAGGCGGCCGATGTTGCGCATCAACGGCCTCATTCCACCATTCCGGTGCCAGGCTCTTTTCAGGAGCTCAAAGGCTCTCTTATCCGGCACATCGAGGGGAGGAGGCTTTTCTGTTGACAATTATGACTAATTTAGTTATAAATTAACTCACCATAGAAACCCGTTTTTTGGGGTGTCCTTCTCCCCTCCTGAGGACACCCCATTTTTTTGTCCGACACCCCCCTCGAAACATAGCTCCCCGGCTCCACAATCGGCAAGAACGCTGAAGTCCTCGGTTCGCCAGGAGGCTCTCCGTCAAGAGGACCGGGGCTCGCGGTGACGTCGCTCGGAGACCAGGCTGACCCGCGGCGTCCCGGTGACCGGATTGTCGTCGACGATCAGGCGGCAGCCGTAACTGGCCGTCAGCCGGTCATGCGTCAGAACCTGCCGCGGCACGCCGACCTCGACGACCTCGCCGTCTTTGAGCAACATCAACCGGTCGGCATAGGTCGAGGCAAGGTTGAGATCATGGGAGACCATGACGATCGTCACCGCCTCCTGCTGTCTGAGCCGCTCCATGAGGTCCATGATCCGCAGCTGATGGGCAGGATCGAGAGAGGCGGTCGGTTCATCGAGCAGCAAAACCTTCGACTGCTGACAGATCGCCCGGGCGAGGATCACTCGCTGCCGCTCCCCGCCGCTGAGCTGGTTGAGCTGCCGCCCGGCAAGCGGGCTGATTTCGGTGAAAGCCATGGCCTGTTCGGCCAGTGCCAAATCGTGTTGTTTCTCGAGGCCGAGCAGGCCCAGATGCGGGGACCGTCCCATCAGGACCGTTTCGGCGACCGTGAAGGGGAAGTCGGCATCGAGCATCTGCGGGACCAGGGCCAGCGAACGCGCCCGCTCCTTTTTGGCATAGTCGGTCACATCGCGGCCGTGAACCAGGACCCGACCGGCGGCAATCGGGTGAAGACCGGCAACCGCTTTGAGAAGCGTGCTCTTGCCGGCACCGTTCGGGCCGATAATGACGAAAAACTCACCGGGTTCGATCTGTACCGAGACATTCCTGATGACTTCGTTCGCCCCGTAGCGCAGCGCAAGATGGCGGATATCGATGACCGGGTTCATCGGCGTTCCCTCCAGAGCAGGCCGATGAAGAGCGGTGCACCGATCAGGGCGGTGACGATACCGACCGACATTTCGCCCTGGGTGGGCAGGCTGCGAGCGAGGAGATCACACAACACCAGATATGCCGCCCCCGTCAGGGCACTGGCCGGGACGAGAACACGATGATCGGGGCCGATGATCCGCCGCAGGATGTGCGGCACCGTCAGGCCGACAAAGCCGATCAACCCCGACTGGCAGACCGCCAGGCTGACCATCAGCGAGGTGACGATCAACAGAACCAGCATGACCACCCGGACGTTGACCCCAAGAGATGAAGCGGTGTCGCGACCGGTCAACAGAAGGTTGAGCGGGTGGGCCAGCAGGCCGATCAGCAGCAGACAGGGCAACACGCCGATCAGTAACGGCAGGGTCTCGGCTCCAGCGTTGGCCAGATCGCCCATCAGCCAGAAGATAATCCGGTGCAGCTGTCCGGATTGGCTGACCGAAATCAGGAACATGATGACGGCGCCGCAAAAGGCGTTGACCATGACGCCGCCGAGCAACAGTGCTTCACCGGTGCGCTGGCGCCGTCCGGCCAGCAACAGCACCAGCAGCAGGACGGTCAGGGAGCCGCCGAAGGAACTCAGCGCAAGCCCGGGCAGGAAGCTGAAGCCGGCGAGGATGCCGAGAATCGCGCCCACCGCCGAACCGCCGGAGATGCCGAGGATATACGGTTCGGCGAGCGGATTGCGCAGCAGGGCCTGGAAGACCAGTCCGCCGACCGACAGAGCGGCGCCGACCGTGGCCGCGAGGACGACGCGCGGCCAGCGCAGCTGCCAAATGATCGTTTCCAGGACGGCATCCTCGGCACCACTGTGACCGAACAGAACGCTCAAGGCCTCTCCGGGATGTGCCGAGGAACCGAAGATCAGACCGAGCAGGACGGCACCGGCCAGAAGCGGACAGAGCAGCCCGGTCACGATCAGCAGTCGGACAGGAACGGGGCGATAGTCGTGCATGTCAGCGATCCGTACCGGAGACCGAAGGCCATGCCGTGTTCGCTTGCTGCAGCAATGAGACGAGCGTCTCCAAGCCGTCGATCAGGCGCGGCGTCGGTCGGTCAAACAGATCGGCATCGACCACGTAGAGCTGATCATGCCGCACCGCCGGGATCTGCGGCCAAGCCTGCCAGCGGCGGCGTAATTCAGCCGCCGAGAGACCACCCCCCATGGAGGTGATGAAGACCACTTCCGGCTGGAGCATCAACAGCTCCTCCCAGGTGTAGCGCGGATAACCGACCCGGTCAGCAGCCAGGTTGACACCTCCGGCCCGGGTCAATAACCGATGCAGGAAGGTGTTCGAACCGATCGAGATGATCGGGTCGGCATCGATCTGAAAAAAGACCCGCACCCGTTCCGGGATCTCGGCCGCGCTGCGGGTGACCCGTTCGAGACGCGCGCGATAACCCGCCACCAGGTGTTGCGCCCGGCTCTGGGTGCCGAAAATTTCGCCGAGCCGGGTCACTGTGTCGAGGATCTCTTCCAGACTTTGCGGATCGAAAACGTAGACCGGGATGCCCAGCGATTCCAGCCGGTCGATGTCCGCCTTCGGGTTGCCGTCCCGAATCGCCAGGCAGAGCTGCGGCTTCAGGCTGACGATTTTCTCCAGGTCGAGGGCCACGTAACTGCCGACTCTCGGCAGCTCCGTCGCGGCTGCCGGGTGTGTGGCAAAACGGGTCACTCCGACCAGGGCCGCCCCGCCACCGACTTCGAAACTGATCTCGGTCAGGTTGGGAGCCAGCGCGACGACGCGCGTCAAAGGAGAGACCACGTCAACGCTACGTCCCATCTGGTCGACCAGCACCCGCGCCGCCACATTGGAGGCCACGAACAAGGAGAGGATCAACAACAGCAGCGCACGAAGCATGGGTCGCCTCAAAAGGTCAGGTTGATGCCGGCCACGAAATGGATTCCTGGCGAGGGATAGACACCTTCTTCATCCATAAAATTCAGGGCCCCGTATTCCGCATAGTCCTGGTCGAGAAGATTATCGACCGCGAGAAACGCCGTGCCCTGCTCGAACAGGTAGGTCAGCTTGCCACTGGCGAGGAGGTATTCCTCCTGGTTGTCATGGGAATTGGTGAAATCGGAGATAAACCGTCTTTCACCGACGTATGTGCCGGTCAGGCCGAGGCGGAATTTTTCGCCGAGGTCGATTTCGGCCCCCAGTGAAGCCTGGTGCTGCGGCACGTTCGGCAGCTCACGGCCATCGTATTGGCCGCCGTCGACTTCGGTGTCCCGGAAAGTGTAACTGCCGCTGAGACGAAGGGTGCGGAAGGTTTTCGCAAAAGAGAATTCGACCCCCCGTCTCAGGCTGTCGCCATCCAGGTTTTCGTTGGCAAAGGCCGCCGGATTGAAAAAGATTTCATCGCGGGTTCTGATATGAAAGAGGTTCAGGCCGAGAGCCAGGCTGTCGTCAGGCTGAAAACGGAGGCCGACTTCGAAGTCATCGGAAGTCTGGGCATCGAGTTCCGTGTTCACCGTGTTGTCAAAGAAATTGTACATTTCATCGAGCACCGGGTAACGAAAACCCTTGGCATAGCTGGCATAGAGCGTCACCTGCTGCGGCAGGACATAATTGATCCCTGCGGTGTAAAGAGTTTCATCCATGTCGTGCGACGGCACCGCACCGACGCCGCGGGCCAGGAAATCGAAATCGGCCCGGTCGTCACGAATGCCGGCGGACAGATGCAACGCGTCGGTGACCGCAAGGTCGGCGTGCGCATAAGAGCCGTAACTGGTGCGGCTCAGCGTGTAGGCCGCCGTCGAGGGGGTGCCGAAGAAGATCGAGGTATTGAGAATGTCTTGCTCGCTGTCCTCGTAGTCAAAGCCGAGCGTCAGCCGAATAGGATGACCAAAGACATCATGGTTGACAATGATTTTCGGCGCGATGGCCAGGGTGTCGATCTCGGTGTCACCGGCGTATTCACCGGCGTCAAAAAAGGAGAAGAACCGCGATTGCCGGGTTCTGGTCGAGATGTCGATCGCCAGCTCGATCTCCTCCACGACAAAAAAGCGTCCGCCGCCCTGGACATACCAGTCCTCGGTATCCGCATAATCGTCCGGATGCAGGCTGCTCCGCCGTGAGATGCCACTGGCCAGCTCGCTCGCGGTCAGGGCACCGGGCAGGCTGGACTGGTCGTCGTGGTAACCGCTGTCCAGGGTGAAACTCAACCGTTCAGTCGCCGTCCATTCCAGGTTCAGACCGACGTCTTTCGCCTCGGTGTCACTGTTGTCGCGGTAACCGTCGCTGGTGCGATAGTTACCGTTCACGGCCAGGGCCAGAGCTCCCATCGACCCGCTGGCTGCCAGGTCTCCTTGGGCGGTATCGTAGCTGCCGGCCAGGAAGGCCGCAGAGCCCGTGGTCCGCGCGCCCCCGGTGCGGGTGATGATGTTGACCACGCCGGCGGTGGCGTTATCGCCGTAAAGCACGCTGCTGCGCGCACCGCGAATGATTTCGATCCGCTCCACACGTTCCAGCGGCACCAGCGTCCAGTCCACGCCGCTGAGGTCTGCCTGGTTGATACGCCGGCCGTCGATCAGGACCAAGGTGTTCAAAGAGGCCGTTTCACCGAAGCCGCGCAGATCGACGGTGTAGTTCCGGCCGTTGCCAGCAATGTCGTTGACCAGCAAACCGGGGATATGGCGCAGCAGCTCCGGGACTGTTCGGGCTGCAGACCGGCGGATCTGGTCGGCCGTGATCATCGTGACGTTGGCCGGTACCACGGAAAGGGTCTCTGGCTGCCGGGTGGCGGTGACCACCACTTCGTCCATGACCGCCGCCGACAACGCCGTATCGGCGCCCACTGGCTGCCCCGACATGAGAAGACCCGCGATTGCAAGCAACACCCATCTGCCCATTGTTTGCTCCTGACCCAGGGGCCGGGGAATCGTCTGACCCATAAAAAATCCCCGGTCAATAAAGAATATTGATCCGGGGACTCCCTGTATCGCCACGAATATCGCAACCGCCCCGTGACCGCGGGGGCAGCAGCCGTTCATTTTCCAGACAGGTCTTCTGGCTTCCGGTTCATCCTACTGGTCGCGCCTTCCCGACAGATTGCGTCAGTGGCTTAAGCATGCGACGTTCGTCCCCGGTTACAGCGGCGGGTCCGCCCCGGATTCTCACCGGGTTCCCTTTGACCGACAGACGCGGCACATACCGGCTGCGGTCAAGCACAAGGCATCTGAAAACTATGGCGCAACTGTACCGAAACGCCTCCGACCAAGTCAAGGGTCCTCGCTGGCACGTCTGACGGCCCGTTGGGAGAAATGGAGGAGATCGGCCAGGAAATGCAGGGGTCCACTTGTGAAGGCGGCAAGATTGTCTAACATTGACAGGTTGCAACATCAGCGCAATCGTTCTACTCTTTAAATCTACTGGAGACCTGATTATGGCCAACATCAAAGGCACCATCGGCATTCTCACCGGCGGCGGCGATGTCCCCGGGCTGAACCCGGCGATTCGGGCGGTCACCGTACGCGCCATCCGGGAAGGCTACCGGGTTTTGGGTATCCGGCGCGGCTGGGCCGGACTGGTCGAGTTGATCCCGGAACCGGACGCGGACAACAGCAGCTGCGTCCAGGAGCTGACCGCGGAGATCGTCAACCGCGCGGGGCGCACCGGCGGCACCTTCCTGCACACCTCGCGAACCCGGCCGAGCCACCTGCCGATCACCAATGTCCCCCCGCACCTGCTGGACAGCTACAACCAGCAGATCAATGATGTCACCCCGCAGATTTTGCAGAACATCGACTTCCTCGGGCTGGACTTTTTGATCCCGATCGGCGGCGACGACACCCTCAGTTACGGGCAGCGCCTGCACGAGGAAGGCGTCAAAGTGGTGGCGATCCCCAAGACCATGGACAATGACGTTCCGGGTACGGACTACTGCATCGGCTTCTCCACCTGCGTCACCCGGACGATCGAACTGACCCATCGCCTGCGCACCAGTGCCGGCTCCCACGAACGCTTTCTGGTCCTCGAGGTGTTCGGCCGCTATGCCGGCTTTTCGGCGATCCTGCCGACCATGGCCGGCGCCGCCGACCGCTGCCTGATCCCCGAATATCCCTTCGAAATGGAGCATCTCTGTGAACTGCTCAGCGAAGACCGGCGCCAGCATCCGAGCAACTATTCCGTGGTGCTGATCTCGGAAGGCGCCACCATGACCCATCACGACGAGATGCTCTTCGAAAGCGATGAGACGGACCAGTACGGCCACAAAAAGCTGGGCGGCATCGGCGACCAGGTGGCCAGCCAGCTGAAGGAGCTGTCGCCGAAGTTCAACAACGGGCGACGGGTCAACGTGCTCAGCCAGCGACTCGGCTACCTGGTGCGCTGTGGCGATCCGGACGCCATGGACTCGATCGTGCCGATGGCCTTCGGCAATCTGGCCTTCGATATGGTTCTGGCGAACACCTCGGGTCGGCTGATCAGCCTGCACAACGGCTGTTACGACACGGTGCCGATTGAAGTGGTCACCGGTCACAAGAAGGTCGTCGACATCGACAAGTACTACTCCACCGAACGATTGCGGCCCAAATACGAATCGTTCCTGCGATTGCCGACCTTTATTATGACCAGTGATGTTTGAGGAGAGGACGATAGAACGCGCTTTATTGCAGGAGCAGCCTTAAGGCGTTGCAGAGAAGCAAAGCGCCCCAGGCCAGACCTCAACTAATAAGCACAAAACCATCCTGAGTCCTTCTCTTAACTCGTGGTTTTCTGTAGAGGGCTTAATGTCCACAAAGGACAACCGCAGGTTATTAAGTTTTTTTACTCAACAATTCTGCAACGCCTATCATCTCATTAGCGAAGCCGACCAGCTCAAGAGCCGAACCAGCTATTTGCTTGGACATTGCTTTGACATCGCAATCATCAAATTCCAATTTTGCAATCTCTTCCTTAATGTAAGCAGAAAATTCTTCCACTCCAGCGGCATTGGATTGCAAAAGACCAAACAATTGCCCCGGCGTCATGTCTTTAATCTTTGTGCCTTGCCATTTTTCTGCTTTCATATCGTCCCCCTTTTCAATGAATGACAATACAAGCGTCATGTTGACAGATAGTTATTTGACCGGAAGCCTCATCAATAAATACTGTAATCCAGAAATGACGGGATGGAATCAATCTGATCTGAAAGTCATGACTTCTAAAATACCTAGTTGTGACAAAGTTTCTTGGCCGAGTTCTGTATTTTACGAAGGATGGATTTTCGCAAAGCCTGTTTTTCATGCATCGCACTGAGACCAATAAAGATGGTTGCCACAGGTTTCGCTCCAATCATTTTGACTCCGAGCTTTAAACCACGAAGGGAACCCGTCAGGAATCTCCCCATCAATGCAGGCATGGCGCTTGACGTAATGAGCACGGCCGTTTTAGCAGGAGGACTTTTGCGCATCTTCGGGGCGGCTTGTCCCCATGGCCAATATGAATAACAGACCAACCGTTCAAGAAACCTTTGTGTAAGAGCATTTGCATTCCCAACATTTACTGGCGCGCCAATAACATAGGCCTCTGCACTTTCAATCTCTTTGATGAGCTTCGGCATATCATCTTCCCAATGACACTGTCCTGGAAGCTCGCCGGGTTCTTGAGTACAGGTGCGGCAATTATTGCAGAATTCGATATTTAAATCTTTCAGGTAGATTTTTTTCGTTTCAGCACCATTCGTCTGGGCGGCAGCCAGAACTGACGAGACAGCTTGGTCAATTGTTCCCCCTTTACGATAACTGCCAACAATCCCAAGAATCATTAGATGAACCCTCCATTTGTTTCTAAAGGATAATCTTACATAGATTGACGAATAAGCAAAGGCCACCCGTTTTCAGGTGGCCATTTTCGTTTAAGAACCTTTCAAATGCTTTTATCAATAAGAAGCCGATTTTCCTGATGCAATCGGTGGTTTACAAAAAACCCCCGAGTATTTTTCGAGGACTTCACTTCATCATTGAAAATGGCTGGTCGTACGAGAGTGTAACGCTGGTCCTCATGACGAAGGCCCTGTGCACGAGAACGGTCCGTTTGGAGTGTTATGCGGGCTCACGAGCAAACCATATTCACAGTTTTTTGCCTGATTTGCGTTTTCGCTGAACGACTTCAATCTCACGATTATGCTTGTGGTTCTTCGATCTGTTCTTCCATAAGCGCTTTTTCGCATCAGAACCATGCGGTCGCTTGGCAGGTCTTGGCCTTGTCTGGATGCGCAAAGGATGAGTTGGCTCTAGGCCGGCGATCTCTTCCTGGGGAAGTTCTTTGCCAAGGTATCGTTGAATTTGAATGAGGCGTTCAACATCGGGACCTCCACTGACAAGAGAAATTGCTGTGCCACTTGCGCCGGCTCGCCCAGTACGGCCAATGCGATGAACATAATCCTCGCTGACCTGTGGCAAATCAAAGTTGATAACATGACTAATGCCATGAACGTCAAGGCCTCGCGCTGCAACATCTGTTGCGACCAATAGGCGGGTGCGACCATGCCGTAAATTCCTGACAGCCTTGTTGCGCGCAGCCTGGCTCATGTCGCCATGCAAGGCCTCTGCACGATGTCCTTCTCGACTTAAATCCTGTGCGAGCCTGTCAGCACCACGTTTGGTTGCAGAGAAGATAATCGCGCGGGAGACGTTGTCCTGGTTTGCCAGGTGCTGAAGGATTCTGATCTTATGTTGCAGGTTGTCAGCGATATGTAGTTTTTGGGCTATACAGTCATGCGTTATCAGGCGTTCGTTGATCTTGATCCGAACAGGGTCTTTAAGAATCTTGCGTGCCAGAGCCTCTGCTGTTGCATCCAGAGTCGCCGAAAACATCAGCGATTGGCGTTGCGCTGGTGCTGCCGCAATGATCGTCTCCATGTCCTGTTTGAAACCCATATCAAGCATGCGATCAGCTTCATCAAGGATAAGCATCTCCAGGTTGGATAAATTCAGGCTCCCCCGCTGAAGGTGGTCGATCAGCCGACCGGGCGTGCCGATAACGAGATCGATCGGCCGA
The DNA here is from genome assembly GCA_037383085.1 of Desulfuromonadales bacterium. GTDB lineage: Bacteria > Desulfobacterota > Desulfuromonadia > Desulfuromonadales > BM103 > JARRPG01. The sequence goes on along the minus strand of JARRPG010000053.1, from coordinate 9,701 downwards.
GACAAGTCACGGAATTGGGGGCCATAGGAGCTACCGCCGAGAATGACGGTTGAGCGCACGCGCAAAAATTTGCCGTAACTGCGAGTGGCTTCAGTGATTTGTGCTGCGAGTTCACGGGTTGGCGTTAATACCAGGATGCGAGGAGAACCTTTTGGGCTCTTCTTGAAGTTTGACAACATGTGCAGCGCTGGCAGCATGAATGCTGCTGTTTTACCGGTTCCCGTCTGAGCGGAAGCGAGCACATCTTGACCGGAAAGAACCGCCGGAACGGCTTGTGCCTGGATGGGTGTTGGTTGTTTGTAACCACATTCTCTAATCGCTTTGTGTATTGAAGGTGATAGGGCTAATGTTTCAAATGACATAAATAATCTTTCTTTTTCCTTTTTGAGGAAAGATAGCAGGGTGGCGTCGTGCAGGATCACAGAGCATACTGTTGCCCTGAGACGAAAATCCTCCACATAAGAGACTGTATTTGTAGCGTCGTCGCCGGTCTGTGGTGCTGCTAGGTTTCAGAAAAGGAACTGAGGACAGGCAGGATCAGGAAGCGATGAGGCTGTGCAACGTCTATTTAGTGAAACTTTGGTCATTGCACATATGTTCAGTCGCCGGCATCATACAGTGATCTCATTTAAAAGCAATATTTATTTTAAAGACGAAAAGCCACCCGCTTCCAGGTGGCCGCATTCGTTTTGATTAAAAGCTTCTCGAATATGTCGATCAATAACAGGTCGATTTTCCTATCGTATCTGTTCTTTATTGAGACCCAGCGTCTATGCCCCGAGTGCGCTTGACACTCGATATGCACTCTGGTTCGGGCTTATTTCCCTAATTAAACTGACGAAGGTTTCGCCACAAAAAAACGACAGCCACAAGCAACAAGGGAATCAGCGCGCAAATGATTGTAAAAATCGACCACGCCGAGAAATGATAAACAAAGGCAACGACAACACCCATACTGGCCATTAAAATTGCAAATACCTGCATTTTCTCCCTCATCCAAAGTGTCTTGAGCAACTTTTAATTTCAGCAAATCTCAGGCCACAATTTTCAGCGTTTAGAATTTCAATAACCGAAAAGCGTCAAAAATTGTCCGCGCCCTGTGCCTTTTGGTGTCTGCCTGGCAGAAAGTTGATCCGAGCAGGCTGACGCCCAACTATCGCAGCAATAGGAGAAAAATCCACGCTCTGGAACTCGAGGACTTTTGTGTCTGATAAATGCTGAAAAGTAGTAAATGGCCACCCGTTTCCAGGTGGTGATTTGAATCAGTCAAACGGCAGTGGTTTTATATCTGCCTGGTGTTCGGTCGCGATTTTTTTGAGACCAGGAAAATATGCTGTTTATCGCTGATTGATGAAAAATGTTAGAATAGAGAAAGTAAGCACTGCAACGTCTCGCAGAAAGTTTTTGTTCACTATAGATTTTTTAAAAAAGGGAGGCAGTTATGAAAGATAGTATAGTTAGACTTAAAAACCTGTGCGAAATATTGATCAATATGGGAGTAACAAACACTCCCAACGAAAAAGAGATTAAAAAAATGATTATAGATCTGGAAACAACGATTGCTAAAGAGATGGAATTATTAAGGGATCGAGAATCGATGTCTGATCTTTAACGTATTACCGAATCAACCAATGACAGGTTGATTCTGATGATAATACAGTCATTGTCTTTTTTCTGAAGTGGTGTAATAGAGTAATATCAGCTTTCGGCGGATCTTTTATCTTTCATTCACATCGATATGATTAATCATATTGTCTAATATGCTATTCGTTGTTTTAACGAAATCCTTTTTAAAATCAAGCTCTTTTTCACATCTCTCTTTCAGGTAGGCTTCTGTTTTTTTCGATAAACAGATTTTATCCAAATCCAACTGGAACATACTGTATTCGTTTCTGGCGTGAAATATCGCAGAATACATATCAATTTTTAATTGATTATCCAAACATTCACTCCCATATACGATCGCCTTGTAAATCGTATTAAAGCTTTCCACCTCTCCGAGCATTTTGTAAGTGATGTCTTTTACGTCTTCAATTCTTTCAATACATTCTTTTTTGGGATCTGAAGATAACGCACAATCGTAGAGGAAACGGGTCAGATCATCATTTTCATAGAGCACGAAATGTTTGTAGGATTGGCTCAAAGTTTGTAATTTTTTCATGTAAAGATCTTGCTCCGCGCCATAGGAATGGCTTTGAGAAAAGATCAGGAAAAAGGCGAAAACGGCAAAACTGAGAATCTTCATAAACAATTCATTGACATCTGAAATTAATTCTTGAGCATGTGGCAGGGTCTACCTACACCTTACTTTAGCATAATGGTGAGCTTGAAAGGAAGGCGGAACAATCCCCTCATAGCCTGTAATGAAGAGTTCGTTTCTCCTCGACCTGGATTCTTTTTTCAGACTTGTCTGTATCGATTTTAAAAAAGAACTGAATGTTGCCTGACTTGACGTTGAAGAAGATCAGTGCCAGCAACAGGAGAATCATTGCGCCGACGAGAGAGAAAAAAATCAGCAGAGCTTTGGTGTTCCTTTGCATACCTAACCCAGGGAAAACAAAACCTTCCGAAATAACTGCGAAATAACTGAAAGCTTAAAGAGTGCGACGCGCACCCTCCTTTCAAAAGGGTCCGCAGCTTTTGAGATGTCTTGGTGAAACGTTACGAAGACGTCTTCTGGCGAACCACTTCGAAAAGGGCCACCGCACTGGCCGAAGCGGCATTCAAGGAGGAGACCCCGCCGGCCATGGGAATCTGCAGCAGCACATCACAGAGCTGGCGGGTCCTCTGTCGCAGGCCCTCCCCTTCACTGCCGATGACCAGAGCGCAATGGCCCGAGAAGTCCGCTTCGAAAAGCGATTGCACGTCCGTTCCCGAAGCCAAGCCATAGACCCAGACATGCTCTTTTTTCAGTGTTTCTATGGCCCGTGCCAGGTTGGTCACCTGGCAGACGGCGAGATGTTCGACGGCTCCGGAGGATGCCTTGTCGACCACGTTGGTGATGCCGCAGCTGCGGTCTTTGGTGAGGACCACGGTCCAGCAACCGGCGGCATCGGCATTGCGTAAAATCGCCCCGAGGTTGTGCGGGTCGGTAATCCCATCCAGCAGCAGGAACAGCCCCTTCGCACCGGATTCACGCCATTTCGTGACCTCATCGTCGAAATCCGCGTAAGGGAAAGGTTCCATGCGCAAGACCACCCCCTGATGATGGGGCAGTCCCGCGAGGCGGTCAAGATCCTGCTTTGTGCGTTGGCGCACCGGGACAGCATGTGTCTTCGCCAAGGTCAACAGTTCGTCGATGCGACTGCCACCTGCTTTTTTATCGACAAACAGCTCGAGGGGCTGGCGGCGACCGCGCAGCCCCTCTCTGACCGGATTAATCCCGTAGACATAATCGTCTTTCAAGTTTTGAGACTCCGAAAAGAACCGCCGAATGGCAGTTTGTTGTATGTCACAATCAGCCACAACTGATGATGCCTCGTTACGGAACGCTTATACATTCTACAGCATCGCTCCGGCTTTCTCACCCATAAAGGGCTTATTAAGTTAGAGTCTAGCTAGAATGAACCCTAGGAAAAACTGGGCAGCGGAAAAATGGCTCAACTCTCTTCTTAAATATCCCTAGATAAAGTAAGAGAATGAGTTGCAAGAGGAATTTTAAAAGGCTTGTCTGTTTGGTCTCTGCGGTCCTATAAGTCGTGCCTTATAAGAAACATCAGGTAGGGTGATTAGAGGTACGAATCAATGCTCACTATTATTCTTTGAACATAAATAATAGCAGTTTTATGCCCGCAAAAAGCATGGAACCATACATGACAATCAGCACAAATATTTCTATTGTTCCATTCACGGCCAAGTCTCTCAACAACTAGAGAATAAGGACATCATGCTGCGTAAAAGTTAACCCAAAAGCACGGGAATTTGAAAGCAGTGGGCCAATTTTTTCTCACAGCCTGTAATTATTAAGGGACTGACCCACCTTTGTATAAAAATGGGCCAGTTCCTTGTGCCCCCCATCCTAAGAGTTTTATATAACTCATATTGAGCAAGGTTAATGCCACAACGATAAATACTCCCAAGCGCACCAACTGAAAATTTGATAACTTACTGATAACTTGAGGAATAATTGAAACGGATGTCTTTCCCTAATTTCTATCAGTGTTGCGAGTCAATTATCTGAACACCAAAAACTGCCAAAATTTGTTTCTATTATGTTGACATTTTTTGTTCTGTAAAATAATAAGGCCACCCATTTCCAGGTGGCCATTTTCGTTTGTATTAAAGAGCTTCTCGAATGTCTCGATCAATCAGAAGCCGATTTTCCTCCCGGAACCCGTCAATTTCAAGAATCTTAAAAGACAAACTAAACTCCCAAGTATTTTGTCTTCAACTCTTCGTTATCCTCAATCTCGGCCGTCACCCCCGACCAGACAACCTGCCCGTTCTCCATGATGTAATGGCGGTCGGCGAGTTGCATAAGCGCATCGAGGTTCTTGTCGATCACCAGGATCGCCTGACCGTAGTCCTTAATCACCTGCAGCCCGCGCCAGATCTCCCGTCGCACCAGGGGCGCCAGCCCTTCGGTTGCTTCATCGAGGATCAGCAGCTTCGGGTTGGTCATCAGCGCCCGAACCAGCGCCAGCATCTGCTGCTCTCCACCGGAGAGCTGGTCCCCGTAATGGTTCAGTCGCTCGCCCAGGCGCGGGAAGATCTCCAGCACCCCCTTGAGCGTATAAGGCTCCGGTTCACCGAGCCGGTTGGCCGCGGTGGCCATAATGTTCTCGTAAACGGTGAGGTTAGGAAAGATCTGCCGTCCTTCCGGGACCAGGCCGATCCCCATGCGGGCGATGGCATAGCTGGGCAGCTGTTGGATCTCCTGGCCATCGAAGGTGATGCGGCCGCTGCGGATCGGAATCAGGCCCATGATCGACTTCACGGTCGTGCTCTTGCCCATGCCGTTGCGCCCCAGCAGGGTGACAACCTCGCCTTCGGCGACCTTCAGGCTGACGCCGAACAGGGCCTGGCTGCTGCCGTAAAAGGCTTCAACCCGGTGGACGCTCAACATGTCGTGACCTCGTCACCGAGATAAGCCTGGCGCACTGCGGGATCGGTACGCACCTGGTCCGGGGTCCCGGTGATGATGATCTCGCCGTAGACCAGTACACTGATCCGGTCGGCCAGGGAGAAGACCGCCTGCATGTCATGCTCGACGAGCAGAATCGTCATCGTCTCCTTTAACCGCCGGATCAACTTGGACAACTCGACCGCGCCCCCCGGCCCCATCCCGGCCATCGGCTCATCGAGCAGCAGCAGTTTCGGTTGGCACGCTAAAGCCATTCCGACCTCCAGCTGTTTGCGTTCGCCATGGGAGAGGTTCGCCGCAAGGATATCAGCCCGCTCCGCCAGACCGACCTGCGCCAAGGCGGGGTCGAGAGCCGCCTGCAAGCGAGGCTCCGAGCGGGCCCGGCGCCAAAAGTGGAAGCTGTGACCGCAGTGGGCCTGAATCGCCAGCAGCAGGTTGTCCGCCACCGTCAGCTGCGGAAAGACCGAGGTGATCTGGTAGGAACGCGCCAAGCCGAGAGGGGCGCGCCGGTAAGGCGGAAGACGCGTGATCTCCCGGCCGTCCAGAAGCACCTGGCCGGCATCCGGCAGCAGGTCGCCGGACAATTGGTTCAGGAGGGTGGTCTTGCCGGCCCCGTTCGGGCCGATCAGGGCATGGATTTCACCGGCATAAACCTCCAGAGAGAGGTTGTTGCAGGCCCGCACCGCACCGAAGCTTTTGTCCAGGCCAAGGGTTTGCAGCAGCACCTCAGGCATGGTCCTGCTCCCGGCCGGCGATGATGCCGTACAGACCGTGCCTGGCATAAAGGACCACCAAAATCAGGAACGGGCCCAAATAGACCATCCAGTGCTCGGTATACATCGACAGGATTTCCTCGAGCAGCAAAAAGGCCGCCGCGCCAAGCACGGGCCCGAACAACGTCCCCGAACCACCGAGCAGCACCATGACCAGGATGATTCCGGAACGCGTCCAGTGCATCAGCCCCGGGCTGACATATTCGGTCTGGTTGGCGATCAGCGCGCCCGCCAGCCCGGCCGTGGCTCCAGCGATGATGAAGCAGACCAACTTGTACCGGAAGGTCGGGAAGCCCAAAGCCTGCATGCGCCGGTCGTTGTCGCGACTGCCGCGCACGACCATGCCGAACCGCGAAACAACCAGGCGACTTGCCAGAACCAAAAACACCAGCAGGATGCCGAGACAGAGGTAATAAAAGTGCGTGTCGCGCGACAGATCGAGTCCCGGCAGGCTGTGCCTGGCGAACAGGCTCAGGCCGTCATCACCGCCGTAGATTTCCAGCGAGACGAAGAAATAATAGAGCATCTGGGCAAACGCCAGGGTGATCATGATGAAATGCATGCCGGTGGTGCGCAGGCTGAGCGCGCCGATCACCGCCGCCAGCAACGCCGAGACGATTATCGCCGCCGGCCAAGCCACCAAGGCACTGTCATGTCCCTGGATGACAACGGGCCAGCTCAGAATCGGCGTGCCGTCGAAGTTGTGGTAGGCGAAGATCGCGGCAACGTAGGCGCCGATGCCGAAGAACGCGGCGTGACCGAGGCTGACCATGCCGCCGTAGCCCAGGATCAGGTCCAGGCTGGCGGCGGCCAGGGCATAGATAAGGATCCGGCTGAACAGGGACACCAGGTACGGCTCGTCGATGGCCTGGGCGATCGGCGGCAGAAACACCAGCAGCAGGCAGAGACTGCCGAGAAAGATCGCCTGACGGGTCGGTTTCTTGAGCATGGCTGTCCTGTGAACCGATGCGTCTCAGGTATGGGCCGGCAGCAGACCGCGCGGCCGCCAGACCAGGATTGCGGCCATCAGGATGTAGATCGACATGGACGCTACCGAAGCCGCAACGCCATCGGCATAGGCCGGTGACAGAAAGAGGCGAAACAGGTCCGGCAGGAACGCCCGGCCGAGGGTATCGACCATGCCCACCAGCAGCGCGCCGATGAAGGCACCGCGCACCGAACCGATACCGCCGATGACGATCACGACGAAGGTCAGAATCAGGATGCTTTCGCCCATCCCCGCCTCGACCGCCAGGATCGGCCCGGCCATGACTCCGGCCAGACCGGCCAGCAGGGTTCCCAGGCCGAAGACCAGGGTGTAGAGCATCTTGATATTGATCCCCAGCGCTCCGGCCATCTCCCGGTTGCTGGCCCCGGCCCGGATCTGCATGCCGATGCGCGTATAGGCAAAAAGCACGTAGAGGAACAGTGCGACCAGGGCACCGACGGCAATCACCGCCAGGCGATAGGTCGGATAAGGGATACCCGAGATGAATTCAACGCTGCCGGACAGCCAGGTTGGCACATCCATGAAGAGCGGTTGTCGGCCCCAGATAATCCGGGTCAGTTCATTGCAGAACATGATCAGACCGAAAGTCGCGAGGACCTGGTCAACGTGGTCTTTCTTGTAGAGTCGCCGCAGCACGACAGCTTCGACGATCATCCCGGCCAGCGCCGCCGCCGGCAGAGCCGCCAGCAGCCCCAGCAGAAACGAACCGGTCCGGGAGGTGACGGTCGCCGCGACATAGGCGCCGATCATGTAAAAGGAGCCGTGCGCCAGGTTGATGACCTGCATGATGCCGAAAACCAGCGTCAGCCCGGCGGACATCAGAAAGAGTGTGACGCCGAGCTGCAGGCCGTTCAACACCTGTTCAATGACAAGAAGCATAGTCTTAGGTCGAGCTGTCTCTGACTGTTGACGCCGGACAGGTTCCCTTCAGGAAGGCAAAAGACACCGGACCACTACAGCAGACATCCGCCGGAGGGTGGTCCGGTGCCCTGTTATGCGCCTCAATCCATCCGGCATTCCTTGATATAGGCGTTGCCGTGCTTTTGGAAGACCGTTTCGACGATCTGGTTGGTATAGTTGCCGTCGGCATCCTGCACGACTTCCCGGATGTAAAGATTCTGTACCGGATGCTGGTTGGATGTGAAAGAGAATTCCCCGCGCACCGATGCGAAATCCGCCTTGCGCAGAGCGGCACGCAGGTCATCGATCTTGCTGACGTCGCCGGCAACGCTTTGCAGGGCGCTGCCGATCAGGCGCGCGGCATCGTAGCCCTGGCTGGCGTAAAGCGTCGGTGTCCGGCCGTAGGCTTTGCGGAAGGCCTCGACAAACTGCCGGTTGGCCGGGTTGTCCAGGTCGTGCGACCACTGCGAACCGTTTTTGACGCCGAGGGCGGCCGGGCCGACCGCCTTGAGCAGTCGCTCATCGAAGGAGAAGGCCGGGCCAAAGACCGGTATCGTTTCGTTCAGACCGGCCTGGGCGTACTGCTTGAGGAAGTTGATCCCCATGCCGCCCGGCAGGAAGAAGAATACCGCATCCGGTTGGGCCGCCCGCAACGCGGCAATCTCCGCCGCATAGTCCGACTGACCCAGCTTGGTGTATACCTCGCCCGCCACATTGCCCTGGTAATAGCGTTTGAAACCGGCCAGGTGATCCTTGCCCGCCGGGTAGTTCGGCGCCAGCAGGTAGACATTCTTGAAGCCGGCCTCGGTGACATATTGGCCGACCACTTCATCGAGGTTGTCATTCTGGTAGGCGACGTTGAAATAGTTCGGGTTGCAGCCTTTGCCGGCCAGTGCCGACGGGCCGGCATTCGGGCTGACGTAGATGACGTCGCTGCGCACCACCTTCGGCACCACGGCGATCGCCACGTTGGAGAAGATGATGCCGGTCATGATCTTGACATCGTCACGCTTCATGAAGCGCTCGGCGATCTGCTTGGCCTTGCCGGGTTCACGGCCGTCATCCTCGACCAGCAGTTCCACCGGCACACCGCCGAGTTTGCCATCTTCCTGGTCGATAGCGAGGCGGAAACCGTCCCGGACTTCTTCACCGAGATAGCCGGCCTTGGTGGACAGAGTCGTCACCATGCCGATCTTGACCGGTTCCGCCGACCACGCGAATCCGGAGGTCAGTAACACTACCAGCAACAGGACAAGAGATACTCTTTTCATGGGGTCTCCTATTCAGGGATAGAGGATATTGGCCGGGGACCGCGTTGACCGGATCCCGCAAAGATCTTCGCTGCCCACACAGTGTCTGTTTGTTATGCAAAGAGGCTGGTGGTGCAGAGCACACGAACCAGCTGGCTCCATTCTCATTATAACGAGGTGGTTTTATGGAAACAACGGACCGGCAGACAGCCCTCCTACGCAGGAACGGGCACTGCTTGCACGATTCCGGCAAGAAGTCTCAGTCTGCCAGGGCGGCCTGCATCTCTTCGAGAATCAGGCCGGCGGCCTCAGCTGGGTCTTTCGCCGCCGAGATCGGCCGTCCGATCACCAGGTAGTCAGCACCGGAACGAATGGCCTCACCCGGGGTGGTCACCCGCTGCTGATCATTCTTTGCAGCAAAATGCGGGCGGACACCGGGGGTGACGATCAGGAAGTCATCGCCGCAGGCCGCGCGGATCAGGCCGACTTCTTGCGGTGACGCGACCACGCCATCGATACCGGCTTGCTGGGCCAGTTTCGCCAACTTCGGCACCATCACTTCGACGGTACGGTCGATGCCGACACCCTGCAGCGTTTCCCGGGTTGACGACGTCAGGATCGTCACCGCGAGCAGAATCGGTCGCCCCGGATTGCCGCGCGGGTACGCCTTGTCAACCTCGGCCACC
>JARRPG010000052.1:0-11435 GCA_037383085.1 Desulfuromonadales bacterium | reverse complement strand
GGTGCGGGAGGTCGTCGACATGGCCCGGCAGGTCACCGGCATCGACTTTGCCGTGGAAGAGACCGGCCGTCGTGAGGGAGATCCGGCAGAATTGATCGCCGGATGCGAAAAGATCCGCGCTCTGCTTAACTGGCAGCAACGGTATGATGATTTGGAAACGATTTTGCGAACCGCCTGGGCCTGGGAACAGGCACTGCAGGCTGCAAAAAAATAAGGCGTGAGCGACAAAAGGTCGTGCTTGACACAAACCAAACATTGACGGATGACCATCGCATAAAATAACGCTTTGCACCCCAGGTGCAGGGCTTTCGGGAGGTCTTATGAAACTGACTGTGGTTGGAACGGGGTACGTCGGCTTGGTCACCGGCGCCTGCTTTGCGGAAATGGGTCACCGGGTTACCTGCGTGGACATTGACGCCGACAAGGTGGCCAAACTCAAAGAGGGCTGGGTGCCGATCTATGAGCCCGGGCTCAAGCCGATTGTCCTGCGTAACATCGAGGAACAGCGCCTGCTGTTCTCCACCTCCCTGGCCGAAGCCATGGCCGATGCCGAGATCATTTTCATTGCCGTTGGCACACCGCCCGGGGAAGACGGTTCAGCCGACCTGAAGCATGTGCTGGCCGTGGCTGCCGAAATCGGCGACAACCTCGACGATTATCGCGTCGTCGTCACCAAGTCGACGGTCCCGGTCGGCACCGCGGAGAAGGTCAACAAGGCCATTGCCCGGCAGCTGGCCGGGCGCGCAATTGCCGTCGACTACGATGTGGTCAGCAATCCCGAGTTCCTCAAGGAGGGCGCCGCCGTCGACGACTTCATGAAACCGGACCGGATCGTCATCGGGGTCGCATCAGAGCGGGCCCGCGAGGTGATGCATGCCTTGTACAAGGATTTCAGCCGCAATCATGATCGTATTCTTTTCATGGGCGTCAAGGATGCGGAAATGACCAAATATGCGGGGAATTCAATGCTGGCGACCAAGATTTCCTTCATGAATGAAATCGCCAACCTCTGCGACCGGCTTGGTGTCGATGTCGAGAATGTCCGGCGTGGCATCGGTGCCGACAGCCGGATCGGTTATTCGTTTATTTACCCGGGCTGTGGCTACGGTGGCTCCTGCTTTCCCAAGGATGTGCGGGCACTGATTCATACCGCCAATGAAAACGACTACCGTTCGATCATTCTGCAAGCCGTTCATGAGCGCAACGAAGACCAGAAACATGTGCTGTTTCGCAAGATCACCGATCGCTTTGGCACGGACCTCTCCGGGCTGACCTTCGGTGTCTGGGGGTTGGCGTTCAAGCCCGGCACCGACGACATCCGTGAAGCGCCGGCCCTGGTGCTGATTCACGAACTGGTCGCTGCCGGTGGTCGTATCCGGGCCTATGATCCGGAAGCGATCGAGGCCACCCGTGCCGAATTGCCTGACAGCCTGATCGAAGAGGGGACGGTTGCCCTGGTGCGCCACCAGTACGAAGCCCTGGAAGAGGTCGATGCCCTGGTCCTGGTGACCGAGTGGAAGCCTTTCCGGCATCCCGATTTTCGGGCCATGCAGGGCATCATGAAACAAGCAATCGTCTTCGATGGCCGCAACCAGTACGATCCGCAGAGTCTCAAAGACAGCGGGTTCGAATATTACGGGATCGGCCGCCGTTAAGGCCTTTGACTTTCCCGGCACCCGATTTTGTCGGCATACTTTGCCGGCGTTCGCAAAGTCCCTTAGCACACGGAGGACATGCCAGGATCGGCTCATCACAAGGGCTTTCCCGGAGACTGCCGTTGTGTGTTAAAATTCTTGTTACGATGAGCAACGGGATGGCAAGACGGCTGCGCCAGGGTTTGTCAGAAAGATCATGCCCGCCGGCCTCTGCAATATCAGTCGCCCTCTTGGCGGCCTTGTCCGGATATCACGGTCCTCCTGCTGCGGGTTTAGCTTTCTGTGACGACCTATGACTGCTTTTTTTCGCGAAGTCCTCTGGACCCGTCTGAAGACCAACCGCATGGCCATGGCCGGAGCGCTGATCGTCCTGGTCATGTTTGTTCTGGCCGCCCTGGCCCCGGCCGTCGGCCGGGACCCCGGCGCGATCGATATCGCCAACCGCCTGCAGCCCCCCAGCTGGCAGTATCCTTTCGGCACCGACGATCTGGGACGTGATGTCCTGGTGAGGATCCTGTACGGGGCCCGAATCTCCCTGCTGGTTGGTTTCGTGGCGGTCGGTATTGCCACCTTCATCGGTATCCTGCTTGGCGCGCTGGCCGGCTACTACGGTCGCTGGATCGATTCCCTGGTCATGCGGTTTGTCGATATCATGCTCTGCTTCCCGGCTTTTTTCCTGATTCTGGCTGTCATCGCCTTCCTGCAGCCCTCGATCTGGAACATCATGATCATTATCGGATTGACCAGCTGGATGGGGGTCGCCAGGTTGGTGCGGGCTGAATTTCTGTCCTTGCGGGAGCGCGACTTTGTCATCGCTGCCCGCGCCATCGGCGCCAAAGACAGCCGGATCATTTTTCGGCATATTCTGCCCAATGCGATCTCGCCCGTCCTCGTCTCGGCAACGCTGGGTGTGGCCGGAGCCATTCTGACGGAGAGCGCGCTGTCGTTTCTTGGTATCGGCGTCCAGCCGCCGACGCCGTCCTGGGGCAACATGCTGATCGCCGGCAAGCAGACCCTGGGCACCGCCTGGTGGCTGTCGGTCTTTCCCGGCCTGGCGATCCTGTTGACTGTGTTGGGCTACAACCTGCTCGGTGAAGGGATCCGCGATGCAATGGATCCGCGTATCCGTGACTGAGGTGACCGGGCCCGGCCGGGAACAGAGATCGGAGTCCGCTTTGGCAGCGGATTCTCCCGCGGCCTTGATGCAGGCCCGCTGTCGGGCTTTCCAGGCCGGAGATTTCGGTTTTATTTACGACTCCTATCACAGTGCATCGAATTTTCGTCGGCAGTTCGATGATCGCGAGGCCTATCAAAGCTACGGCCAAACCTGCCTGGCAGAAGAGTTCCGCATCATTGACTGGCGGCTGCTTGACCAGCAGGCGGACGCTGACGAGGCTGCGGTCGTTGTCCTGATGACAGTCGTTTACCAGGGCGTGCGACAAACCTATGCGGAGCTGGCCTGGTTGAAAAAGGAAAGGCACCAGTGGCGCTATCATCGTGGCCAGAGAATGTCCGCCGAGGAACTGCCTGAAGAGCCGGACCGTCTGAAAATTGGCGACTTTGCCAAGCTTGATCCGAACACGGTTTTCTAAAGGATCGATTGCCCATGAAGATCATCGACCAGACCCGTCTTGATCGCCTGAGCCGGGATGCTGCGGCCACTGCACGCCGCCGCATGAACCTTAATCTGCATGAGGATTACACCGACCCCTGCCAGAGGCTCTTCAACGCCATGGAACCGGGCACCTACATCCGACCCCATCGCCATCTCGATCCGCCCAAACCGGAATGCTTTATGGCGATTCGCGGCCGGATGGCCCTGATCACTTTCGCTGATGACGGGACCATCGAGGCGATTGTCCGCTTCGCAACGCGCGGCGATATCGCCGCCATCGAAATCCCCCCCGGGATCTGGCATACGCTGGTCTCGCTGGAATCCGGCAGTATCTTTTTTGAAACCAAGCCCGGCCCGTATGTGCCCCTTTCGGACAAAGACTTCGCCCCCTGGTCTCCACCGGAAGGGTGTCCGGAAGCAGCGCTTTACCTGCAAGAATTGATCGTTCGGATCAGCAATCATGAATAACAGGATCAGCGTCACGCATGACGTGCCCCGCACTTTGTCGTCTTATGCCTGAACTGCCGGAAGTGGAAATCACCCGCCGGGGCATCGCGCCTCTGGTCCAGGACAAGGTCGTGGCACGTGTTTTGGTTCATAATCCGACGTTGCGCTGGCCGGTGCCCGATGAGTTGGCCCGAATCCTGCCCGGGCAGGCGATCCGTGCTGTCGATCGGCGCGCCAAATATCTTCTCTTCACATGCACAAAGGGCACTCTGATCGTGCACCTCGGTATGACGGGCCATCTGCGGGTCACCCGGGCGGATGCGCCGAAACGCAAGCATGACCACGTCGAAGTGATTTTTGCCGACGGCACGGCCTTACGCTTTCATGATTCGCGACGCTTCGGCGCGCTCTTCTGGACGACCGGAGATCCGCTGCAGCATGACCGGCTGGCCAGACTTGGCCCGGAGCCTTTCGGCGATGCGTTCACGGCCGCATATCTCTACCGGCTGTCGCGGCAACGCCGGGTGGCGATCAAACCGTTCCTGATGGACGCCCGGGTGGTCGTCGGCGTCGGCAATATTTACGCCAGCGAAGCCTTGTTCCGTGCCGGTATCCGGCCGGGCCGCCAGGCCGGTCGGCTCGGCAGAGCCTCCTTTGCGCGTCTCGTGCAGTCCGTTCAAGAAGTGCTCGAGGCGTCGATCCGCGCTGGCGGGACGACGATTCGGGATTTCTCTGACAGCACCGGCAAGCCGGGTTATTTCAAGCAGGAGTTGAAGGTTTATGGTCGGACCGGACAAGGCTGCGATTGCTGTGGCGCGCCGATCCGCCGGACGCGTCTCGGCCAGCGATCGACCTATTACTGTCCGGGTTGCCAGCACTGATGACGAGATCGAGCGAAGATCACCGCTCGCAGATGTTAAGACCCGGCACGATGGAGTTTGCCATGCATGGATACCGTTTCACCCTGCCTTACCAGGTCCGGATCAGCGACATCAATTATGGCGGTCATCTGGCCAATTCCGCCGTGCTGGATCTGTTTCAGGAAGGCCGGATCGCCTACCTGCAAAACCTCGGTGATTACTCCGAAATGGACATCGGTGGCGGCTGCGGCATCATCCTTCCGGAAGCACACGTCTTTTACCGCGCCGAGATGTTCCACAGCGATGCTTTGCAGATCGGTGTGCGGGCCACTCAGCTGAGTCGCTCGTCCTTGACACTGGAATACCGTATTGAACGGTCCGGACAGTTGACCGCCGATGGTACCACGGTGCTGGTTTGCTTCGACTACGCGAAACACAAACCGAGACGGTTGGCCACAGCATTTCGCGACAGAGTGCTGGCCTTTGAGGATCTGAAGAAAGATTGACGGTACGCCACGCGCCCGCTTCAGGCTCTTCAGCCGAAGCCGCTGCCGAAAGTGGGGGTGCAGGCCGATGCGGTCGCGGCAAAGGCAGAGACCTTGCGTGTTGCTGGTTTGCCGCAAGTGGGGCAGGGAAGGTTATCCTGGGGTTCGACCAGGATCTTCTCGAACGTTTTCTGACAAACGGGGCAGTGGAATTCGTAGAGTGGCATAGCATCCCTCCTGTTTTTTGCAATATATTCATATTATACGATTAAGTCAAGACAGAATCATGCCTGGCGGCGGTCTTGTTGTGGTGGCCTTGGCGTGTGACCTTCGTAATCACCTTTCGGCCCCAAACGCCATGCTTGTTGAATGCAAAAGGGCCGCCTCCAAAGAGGCGACCCTTTATGATCTGATGTGAGTCGGGTTATTCGCCGAGAATCTCCCGCAGATCCTGGTCCGCCGTGGTGATCGGCGCGATATTGTAATTCTCGACCAGGAAGTTGAGCACGTTCGGTGTCAGGAACGCCGGCAGACTCGGGCCCAGTTTGATGTTCTTGATGCCGAGATGCAGCAGGGTCAGCAGGATGGCAACCGCCTTCTGCTCGTACCAGGAGAGCACCAGTGACAGCGGCAGGTCATTGACGCCGCATTCGAAAGCCTCGGCCAGGGCCAGTGCGACCTGGATGGCGCTGTAGGCGTCGTTGCACTGGCCGACATCCAACAGGCGTGGGATGCCGCCGATATCGCCCAGATCCATCTTGTTGAAGCGGAACTTGCCGCAGGCCAGGGTCAGGATCACGGTGTCCTGCGGTGCCTGCTCGGCAAATTCGGTGTAATAGTTGCGGCCCGACTTGGCGCCGTCGCAGCCGCCAACCAGGAAAAAGTGTTTGATCGCGCCAGCCTTGACGCCTTCAATCACCTGGTCGGCGACGCCGAGGATGGCGTTGTGACCGAAGCCGGTGAGAATCTCCTGACCCGGGTTGTCGGCAAAGCCTGCACACGCCTGGGCCTTCTTGATCACCTCGCTGAAATCCCAGCCGTCGATGTGCTTGACGTCCGGCCACTGCACCAGGCCCCAGGTGAACAGACGGTCCTTGTAACTGTCCGCCGGGCGCTGGATGCAGTTGGTGTTGAAGATGATGGCGCCGGGGAAATCCTGAAACTCCTTGTACTGGTCCTGCCAGGCACCACCGAAGTTGCCGGCCAGGTGCGCATACTTCTTCAGGCCGGGGTAGCCATGGGCCGGCAGCATTTCGCCGTGGGTGTAGACGTTGACGCCGGTCCCCTCGGTCTGCTTGAGCAACTCTTCGAGGAATTTCAGGTCATGACCGGAGACCAGGATGGCCTTGCCGGCCTTGGTGCCGAGCTGAACCGGGGTCGGTTCCGGATGTCCGTAGGCTTCGACATGGGCCTGGTTGAGCAGCTCCATAGTCAGGTAGTTGATGCGGCCGGTTTCAAGCGCCAGACCGACATAGGCCTCGAGACCGAGGCTGTCGTCGAGCTGGGCGGCCAGAGCCTTGTGCGTGAACGCATAGATCTCGTCCGATTCTTTGCCGAGAATGCGGGCGTGGTCGGCGTAGGCGGCGTAGCCCTTGAGGCCGTAGGTGATGAGCTCGCGCACCGCATGGATGTCGTCATTGACGGTGTAGTCCTTGACGCCGTGCAGTTCACCCAGTTTGACCTGCTCTTCAAGGGTGGCCGGCAGGGTCCACTCCTGGGCGGCGCCGGGAATCTGACCTTCGCAGGGGCCGGCGAGCTTCATCGCCTTTGCCCGCATGCGCACGCCTTCAGCAACGAACTTGGCGACAGCTTCGGCGGTGAAATCGACGTTGGTGACAGTGGTAAACAGACCGTCGATCATGAAGCGATCGATCTCCGGGTCCTTGACGCCCTTGGCACGGGCCTGATCGGCCCAGAAGGCGATCCCTTTGAGGGTGTAGACAAGCAGATCCTGCAGGGCCGCAACATCGGGTTGCTTGCCGCAGACGCCGACCGTAGTGCAACCTGTTCCCTTGGCGGCCTGCTCACATTGGTAACAGAACATGGACATGTGTTCCTCCTTAATTTCCGTTCGGGTTTTTGTTTTGGCTGTCTGCCGTATCCTCTTAAAACGTAACAGGCTTTCAGCAGAAAACAGCCCGACGCAAGACAAATGATTTGTTATACTGTTGGTCATCATGTGTTGCGATTGACCTGATCCTACGGGATTATCCGCCGTGACCACTTGACAGAAGTCAAGAAAGTCAAAAATTTCCGGATGGGTTTCCGGTGAAGCTCTGTCTTGGCCTGCCCGGGCCCCAAAAACAGCAGGATTTGCATGAATTACTGGCTGATGAAATCGGAGCCTGACTGCTTTTCCATCGATGACCTGAAAGCCTGTCCTGACGGCATCGATCATTGGGATGGCGTGCGCAACTACCAGGCCAGGAATTTTCTGCGGGACGCCATCAAAGCCGGTGACGGCGTGCTGTTCTATCACAGTAATTGCAAGGAACCGGCCATCGTCGGCCTGGCCCGGGTGGTGCGTGAAGGTTATCCGGACCACACCGCCCTGGACCCCCGGGAGCAGCATTTCGACCCGAAGGCGACCGATGCAAAACCGATCTGGTCCATGGTCGACGTCCAGTATATCTGCCATCTGCCCTGTCCGCTGACCCGGGACGACCTGAGGAGGCATCCTGTTTTGTCGACAATGGATGTTCTGCGCAAGGGCAACCGCCTCTCGGTTCAACCCGTCACCGGGGAGCAGTGGCGTGCGATCCTGGCCGTGAACGGTCTTGACGACCCCTTGCAGGCAGACTGAGGTGAGGCCCCTGCGCCGATTCCTCTCATGATCGAGGCTTATTTATGAAGAGATTTGCAAAAATCTTGGCGATAGTTGCCACCGTTGTGATTGCCCTGATGGTTGTGCTGGTGGTGTTGGCGAAAGTTGTCATCACACCGGAACGGGTCAAACAGACGGTTCTGCCGATTGTCGAAGAGAATCTTCAACGCAAGGTGGAACTCGGTGACATCGAAGTCAGCATATTCTCTGGAATCGGGTTAAATGACCTCAAAGTCTATGACAAGGACGGCAGCGAAGTTTTTGTCAGTACCCAGCGGGTGCAACTCGATTATCAGTTGCTGCCCCTGCTGGGATTGAAAGTGGTCATTGACAATGTGCTGGTCGAGCAACCGAAGATTCGCATTGTCAGAGCGGCCGACGGCCGTTTCAATTTTGCCGACCTGTTGGGCAAAACAGAGGCTTCCAGCGCTGTCCCGGAGCCGGATTCGGCATCGGATACAGGCGGAGCGACACCCATCAGTCTGCTCGTTTCCCAGGCCCGCATCACCGGTGGGGAAGTGGTTTTCCTTGACCACCTGATCAACCCGCAGGCGCCCTACCGCACTGTGGTCAGTGATCTGCGCGTCGCCGTGGAAGGGCTGACCTTGACCGGCCGTGTTCCGGTGAAGGTGGCCTGCCAGATCAACGACGGACATTTCTCCGCCGACGGTGAGGTCGACCTGACCGGACCGACGGGACAGTTCACGATCACCATGCAAGGGGTTGATATGGTGGCCTTCCGACCTTATTTCAGCGACGCCTTGCCCGGTCAACTGGAAGGACTGTCACTCAACCTGGAGACCCGTCTGACGGGTGGCCGTGACAAAATCTCGGCTGCCGGGACTCTGGTCGGGGACAATCTTGACCTGACGCTTGATGCCCTGCCGGACGCCCCGATCAGCGACTCCCGGATTCAACTCGACTATGACCTGGCCTTCGATCTGGCGAGCGGCAACCTTGCCTTGCAGAACGCCCGGGTTGATTTCAACGGCGTGGTCGCCGAAGCCTCCGGAATTTTGCAATCGCTGTTTGCCAAGCCGGTTGTCGATTTGCATGTTCTGGCGCCGGAGATCGAACTCAGGGCGGCCATGGACGGTCTGCCAGAGAGCCTGGTCGCGGCCTACACAGGTTATGACCTCTCCGGCCGGGTCAGTCTGGATGCCAGTCTCTCGGGAGGTGTCGCTGCGCCGCTTAAGTTGCTGCAGCAGGCGACCGTTGCCCTGGACAATGTGCATGCGTCGGTGGGCGGGTTACGCCCGGCACTGACTGGCAAGCTGAAACTTGAAAGTGATCGGGTGGTTTCGGAAGGCCTGATCGTGGACCTCGGTGACAACCGTGCTGATATCGCTCTCGAGGCCCGCAATATTTTCAGCCAACCGGTCATTGTTCAGGCCGATGTCACAGCTGAGACATTTCTCCTTGATCCGATCCTCGGCGCCGGCGGTGCGGCCGCCGGCGCGGCCGATCAGACCCCATCCAATGCTGAGGGCAAAAGTGCTGAAGAAATCGGCCCCATGGATATACCCGTACGTGCCGAAGGGACGATCACGATTGGCCAGACGCTTTACCAGGGTGTCGAAATTAACAATTTTGTCGCCCAATACGCGCTCAAAGACAATCTTTTGACCGTGTCGCGCATGGATGGCCAGGTGGCCGGAGGGTCCTTCAATAACAGCGCACGGGTCGACCTCCGGACCCGTGGTCTGGCTTACACGCTTGACCTCAATATCAAAGCGATCCAGGCCGATTCCGTCCTGAAGGCCTTTCTGCCGAAGGCTGCGGACACTCTTTTTGGTGCCATGAATCTCGATATGACAGTCAAAGGACGCGGTACGCAATGGCCAGCGCTCAGACAGCAGTTGACCGGACAGGGCGAGGTGCAGGTCGAAAACGGGCGCATCGTTAGTCCCGCGCTGGTCAATGGGTTGACGTCATTTTTGCAGCTGACTTCGGCCAACGAAATCAAATTCAAAACCCTCCAGGGCAATCTGCGCATCAAGGACGGTAAAATCCAGGTCGACAGTCGCATGACCAGTGACCAGATTAAACTCTTCCCCAAGGGGACGATCGGCCTGGATGGCCAGCTCGACCTGGCCATGGATACGCGTCTCAGTCCTCAATTAAGCGGTCAGCTCGATTCGGGTGGCAAGGTGACTCGGTACCTGACGGATCAAGAGGGCTGGAGCCAGTTGCCCCTGCTGGTCACCGGTGATGTGACAGCGCCACGTTTTGGACTGGATCCGAAAGGGTTGCAGAAGAAAGCCACCGAAGTGATCGGCAAGGAACTCGGCGAGCAGTTGGACAAGTTGCTGGGGGGCAGACAAGAATCGCCGGCAGACGCATCGCAGCAGGACGGTCAGCAGACCGCCCCGACCGAGAGCTCGGGCGAGAAATTGCTCCAGGACTCTTTGAAGAAACTGTTCGGCAACTGACGCCGTTGGTGCGGGCAAATGGCGGTGCGATGATTCGTCTCAAACGGCGAGCAAGAGGGGGGATGATGGGTAAAGGCCGGCACAAGAGGCGATTTCGCAAACCTTTGTCAGTAAAATTCGGTATTGACGCGGTCGACAAAATCGGCATCACCGATGATATCCATCAGGACGGACTGTTTATCCGCTCCGCCGTGGTGCTTAAGCCGGGCCGTTCGCTTCGCATCGAAATCGAGCAGTCCCAAGGATTGATCGCCCTGCTCGGCGACGTGCGCTGAACCACGAAGGTCCCGCCCTACATGATTCACAAGAGGAAAGGCGGCATGGGGTTGCGAATCAAGTCTTTTCTGGCCGGCGAGGAGATTTATCGCACGCTTTGTGATGATCGGGTCGCGCGAGGGGCAAATGAGCGTGATTTGCAGCGTCCACAGTGAAAGGCCTGCCACTTGATGCGCAGGCCTTCTTTGTTTGTCCTATCTTTCTGACCCTATCACGGGTGATTCCGGCGTCTCCAACCGCCGGACGTCAATTCAGCATTCCAATGATCAGGCTGTGTTTCGATAGGCACGACCTCCTTTTTCAGGGAGAAAAGTTCAAGCAACGTTGCTTGAAATTATTATAGCAGATCTTGACCAAAAATCATCTGCCTGTGGATGATTTTACCGGTTTCGCAGACCCGCTGCGCGTGGCTTACGAAAACCGGCATGTTGACACGCCGGCAGCATAGGACGTTTCAGGAAGGACAGGGTTACCAGCCCTCGTGGTTCAGCAACAGTTGGCAGACGATCTCGGTGCATTCATGATCGAGATCGAGGGTGAGTCCGCTGAGAGATTTATGGCATTCGATGCGAACCGCCAGATCCTCGCCCCAGGCGGGATCGTAGAAACTGACCATCGCCGCCAGAAACTGTTCTTCGCCTTCGCTCTCTTCGGCAAAGAACGCTTCGATGACGTCCTTGCGTGGGGTCAAATCCTCCTTTGCTTTCGCCGTCTCAAGCGAGAGTGGACCGAAGAATTCCGCGCCGAGAAACGCGACGCCGCGTTTCCAGGCGGCGAAAAAACGCGCACGTTTGTCTTCGGATTGCTGCAGAACATTCAGAACATTGTCCTTGTGCATGGC
>JARRPG010000051.1:11573-22016 GCA_037383085.1 Desulfuromonadales bacterium | reverse complement strand
CATGAATTTTTTGCTCGAGAGAAAAAGCCTTTCTTATTCCTTTGAATTCGAGTAAGTCTGTGATCACTCACCTCTTATTAGTTTTGGGATTAAAAATTATTTTCTTGATTTCAGTTAATGTTTCGGTTTTTAAAATACCAATTATATGCAACCAAACAGAGTTTATTAGTCACTTTAGAAAAATGAAAAGGAGAGTAATTATGAATCTTACCAGGACGCTGATCTTCGGGCTTTGCTTAACCTTGATGAGTGTTGGGTATGTCGCTGTTGAAAAAGCCCATGCGAACACAGATCGTCAAGATGTTATTTATTCGTGCGATTGCGGTTCCGGTTGTAACTGTAACAGTGTCAGCACTCAACCGGGTAAATGTGCCTGCGGCAAAGAATTAAAGTGGGGCCATGTGCTCAAGATAGAAGGAGACGAAGCTCTTCTCTGTCAATGCGAAGAAGGTTGTGAATGTTCTCTGAGTGAAAGTGATCCAACGAAGTGCGCCTGCGGCAATGATGTCAAGCGTGTCAAATTGGCTGGGTCTGGACTTCATTTCTGCAACTGCGGTGGCTCATGCTATTGCAATACCGTTTCTGACCAACCCGGGAAATGCAAGTGTGGGATGGAGCTGAAAAAAGTTGATTAGGACATAATGGGAATTAAAATTTCCCTTCCCTGAAAACCTGGATTAAAAAAGCTTTTAAACAACTTGCAGGCAACTCTCTAAAACCCACGTTGAGTCTTGCAGCGAAAAAGGGAAGGGCAAGTGCCGGTTGCTTTGCTTTAGTTTCAACAGATCTCGATTGCCGGCAAACCGTTGCATGACCATTATTATGTGTTCTTTATGACTTCATACCAGGGACTGACCGGCTTGGTACTGCTGCTGTCAATTGCCTGGCTGTGCAGTGAAAACCGTGGTGCCATTGCCTGGCGGACAGTCGTCTCCGGACTGCTCCTACAGTTGATCTTCGCCATCGTTTTAATCCGGATGCCGGTCAGCCGGCAGATTTTCGCCTGGCTCAACGAGGGTGTCCTGGCGCTGGAAAAAGCAACCTTGGCCGGTACATCTCTCGTCTTCGGCTATCTTGGTGGCGGTCCCTTGCCTTTCACTGAGCCGTTTCCTGGAAGTGCCTATATTCTTGCCTTCAGAGCCTTGCCGCTGGTGTTGGTGGTCAGCGCACTTTCCGCACTGTTGTTTCACTGGCGGGTTCTGCCCGTGGTGGTCCGAGGGGCCAGCTGGCTGCTCTCCCGAACCATGAGAGTCGGCGGCGCTTTGGGCGTCAGCGCGGCGGCGAATATTTTCGTCGGTATGGTGGAAGCCCCCTTGCTGGTGCGACCGTATCTGCAACAGATGTCCCGGGGTGAACTGTTCGCTGTTATGACCTGCGGTATGAGTACGATTGCCGGGACGGTACTGGTGCTCTATGCGGCGATTCTTAAGCCAGTGCTGCCGGATGCTCTCGGCCACATTCTGACCGCTTCACTGATCAGCGCCCCAGCGGCCCTGGTCATCTCCTTGGTGATGGTGCCGCACACGGGAGAAGTCACGAGCGCTGATAAATATACCTCGCCTGTGGCCAGTCACAGTGCCATGGACGCGATCGTTCAGGGCACCATCGAAGGCTTGAAACTGCTGCTCAATATCATTGCCATGCTGATTGTGTTGATCGCCTTGGTCAGCCTGGTGAATGCCATCCTCGGCATGCTACCGATCATAGCTGGCGAATCGGTCACCTTGCAACGTCTTCTGGGCTGGTTTTTGGCTCCCGTAGCCTGGACGCTCGGCATCCCCTGGCATGAAGCCGGGCTTGCCGGCAGTCTGCTGGGGAGCAAGACGGTTCTCAACGAACTGGTTGCTTATCTCGACCTGGCGGCTTTGGAGCCGCAGGCCTTAAGTGAACGGAGCCGGGTGTTTATGACCTATGCCCTCTGCGGTTTCGCCAATTTCGGCAGCCTTGGTATCATGCTGGGTGGTTTGGGAGCGATGATTCCCGAGCGTCGTCAGGAGGTTGTATCGTTGGGTTTGAAGTCGATTCTTAGCGGGACCCTGGCCACCTGCATGACCGGTGCACTTGTCGGACTTCTGATCGTTTAACGTTCTGCACAGATCGCATTTCTCTGCTATCTTTGGAGAAAGAGCGTTGCCAATCAAGGCTCCAATAGGTCGCAGGAGAATCTCATGGCTGTTGTGGAAATCAGTGTTGTGCCTCTTGGTACCGGAACGACAAGTGTGTCTGCCTATGTTGCGGCCTGCGTCAAGATCGCTGCGGCTTCCGGACTGAACTATAAATTGACCCCGATGGGAACCGTTATTGAAGGTGATCTCGATGCTTTACTGCCAGTGCTGCGCCGCATGCATGAAATCCCTTTCGAGCATGGCGCCAGTCGGGTTTCGACGTTGATAAAAATCGATGACCGGCGTGACCGTGAAAGCCATGATTTAGAAGGTAAAATAAGGTCGGTAGACGAGAAATTGAAAAGCGATTCATAAGCGGAATTAGCGCTTGACACGTCTTCGACCCTCTGATATTCAAAGAGGCTCATTTCTGATGGCCCCGTCGCCAAGTGGTAAGGCAGAGGTCTGCAAAACCTCCATCACCAGTTCGAATCTGGTCGGGGCCTCCAACAACAACGGGTCAGCCGTATCGTGGCTGGCCTGTTTTGCTTCCGGGACACCATGGGCACGTTCGGCCTTGTGACGATCATCCTGTTCGTTTGCCTCGGCAGTTTTGCCGGTTTTCTGGCCGGTCTGCTGGGTATCGGCGGCGGGATTATCCTGGTGCCCCTGTTTCTTTGGGCGTTCACGGTTTCGGGTTTTGCCCCCGAGGTCGTGGTCCACATGGCTTTCGGCAGCAGCCTGGCAGTCATTGTGCCGACCGCCTTCAGCAGCACCCTGGGCCATCGCAAGCGCGGCAATGTCGACTGGTTCCAGGTCGGTTACCTGGTCCTCGGCGGTTTCTTCGGCGCACTCTGCGGCGCCTGGCTGGCGTCCTTGTTGAGCGGGGTCTGGCTCCAGGGCTTGTTCGGTGTCATGCAGATCGTGGTGGCTCTGAAAATGGTGATTTTCCAACCCCGTGTGCCGGACGAGTGCAAGCGTCCCGAAACGGTCTGGCCGCTGATCGCGGTCGGCTTTGCCGGGGGAGCCTTCAGCGCCTTCTTCGGAGTTGGCGGTGGTGTGATCGCGGTCCCACTGATGGCGGTCGTGCTCTGTTACCCGATTCATCGTGCCGTCGGCAATTCGAGTGCCTTGATCGTGGTCTCGTCGCTGTCCGGCGCCTTGTCTTACATGCTGCACGGCTGGGGACATCAACTGCTGCCTCCCTTCTCGCTCGGCTACGTCAACCTTCTGGTGGTCCTGCTGGTGGCTCCCTTCACGATCGGCATGGCGCGGATCGGTGTCCGTGTTGCGACGCGCACGGCCCATGATAAACTGATAAAAATTTTCGCTCTTTTGCTGGTGCTGGTCGGTCTGCGGATGGTCGTGCGGGCCTGGTTTTAGTCCTCATGAAAAGGGGGTAACATCGTGCGCTCCGCTGTGGTTGCCGGACAATTCTACCCCGGACAGAAAGCTTCCCTGCAACAAACCGTCCATGCCCTGATGCCGGCGAACAAGGAGTTTGAACCGGCGATCGCCGTCATGTCTCCGCACGCCGGATATATCTACTCCGGCAAGGTTGCCGGCCACACCTTTTCGAGCATCGACATCCCCGAAGAAGTCATCATCCTTGGCCCGAATCATCACGGACGCGGCCATGCTGCGGCGGTGTATGCCCATGGCGCCTGGGAAACTCCGCTGGGGAGCACGGCGATTGCTGAAGACCTGGCAGCAAAGATCCTGGCAGAATGCCCAATGGCGGCTGAAGACAGGGTCGCTCATCGCTTCGAACATTCCCTCGAAGTCCAACTTCCTTTCCTGCAGGTCCGGGCGCCACAAGCCCGTATTGTGCCGATCTGTATCAGTCACCTGCCGCTGACCACACTGTTGGCCTTGGGCGACGGTCTTGCCCGGGTCATCGTTTCACGGCCGGTTGCCCCCCTGATGGTCGCCAGCACTGACATGACGCATTACGAGTCCGGAGAGACGGCCCGGGAAAAGGATTTCCTGGCGCTCGATAAGGTGCTCGCCCTGGATCCGGAAGGGCTCTTCCGGGTGGTCATGGAACGGCAGATTTCCATGTGCGGCGTGTTCCCGACCGTCGTCATGCTGCAGGCGGCGAAAGCCCTCGGCGCCGAAGGCGCCACCTTGATCGAATACAGCAACTCCGGTGATGTGACCGGCGACCAGTCGGAGGTGGTTGGCTACGCTGGTGTCCGAATTTTCTAGACCTTGTCACTTTGAGTCATTTCCTGTATAAAGGCGGGCCGCGGTAATGCGGCCCTTTTGAATTTAACGCCATGACGCAAAGGCGCTCAGATGAGAATCTGCAAAAGTGTTGTTTCGTTTCTGAATAATAGAATTGGTTTTTATTAAACAGATTAATCAAGGACTTATTTAGTAGTAGCTAAACTGAATTCCAGAGATTTATGACAAGTCACTTACTCGCTTTGCGTCCCTGCGCCTTTGCGTTAAAACAATAAGGAGTTTTTTGATGTCTGATCTACGTGTTCGCTTCGCTCCCAGCCCGACCGGCACTCTGCATATCGGCGGTGCCCGGACGGCGCTGTTCAATTATCTTTTGGCCCGCAAAGAGGGCGGAACCTTCGTTCTGCGCATCGAGGATACCGACGTTGAGCGCTCCACCCAGGAATCGGTCGATGTCATCCTGCAGGCCATGGACTGGCTGGGATTGTCTTACGACGAAGGCCCTTATTACCAGTCTGAGCGTTATGACCTGTACCGGGGCAAGGTCAAGGAACTGCTCGATAAAGGCTTGGCCTACCGCTGTTACTGCACGCCGGAAGAATTGGAAGCCAAACGCGAAGCCGCGATGCAGAGTGGCGGCAAGCGAAGTTACGATGGCACCTGCCGCCAGCGCACCGATCAACCTGACGCGCCTCATGTGATTCGCTTCAAGACGCCACAGGCGGGCTCTGTCGATTTTGTTGACCGGATCAAGGGGCGGATGTCAAAGGACAGCGATGAGCTTGACGATCTGATCATTCAACGCACCGACGGTCACCCGACCTACAATTTTGTGGTCGTCGTGGATGATGCCGAGATGGGCATCAGTCTGGTCATGCGCGGCGATGATCACGTCAACAACACTTATCGCCAGATTCCCATGTATCAGGCCCTCGGTTACCCGGTCCCGGAGTTTGCCCATGTGCCGATGATTCTGGGTAGCGACAAAAAGCGCCTGTCGAAGCGCCATGGCGCCACCTCGGTGATGGCCTACAAAGACATGGGTTATCTCCCGGAAGCGATGGTCAACTACCTGGTGCGTCTCGGCTGGTCCTACGGAGACGAGGAGATCTTCAGCCTCGAGGATTTGATCGAAAAATTCAGTCTCGACAACATCGGCCGATCGGCGGGTGTCTTCAACCCGGAGAAACTCCTCTGGCTCAATGAGCATTACATCAAGACCGGCGACCCGGCGCGTCTTGGCGGCCTGCTCGCTGAGATCCTGACGGGGCAGGGTGTCGATGTTTCGTCGGGGCCGGAGATGGCCGCCGTCGTCAAGACCCTTCAGGATCGTGCCAAGACGCTGATCGAGATGGCCGAGGGCGCACGTTTTTACTTCGCAGCGCCGCAAAGTTACGATGAGACGGCGGCCGCCAAGTTTCTCACTGCCGACAAACGTGAGGTCATTGACATTTCAATCCGGCATCTCGAGGCGCTGTCGTCCTTTACCCATGACGGTGTTGAACAGGCTTTTCAATCGGTCATGGAAGAGACCGGTCTGAAGTTCGGCAAAATCGGTCCGACAATCCGAGTGGCGCTGGTCGGTGGCCCGGTCAGCCCGAGCATCTACGATGTGGTCGCGGTGTTGGGGCAAGAGGAGACGCTGGCCCGTCTTCGCAAGGCTCTTGCCGTTCTCACCGGAAAGTCTTAGAGTGTTCCTGTCGACGTGACGACACTCGCGTGTCGGTTCAGAACAACGGTCTTGCTTAAGGCAAAGGAGATGTCGATGAAAGAGTATCCACGCAAAGTCTGCTTCGGCCTCCTGCTGGTCCTGCTTCTGGCGGCCTGTGCTCCAGTCAAGCCAATCAGTACTTGGAAGGATGATAATTACTCCGGACCGCTTGGCAAGACCATGATTCTGGTCGTGGCCCGGGAGGATTACATCCGGCAGCAATTTGAGAATGTCCTCGCCGATAAATTACGGCAACGTGGCATAGAGGCGATCAGTAGTCATAAGGTGCTGCCGGAACGCATCACGAAGAGCGATCGTGACGCCGTGATCGCCAAGGTCGAAGAACTTGGTGTGCAGAATGTCCTGCTGGCGCGCTCGATCAACCAGAAGGAGATTGTCAACCAACAGTATCGCGGGCCGTTCTTTGCACCGACGGGGGTTTATGAAGATGGCTGGTACAGTTGGTATGAAGGCTTCATGGTCTATCCACAGACCGAGTATCAGACAAGCTTCTTCACGATGGCCGTCAACCTCTTTACCATTGGCAAGAACAAGCCGGTCTGGTCCTTTTTGAGTCAGGTCAAGGTCGGTGATGCCCGGCAGAAAGCGGTCAATGAATTTGTCCCGGTCATCATGCAACAGCTGACGACAGACGGTTTGGTGAAAGCCTCCGGAAAAGGTGATTAAGGACCTCGTTGACGTTTATAAATGAGGCTGAATATCGAGGTCATGAAAAGCTCTTGCATCGTTTCATTGATCTTTATATGATGCCTTTCGCGGCGACAAAATGCTTGACTCCCCAGGGCAAAATTGTTAAAAAACGCATCCTGCTTTTGGGGTGTCGCCAAGTGGTAAGGCAGCGGACTCTGACTCCGCCATTCGGGGGTTCAAATCCTCCCACCCCAGCCATACCAGCAACAGGGGAACATTCCCCGTGAGCGATAGAGATTGCATGCGCTCATCGTCTAGCCTGGCCTAGGACACCGGCCTTTCACGCCGGCGACGGGGGTTCGAATCCCCCTGGGCGTACCATCTGAAAGTCCCCTTGCGCAAGCATGGGGACTTTCTCTTATTCTCACCTTTCCCCGGCAAGGACAAGGCGGTATCCTTATGGATATCGCTTTTTTATTGATGACTGGGATGACGTCTCGCCTGTTTTGAAGAAAGGAGCACACATGAACGCTTACAGGTTGACCGTGACTGTCGCTTTCCAGGAAGCGGACGATCCTGCCGCTCGAAAAAGAGCGCGCACGATTGTTGCTGAAATGGAAGAGATCGTCCCGCAGGCCGAGGTCAAGTTGCAACAGGTCTTTGCCGATCAGCCGCCCCGGGGTATCCCCGTCAGATCGTGAAGGGCAACTTGTGAAGCCCGGGACGACGGACAGCCGATGATGCGACAACAGGCGCTGGATATTTTAAAGCATGAAGATCCCTTTGATCTGCTGGTGATCGGTGGCGGTGCCACTGGATGCGGCGTTGCCCTAGATGCCGCGACCCGTGGTTTGCGCGTGGCGCTGGTCGAGAAGAACGATTTCGCCGAAGGCACCAGCAGCCGCAGTACCAAACTGCTGCATGGGGGGGTGCGCTACCTCGAGACGGCAGTGCGCAAGCTGGACCGCGTGCAGTTCAATCTGGTGCGCGACGGCCTGCTTGAACGCGATTTGCTGTTGCAGAATGCACCGCACCTGACCCGCCGTCTTAGCCTGGTGACACCGCTTTATCGATGGTATGAAGTACCCTATGTCTTTGCCGGTTTGAAGCTCTATGAT
The DNA here is from genome assembly GCA_037383085.1 of Desulfuromonadales bacterium. GTDB lineage: Bacteria > Desulfobacterota > Desulfuromonadia > Desulfuromonadales > BM103 > JARRPG01. The sequence goes on along the minus strand of JARRPG010000051.1, from coordinate 14,244 downwards.
CTGCTCTCCGGTAAGCGGCGCATCGGCCACAGTCGCTTGTTGAGTCGGCGTCAGGCCATCAGCCGTTTTCCGGGATTAAAGGCAGAGGGTCTGAAGGCCGGCGTGCTCTATTACGACGGCCAATTTCATGATGCGCGCATGGCCCTAGCCCTGGCCATGACCGCCCGCCACCACGGTGCCGTGGTGGCGAATCATGTCGCTGTCTCAGGGTTGGTCAAGGAGGCGGGACGCGTCATCGGTGCCGAACTGACCGATTCATTAACCGACGAGAGATGGACATTGTCGGCCAAGGGCGTGGTGAATGCCGCCGGCCCCTTCGTTGATCGCATCCGGGCGCTGGATGATCCGGCAAAGCCGGGCATCCTGACGATCAGCTCGGGGGTTCATGTGGTCCTCGACAAACGCTTTGCGCCACCTGAGACCGGCCTGTTGATCCCGGAAACCGAGGATGGCCGTGTGCTGTTCGTCCTGCCCTGGGAAGGATACGCTCTGGTCGGCACCACCGATGAGTCGGCAGATGCCAGTGAACATCCCCAGCCAGCGGAGGAGGACATCCGTTACCTGCTGCGACATGTGGAGCGCTATTTCAACCTGCAGGTGCAGCACTCTGATATCAAGGCGGCCTGGGCGGGATTGCGGCCGCTGGTTGCCGATCCCAAGGCGGCGGACACGGCGAGCCTGGCCCGGGATCATGTGGTGGAATGCAGCGCCAGCGGGCTGTTGACCATTGCCGGCGGCAAATGGACCACCTACCGCAAAATGGCTCAGGATACAGTGGACCAAGCGATCCGTTGTTGTCGTCTCGAACCGGTAAAACGCACCTGTCAGACGCATCGGCTGGCAATTCAGGGCAGTGTCGGCTTCCGGGAGGACGGCGCCGAGCGGCTGCAGAAAAGGAGCAGTCTCGATAGCGACATTGCCCGCCACCTGCATCACACTTATGGTGACCAGGTCGACCGCCTACTGGATTTTTTGACGGCCGACGGAGCGCGACGACTCGTCACCGGTCAGCCGATGATCGAGGCCGAAGTTCGCTACGCGGTTCACCATGAAATGGCGGTGCGGGCGAGCGATGTCCTGGCTCGGCGGCTTTCCCTGTTGCTGCTCGATTCAGAAATGGCCCGCAAGGCAGCGCCCCGGGTGATTGCTTTGATGGCCGAGGAATTGTCCTGGGACGAAACACGCTGCCAGGCAGAAGTCGCCGAGATGAACGAACGCCTTGACGCGGGTGTTTAATTGATCGAGCGGACCTTAGCCATTGTCGGTTCGATGTGGCTTTTGATCCAGTCACCGTCAAACCATTCAATCGGATTGACGGGGAAGCCATTGACCCGGATCTCGAAGTGCAGGTGATCACCGAACACCAGGCCGGTCTCCCCGGAGATGGCAATCGGATCGCCCTTTTGCACCCGATCACCGACGTTGACGGTGATCTGGCTCAGATGACCATAGAGCGAATGGATGCCATAGCCGTGATCGATGATCACGACATTGCCATAGATGCCGATTTCGCCTGTAAAAACCACCCTGCCATGATTGCTGGCAACGATTTCGCTGTTGTTGATACCGGCAATATCGATCCCGGTGTGCACCTGTTGACTGACCGCCTCTGAACCGTAAACATAGGTTCGGCTGTCGGCAAAACCGGCCTTGGTCGCCCCCTGGTTGCGCAGAAAAGCACCCTCCCACAACTGTTCCGGCTGCGTGTCGGAGCAGGCCTCGACGATTGTCCGGTAATTTTCCTGGCGCATGGTGTCATTGACATAGAGAAAAGCCTCCAGTGGCGATGACGCGGCTGTGGCCATCATCTTGTCCTTGACAATATCGAGAAAAGCATCCGTCAGGACGATTTTTTCCGATTTAAAGCTTCTCGAGGCGGTCGCTGAGCCGGGCCTGACCTTCCTCTGGTTGCCGGCCGCATCTTCAGCAAAGATCCGCGGCTTGAAATCGTCTGCCTTGATGAAATAGGGATGCGCGTAGAAACTCAGAAAACGATTTTGGTCATATGGGAACGCGCGGAACTTGAGGTCATCCAGCACAATTCCGGTAGCAGCCGGTGGTTCGCCGACCTCATAGAGGACAACCCCAGAGCCGCCGCGCTTGAGGTAGCGCGTGCCACCAAGGGTTATGACATTAGGCGGTTGGGTGTCGTAGGTGAAGGTTGCGGTTGCCTCGGTTTGGTTGGGGATAAGCGAGGCATCCACCGCTTTGACCGAGACGGTAATGTCGAGTGGTTCGTTATTGGGCAGACATGTGTCCGGCTCGACCTGCAGCGCAAAGCTGTCAGACCGGATGTTTGACTGACAACGCTCGGCACCGCTGCAGTTGCCGCCGGAAAGAGTGTAGCAGACTTTATTCAAAGCCCGGTCATCAGAGATCTTGATGGTCAGGGGGTGGTTGATCTGGGCCTTCTCAGCGATCCCCAAATCGATATGGGGCGGTTTGGTGTCGACATAAATATAATAAGCAATTCCGGCGCACACGATCAGGACAAGCAGTAGCACAAGTTTTTTCAATGGTCTCTCCTGTGATTTGATCAAAATTGGTTTTGACTGAAAGGATATATCCCCAAGCGGGGGTAGGTCAAAACCATATTGTCTCCGATCGCCCAATGGAGAGATTTGCTTAAAAAATATAAAAAATAATATAAATAAATATTGACATAAATGAG
>JARRPG010000051.1:0-11553 GCA_037383085.1 Desulfuromonadales bacterium | reverse complement strand
AATAAAATCACTATAATTACCGGAGTATAATCATGAATGAAACTACGACACTAAAACGTTATTTGTTGTCCGTTGTCCGTGGTCTCTATGTTTTGGCAACCTGCGGCATTGTCCTGTTGGCCTTGTCGATGCTGAATATCGGCGGTCACTGATCAAACTAACCAAGCGTTATGGGCCTGTTTCCGGGCTGAAAACGTATCAACCGTCCTGTATGACAGTTGACCTGCTGCAAGCACTATCGTAAAACTAAGCATCCCGCAGCAGTTCAGCAGGTGACCGTCATGCAACAAGTCAACAATCTCGATCCACAGAAATTTGTCCTCTGGCAACCACCGGCCGATTATGAAATTCATGTCGGACCGGAGCAGGTGGGGGTGCGGTTGCCTCAGGTGCCGCTGCCGATTCACATTGCTGATATGCCGCAGGATGGTTCAGTTCCCAGTGATCATGCCATTGGCACCGGAGTCAGTGATTACCTGCGTGAATTTCCCGAATGCCCGCACAATGTGATCTACGCGGAGTTGCTGCGTGATGGCTACGCGCACTACCTGGCTGACCTCGGCGCCCAAGTGGTGATGCTTGACAGCAAGGATGTCGAACCGGCGTACATCGCGCGCAAATTGACCTATCTGAAAATCTTCCGATTGCTTGAACCACGCAACACCGGCCTGCTCTGGCAGCTTTGCCGTGGCTATTACGATCTGGGCTTGACCTTTACCGAATTGCCCCGGGTCCGGCACCATCTTCTTGCGGCCATGCGTTTCGGTCAAGACCTGCTCAGGATCGAAGCGCAACACCAGGGCGCTCTCAACCTGATGGCCGAAATCGATATCCTGTTTGGCGACTATCCATCAGCCCAGCAGCGGTTGCGCACGCTTCGCGACCTGGTCGGCCAAGGCCCGGCGGCAGCGGCTGTGGAGGACCGTCTGCGCAACTGCATCGAAACCGGGTTTCCGGATCACCCACTGGTGGATGATTTGGAACGCATTGCAGAGGCGATGCAACTGTCTGCTTCCGGCAACTATCAGCAGGCCACTGAAATCCTGGAGCGGCTGGAGATCGATGATTATTTCTGTAGTGAACTCAAATCGGCCGATTTCCTCTGCCTGTTGGGGCTTTGTCGGCTCCGGTCCGGCGATCGCGCCGGCGCATTCGACGCTCTCAGCCAGGCCCTCGAAGCCGATCCTGAGAATAAACAGGCCCGTGAAGCCCTGGAGAATTTCTAGCATTCAGCGTGATTTGTTTCACAAGTGGCCGATGGCCGTGTTAAATTGATCGCATCCGTTGTGAATGGAGTGATCAATCCGATGATCAGTTTTGGCGACATCCTTTTCATCCTTCTGATTCTGGCCGTTATCCACGGGATCATGACCTTGGTCTCGCGGGCGAGAATGCGGAAAACCCGCAACGAAAATCTTTCCTCGGAATCGTGATCAAACCACCGATCGACAGGGTCTCGTACGGCCTTGCTTGGTATTGTTCGTGATCCACCCCCATGCTATGATTTCGCGGCAAACTGCTGTTTATGGGGGGCGGTGTCTTTGATGAAACGTGGTTTCTGGTTAATCCTGGTGATGCTTTTGTCGTGCTGCAGCGCCAGTGCCATTGCCGCCCCGGCCACCATCTCAACCTTCTGGCCCTTTTATGACTATCGTGCCTCCGAGCCGGCCGACTACCGCAGCCTGCATCTGTTCGGCCCGCTGGTCAAGTATGAGTCGAAAGGCTTTGAAACGGAAACCGCCTTACGACCGCTCTTTTACAGGGCGGCGGATGCCGAAGGCAACTCCAGCATTGATGTCCTCTATCCTCTCCTGGGCTATCGCCGCGATCAGGAAACAACCCGTTTCCATCTTCTGAAACTGCTGAATGTTGACTCCGGACCCGGAAGCAACGAACGGAACCGGTCCTACCTGTTCCCTTTCCTCTTTTACGGGGAAGAAGAACAAGGCCGCTATGCAGCCTTTTTCCCCTTCGGCGGAAAACTCTACAACTGGTTTGGCAGAGACCGAATCACTTTCGCCCTGTTTCCGCTTTACGGCCACACCGAACGTAACGGAACACACATCGACAATGTTTTGTGGCCGTTCTTTGCGCGAATTTCGGGCGAGCAGGAAACCGGCTTCAAGTTGTGGCCATTGTACGGGCAAAGCAGGAAAACAGGTGTTTATCACAAGCGGTTTTTTCTCTGGCCGATTTTCTTTGCCGAAGAGGATAGGCTCGACAGCGACAACCCCGAGAAGTTACGGGCCGTCTGGCCCTTTTATATGCGCAAGGAGTCTGCCAAAGCCACCTCTCGAACCGTGCTCTGGCCGTTCTTTTCGATCGTCGAACATCACGACAAGCAATACCGCGAATGGAATGCACCCTGGCCGCTGATCAAAGTCATGCGCGGTGACGCCTATCACGGTTTGCGTTTGCTGCCATTCTATGCCGATGAAACCATGGATGTCAGTCGTAAGAGATGGTATCTTTGGCCCCTGTACAAGATCGATGAAATGGACACGGAACAGATCGCCAGGCGTCGTGATCAATTGCTGTACTTTCTCTACTCCGATACCCTAGAGATCGCCAAGGACTCCGGTGACACCCGGCGCCGGATCGATTTGTGGCCGTTGTTCGGCTATCAGCAGGAGCGGGGCGTCCGTCATTTGCATGTCCTGTCGCTACTTGAACCCTTCTTTCGCGAGAATGAAGCGATCGAACGTCTGTGGGCCCCTTTGTGGCGGATTTACCAGCAGAAATGGGACCGTCAGGGCAACCACGTTGTCAGCCTGCTCTGGAACCTTTTCTGGCGCGAGCGCCAGGGCGATCAACTGGCCTGGGAACTGTTCCCGCTGGCCGCCTATCGCCGCGAGTCGCCAGAAACCATGGATTTCGAGTTTCTGAAAGGATTGGTTCACTATCGTCGGAACGCGACCCAGCGACAGCTGAACGTCCTGTATCTGCCCTGGGGTCTGAGCTGGGACGATGCCGTGGCGGAGGCAGAATAACGAATCGGTTATGCGAATCTTTTCTCTGATAGGTGGCAAACTGCTGGATGTTGCGCAGGCTCTCGGTGAAATGCTGGCGCTGCTCTGTGAAACGCTCTATTATTTCAAGGAAGCCCCCCGCAATCTTGCCAGCATCTTTCGCCAGATGAGCCTGATCGGTATCGAAACATTGCCGATCGCCATGCTGGTGGCTCTGTTCGTCGGTATGGTGCTGTCCGTGCAGACCGGATCGGAACTGGCCCTCTACGGGACTCAGGAGGCGATTGGCGCGATCGTCGGCTTGTCGATGGTCAAAGAACTCGGTCCGGTCATGACCAGTCTTCTGGTGGCCGGCCGGATCGGTTCGGCGATGGCTGCCGAGGTTGGGGCGATGCAGGTTTACGAAGAAATCGATGCGCTGAAGACTCTGGAGATCAGCCCAGTGCGTTACCTGGCGATGCCGCGGCTGATTGCCTGCCTGTTGGTCGTCCCGGCACTGGTTGTGTTTGCCATCATCGTCGGTGTCATCGGCGGCGGTGTCGTCGCCGATATCAACCCGCGCATCGATGTCCCGTTCAGTGTTTACTACGACAACATGATCCGGGCCCTGGACTACAAGGAAATTTTCAAGGGCCTGTTCAAAGCCATGGTGTTCGGCGGTATTATCGCGCACGTGGGTTGTTACGTTGGTTTCAAGACGACCGGTGGGGCGCGGGGTATCGGTGAGTCAACGACCCGATCCGTGGTGTTGTCCTTTCTGCTGATCATGGTCGCCAACTATTTGCTGACCCGTTTCATGATCTGAGACACGCTATGGCTGTTGAGAAGAAATCGAGCAATGATCACCTGTTTGGCTCCCGGAATCCCCTGGGGGCCTTATGGGCCAAGTTGGCCCATGGGTTCACACCATCGCTGGTCGAAGGCAACAGCTGCCAGACCGGCTATGAAGAATCCCACGGTGTCAGTATCCGCATCGAAAATCTCAATAAGTCCTTCGGCGACCACCATGTTCTCAAGGATATCAACCTGGAGATCGAGCCTGGCGAGACATTTTCGATTATTGGTCCCTCGGGGACCGGCAAGAGCGTTCTGCTCAAGCATATTGTCAAACTGGAAAAAGCCGACAGTGGGCGGATTCTGATCAATGGGCACGATGTCAGGGAACCGCAACCCGAGAACATGCCACGCAACTTCCGGTACAGTATGGTGTTCCAGTCTTCGGCACTTTTCAACTCGCTGTCGGTGGGCGAAAACGTCGGGCTTTGGCTGCGGGAAAAACGGATCTGCGGGGAATTGCGCATTCGCCGGATTATCCGTGAGAAACTGCGGCTGGTCGGACTGGAGGGGAAGGAGGAGCTACGCACCTCGGAACTCTCCGGCGGCATGCGCAAACGGGTAGCGATCGCCCGTTCGCTGGCCATGAATCCGGACCTTATTCTTTACGATGAACCGACCGCCGAACTCGATCCGGTGACCTCGGATGAACTGGCACGGGTCATCATGGACTTGAAGAGCAAAGTCAACCTGACGACGATCATCGTCAGTCATGACCTGAACTTTGCGCTTTACCTTTCGGACCGGGTCGCCATGATGCATGATGGCCAGGTGGCGGCGATCGGCACGCCCGAGGAGATCAAACAGAGTCAGAATCCGATCGTACGCAATTTTATCTACACCACCACCAAGGGGATTCAGGGAGAAGGTGAGTAAGATGGCTCTATCCACCGAACAGAAGGTCGGCTTGTTTTTTCTGGCAACGCTGATTCTGCTGGCTGTCATGGTCGAACTGGTTGAAGACTGGCGGCCTTTCGAAGACCAATATCGCTATGTCGCTCATTTCGACTCATCGGTGGGCCTCAAGATCAGTGATCCGGTTCGGATTGCCGGCGTCGATGTCGGCAAAGTTGAGGCGATCCAGATCGAGGATCATCATGTCCGTGTCGATTTTTACGTCAATCGCCGCGACAGCATTCGGCAGGACACCGTTGCCCGCATTCGGCAGACGAACATGCTGGGTGGGATCTTTTTGGGCCTCGATTTCGGATCGCCGACCAGCGACATTCTGCCGCCGGGAAGTGTCGTCCAAACAGCCGAATCGGCCAATATCGATGAGTTTATCACCAACCTCGACCGGAACCAGGAGCGGGTCCTGAGTCCACTGGCCGACCTGATCGCTGAAAGTCAGCAACCTCTGACCGACGCCATCAATCGACTGGAGCGGATCGCCACCAAGATCGATGAAGGGCAGGGGACTCTCGGTAAGCTGGTCAACAACCCCTCTCTCTATGACGAAATGACAACCACATCGGCACAATTGGCTCGCATCCTGACCCGCCTGGGAGAAGGAGAGGGGACTTTTGGCCGCTTGCTGGCCGATCCAACCCTGTATGACAACCTCAAGCGGACCATGGTCAACCTGGCCGCGTTGACCGACCAGATCAATTCCAAGGAGGGCACGCTGGGCCAGCTGATGGCCGATAGCCAGTTGTATGACGATGCCCGGCTGGTCGTCAGTCAACTGGCCGAAATCACCACCAAGATCAATCAGGGTGAGGGCAGCCTCGGCAAACTGCTGCATGACGATGAACTCTACGACCAAGTCCGGGAGGCCATGGTCCACATTAACAGTATCGCCGGCAAGATCGATGACGGTCATGGCACGCTGGGGCGGTTGGTCAATGAGGACGACCTGTACCGTGATGCCAAAACAACGCTGCATAAAGTCGAAAAATCCGTTGACGGTTTCCGTGATGCCGGGCCGCTTTCGGCATTGGGCGTGGTCCTTGGGACCTTGTTCTAATCAGGACACCCCTGATTGAAGGATCGCGTGGCCATCCTTGATGACCTGTCCCGGATAAGATCATCGGCTCGCTGAATTTATCGCAGCAGAACAGGACAGGGCCTGTTTCGAAATCGCCTGAGAATGTCCGGGTTGTCTCCTGCTCTGCGGAACGTTTTGCCTTTCGGTCTCATCAGATGACAGGGTCGGTTGTCAATGTTGCGTGACACCATCTCTCTGCAAGCATCCCTGGAAAAGAGTCCCTTGGTCGACCGGCTCCTGCCGCTTGCGCGACAGCAGAAACTCTACCTGGTCGGCGGGGCTGTTCGCGATGGTTTGAGTGGCCTTGTCGTCAAGGATCTAGACGTGATCTCCCCCACGGATCCGACCGATCTGGCCAGGACGTTCGCCCGCGACATCGGTGGCCACTGGTTCTGGCTCGATGAGGCCAGGCAGCAAAGCCGTGTCGTCGTAGATCATCAAAAGCTCAGTCGTCATTTCGATTTTGCACCTTTTCGTGGCGACGGCATCGAAGCGGATCTGTGCGATCGTGATTTTACCGTCAACGCCATGGCTATCGCCCTGGAAAAGGGTGGCTTGGGCGCCACCCTGATCGATCCCTGCGACGGCGCTGCGGACCTGCGGCAGAAGATTTTGCGCATGGTGTCCCCTGAGGCCTTTGTCAATGATCCGTTACGGATTGTCAAGGGCGTGCGGCACGCCACGATTCTGGACTTTGCGATTGCATCGTCAACCCTTGCCGCCATGCAGACGCACGCGGTGGCACTGCTGACAGTTGCCCCGGAAAGAATCCGTCAGGAAGTTTGGCAGATTCTCGGCGCGGATCAAGCCGCCCGTGGTCTTGATCTGCTGTTGCAAAGCGGGGCCGGTCCGGTGGTGCTGCATGCCGAATACCAATCGGCTGTCCCCTGGATGCAGGACCGGCTGGGCACATGTCGCAAGCGTTGGCTGCAACTGGCGGATGGTGACCCTGTGGTCAGGGAATGGCTGCAGAGTGAGATCGAACAGGGGTTGACCCGTTCGGTTTTGGTGCTTTGGTCGCTGCTGTTGCAGAAGCTGGAGCCTCAGTTGCCCCTGAATCTGGCCAGACAATGGCTGCTCAGCCGCAAGACGCAGATGTCTATCGAAGCCATCCTGGAACTGGGGCCTGCGGTTCTTGAACAGGTCCGCACTCTGGCCCCGAGCCAACGCACCTTTCACTGGTTGGCGTACGATTGCCGGGTCGATCCGCAACTGCTGCTCCTGGTGCTTGTCGTGCTCGATTTCGATGACCGTTTCGAGATCTCGGAAGTGCTCTCCTGGGTGCCCTTGGTCAAGGGCCTTTCGGGACGCCCCAAAGACTTGGTTGACGGCGAATGGATTAAGCGGGAATTTGCCCTTGAAAACGGTCCGGAAATCTCCAGGATATTGAAATCGCTGAGGAATGCTGAGATGTGCGGTCAGGTCTCCACGCCGGCTGAAGCCCGCCGCTATCTCAGGCAAAGGGCACGTGATAAGGATTGACAAGGGATTTTTCCAGGCACTATAATCACGGTCTGTTTCGCGGGAATAACTCAGTGGTAGAGTGTCAGCTTCCCAAGCTGAAGGTCGCGGGTTCGAATCCCGTTTCCCGCTCCAGTCATACCAGGGTCAGGCGGTCAAAACCTGGCCCTTTTTCTGTGCTGAATGGGCTGGAAATTTGGTTTGACACGGGCTGTTGCTTGCGGTAGAACCAAAATGGTCTTACCATTTTTTAGAGAGCTTTTCGTCTCACTTTGAGACGTAAATCAGCCGTTGATTGCACGGCAAATCTTCCTGATGAGAAAGGTTATCCGGAATGTTCGAGACTGTACAGATGGCGCCCCCCGATCCGATTCTCGGCCTCACCGAGGCATTCAAATTGGATCCCAATCCTGACAAGATCAATCTGTCCGTTGGGGTTTATCAAGACGCGACCGGCAAGACGCCGGTTCTGGCCTCTGTCAAGGAGGCCGAAAAACGCATTCTTGCCCAGGAAGATTCCAAGGGTTACCTGCCCATGACCGGTGATCCGGCGTATTGTCAGCAGGTTCAGGAGCTGCTGTTCGGTCAAGGCCATGAGATCATCCTTGGCAAACGTGCCGCGACTGCCCAGTGCCCCGGTGGCACCGGCGCGCTGCGGGTTGCCGGGGATTACCTGCACACCGTGCATCCCAAAGCCAAGCTCTGGTTGAGCAATCCAACCTGGGCCAATCACAACACGATCTTTACTGCCGCCGGTGTGACCTGCGAAAAGTACGACTATCGTGATCCGACGACCAACGGCCTCGATTTTGACGCAATGTGTGCATCTATCAAACAGATCCCGCAGGGGGATGTGATTCTTCTGCACGGATGCTGTCACAACCCGACTGGCATCGATCCGACCCCAGAGCAGTGGGCGACGATTGGTGACCTGCTTGCCGAGCAGGGTGTTTTGCCGCTAGTCGATTTTGCCTACCAGGGATTGGCTGACGGGATCGAGGAAGATCGCGAAGGCTTGCTGGTGTTGACTCAAAAAGTCAAGCAGATGATGATTTGTTCGAGTTTTTCGAAAAATTTCGGTCTCTATCGGGAAAGAACCGGAGCCTTGACCCTGGTTGCCGATGATGCTGAACAGGCCGCTCGGGTCATGAGTCAGGTCAAGTTGCGCATTCGCTATAACTATTCAAACCCGCCGTCACACGGCGGCCAGATCGTTGCCACCGTCCTGGCGGACAAGGATCTGAAAGCGCAATGGGTCGGAGAAGTGGCCGAAATACGAAACAGAATCAATGACATGCGTCATCTTTTTGTGAAAACACTGAAAGAGATGGGTGTCCAGCAGGACTTCTCCTCGATCATCGAGCAACGGGGCATGTTCAGCTTTTCCGGCTTAAACAAGGATCAGGTTCTTCAGCTGCGTAATCAGAATTCGATTTATATCGTTGATTCCGGTCGCATCAATGTGGCTGGGATGACTCCTGACAACATGAATCGACTCTGTGAAGCGATCAAAGCGGTCCTGTAATAGATCGCCTTTGTGAAAGACATAAGCACCTGTCGATTTCTGTCGACAGGTGCTTTTTCTTTGAGTTCTGGTCGCCGGTCCTTGGTGAGGCTACCAGGGAGATTGCGTCCTGGTCGTCTTGCGGTAGTATTGGGTCAATGGAACTGTCACTGAAAATCTGTCTTATTCTGGCCCTGGCTCTGGTCATGGTTGCGTGTGTCTCGAAAGCACGTGTCGACTTGAACGCGGCGGCCACCAATCATGATGCGAATGGTCAGATCATGTTGTCCCATCCCTATTAGCCCAGTCAGTGATTCGAGCCGAAGTTGTCTGCACCGAACCCTGAAATAGACGCACGTCAGCCACCGATCGAGCAGGGGGCCGGCGTCGTCTTTCTCGCGTTTCTCAGGCTTGGACTGACGTCCTTTGGGGGGCCGATCGCGCATCTCGGTTATTTCCGTCGCGAGTTCGTCGAAAAACGCGCCTGGTTCAGTGACAGCCAGTACGCTCAGTTGGTGGGACTTTGCCAGTTTCTGCCCGGTCCGGCAAGCAGCCAGCTCGGTTTCAGTATTGGCCTGCTGCGCGCCGGGTTGCCGGGTGCGCTGGCGGCTTTCATTGCCTTCACCCTGCCATCCGCCCTCTTGCTGCTGGTCTTCGCCAGGATTGCCCCGATCATGACCGGCCCGGTGGGGTTGACCATCCTGCATGGGCTGAAACTGGTGGCGCTGGCCGTGGTGGCCCACGGGGTGATCTCAATGGCACAGCGGCTCTGTCCGGGATTACGGCATCGATTGATTGCCGCCGGTGCTGCCGTTCTGGTTGTCCTGGCGACAGGTGCCGGTACCCAGATCGTTGTCATTCTGCTGGGAGCCCTTTGCGGTTTCCTGCTTTTGCAGGACGGTGACTCCCTTCCGGAAACCGGTCTGCCGGTGAGTTTTTCACGCAAAATGGCCGGCTGGCTGATAGCGATCTTCCTGGGCCTGCTGGTCGGCCTGCCGCTGCTGCGGGGACTCGATCACGGGCTGTTGGCGGTTTTTGAGGCTTTTTATCGCGCTGGCGCTTTGGTGTTCGGTGGTGGGCACGTCGTTTTACCGCTTCTGGAAGAGGCCGTTGTTACGCCGGGCTGGCTGACGCGCAGTGATTTCATGGCCGGTTACGGTGCGGCCCAGGCGATCCCGGGACCGATGTTCTCCTTTGCCGCCTACCTGGGGGCCCATCTGCCGGAAAATCTTGGCGGACTGGTCGGTGCCACGATGGCCCTCAGCGCGATCTTTCTGCCGGGATTCCTGCTGGTTGCGGCGGCACTGCCGCTCTGGCACGTAATCGCCGGACATCCCCAGGCGATCCGGGCCATCGGCGGAATCAACGCAGCCGTGGTCGGTCTTCTGGCTGCGGCTCTCTACGATCCGGTCTGGACGAGCGCGGTGCACGATGTCACGGACGTCGGTATTGCCGTGGTCGGTTTCCTGATGCTCGCTGTCGGACGGTTTTCTGCCCTGATCGTTGTCGTCTGGTGTCTTCTGGCCAGCGGCATCGCATCTTATCTGTCATTTCTTTAACCAACATGATGTCATTCCTGCAAAGGAGGTACCCATGCAATATCTGACATTTTCCAATGGCGACCAGATGCCGGCCCTCGGCCTCGGGACCTGGAAGTCCGCCCCGGGTAAGGTCGGTCAGGCTGTCCGCGAGGCAATTCGTACGGGTTATCGGCATATCGACTGTGCAGCGATTTACGGCAACGAGGCCGAGATCGGCGAAGCCCTCGATGACGCCATGAAATCCGGCGAAATCAGCCGTGATGACCTGTGGATCACCTCGAAACTCTGGAACAATGCCCACGCCAAGGACCAGGTCCCGATTGCGCTGGCAAAAACCTTGACGGATTTGCGCATCGATTATCTCGATCTCTACCTGGTGCACTGGCCGGTCGCGATCAAGGCGGATGTGGTTTTCCCGAAACGTAGCGATCAGTTTTTGAGCCTCGACGATTTGCCGCTGGCTGAAACCTGGTCGGGTATGGAGTCCTGTGTTGCCGATGGTTTTACCCGGCATATCGGGGTGTCGAATTTTCATCCGGGTCACATCCGTCAAATCAGCCGGGACGCTGCGATCATGCCGGAAATGAATCAAGTGGAAATGCACCCGTATCTGCAACAACAGACCTTGCGCAACTTCTGCAAGGAGCAGGGGATTCACATCACGGCGTATGCGCCGCTCGGTTCCGGGGATCGCCCGAAATCGATGAAGCAGGCGCAGGAGAAGAGCCTGCTCGACAACTCGGTTGTCCAGCGCATCGCCCAGTCGCGCTCCTGCAGCCCGGCGCAGGTCCTAATCCAATGGGCTTTGCAACAGGATGTGGCCGTGATCCCGAAGTCGACAAACCCGGCACGGATTGCGGAAAACCTGCAGGCCGCGGAGATCACTTTGACGGAACAGGATCGGACCGATCTGGCGCAACTTGAATGCGGGCAGCGCTACGTCGACGGGGCTTTCTGGACGATCGAGGGGTCACCCTACACCCTCGACGCGTTGTGGGGGACTCCTTGAGCAATGAGCGCAGGAATGAAGTCGATATGACCCATGAACAGGTCCTGGACTTCTGGTTCAATGAACTTGCTCCGAAACAGTGGTGGGACAAAGACACCGAGCTGGATCGCCTGATGCTTGCGTTCGTATTCATAGCTACGTGCCATGCTGTTGTCACGAAACAACTGTTCGGCGACCTCATGAATGACCGCCGATTCGCTGTGCATATAAGGCATATAGAGAAAATTGCGCTCCACCGGTTCAAGTTC
>JARRPG010000050.1:0-24564 GCA_037383085.1 Desulfuromonadales bacterium | reverse complement strand
TCTTCTCCACCCAGGACCAGGCCGCTGCCGCGGTCGCCGTTGGCCGGGAGGGCACCCCGGAGGCGCCACGGGGGATTCCGGTCTTCGCCTGGAAAGGAGAGACGCTGCAGGAATACTGGTGGTGCACTGAGCAAGCCCTGACCTGGCCGGATGGCCAGTTGCCGAATATGATCCTCGATGATGGCGGTGATGCCACCATGATGGTTCTCAACGGCGCCGAATGGCAGGCCAACGGCGTGCCGGACTGTGACGCGGATGACCCGGAAGACTGGGTTGAGCTGGTCACCTGCCTGCGTCAGTCGATCTCTCGCAAGTCAATCGACTGGCAGGCCGTCTGTGCCGCGATCCAGGGCGTCACCGAGGAGACCACCACCGGTGTCCACCGCCTGTACCAGCTGGAAAAGCAAGGCAAACTGCCGTTTCCGGCCATGAACGTCAACGATTCCGTCACCAAGAGCAAGTTCGACAACATCTACGGCTGTCGGCACAGCCTGGTGGACGGTATCATGCGGGCCACCGACGTGATGCTATCCGGCAAAGTCGCTGTGGTCTGCGGCTACGGTGACGTCGGCAAAGGCTGCTGCCAGTCCCTGCGGGGGCAGGGTGCCCGGGTGATCGTCACCGAGATCGACCCGATCTGTGCCCTGCAGGCTCTCATGGAAGGATATGAGGTTAAAACGCTCGAGGACGTGGTCGAAGAGGCCGATCTTTTTGTCACCACCACCGGCAACAAAGATGTCATCCGGGTCGCTCACATGGCCCGCATGAAGCACAATGCGATTGTCGGCAATATCGGTCATTTTGATAATGAAATCGAAATGGCAGCACTGGCCAAGGTCCCCGGCATCGAAAAAATCAATATCAAGAACCCCCGCGAACATGGCAACCAGGTCGATCAGTGGATCTTCCCGGACGGCCATGCGATCATCGTTCTGGCCGAAGGTCGTCTGCTCAACCTTGGCTGCGCTACGGGACACCCATCCTTTGTCATGTCCAACAGCTTTACCAACCAGGTCATGGCACAGATTGAATTGTTTACCAAAACGGCCGATTACACCAACCGGGTTTATGTGTTGCCGAAGGCGCTGGATGAGAGGGTGGCTCGCTTGCACCTCGACAAACTTGGCGCCAAGCTGACCCTTCTGCGACCGGAACAGGCGGATTACATCGGCGTGCCGATCGAAGGCCCTTACAAGCCTGAGTCTTATCGTTACTGATCTTCAGTCGCCGGTTTGCCGCGTTTTCAGAATAGAAAAAGGGGGACAGATTTATTAACTTAAATAAATCTGTCCCCCTTCTTATTGCTTTTTGCTTAATCCTGGGCTTTCAGAAACATCCATGTGCCGGTCAAAGCCATCAGGATATTGGCCGACCAGGCGGCCACCAGCGGGGACAGGATGCCGGAGCCGCCGAGGGCGGCAAAAACGGCGTACAGGATAAAATACGCCAGGAAGATCGCCAGGCTGATGATGATGCCGAGGGCCAGGCTCGCCTTTCGACCGCGCTGCAGGGCGAAGGGGGTGCCGAGCAGCACCATGATCAGCGGGATAAAGGCTTTTGAGGTGCGCAGGTGGGATTCCATCTGGTAGACCTGTGGGTCGTGACCATCGGCCTGCAGCGTCTCGATCAGCCGGCTCAACTCGGTCTGGGTCATTTCCTCGGGGTTGTTCCAGATTTGCGTGACTTCATAAGGGTCCTTGTCCAGATCCATCAGCCATTCATCATGGCTGCGGTAATCGGTCATGGCCTTGTCGTCGGGTGAAAACTCCCAGACCTTGACGTTTTCCATCAGCCACAGGTCGTTGCCCTGGTAATTTGCCGAGGTGGCCTGCAGACGCTCCACCGGCTTGAACTGATCGTTGAAGGAAACGATCAGGACACCCAGCAGGGTGCCGCGCTGAGGAAAGGAGCGGTTGATATGCACGATGCGGTTGCCGTTGCGGAAAAAGATGTTGTTCGACTCCGTGGTAATCTCCGGCCGTTTGGTGATCTTGACATTCTTGATATATTCGGTCTCCTGGATGCCCAGGGGGGTCAGCCAGAGATTGCAGACCAGCAGCACCAGGCTCAACAGGAACCCCGCCACTGACAGGTTGCCGATCGTCGCGAAAGCACTGAGCAGAACAGCCATCGGCAGGGTGTTGGAGAAAATCAGCGGCGTATTGTAAAGCGGGTAGAGCAGATAATAGATCAGGTCAGCCTGATGTTCGATGAAATCGTCGACTTTCTCGATGAATTCGACGACGGCGTACAATGAACCAAGCGCCAGCAGAATGTAGGCGAGGTTCTTCAGAAACAGCTGTTGTATGTAGCGGTCAAGCGTGTTCATGGATGCGGTTGATGCGGTTTTTCGCCGCGATCAGAAGGTGTTCGACCCAGGTGACGATGATATTGGGGCGTTCATGGGCGCTCTGGTAGAGACAATAAAGACCCAGCACGATGAGCACCAGGTGCGGAATCCAGAAGGTCGCAATGGGTGTCAAGCCGGCATCGGCCGTGAAAGTCTGCCCGAGTGAGAGCATCAGGTAATAGCAGAGATAGATGATCAGACCGATGACGAATCCGCCGCTGCGTCCCGAACGGTGCGACTGGATACTGAAGGGCAGGCCGAACAGGGCAAAGATCAGGGGGGCCAGCGGCGTGGCCAGCCGGGTGTGCAGTTCCGCCAGCATGGCATGGCTCCGGTCCGCATCGTGTGTTGCTGCGTCCGGGATCTGCTGCCACAGTTCCGCCGTGGCCATTTCCTTGGGACGCCGGCCTTTGACGGCTTTCTGGGCCAGGCTCTCACGGTCACCGGTCAAATCCGGCTGGACGTCGTAATGGCGGAAATGAATCAGCTGGTAGGTGGTGTCTTTGTAGGCCTGCTGACGGTGGATGGTGCCATCCTGCAGGCGAATCGTCACCGTCTCCTCCTTCGGGTCGGAGACGACCTGACCCTGGTCGGCGAAGATCAGCATCGTGGCGTCCGGTTTCTGCTCGACGATGAAGAGCCCCTTCATCAGGCCGGAACGGTCTTCGATCGTGTTGGCGTAAAGTACCATATTGCTGAACTGATTCATGAAAACGCGCGGCTGAAAACCGATCGTCGCTTTCTGCATGGTGATCGCGAAAACCTGTTCCCGGAAGGCTTTGAATCCCCAGGGTTTCAACCAGAGGCCGGCGAAGGCGGTCAACAGGGCGAACAGCAGGGCGAGCACCAGGATGGGGCGGGCCATTTGCGCCAAACCGATGCCGGCCGCTTTCATAGCCACCGTCTCACTATCCGTGGACAGGCGGCTCAAGCCGATCATGATCCCCATCAGGAAAGAGAGCGGCAGGGTGATATTCAAAAAAGCCGGCAGCATGGTCCCGAACAGGATCAGGATATCGCCGAACGAGACCCCTTTGTTGACCACCAGATCGACCAACTTCATCAACCGGCCCATCAGCAGCACCATGGTAAAGATCAGCAGGCACAAAAGTGTCGGCGAGAGAACCTCTCGCAGGATATATGTTTGGATGCGGCCGCCTGACATAATCACGCATACTAGTACAGGCGCTGTCAGAAAGTAAACGCTCTTGATACCCAAAAACCCCTTGCGTTCTCGATACTCCCGTGTTATACGGATGTGCTGTTCAATACACACGCCTTTTGACCCGAACCGGGTGCCTGACATGGGGTCAGGTCGGTTGCTGGGAATGACGAAGGCGGCGGCCAAAACCGAGTGAAAGGAAGACCCATGTCCCAGATCACCATGAAGCAACTGTTGGAGGCCGGTGTTCATTTCGGCCACCAGACCCGTCGCTGGAATCCGAAGATGAAACCCTATATCTTCGGTGCTCGCAACGGTATCTACATCATCGACCTGCAGAAAACAGTGCGTTACTTCCGTACCGCCTACAGCTTTGTCCGCGACGTCACCCAGCGCGGCGAGAAAATTCTTTTCGTCGGCACCAAGAAGCAGGCCCAGGACTCGATTTTCGAAGAGGCGGTTCGGGCCGATCAATACTACGTCAACAATCGCTGGTTGGGCGGCATGCTGACCAATTTCTCCACCATCAAGCGGAGCATCGACCGCCTCAAGAAGATCGAGGCGATGGCCCAGGACGGTACCTTCGATCTGCTGATCAAGAAGGAAGTGCTGCAACTGGAGCGTGAGAAGACCAAGCTGGAAAAGAGCCTCGGCGGCATCAAAAACATGACCCGCCTGCCGGCCGCGGTCTTCATCGTCGATCCGAACAAGGAGGAGATCGCCGTTAAGGAGGCCCAGAAGCTTGGCATCCCGGTGGTCGCCGTGGTCGATACCAACTGCGATCCCGATGGCATTGATTACATCATACCGGGCAACGACGATGCCATTCGCGCCATTCGCCTGTTTGCCTCGAAGATGGCCGAGGCCTGTCTCGAGGGAGCCGCGGCGCGCGAAGAAGACCTGCGCAACGATGCCGAGGGTGCTGATCAGGAAGAACCGGCGGCTGCAGAAACGGCCGCGCCGGAAGTGATCGAGAAGTCGGAGAACACCGAGACGCCCGCTGAAGTGACCACCAGCGAAGAAAAGGACGCATCGGCGGAGGCTTAACCGGTCGATCCTTAAGGATGATACAAAGGCGGTCTGCATTGCAGCCGCCTTTTTAACAGACAACGAACAATTCAGACAGAGTGCAGCACATAAGGAGGAATGATTGTGGCAACGATTACTGCAAAAATGGTAGGCGACCTGCGTGCCCAGACCGGTGCCGGGATGATGGATTGTAAAAAAGCCCTGACGGAGGCCGGTGGCGATATGGAACAGGCGATCGACCTGCTGCGCAAGAAAGGCTTGTCCGCAGCGGCCAAGAAATCCGGTCGCGTGGCGGCCGAAGGGATGATCGTGGCCGCCGGCGAAGCCGCTTGCGGCGCCCTGGTGGAAGTCAACTCGGAAACCGACTTTGTCGCCAAGAACGAGGCCTTCCAGGAATTTGCCAAAGGTGTCGTCGACGTCGTCCTGGCCGAAGCCCCTGCGGATGTCGAGGCCCTGAAAACAATCGATTTCCCGGGCACCGGGCGGACTGTTGCTGAAGAACTGACGCACCAGATCGCGACCATCGGTGAAAATATGAATATTCGCCGTTTTGCCCGTCTCGCCAGTGACGCCGGTGTGGTGGCCTCGTACATTCACGGCGCCGGCAAGATCGGTGTCCTGGTGCAACTCGATACCGCCAAGGCTGATGACCCGCGCGTTGCCGAAACGGCCAAGCTGCTGGCCATGCACGTCGCCGCTGCCAGCCCCCAGTACCTCAAGCGTGACCAGGTTCCGGCCGATGTGATCGAGCGGGAAAAGGATATCATGCGCGCCAAGGCTCTGGAGAGCGGCAAGCCGGAAAACATCGTCGAAAAAATTATCGAAGGCCAGCTGAACAAGTTCTTTGGTGAAATCTGTCTCCTCGAGCAGGTCTATGTGGTGGATACCGATCACAAGGTCGGCAAGGTCGTCGAGACTCTCGGCAAGGACGTCGGTGGTGCGGTGACACTGGCCGCCTTCGAGCGCTTCCAACTGGGCGAAGGCATTGAAAAGAAGACCGACGATTTTGCCGCCGAAGTCGCTTCGATGACCAAATAAGCTCGCAGCACAACCGGAGAAACCATGGCAAAGCAACCGTGTTACAGGCGTATCTTGCTGAAACTCAGCGGCGAAGCACTGGCCGGACAGCAAGGTTATGGGATTGATCCGGACGTCATCAGGGAGATCGCCGGGGAGATCCGTGACGTCGTCGATCTCGGCATTCAGGTTGCCATCGTCATCGGTGGCGGCAACATCTTTCGCGGCATTGCCGCCTCTTCCATGGGCATGGACCGGGCCAGCGCCGATTACATGGGGATGCTGGCCACGGTCATGAACAGCCTGGCGCTGCAGGATGCCCTGGAAAAAGCGGGTGTCATGACCCGCGTGCAGTCGGCCATCGAAATGCAGGAGATTGCCGAGCCGTATATCCGTCGCCGGGCGGTCCGCCACCTGGAAAAAGGACGTGTCGTGATCTTCGGCGCCGGCACCGGTAACCCCTTCTTCACCACCGATACCGCGGCGAGCCTGCGGGCCATCGAAATCGGCGCTGAGATTATCCTCAAAGCCACCAAGGTGGACGGGGTCTACAACTCCGATCCCTTCAAGGATAAGGACGCCGTCAAGTATGATCAGTTGACCTACCTGGATGTCCTGAAACAGGGACTGCAGGTGATGGACTCGACCGCAACATCCCTGTGCATGGACAACGATCTGCCAATTCTCGTTTTCGATCTGACCACCAGTGGCAACATCAAACGGGTTGTCTGCGGCGACCAGATCGGAACGATCGTCAAGGGAGGAGGACACCATGATGGATGATGTCAAAGCCCAGGCCAAAGCGGCCATGGCCAAAGCTGTGGAGGCATTCAAACGCGATCTCGGCAAAGTTCGTACCGGACGGGCTTCGCTGTCTCTGCTTGATGACGTGCGGGTTGATTACTACGGCACGCCGACGCCGCTGAATCAGGTCGGCACACTGGCGGTCCCTGAACCGCGCCTGATCACGATCCAGCCCTGGGAAAAAAATATGATCGGCGAGATCGAAAAGGCGATCCTCAAGGCCGATCTGGGATTGAATCCGACCTCGGACGGTCAGCTCGTCCGTTTGGTGTTCCCGCCGCTCACCGAAGAACGGCGCAAGGAGATGGTCAAGCAGGTCAAACGCATGGGCGAGGATGCCAAAGTCAGTATCCGCAATGCCCGGCGTGACGCCAACGATGCTCTGAAGAAAGGCGAGAAAGACAAGGCGATCACCGAGGATGATCTAAAACGCGGCGAGAAAGAGGTCCAGGACCTGACCGATGATTTTGTCGCCCGGATCGATCAGGTGATCGTCGACAAAGAGAAAGACCTGATGGAAATCTGATCCCGGCCCAAGGCGCGACAACTCAACGCGTCGCACTCGCTGTGCCAGCGATCAGCGCAAATCCGATGCCGTGACTTATTAACAATAGGGCCACTGAAGGCTCTCCGAAGAGGGCGCCCCCGGGCGCCCTCTTTGTTGTCGAGGCAGACAGCATCCGGTTGCTCGTTGCCAATTCTCTGTGATAATTTAAAAACTTCGATCGCCTGACAAGAAACGATGCCCATGCAGATTCCGAGACACCTGGCAATTATTATGGACGGCAATGGCCGTTGGGCCGAGCAGCGTCGGCTGCCGCGCATCCTTGGCCACCGCAAAGGAGTCGACACGGTCCAGGCCGTGGTCGATGAATGTCTGCAGTATGGTATCGAATATTTGACCCTTTATGCCTTCAGTTCGGAGAACTGGGGGCGACCCCAGGAGGAGGTTGAGGCCCTGATGGGCTTGCTCGGCACCTTCCTGAAAAAGGAACTGAATCAGCTGCAGGACCGCGGCATCCGCCTGGTGGCGATCGGTGAACTCGAGCGGCTGCCGGAACCCACAGTGCAGATTCTCAATGAAATTGTTGCTGCCACGGCGCTGAACGACAAGATGATTCTCAACCTGGCGCTGTCCTACGGTTCGCGTAACGAACTGACCCGTGCCATGCAGCAGCTCGGGCGCGCCATCGAAGCGGGCACTTTGACGGCCGCCGATATCAACGAATCGGTGATCGCCAAACACCTCGATACCTGCCGGATGCCGGATCCGGATCTGCTGATTCGGACCAGCGGCGAGATGCGTGTCAGCAACTTTCTGCTCTGGCAGATTGCCTACGCCGAACTCTACTTCACGGAAACACTCTGGCCGGATTTTTCCTCCGCTGAGCTTCGCCAGGCCGTCGAAGCCTACAGCAATCGGCAAAGACGCTTCGGCCTGACCGCCGGGCAGCTGCGGCAGACGTCGAAAAAAGGCGGGGAGGGGTGTCATTAAGCAGCGGATCCTGACAGCCTTGATCGCTTTGCCCCTGCTGGTCCTGGCCGTTTATTATGCCAGCGTGGGGCTTTTTGCCGGTTTGCTGTTCGTCATCAGCGCTCTGGCCTTGCAGGAATTCTACCGCATGGCCTTGCCATCTGACCGGCGCCTGGAAAGCGCCCTGTCGATCGTGGCCGGTATTGCCTGCAGTGCCGGATTGGTCTTCGCCGCCGGTTCCCAGGCGACGTTGCTCAGCCTGGTCCTGCCCTTTCTCTGTCTGACCCTGATTTACCTGTTCTGTTTCCGGGACCTGCAACGGGTCAGTCGTGATCTCGCTGTCAGTCTGCTGGGGATTCTCTACATCCCGGTGTTGCTCTCGCATGCCGTCCTGCTGCGTGAACTGCCGGCGGGGCGTGACTGGATCTTCCTGGTTTTGTTTGTGGTCATGGCAAGTGACACGCTGGCCTATTTTATCGGCATGAAACTGGGCCGTCGACGTCTTTACGAGGCGGTCAGCCCGAAAAAGAGTGTCGAGGGAGCCCTTGGCGGCCTGGCGGGCGGGATTCTCGGTGCGGCCATCTGTCGTCTCTGGTTCTTTGCCGAGCTCGACCTGACGGACGTGGTCCTGATCGGTCTGGGGGTCGGCGCTTTCAGTCAACTGGGCGATCTGGTCGAATCTCTTTTGAAACGGAGCTTCGGCGTTAAGGACTCCGGGGCCATGATCCCCGGCCACGGCGGCCTGCTCGATCGCCTTGACAGTCTGCTGTTTGCCTTTCCGCTGACCTATTACTACGCCCTGTGGATGTTCGCATGAAAAGGCTGGCAATCCTCGGTTCAACCGGCTCCATCGGTGTCAGCACCCTCGATATCGTTGCCCAGCACCCGGATCGTTTTCGGATCACGGCCCTGACCGCGGGGCGCAATCTGGCCCTGCTGGAAGAGCAGGTTGCCCGGTTTGCCCCCGAGGTGGTGGCCGTTCCCGACGGCGAGGATGCTCTGCAACTGCGGAATCGCTGTGGTGCCGGCGGGCCGGAGATTCTCTGCGGGACCGCAGGGATGATCCAGGTCGCCGCC
This sequence comes from Desulfuromonadales bacterium, assembly GCA_037383085.1. Classification (GTDB taxonomy): domain Bacteria; phylum Desulfobacterota; class Desulfuromonadia; order Desulfuromonadales; family BM103; genus JARRPG01. The sequence continues at coordinate 15,651 of JARRPG010000050.1, read as the reverse complement.
CGCGCGGATGCGGATATGGTGGTCTCCGCGATTGTCGGTGCGGCCGGTCTGGAGCCGACCCTGGCGGCCATCAGGGCAGGGCGGGATGTGGCCCTGGCCAACAAGGAAACCCTGGTCATTGCCGGGGAACTGGTGATGAACGAGCTGGTCGCCTCCGGCGGGCACCTGTTCCCGATCGACAGTGAACATTCGGCGATCTTTCAATCGCTGGCAGGCCATCGCATGGCCGATGTCCGCCGCCTGATTTTGACCGCCTCCGGCGGTCCTTTCCGCAACCGGACACCGGAAGAGCTGGATCATGTCACGCCGGACGATGCTCTGGCGCATCCGAACTGGTCGATGGGGCGCAAGATCAGCATCGATTCCGCCACCATGATGAACAAGGGTCTCGAAGTGATCGAAGCGCATTGGCTGTTCGGCCTGCCGGTCAACAAGATCACGGTTCATATCCATCCCGAGAGTATCGTTCATTCGATGGTCGAATACATCGACGGGGCGGTTATGGCCCAACTGGGCATCCCGGACATGAAAACGCCGATCGCCTATGCTCTCAGTTACCCGGAAAGGCTGCCTCTGGAACTGCCGCCGCTGGACCTCTGTCGCCTCGGTACGCTACATTTCTCCCCCCCGGACACCCGCAATTTCCCCTGCCTGGGTCTGGCTTACGATGTGATCGAACAGGGCGGCACGTATCCGGCCGTGCTGAATGCCGCCAACGAAGTGGCGGTCGAGGCGTTTCTGCTGGGCCAGGTCAAGTTTCCGGATATCCCACGCGCCATTGCCGCAGTTCTCGCCCGGCATGACGGGATGGCAGCGACCTCTGTCGCACAGGTCCTGGCGGCGGATGCCTGGGCCCGCCAGGCGACCCGGGCCGTGCTGAATGATCGCCAAGGAGTTCACACGTCATGATCACCATTGTTGCCGGGATTGTCCTGCTGGGCATTCTGGTTTTTATTCATGAACTCGGCCATTTTTGCGTGGCCAAGTTCTGTGGCGTCAAAGTCCTCAAGTTCTCGCTTGGTTTCGGCCCCCGCCTGGTCTCCCGCCAATGGGGGGAAACCGAGTACATGATTTGCGCCGTGCCTCTCGGTGGTTATGTGCAGATGCTTGGTGAGGGCGGCGGGGAGCAGGGAGAAGCCGCGTCGATCCCGCCCGACGAAGAACACCGCTCCTTTGCCAAGCAGAGCCTGCCCCGGCGGATGGCGATTGTCGCCGCCGGCCCTTTCATGAACCTCATATTGCCTTTTCTGGTTCTGCCGCTGGCTTACCTGGTCGGCATCAATCTACCGGCCTACCTCGATGCGCCGCCCTGCGTCGGTTACGTGGTCCCGGATTCGCCGGCGGCTGGCTCCGGGTTTCGCCATGGGGACTGTATCCTGGCCATCAATGGAGAGCAGGTCGCGACCTGGACCGATACCGGGCCGGCGCTGGTGAGCGCGGCTGGCGGGCCGATCGATTTTTCGCTGCGCCGTAATGGTGAGAGCCTCGACCTGACCCTGGCCGCCGACGAAGGTTCCCTCGAGGGGCTGCAAGCGATTGGCCTGCTGCCCGAGCAGGACCCGGTGATTGGCAGCCTGGCCCCGGCGATGCCGGCGCTTGAAGCCGGTCTCAAGGAGGGCGACAGGATCCTGTCGGTCGGTGATCAGCCGATCGTCTCCTGGTACGGACTGAAAGATGCGATTCAGAAGTTCGGCGGCCGACCGGTTACGGTGACCGTCGAACGTGACACGCAGGTTTTGAACGTCAAACTGGTGCCGCAGCGGGTTGATGAGGGGGACAGTTACCTGATCGGCATCGCACCCTTGCAGGAAACCGTTTTCAAACGGTTTTCCTTTGGCGAATCGATCGTGGCCGGTGCTGAACGCAGCCTGGAATTGATCGAGCTGACCGTGGTCTTCATCCAGAAGCTGTTTGCTGGGCATGTCTCTACCAGCAACATCGGTGGGCCGATCACGGTGGTGCAGATTGCCGGCCAGGCTGCGCAGACCGATCTGTCCGCAATCCTCAGTGTGCTGGCCTTCCTCAGTATTCAGTTGGGGATCTTGAATCTGCTGCCGATCCCGATCCTCGATGGCGGACATCTGTTCTTTTATGCCTTTGAAATGGTTTTCCGTCGTCCCTTGTCCCTGCGTGCCCGGGAGTGGGCGCAGCAGCTTGGCCTGATCCTGTTGATCATGCTGATGGTGCTGGCTTTTTACAACGACATTGTCCGAATGATCGGCAACTGACATGCCGCCCGTCCTGTTGACCATCCAGACCGCAACTCCTGCCGGCAGCGTGGCCGTGACCGACGGCAGCGCACTGCTTGCCGAGATCAACCTGCAATGTCGCAGGACCCCGACGGACTGGCTGATGCCCATGATCGACATGCTGCTGACCACGACCGAGCGGGACAAAAAGCAACTCGATGGCATTGCGGTTGTCCGGGGACCCGGCTCTTTTACCGGGCTGCGGGTTGGCCTGGCGACGGCCAAGGGGCTGTCCTTGGCTCTCGACTGTCCCTTGCTCGGCATTTCATCGCTGCAGTCTCTGGCGATGCAGTTGCCCTTTGCCGAACGACCGGTTTGCGTCATGCTGGATGCCCGCAAGCAGGAAGTTTACAGTGCCGTTTACCGCTGGCACGGCGGGGGACCCCGACCGGTGACAGAAGAACGGGTGGCCAGGCCGGAAAAGATCCTGGCGGAGATCGACGAAGAAACGCTGTTTGTCGGCAGCGGGGCGTCGGTTTACCGATCGCTGATCGTTCGTCAGATGGCGGATCGGGCCCATTTCGCCCCGGCCTTTATCGATCTGCCCCGGGCGGCCGCGGCGGCCAGCCTGGCCCAGCAGGATTGGGCCGCCGGCGTCCGCTGCACAGCGGATCAACTGATGCCGGTTTATCTGCGTCCCTCGGAAGCCGAACTGAATTTCCCGACGGCCGGATTGCAGGGGTAATTCTGGTTGACAATCCCGTTGTGCCTTCGCTATTTTTCTAGGTACCGTTCGTTACATCTTACCCACTAGCTCAGGAGGTGCTCATGGCAGAGAATGACTTGGACCTGATCCAACGCTTGAGTGAGGAGAACCCGCGTTTCCGCAAACTCCACGAGGAACACGTGCTGTTCGAAAAGAAATTGCAGGAGTATGAAGACCGCCCCTACCTGACGCCAGACGAAGATCTCGAACGGAAAAAGATTCAAAAGCTGAAATTAGCCGGCAAGGACGAAATGGAATCGATTCTTCGGGAATACCGGCAATAGTCGCAGCGATCACAGCAACCGATTCAGCAGGGGCCGTTTATCCGGCCCCTGTTTTTTGTCCGGGTTCAGCCAAATTCCACCGAAAAACAGGATCCGCTATTTTGCCCTTTACCTGGCCGGTTGAGATGGGTATAAAAAACGGATGTCTTGACGGTTAAAACAGAGTTTTTTACGGGAGAAACAACACCATGAGCGAAAAACGCAGCAACGCGATCACGCAGGGATTCGAACGCACACCGCACCGTGCGCTGCTGAAAGGCACCGGGGTCCCGCAGGAGGAGATGGGGAAACCGTTTATCGGCATTGCCTCGTCCTTTACCGACCTGATCCCGGGGCACACCGGCATGCGCGATCTGGAGCGTTTCATCGAGAAGGGGGTGCACACCGGCGGCGGTTATTCCTTCATTTTCGGTATTCCAGGTGTTTGCGACGGTATCGCCATGGGCCATCGTGGCATGCACTACTCCCTGCCCACCCGTGAGCTGATTGCCGATATGGTCGAGTCGATTGCCGAGGCGCATCGCCTCGATGGCCTGGTCCTGTTGACCAACTGCGACAAGATCACGCCGGGGATGCTGATGGCGGCGGCCCGGCTCGATATCCCCTGCGTGGTGGTGACCGCCGGCCCGATGATGACCGGAACCGGGCGTGAAGGTCGCAAATTCTCGTTTGTGACGGATACCTTCGAAGCTATGGCCCAATACAAAGCCGGGGTGATTGTTTACCGCCAATACCATGGCCATTCTGACCGAAACCCTCGGCATGAGTCTGGTGCGCTGCGGAACGTCGCTGGCCGTTTCGTCGATGAAGCGGCGGATTGCCTTCGCCAGCGGCGAACGGATCGTCGCGCTGGTCCGGGAGCAGATTACTCCGCGGCAGATCATGACCCGCGCCGCCTTTGAAAACGCCATCCGGGTCGATCTGGCACTGGGCGGATCGAGTAATACGGTTCTGCATCTTCTCGCCATTGCCCATGAAGCTGGTGTCGAACTGCCGTTGGAGGCCTTCGATCGCCTGGGCCGGGAAACCCCGCAGCTGGCCTCGATGAATCCCGGTGGCAAACATTTCATGGAAGATCTGGATGCGGCCGGCGGGGTCCCTGGCGTGCTGTTCCAGCTGCGCGATCTGGTGCAGGACAATCCAACACTGACCGGACCAACCGTTAAACAGATCGTGGCCAGCGTGGCCAGCGTCGATGAAGAGGTCATTCATCCTGCCGACAAGCCGGTCCGTGCCGAAGGCGGCCTGGCGGTCCTGTCCGGCAATCTCGCCCCGCTCGGCGCCGTGGTCAAACAATCCGGTGTCTCGCAGGCGATGATGACCTTCGAGGGGCGGGCCCGCTGTTTCGATTCCGAGGAGGCGGCTATGGATGCCCTGATGAACGGTCGGGTGGTGGCTGGAGACGTGGTCGTCATTCGCTATGAAGGGCCGAAGGGCGGCCCGGGCATGCGTGAGATGCTGGCGCCGACCGCAACCCTGATGGGTCTTGGTTTGGGCGACAGCGTTGCCCTGGTCACCGACGGACGCTTTTCCGGTGGGACCCGCGGCCCCTGCATCGGCCATATCTCACCGGAGGCCGCTGAGGGTGGCCCCATCGCCCTGGTCGCCGACGGTGACCGGATCCGCCTCGATATTCCGAACCGTACTTTGCAGCTGCTGGTGGATGAGGAGACCTTGGCCAAACGCCGTGCTGACTGGCAAACCCCGGAGGCCAAGATCAAGACCGGTTGGCTGGCGCGCTATGCGCAAGTCGTCACCTCGGCCAATACCGGTGCCATCTGTCGCTGATGTCCTGTTAACCAGACCGTTCGATTTGTCCGCGAGACGAATCGTCGAGGAGTTCACATGAAACTGACCGGTTCTAAAATTCTTTTGGAAAGCCTGTTGCAGGAGGGCGTGGAGACTATTTTCGGCTATCCCGGCGGCACGGTGATCAATATTTACGATGACCTGATGGATTCTCCGATCAAGCATGTTCTGACCCGCCACGAACAGGCGGCTGTGCACGCCGCCGACGGCTATGCCCGGGCCACCGGCAAGGTTGGCGTGGCCATCGCCACCAGCGGACCAGGAGCCACCAATACCGTCACCGGAATTGCCACGGCCTACATGGATTCGGTCCCGCTGGTGGTGATCACCGGCCAGGTGCCGACACCTCTGATCGGCAATGATGCGTTTCAGGAAGCCGATATCATCGGCATCACCCGTCCGATCACCAAGCACAATTATCTGGTCCGAGATGTCAAGGAGCTGGCGGCCACGGTCAAAAAAGCCTTTTACATTGCCCGCACCGGTCGTCCCGGTCCGGTGGTCATCGATCTGCCGAAAGACGTCCAACTCGATACGGCCAAATTCGCCTACCCCGAGACGGTTGAATTGCGTGGCTACAAGCCGACCTACAGCGGCAACGTGCGGATGGTCGAGAAAGCGGTCAAACTGGTACTGGCCGCCCAGAAACCGGTCATTTACGTCGGCGGCGGAGCTTCTCTGACCGATGCCCATGGCGAGCTTCTCGATTTGGCCGAAAGAATTCAGGCGCCGGTGACCACGACGCTGATGGGGATGGCGTCCTTCCCCAAGACCCACGCGCTGTCCCTCGGCATGCTCGGCATGCACGGCACCTATTACGCCAACATGGCGGTCACCAATGCCGATCTTCTGATTGCCCTCGGTGCCCGCTTCGACGATCGGGTGACCGGTAAGATTGCGACTTTTGCACCAAATGCCAAAATCATTCATGTTGATATCGACCCGACGTCGATCAAGAAGAATGTCCGGGTCGATTTGCCGATCGTTGGCGATTTGCGGGACGTGTTGCAAAAGCTCAACAGGAAGCTGGCCGAGCAGCAAGATGACGTCGTCCAGATGGTCGAAAAACTTGCTTTCTGGCACGAGGAGATTGCCCGCTGGCGGCAGGAGCAGCCGATGACCTATCAGGGCTCCGAGAAAGAAATCAAACCGCAATTCGTGATCGAGAAACTGCGCGAACTCTCCAGTGACGATGCGATTGTGACCACAGAAGTCGGACAGCACCAGATGTGGACCGCCCAGTTTTTCGATTTCGTCCAGCCGCGTACTTTTCTCTCCTCGGGTGGCCTGGGCACCATGGGGTATGGTCTGCCGGCTGCTCTCGGTGCTCAGGCGGCCTTTCCCCAGCGCCAGGTGATTGATATCTCCGGTGATGGATCTTTCCAGATGAACTCGCAGGAATTGGCCACCCTGGTGCAGTACCGGCTGCCGGTGAAAATTGCCATTCTCAACAACAATTTCCTCGGCATGGTGCGGCAGTGGCAACAGCTTTTCTTTGATAAACGCTACAGCCAGACCTGTATGGAGCTGCCGATCGACTTCATCAAACTGGCCGAAGCTTACGGCGCCACCGGCCTGAGGGCGACCCGCCCCGATCAGGTCGAGGAGGTGATCAAGACCGCTTTCGAAACGCCCGGACCGGTGATCATGGAGTTCAAGGTGGCGCGGGAGGAAAACGTCATGCCGATGGTCCCGGCCGGCGCCGGGCTGAATGAGATGGTTCTTGCCTCTTGAGGTGTGACGCCATTGCTTTTTCAAATGCGAATGAACCGTTTAATCTGACGGGAGATAAAGATGAGACATACGATTTCCGTGCTGGTGGAAAATGAGTTTGGTGTCCTGACTCGCGTGGCCGGGCTTTTCTCAGGGCGCGGCTTTAACATCGAAAGCCTGTCCGTGGCGCCGACACTCGACCCGTCGATTTCGCGCATGACGATTGTGACCAGCGGTGATGACCGAATCCTGGAACAGATCAACAAACAACTGAACAAGCTGATCGATACCATCAAGGTGATCGATTTTACCGGCGAGGATTTCATCGAACGGGAAATGGCTCTGATCAAGGTCACGGCCGAGGAGGCGACCCGCGCAGAAGTGTTGCGGATCTGTGATATCTTTCGCGGCAAAGTCGTTGATGTGACGCCAAAATGTTATACCGTTGAAGTGACCGGGTCGCCCGTCAAGGTCAATGCGATCATCGATCTGTTGCGGCCGATGGGGATCAAGGAACTGGTGCGTTCGGGCCCCGTTGTCCTGGGCCGTGGGCCGAAAGGGTGGAAGGCCAATTAATCACCGCAGCGGCAACGGTTTGCAGCGGGTCCTGCCGGGATAAATCGTTGGCATGGCCCGCTGTGTTATGCTATATATGCGTTTTTTAACAAATTATACCGCGTCAGATTGAAGGAGAAGCGCCATGAGCTTGAAAGTCTATTACGATAAGGATGCCGATCTGTCCCTGATCCAGGGCAAGAAAGTGACCATCGTCGGCTACGGATCCCAGGGCCATGCCCACGCCAACAACCTCAAGGACTCCGGCGTCGATGTCACGGTGGCTCTGCGCGCCGGGTCCGGATCTGCCGTCAAGGCCAAGAATGCCGGCTTGCCAGTCAAGTCGGTGCCGGAAGCCGTCGCCGCGGCCGACCTGGTCATGATTTTGACGCCCGACGAATTTCAGGCCCAACTCTACCGGGACGAGGTCGAACCGAATCTTAAAAAGGGCGCGACCTTGGCCTTTGCCCACGGATTCAGTATTCATTACAATCAGATCGTGCCGCGTGACGATCTCGATGTGATCATGATCGCCCCGAAAGCGCCCGGTCATACGGTGCGTTCAGAGTTCGTCAAGGGGGGCGGCATCCCTGACCTGATCGCCATCTTCCAGAATCCCTCCGGAACGGCCAAAAACGTGGCTCTCTCCTATGCCAGCGCCATCGGTGGAGGCCGGACCGGCATCATCGAAACGACCTTCAAGGATGAAACGGAAACCGACCTGTTCGGCGAGCAGACCGTCCTTTGCGGTGGCCTGGTGGAGTTGATCAAGGCCGGTTTTGAGACCCTGGTCGAAGCCGGGTATTCCCCCGAGATGGCCTATTTTGAATGCCTGCACGAAACCAAGTTGATCGTTGATCTGATCTATGAAGGTGGCATTGCCAACATGAACTACTCGATCTCCAACAATGCCGAGTACGGAGAATATGTCACCGGACCGAAGGTGATCAATGCCGAGAGCCGTCAGGCGATGAAGGAGTGCCTGGAAAACATCCAGAATGGTTCCTATGCCAAACGGTTCATCCTCGAGGGGCAGTCCAATTATCCGGAAATAACGGCACGGCGCCGGCTGAATGCGGCCCACCCGATCGAGCAGGTCGGTGAAGAGCTGCGCAGTATGATGCCATGGATCAAGAAGATTGTTGACAAGAGCAAGAACTGATCACTGACACAATCAGAACGGCGGGAGACAGCACTCCCGCCGTAACCGTCTTAAGGATCGTGAACTTTCATGAAAAACCGGGATCAACTCATCGCAGTCGAAGGTTACCCCTTCATCGGTCTGTTCGCCTTCATAGCGCTTTTCTGTGCCGCTCTGGAGTGGTCCTTTCTGGCGATCCTCTTTTTCGCTCTGACACTCTTTTCGATTTATTTCTTCCGTAACCCGGAACGGGTGGCCCCGGCGGGGGATGAAAAGATCGTGGCGCCTGCCGACGGCAAAATCATCTTTGTCGGCAAGGTCCCCGAATCGCGCTACTTCGATGGCAACGACGTCACCAAAGTCAGTATTTTCATGAATGTCTTCGATGTCCACATCAACCGGGTGCCGATCAGCGGCCGGGTGATCGACCAGTTTTACAACCCGGGCCGCTTCTTCAACGCCTCCTTGGACAAAGCCAGTCTGGAGAATGAACAGGCCGGGATGCTCATTGAGACGCGCACCGGCCAGACCATCCTCTGTGTCCAGATCGCCGGCCTGGTGGCGCGACGCATCGTGACCTATGCCGAGATCGGTGATGAGATCGAGCGGGGCCAGCGTTATGGACTGATCCGTTTCGGTTCCCGGGTTGATCTTTACCTGCCGGAAGGGGTCGCCGTGACGGCCCGGGTCGGCGAAAGAACAGTCGCCGGCGAGACCGTTCTGGGGGCACTGTCATGACCCAGGTGGGCGGTTCCTACGACAAGCGTGACAGCCTCAAGCGCGGGGTTTACCTGCTTCCGAACCTGGTCACGACAGGCAGCCTGTTTGCCGGGTTTTATGGCATCGTCGCCACACTCAAGGGGGAGTACAACCTGGCTGCATGGTTCATCCTGATCTCCGCGGTGTTCGATGCCCTGGATGGCAAGGTGGCCCGTTTGACCGGCACCACCAGCCGATTCGGCGTCGAATATGATTCCCTGGCCGACCTGGTGGCCTTCGGGGTGGCCCCGGGACTGTTGATGTATTCCTGGGCCCTGCAGTCCTTCGGCAAGCTCGGCTGGCTGGCCGCTTTTGTCTATGTCGTGTGCGGAGCCCTCCGTCTGGCGCGGTTCAATGTCCAGGTCAACACTGTCGAGTCCCGACGTTTTGTCGGTCTGCCGATACCTGCGGCTGCCGGAATGGTTGCCTCCTGCGTTTTGCTCTTCTATTATCTGGGGGGCTCCGGGTCGATCCGGAAAGTCTCCGTGCTGCTGTTGATTTATCTGCTGGCCTACCTGATGGTCAGCAATCACAGCTACCTGTCTCTGAAAGATCCGGGGCTCTTCAAGCGTCAGCCTTTTGGCTGGCTGGTGCTGGCGATCATCTTCGTCATCGTGGTTGTTGCCGAGCCGGAAATCATGCTCTTTTCCATGGCGTCCCTGTATATTGCCTCGGGGCCTGTGGGCAGCCTGCTGAAATTTTTCCGGGGCAAGCCGAAGGATGATTCGAAAGGTTCCGAAAAGATTGAGACTGACGCTTAGCGGCTTTTCTGCTTGAGTAAAAAGCATGGGATCTCTTGACAAGAAAACGGCTTTCTGTTTTATTGGCAGAACATTGTCAAATGCGTTGAAGAGGAAGAGTAAGGTCTGAGGCTGTCCCAGAGAGCCGGTGGTGCTGCAAACCGGTACAGACAACGACCCGAACTGGCCTTGGAGCAGCGGATGTCAAAGGGGGCAACCCCGAGTAATGTTCGCCGTGAGCCTGCGTCAATGGCCAATGAAGGATTTCGCCACGGCGAGATCAAACAGGGTGGTACCGCGAAGCGCAAGCTCTCGCCCCTGACTGGGGGCGGGAGCTTTTTTCTTGCCAAAGACCCGATGTGCGGAAAGGGGGTGGTTCTGTGGAATCCGACCTGAGTGACCTAACGCGTCAAGACAGCAAGACCAGACAACAACAAGGTGTGGGGCACGAGAACCGTCTCCACGAAGGCATGTAACGACAAGGCAGACAGAGGAGGCCATCATGAACGCAAACAAAACAATCAAGATTTTCGATACGACATTACGCGACGGTGAGCAGTCGCCGGGCGCCAGTATGAACATGGAAGAGAAACTGAGGGTGGCAAGTCAACTGGAGAAGCTCAATGTTGATGTGATCGAGGCCGGCTTTCCGATTGCCTCCGATGGGGATTTCGAGGCGGTCAGGAAAATTGCCAAAACCATCAAGGGACCGGAGATCGCCGGTTTGTGCCGCGCCAACTTGAAGGATATCGACCGCGCCTGGGAAGCCCTGAAATATGCTGGAGAGCGGGGCCGGATTCATACCTTTATCGCGACCTCTGACATTCACATGCAGCGCAAGCTGCAGATGGAACCGGCCAAGGTCAAAGAAACGGCGATCCAGGCGGTCAAGCATGCCGCCGCCTATACACCGAACGTCGAATTCTCCTGCGAGGATGCGGTGCGAACCCGCCTGGAATTCCTGGCCGAGATGGTCGAAGCGGTGATCGATGCGGGCGCGACAACGGTCAATATCCCGGACACGGTCGGTTATGCCATTCCTTTTGAGTTTCACAACATTATCAGGTACTTGAAGGATAATGTCTCGAATATAGATCAGGCTGTTCTGTCGGTCCACTGCCACAATGACCTCGGTCTGGCGGTGGCCAATTCTCTGGCGGCGATTCAGGCCGGAGCCAGGCAGGTGGAATGCACGATCAACGGCATCGGCGAACGGGCTGGCAACTGCTCCCTCGAAGAAGTGGTCATGGCGTTACGCACCCGGCGTGACATCATGCCCTATGAGACAGACATCAACACCGAGCACATTTACGGTGCCAGCCGCCTGCTGTCGACGATCACCGGAATTGTCGTGCAACCGAACAAAGCGATTGTCGGTGCGAACGCCTTTGCCCACGAGGCCGGGATTCATCAGCACGGCGTCCTGATGGATAAGGAAACCTATGAAATCATGACCCCAGAATCGATCGGTCTGAACACCAACAAGCTGGTGCTCGGCAAACATTCCGGTCGGCATGCCTTTGTCGCCCGGCTGAAAGAGTTGGGGTATGACCTGCCGAAAGCTGACGTCGACAAAGCCTTTGTGCGTTTCAAGTCCCTGGCCGACCGGAAAAAGGAAATTTTCGACGAAGATCTGGACGCGATCGTTGCCGACGAGATTATCCGTGTGCCGGAAACCGTCAAATTGCTGCAGATGAATGTCTCCTCTGGTTCTTTTGCCGCGCCGACGGCGACCGTCGAACTGGAGATCAAGGGGAAAGTCAAAAAGGCGGCGGTCATGGGAGACGGGCCGGTCGACGCCACCTTCAGGGCGATCAAGAAACTGACCCGGATGAATCCGCGCCTGGTCAACTTTTCGGTCGGTTCGATTACCGGTGGCACCGATGCGCTGGGGGAATGCACCGTCAGGCTTGAACAGGACGGGCATGAAGTTCTCGGCCAGGGGGCGCATTCTGATATCATCGTCGCCAGCGCCAAGGCGTATATCAATGCACTTAACAAAGCGCTGAATTTTTCCCAGCGCAAAAACGTCGAGATTTGAATCATGCCGTGATCGACCGGCAGGGCTTTCCTGCCGGTCGCAGATCGGTTAAGATGCGGGCACCTTTTTGCGCAGGAATTGATTTTTCAAGGAGCCATTATGGGTCAGACGACAGCTGAGAAGATTTTCGCCGCGCACCTGCGCGACGAGCCTTTCCCCGGCACCAAGGTCCTCGATCTGGATCGTGTGCTTTGTCATGAAATTACCACGCCGGTTGCAATCGCCGATCTCGAATGGCGGGGCAAGGACCGTGTGTTTGATCCGAGCAAAATCAAGGCGGTCATCGATCATGTCACGCCGTCGAAGGACAGCAAGACGGCCCTGCAGGCCAAAATCCTGCGCGACTGGGCACGCCGTCACCAGATCATGGATTTCTTTGATGTCGGGCGCAACGGTGTCTGCCATGCGCTGTTTCCCGAGAAGGGTTATATTCGCCCCGGTTTTACCGCCATCATGGGCGATTCGCACACCTGTACCCACGGGGCCTTCGGCGCTTTCGCCGCCGGTGTCGGCACGACCGATCTCGAGGTGGGCATTCTGAAGGGGGTGTGCGCTTTTCGCGAACCGAAAACGATTCGCGTCAACCTGAATGGCCGTCTGGCCGAGGGCGTCTATGCCAAGGACGTCATCCTGTATGTCATCAGCCAACTTGGCGTCAACGGGGCCACCGATCGCGTCATAGAATTCCACGGGCCGGTTGTCGAAGCCATGAGCATGGATGCCCGCATGACGCTTTGCAACATGGCCATCGAAGCCGGCGGTACCTGTGGGATCTGCCAGCCTGATGGTGTGACGGTCGATTATCTCTGGCCGTTTATTGAAGGGGAATACGCCAGCAAGGCGGCCGCCCTGGCCGATTTTCAGCAGTGGACCGCGGACCCGAATGCCGGTTACGACAGTGTCCTGGACTTCGATCTTTCGAACCTGGAGCCGCAGGTGACCTACGGTTTCAAACCGGACTGCGTGAAAACGGTCCGGGAGATGGCCGGAACCCGCGTTGACCAGGTTTACATCGGCACCTGCACCAATGGGCGGATCGAAGATCTGCGGCAAGCGGCCGGCATTTTGCAAAATCGCGTGATCGCCGAGACGGTGCGCGGCATCGTCTCGCCCGCCACGCCGAAGATCTTTCAGGAGGCATTGGCCGAGGGACTGATCCAGGTGTTCATGGATGCCGGATTCTGCGTCACCAATCCGACTTGTGGGGCCTGCCTGGGGATGAGCAACGGTGTGCTGGCCGAAGGTGAGGTCTGTGCCGCCACCAGTAACCGCAATTTCAATGGTCGGATGGGCAAGGGCGGCATGGTTCATCTGATGAGCCCGGCGACGGCGGCGGCGACCGCTGTCAACGGTGTGATCACCGATGCGCGCGATCTGTGATGAAGGGCGTGTGAATCCTAGACACCGACCGATTTAATCGACTTCTCGATGATCCTTGCTGAAGGAGTTTGACATGAAAAAGACATTCGGTGGTCCGACCCTCTTTCTGGATCGGGGCGACATCAATACCGACGAAATCATTCCGGCCAAATACCTGACAGAAGTCAGCAAGGACGCATTGAAGCCGTATTGTTTGGAGGACCTGAACCTGCCGGGCTTTGACCCCAAGGGAGAACAGCTGGCGAAGGCCCGGGTGATCGTCACCCGGGACAATTTCGGCTGTGGCTCTTCGCGGGAACATGCCCCCTGGGTGCTGGAAGTCAACGAAATTCACACCGTGATTGCCGAAAGCTACGCCCGCATTTTCCGCCAGAACATGTTCAATTGCGGTATGCTGGCGATCGAGTTGCCCAAGAGCCAAATCGACCGGATGTTTGCCCTCGGTCTGGCGGGCGGCGAGGTCGATGTAGCGATCAATCTGGCCGAACAGCAACTCATTGCCAGCAGCGACCATGGCGAGGAGCGATTCTCTTTCACCCTCAGCCCCTTTGACAAGGCCCTGGTTGAAGCCGGCGGGTGGGTCGAATACGCCGACGCCCGCTATTAACGCACGGCTTGATACCGCATAACAGGGGAGACGCTGACCAGCGTCTCCCTTTCTCTTTGTCTTGGCCTCACAACAGCCTTCCCAGTCTTTTCCTCTGTTCCGTGTTTTCACCGACAGGTTTGACGAAAATAGCCTAAGCCACTAATTTTGCGATGTTCTTTAGCACTTTCCGGGCCTGTGCAAAAGCACAGCTGGCTCTTCTGAGAGAATAATAATGTTCAATTTAATCTCTTGATATGACTCGCTTCTGAGAGCGCAGGCCTTGACCGTGCGGCCGTTTTGGCAAAGATATTGCTCCCTGTGCAGATATTTCTTTTTGCCTTCAGGCATACCTTTTTTTCGATGCTATTCCTCGGGAGACGGAGGGATTGTGGTTGCCAGCAATCTCTTCAACAACTTCTTTCAACACAGGGGGTTGACCAGGGTCTTTCTGCCAGGACCCGCAACCCAAAATTTTTGCCCGGACTGATGCTTTTTGGCCTTGTCCAAAGGTGTTGCTTCGGGCCGGTCTCGCGATGGAGGAAACAGGTAATGAACTGGCGAAACATGATGTATGGCTTTATCTTGGTCGCATTAACGCTGACTCTTAACGCATGTGGCGGAGACGACAGCGCTTCGGGTGGATTGCCCGCAGCTGCCCTGACCGGTGTCAACACCGGGATCGCCGTCGATCCCTATATTGTCAATGCGCAATTCGAGGAAGTTTCTGCGGATGGCAAGACCCTGCTGCAGCGGAGTTCATCGTTCACAGATGTCCAGGGGCGATTCAGCTTCCCTCAGCCGATCACGGAAAACTCGATTATTCGGCTAAAGGCTTCGTCCAAGGGGATGCATGGTGATGCTCCCTATGCCGGTGTTCTGAAACGGAAAGTGTCGATTGCCGATGATGGCACGATCGTCGTCTCACCTCTGACAACTCTGGTGGCGAACGGCATGACCGATGCCGAAGTCACCCGGCTGATGGCTGATGCAGGACTGCCAGGTCTTGATACCGCAGCCATTTATACCGATCCCCTCGAAAACCTCATGGAGCGCTCCGCGGGCGTCAACGATGCGATGCTTGTGAATCTCCAGGCCAACATGGCGGCCAACAATTTCATGGAAGCCACCGGTAATTTCAACTACCGAGGAGAGGCTACAGGTCTGCAGATGGCTGACATGGTGGCCTCCGTCGAGCATTCCCTGAACGCCGATCTCTTTAACCAGCTGTCTGCACAGATCGGCGCTGATTTTACTCTGGGCGACCTGGTCAATACGGCCGTCCAGTTAAATCGGACGATTGTCAGCCAGGTTCGTGAAGAGGTCAATGGATCCGGGAGTTTGTCGACGCAACGCGTCGAGGAGATCACTGTTGCTGCGGTCGCCGATATCGACCAGGTGGCCATGGAGGTCACCCAGAACCGCACCGGCTTGACGATTGAACCGACGCCCGATCCGGTTCCGCCGCCGGCTCCTGATCCGGTTGTTCCGGTCACCGGCGAGGACCTCTATGTTGCCGAGTGCCAGGGATGTCACGGCTCGCTGCAGACAACGAATATCAGCAACCGGACCGCGACGGGCATTCAGGCCGCGATCGCTGGCAATGCCGGTGGTATGGGAAGCCTCCTGTTGTCGGCCGATGAAGTCCAGCGGATTGCCGATGCCCTGCCGGTACCATCCCCTCCGCC
>JARRPG010000049.1:0-11700 GCA_037383085.1 Desulfuromonadales bacterium | reverse complement strand
GGCCGACCAGCGCCAACTGCTGCCCGGCCCGGTTCCTGTTCCTGCGCAGCCGGGAATCCCGGGAGCGGCTGCGGCCCCATCTGACCGAAGGCAACGTCGACAAGACCATGGCCGCCCCCGTGACGGCGATCATCGGCTACGACACCCTGTTCTACGAGAAAAGTCCCCGCCTGTTCCCTCACAACCCGGGCGCCCGGGACTGGTTTGCCGGTGAAGAGAAGACCGGCAACGAGAACGCTTTCCGTAACGGTACCCTGCAGGGCGCCTATCTGATCATCGCCGCGAGGGCGATCGGCCTGGATTGTGGTCCCATGTCCGGCTTCGACAACGAGGGTGCCCCGACCCTGGGCGGTCTCTACCTGGCGCCGCTCGAACATGAGCCGGACTTGACGACCCTGGTGAGTATCGGTGAACGCGTGCCCGGGGAAGCGCCTTCGGCAACCTTTAACGGCCTCGGCGAAGGGGGGGCCTTCGACGGCCGTCTGGTCGGCTTCTGGGGCGCCTGGGGCGAAGAGACCCGGACTGTAAGGCTGTATTGTCCGACGGAAGGGAACCGGGACCGGATCGCCTATTGTAATCAGCAATTGGTCTGCACCGACACTGGGGTGACCGAGGCTGACCCGAATAGCATCTGCGAGGATAACCGTTGTTACCAGGAGAAGCAGGTGCCAGCCCACCAGGGCATCTTTGTCCACGACACTCGCACCGGGCGGACCTGGGTGATTGCCAAGGCCGATGAGGACTTCGACGATTTCCTGTTCTGGAACTATTCCGGCCGGACGCCCTGCACGGGCAAAGGGCATGGTGAAGAAGGCGTTGAGGAGGACGGCGAGTTCGTGCGCTGGCGCTCCTCGGCGTTCCTGGCCGTGGCCGGACCGGGCCGGGCGGGCGCGGCTTACCGGGTCGTCTTCAAGGCCCGGACGGGTGAGTTCGACAATGGCGTTTATACCGATCCAGTGGACGGAATCTACCTGCGGCGAGGACCGGGGAGGTTGCCGATCGAGACGGTTCTCGACACCACCATGGCCGGGCAAAGTCTCGACCCGCAGGCCCCGGCCGATTCGGTCATCAATGAACTTGGCCTCGAGCGCGAAGGACTGCGCGGCCGCTGGCTGACCGTCAATGCCAAGATCGGCGTCGAAGGCAGCTCGGAAGAAGACGGCATCGCCGGGATTTACCTGACGGAAATAAGGTAAGGACCACCCTGCCGCGCCCGTTATTATGCGGTTTGGGCCGAATTTAAGGAGAGAGCGATGCGGAACCATTTTGTGCTGAGCTTAATATGCATCCTTTTCGTGCTTGTTGCGACCGCCGGGTTCGCGCTGGCGGCAAATCAAGGCGGCAGTGGTGCGGCAGGGGCCATGCACAATGAGGAGATGATCTACGGCAGCCAGATGATGACCGAGCAGGAGCGTCTTGAACTCCGGGAAAGGATGCGGGCCGCCGAAACCAATGAAGAGCGCGAACGCATCCGCCTGGAGCACCACGAGCGCATGCAGGAACGCGCCAAAGAACAAGGCCTGCGTCTGCCGGATATGCCGCCGGAGCACGGTGGCGGTATGGGCAAGGGCATGGGCGGTGGGAAACGGCAGAATCGCTGATCGGCGCCCCTTCATGCTGCGCTACCGGAAGAGTTTGTCGATCAATTCCCGATACTTCTTTTCGATCACATGGCGGCGCTTCTTGAAGGTGTTGGTCAGCTCCTCGCCGACCTTGAATTCGTCCGGCAGGAAGTCGATCTTTTGTAGTTTTTCGTAGGGTTTGAAGCCGTTTTTCGCCTGCAGGAGGCGGTTGATTTCGTTTTTGATCCGGTCCCGCAGCACCGGGTCTTTCTCGAGCTGTTCCGGCTTTGACGCCGCCGGACCGAAACGCTCGGCGATGAAATCCTTCAGCTTGTCCCAGTCGGGCACGATCAGGGCCGCCAGTCCTTTGCGGTCCTGGCCGACCAGGATCGCGTCGTTGACAAAGGGCAGCTGGCCGATGGCCCCCTCGATCCGCGACGGATCAATGTTTTCGCCGCTGGCCAGAACGATGATCTCCTTTGAGCGGCCGGTCAGGATCAATTCACCAGTGATCGTCAGCATCCCCAGGTCGCCGGTCCGGAAGTAGCCGTCGGCGGTAAAGGCCTGGCGATTTTCCTCGTCATTCCGATAATAGCCTGCGAACACCTGCGGCCCGCGCACCTCGATCTCACCCTCCTGTCCCGGTCCCAGGGATCGCCCCTCGGTGTCAACGATGCGCAGTTCGGTCATCGGCACCGGTGGTCCCAGGGTACCGAAAATGTCGCTGTTGTAGCCGCGCCCGGCGATCGCCGGCGCACATTCCGTCATGCCGTAAGCGTTTGCAATCCGGATGCCGATGGCATCGATCCAGCTTTCCAGGTAGCCGGGCAGCGATCCGCCACCGCTGACCGCCAGGCGCAGCCGACCGCCGAACTTCTCCTGCAGGGGGTGCAGCCGTTTCCGGGCCAGACGGAACGGCAGGGCCAGGAGGGCGAGCTCGAGCAGGGCCTGCAGTTTGCGTCCCCACCGCACCAGCCCGGAAGGGCGCTCGAAGAGCGGCAGGTGATTCCGCAGCTGTCGCTGCGCTCGGCGATAGCGGGCTGAAATTCTGACCAGCAGATTGAAGAGGGCCAGTGCATGCCGGCCGCGTGCCGCGACGGTCGCGGTCGCCTTGCCGTAAAGAGACTCCCAGAGCCTTGGTACGGTGGCCACCAGGGTTGGCTGATAGGTGACCAGGTCACTGGCAAAGGTTTTCAGGCTGGAGTAAACAATACAACAGCCAGAGCTCAAGGCGAGCAGCTCGAGCACGCGTTCGAAGATGTGCCAGCTGGGCAGGATGGAGACCCAGAGGTCTTCGGCCTGCAGGCCGATGATCGGCGGCAGGGTTTCGGTGTTGAACAGAATGTTGCGGTGATTCAACATCACGCCCTTCGGCCGGCCGGTTGTTCCCGACGTGTAAATGATCGTCACTAGCTCATCGGGACCGATTGCGGCCACCTTCTGGTCGAAGTCCGCAAAATCGGCATCGCTCAAGGTGCGGTCCTTGAGGATGTCATTGTAGGCATAGAGGCGGCTGAACAGGGTGTGTTTGTCGCTGCCCTCGATCACGAAGACGGTCTTGACCTCTTTGTGGGCACTGAGCATCTGTTCGTGGCGGGCCAGCAGGGATTCCGTTTCGATGATGACGAAGGAGCAGCGGGCGTGGCTGAGAATGTAATCGAGCTCCTGGGTCGGCGTTTCGCTGCCGCGCGGGATGCTGACGGCGCCTAGCGCCATGAGAGCCAGGTCGGTGACGATCCAGGCATAGCGGTTATCCGACAACAACATGACATGGCTGCCTGGACCGACCTTGCGCTCTTCGAAGGCCCGTGCCAGCAGAATGACGTCTTCACGCAGCTTGGCGTAATCGGCGGTCAGCTCCTGGTCGCCCACCCGGTAGATCAAGGCCGGCCGCTCGGCAAATGTTTGGCAGGCGGCCATGATCGCGGCGATCACAGATCGCGATCGCGGTTGCCAGGCATGCAAGGGAGCCATCGCGGGTCTCCTGTGTGCTGTGGCTCGGGGCTATCTACGGTGCCGGGTGATGCGGAGCAGCCAGCTGGCCAAAGCCGGAAGCAACAGCAGCGCCCCGAGCATGTTCAACAGGAACATGAAGGTCAAAAGGATGCCCATGTCGGCCTGGAACTGCAGCGGCGAAAAGATCCAGGTCGCGGTGCCGATCGCCAGGGTGATCCCGGTGAGCAGGACGCCGCTGCCAGTCACCTTGAGGGTCTCATGATACGCCTGGTAGATCGTCATGCCTTCGTCGAGATGGGACTGGAAGCGGCTGTAAATGTAAATCCCGTAGTCGACACCGATGCCGACACCGAGGGCGACCACCGGCAGGGTGGAGACCTTGAGGCCGATCTGTAATTCCGTCATCAGGGCATACGCCAGCAGTGACACCAGGCCGAGAGGCAGGGTGATCGCCAGTGTCGCCCGCAGGGAACGGAAGGTCAGCAGGCACAAGACGATAATCGCGGCAAAGACGTAGATCAGGATTGGAAACTGGGCCGCCGCGACTTCCTCGTTTGTGGCGGCCATGACGCCGACGTTGCCGGTGGCCAGGCGGAAACGGACTTGGTCGGAGCCGTGCTCCTGGCGATAGGCTTTGATCGTCTCGACGACATGGGCGATCGTCTCCGCCTTGTGGTCGGTGGTAAAGATCATCACCGGCATGGTCGAACAGTCGGCGTTAAGCAGGCCGCTGCTGGTCGGAATATATTGCACGGCCTCGACCAGCATCTGCTCATTGCGCGGCAGCACCCGCCATTTCAAGCTGCCTTCGTACCAGCCGGCGTTAATGACCTTGGCGACCCCCGGCAGGGCGATCACGGACTGGACGCCCCGAGTGTTTTTCAGCTGCCAGGCGAAGCGATCGATGTTGGTCATGATGTCATAGTCGATGCAACCATTCGGAACGGTTTCGACGATCACGTTCAGAATATCGACACCGATCGAAAAATGTTCGGTAATGGCCTTGCTGTCGCGGTTGTAGCGTGAACTCGGACGCAGCTCCGGGACTCCTTCGTGAAGGTCACCGATCTTGATTTCGCTGGCCCGCAACCCGCCGAACACCATCAGGGCGGCGGCGACCACGACCACGACCAGGGCCGGCCAGGGCTTGGCGATGCGGGAGACGCGTTTCCAGAAGCGGTCCATGTTTTCGATGCTGTCGTGTAGACGTTGCCGGTAATCGGCCGGGAAGCCGATATAAGACAACAGGATCGGCAGCAGCATCATGTTGGTGAAAATGATCATGGCGACGCCGAGACTGGCGGTGATCGCCATCTGCTGGATCACCTCGATCTTGATCAACATGATGGTGAGGAAGCCGACGGTGTCCGAGATCAGGGCCACGCCGCCGGGCAGGAGCAGCTTGCGGAAGCTGCTGCGGGCCGCCGAGAGGCTGTCATCGCCGGCAAAAACCGCGGCCCGGTTGGCTGTCACCATCTGCACGCCATGACTGACGGCAATCGCAAAGACCAGAAACGGCACCAGGATGCCCATCGGGTCGATGCCGAAGCCAAGGTAGGTCAGCATGCCGAGCTGCCAGACCAGGGCGATCAGGGAACAGATCATGACCATAGTCGTCACCCGGTGCGAGCGGGTAAAGACATAGACCAGCAGGCCGGTAATGAAGAAAGCAGCAATGAAGAAGAAGATCACCCGCTCGGCACCGTCGGCGATGTCGGAGACGACCTTGGCGTAGCCGATAATGTGGACCGCGATGTCCTCGTTTTCGAATTTGTCCCGGAGTGCTTCGAGCTGATGACCGACCTCGATGAAATCAATCTTTTCACCGGTCTGCGGATCAACTTCGATCAGCTCGGCACTGATGATGGCGGCGGAGAAATCATTGGCCACAAGGCGGCCGACAACTCCCGACTTCAGGATATTCTTGCGGACCTGTTCGAGACCTTCCTCGGTGGGTTGAAAGTCGGCCGGGACGACATTGCCGCCGGCGATGCCGTCTTCGACCACCTCGGTAAAGCGCACATTCGGGGTAAAGAGCGATTGGACCCGGCTGCGGTCGACGCCATCGATAAAGAAGACCTCGTCGGTGGCCTGGCGCAGGGCCTGGAAGAATTCCGGCGTGAACATATTGCCGTCCCGGGCCCGCAGGGCGACCAGGACGCGATTGGCCCCGCCGAATTCATCGCGATGGTCCATGAAGGTCTGCATGTATTCGTGCTGCAGGGGCAGATGCTTGGAAAAACCGGCGTCGACATGCAGGTTGGTGAGACCGTAGCCCATGTAGAGGGTGATCACCACGAAGAAGCCGATGATCACCGGCCGGATACTGAAGATGAGGTTTTCGACGTGGTCGAGGAAAGTCGACATCATGGCGCCTCTCCAGACTTCGCCTCGGGCAAGGCAATGCGCCGGACACCCGCCTCGCCGATGAGAACCAGGGCACCGTCACTGGCCTGCACGACACGGGCAATGCCGGCCCGATTCTTCTGGGGATAGGCTGTGAAGCTGAAACCGTTGTCGGCGCTGATCAGCAAGGTGCCGGCCAGGCCGGCCAGGGCGATCCGACCGTCCTGCAAACGAATGCCGTTATTGAGCGTGGCCTGCGTGGCGGTGGGTATTTCCGTCCAGGTGGCTCCGGCATTTTCGGATCGGAACAGGTGACCGCGCAAGCCGAACAGCAGCAGGGTCTTCGGACCCAGGGGCAGGCTACCGTAAAAAGATCCTTCATAGGGCGAGGGCAGACTGAGCCAGGAACGACAGCCGTCATCCGAACGATAGATGTTGCCGGCTTCAGCGGCAATATAGACCCGGCCGTTGTCGGTCGCGGCTATTTGGTTGAGGTGATAGTCAACCCAGACCTCGGCCTCGGCGGCAGCCCAGGGGTCGTCGCCATTACCGTCAGCGTCAACCATAGTGGCCGGTTCGAAATCGACGGGTTGCCAGCTGGTGCCACCGTCGTCGGTCGCCAGGAACAGGCCATAGGCGCCGATCGCGTAGCCCTGATCAGCATCCTTGAACCAGAGATCGAGAATCGGCCGTTCATCGGCGGGGTCGGCATAGACCTCCTGCCAGTGGCGGCCACCGTCCTGGGTGCGCAGGATGACGCTGTCATGGCCGGCCGCCCAGCCGTTCGCCGGGTCGATGAAGAAGACGCTGGTCAAGGTCGCGCGGGTCGGCACCGGCTGCTGCTGCCAGGACTGCCCCTGGTCCTCGGAGGTCAGGATGTGGCCGCGTTCCCCGACCACCACGATCCGGTCGCCAATGGCCTGGCCGTCAAGCAGCAGCGACTGTTCCGCCAAGGGCATGATCAGGCTTTCGGAGGCCAGGCCCGGCTGGGCCGGCAGCAGCAACACCAGCGTCAGACCGGCGCAGGCCAGCAGGGTCGGGAGTTTTGCGATAATCGATTTCAGCAGGCGCGATGGCACGACAGTGTCCTGTCAAAGACAAAACGGCCGGGCCTGGGCCCGGCCGTTTCAGGTAAATTAGCGGGTTGTCAGCGTTTGCCGGCGCGGCGCAGGGCCGAGGGGGTGAATTCCTTGCTGTCGAACCGGACGTCGAAATCGTACATCGAATGTTCGTTGTTGAGGTTGATAGCGATGTAGCGACCCGACTGCAGGTCGTAATGGCTTTCCACGGTGGTCCAGAAGGTCGGCACCTCGTAGTAGTTGATGCTGTGTCCCTCGGAGACCCGCCAGAGCTGATCGCGGCTGTCATACTGGTCCATGGCCAGGATCTGCCAGGAGTCTTCGTCGATGTAGAAAGTGCGCCGCTTGTAGATGTGCCGCATGCCCTCCTTGAGGGTCGCTTCGACCACCCAGACGCGATGCAGTTCGTAGCGCAGGTAGTCCGGATTCAGGTGCAGGGGCTTGAGGATGTCGACGTACTTGAGCTTGTCGCTGTGCAGCAGGTAGCTGTTGTAGGGGACATAGAGCTCTTTTTTGCCAACCAGCTCCCAGTTGTACCGCTCGGGACTGCCGTTGTACATATCCACGGTATCGCTGGTGGTGAGGCCGTCGCCGCCCTCCTTCGGATTGTCGAAAGCGACGTTCGGGGCGCGGCGGACGCGGCGCTGGCCGGGGTTGTACAGCCAGGCACGCCGGTTCTCCTTGTTCTGATCGAGGGTCTCGTGGACCAGCAGGATGCGGCCGGCCAGCCGTGCCGGGGCAAAGATCTCCTGTTTGAACATGGCGATGATGTTGTTGAGGTCCGCTTCGGTGATCCCTTCGCTGTTGTAAACAAAGTCGCCCTTTTCGTTGAACTCGACCATCGTGTAGTCGCCGTCACGGGTCATCGGTGCAACGCCGAAGTTACGCTCGAAGGCGTTGCCGCGCCAGCGCAGGATATGATTCCAGATCGCTTCGATACCGGTTTCGGGGATCGGGAACGGGATGCCGGCGGCGACGTTCTGCACCCCGTTGCCGCCGGGTGCCAGAGTAGCTTTGACCGCGGCGTCGCGGGTGGCGTCGTAGATGCGTTGGGGTGCCGAAGCGCTGCGCCGGGTCGGATAGACATTCATTTTGTAGGTCGGATAGGCTTTCAGCATCGCTTGCTGGCCCGCCGTCAGATGGTCGGCATACTGTGCCATGTTGTCCGCCGTGATGGTGAACAGAATGGCGTCGTCGGCATAGGGGTCGGGATGGTGCATGCCTTTTTCGTAATTGGCTGGCGGCGTGGTGATGCCGCCAGTCCAGGCCGGGATGGTGCCGTCGGCGTTGCCAGCTTTTTCGCCCCCCAGTGGGGTGAGGTCCTGGCCGAGGCGGTCTGCCTGATCGGCCGAAATGGCCGCAATGCCGGGGGCCGCCAGCAGCAGGCTGAGGGAAAGAATGATCACGGTCTGTATCGTCAGTCTCTTCATATCTCGCCTCCCGGTCGGATTAGAAGGAATACTTGATGTTGAGGGCGATGAAGTCCCGGTCGTTGACCAGGTTGTAGCGGCCGGCACCGAAGAAGTCGGTGTAGCTCAGATCGGCCGACCAGGTGGCCAGGTAGCTGGCGCCGATGCCCAGGGTAATCGCCTTGCGTCCCTCGACGAAGTTGCCGCCGGGACCGGGTGTTGTGCCCGTGACATCGTGGGCCCAGGCAATGCGCGGCGACAGGGTGATGGCGCCGATGGCATCATTGAAGTCGAGCTTGCCGACCAGGCGATACCCCCAGGAGGTTGAATCGGCGAAGGCATCGGATGGTTCGGCCGGTTTGCCCGGATGGGCGGCATAAGGATAGGACCCGGTCGTGTCGGCATGCAACGGGTTCCCCGAGGTCGGGGTGCCCGGCCCGTCGAAGCGCAATTCACTCTTGTCAGGCATGTCGTGAATGTAAGTGACGCCAACTTCCCCAACGAGGGTGAACTGGTCAGCACCAAAGGTCGGACCGAACAGTTTGGTGGCCGTGGTCTGGGCCTGGGTTACATCAAGTCTTTTGTAGCCGGGCAGATAGATCGATTGACCGCCATTGAGCCCGATATCCAGGGGAGAGACGCCACCGATGTATTGAGAATAGTTCGGCACTTCACCAAAGGCGGCATCACAAGCCACGGGGTTTGTCGAACAATCCAGGGGGAAGGAGGGATTGCTCCAGGCTGAGGCAATGGCGAGCGGTTCCAAGGTCGCGAGCAGAAGCTCCAGGTCGTCGACCTGCAGCGGCACGTCCTGGCGATAGGAAATTTCTCCCTGCAGGGCAACGCCGGAATCGTTGAGCACGGTGTTGAAGCTCATGCCGTACAGTTTGATGTCCTCGGGGTATTCCACCTGGTAGCGGGCGGTTTTGGCATAGGCATCCGTGGCGTAGGCACTGGCAGCACTGGCACCTGCGGCGCTGGCTGCAGCAATATCACCCCCGCTTTGGGCATAGACCAGAGCGGTGGAACCGGCAATTGCGGTCGCTGCCGGCGTGCCGATCAGTGGCGCATAGGCCGCGATCACGGCCGTCGGATCACCGCCGGCCCCGATCACGCCGCTGATCATGTCGGGCGCCACCGTGGAGACGGTCCCTGCGGCGGTCAGCCCCTCCATGTCTCCGGTCTGCGAACTGATCACCGGCAGGCGGCTGTGATAGTTCATGAAGTAGAAGCCGAACTCGGTATCGTTCAGGGCCGGGGCATACAGCCGCATGGCCACCCCGTACTGGCCGCTGTCATCGGCATAGATATCCGGTGCGCGGGGCACGCCGAGCAGGGTTGCCGCAGGCGGGGCGTTGCCAAGATCGGGGACATCGCCAAAACCGAGCATGACCTTATTGCCGCCGTCGCCGACGAAATCGTTGGTGCTCCAGTAGGAGCCGGGCGGATCGATTTCCACGTTCTCCCAGTCGTACTGGTAGAAGGCTTCGAAGGTCAGGTTTTCGGTGGGGCTGATCGAGCCGGAGACCATGCCGACCGGCACCAGGGCTTCCTTGAGTTCGGCGCCGGGAACGCGCAGCTTGCTGACGTCGAAGGGATTGATGACGTTGATGCCGTTCTGGATGAATGTGCTCTCGCCCCAGCTCAAGACCTGGTCGCCGACGCGCAGCTGGCCGTAGGCGTCGCCGATCTCGAAGTTCCACCAGGCGTAGGCATCGAGCAGGTCGACATCACTGCCGACCAGGTCGAGGGCTTCGCTTCTCAAGGGGGTGCGGGCGCGGTCGCCCTGCTCGCTCTCGAAGTCGTAAAAGGCGGTGCCGCGCAGGAAGAGACCGAAGTTGCGATAATCGAGGGCCAGGTCACTGGTGATCTTGACAGCGTTGCTGATCAGGTCGCCCTGATCGTAGTTCAGATTGCCGTCATCGAAATTGTGCGAGTAGGCATTGCCACCCTCCTGCAAACCGATCAGGTCCTTGTCCCGATCCGCCACCCGCCAGCTCAGGCCGTAGGAGAGAGTGCTGTCCAGGCTGGCGTCAACCGTGCCGAGATTGAACTGAAAAGCGGCCACCGGAGTGGCCCAAACCATCGCCAGAAGAACCGGCAGAACAACACCGAGCCGGCCACGTCTTTTCCATCCGCGCAGATTCATCTGTCACCTCCCGTATGAACAAAACACGCTGTCCCAAAAAACAATCAACAATGCCGTGGACAAATGCCCGAGCAGACTTCTTTATACAATAATCCGGGACGAAAACAAAACGCTATTTTGTTTTTCGCCATCCTCAGGCAAAAGTACTGGAATCAGAAAGATATATTGGACTTGGACGATGCGTTAAAGCGTGACCGGAGCCTTGAAAAAAATCCTTTCCGCCGGTTGCTCCGGGGCATTGATGACGCGCATTCAACAGGTGAATGGCTTGAGGTTCTGACTTGTGACGCCCGCTTACCCGACCAGGTGGCGTCGCTGCAGGTGGCATTCGAGCCGGGCGGTGGCCGGGCCGCTCATCTCGAGGCCGGTTAACCCGGCGTTTTCGAAGATCAGTTCGCCGCCCTGCATCAGATGGCGGGCCAGGTTGTCCAGGAAGGGGAGATGACTGACGACCAGGATGTGACTGTCGCTCGGCTCCTTACCCATGACGTCGAGGAATTCTTCGGCCGGGCGGTCGGGGAGGACCGCGTTGGTGGTCAGGATGTCGCTGTACGGATAGCGGATGGCCTCGGCAATCAATGCCGCCGTTTGCCGGGCGCGGCGTTTCGGACTGCTGATCAGCAGGTCGAATTGCAGGGCCAGTTTTTTGCAGGCCTGCCCGGCCTGCTTGGCCTGTTCGACGCCGGTGGGGCTGAGGGCCCTCTCCGGGTCTTGTTCTGCGCTGTAGGCATCGGCGTGCTGCATCAGATATAATTTCATGAACGAACCTTTCGTCTTGTTCGGCGAGGAGGGCCTTTGATGTGTCATAAGCTTAACCGTTTTGCCGCGGGAGTCCAGTGCGCAGTCGGCTGTTGCGGGGGGTCACCATGAAGATCGTCGAGACCTTGCAGCGCATCCCCTGGTCGGTCCTGCTGCCCGGTGCCGTGGTGCTGGGGCTGGCGCCGTTCCAGCCGGAACCGCATCTCCTCGAGAAGCTGCGCCTGCTGAGCCGGGGGCAGCTCGTCCGTCCGCTCGATATCTTCGATCTTCTGCTGCACGGCCTGCCGCTGCTGATCGTGTTTGGCAAGCTCTTCGCCGGACGGGCCGGGCGCGAACCGCAGGGCTAAGCCGTCCGGAGGCAGGACCCCGAATTCTACAATGAAATGGTGCGAAACGTAGAGAATCGTTGTTTACGAGGAAGTCTCGAATGCGCTGAAAAA
>JARRPG010000048.1:0-17171 GCA_037383085.1 Desulfuromonadales bacterium | reverse complement strand
CTGGTGCGACGCCATCCGCACGTCTTTGCCAAACGCGACCATGACGATCACGCGACGGATCTCGATGCCCAGTGGGAAGAGATCAAAAACGCCGAAGCGTATCAGAAGAAAAGCTGCCTGGCCGATCATCTGCCGAACAGCCTGCCGGCACTGCAGCGGGCCCAGAAACTGGTTTCTCGCAGCGCAAAAGCGAATCGCCTCGAGGATCTGCCGGATGTTGATGTGTTGCTGGCGAAACTGTCCGACCTTGATCGGCCGACCGCGACGCAAAAGCTCGCCGAAGAAGAGCTTGGCAGGCTTTTCTTTGCCTTGGTCAGGCTGTCCTATGCGTCCGGGATCGACGCCGAATCTGCCCTGCGTCGTGTCACGACGGAACTGCTCCGGCAACTCGATGATTAAGGTGGCTTATTGCGGGTAAAAACGGACCGTGAAAAGCCGCCCTTTTTTTGACCGTCGCGATTCAGGCGAAAAAAAGCAAACTGTTTCAAGCATCTGCAGGCTTTGTCCACACAAATTGTGGACAAGGTGTTGAAAAGTATGTGAACAAGAGTTTTGCAAAACGACTTATTCACGACTTCTACCTTCTGCACAAAAAATGTGCATCTTTTTTCTCATTTAAAATCAGCCATTTACCAGATAATTGATTTTTTTGACACGATATGATGTCCTATAACCTCCTGAATCTGTCAGCCCTCGGAAAGTGACCCCTTATGTTTATAAAACTCCTGGTTATCTTCGTTTTTCTGCCTGTTTTGGAGCTCTATATCCTGCTTGAAGCCGGCCGCATGATCGGTCTTCCGGCCACCATCGGCCTGATCATGGTGACCGGTGTCGCCGGTGCCTGGCTGGCCCGCAGCCAGGGGCTTGAAATCCTGCGTAAAATCCACCAGGAGACAGCCAACGGACAGATGCCGGCCAACACGCTGATCGACGGCGCACTGATCCTGATCGGCGGACTGCTTCTGCTCACCCCGGGATTCTTCACGGACGCCTTGGGCTTCAGCTTTCTGGTGCCACTGACCCGGGAACTCTGGCGCCGGGGCTTGACCTCCTGGCTGGAGCGACAGGTGCGACAAGGGACAATCACCCTGCGGCGATTCTGAGCAAACGGTTAGGAGACTGCATCACAGCGGAGAATGTGGCCGTAAAAGCCGCCGTGCAAAAAGAAACAGGGGCCGCTTTCGGCCCCTGTTTCAGTATTTCCTCCGCTGATCGATCGATGTCAATCGGATCCTTCCGCTTTCCCCTCTTCCGGTTTCACCCGCGCCAGCAGCTGATTGCTGCGATCAAGGAAGCGGGCCATGCGTTCCTGGTCGAAGGCACGGCAGGTCAACATGGCCAGATCGTAGACCTGGTCGATGATCAAGCCGAGATCCGCGGATTTTTGTGTCGCGCTCAAATCGAGGATGTTTCGGATCACCGGGCTGGAGGCATTGACCAGCAGTGATGGCCCTTTGTCCGACAGCGGGATGTCTTTGCCGAGGACACGGGTCATCTCCTGGAAGCGACGGTCCTGCTCCGAAATCAGGGCAATCGCCGGTACGCTCGCGTCCTTGAGGTGCTCGACGCGAATTTCCAGGGATTCATCGCCCAGATGCTGCTTGAATATTTCAGCGATCCTTTCGTCCCGCGTCTTGCCATCCTGGCCATCGACGAGGTCACCGGATTTGTCCTGCTGAATCAGGTTCTCGGTGACATCGGCATCGACCCGGGCAAACTTGACTTCCGAATTCTTCATTTCCAAAAACTGGATGAAGTGTGAATCGATCTGGGCGTCCAGAACCAGGACATCGAGGCCCTGTTCCCGGAACAGCTTCAGGTAGGTCGACTGGGCGACTTCATCGTTGGTGTAATAGACCGTCGTTCCCTGGACTGAGGCGCTCTGCTCCA
The DNA here is from genome assembly GCA_037383085.1 of Desulfuromonadales bacterium. GTDB lineage: Bacteria > Desulfobacterota > Desulfuromonadia > Desulfuromonadales > BM103 > JARRPG01. The sequence continues at coordinate 15,281 of JARRPG010000048.1, read as the reverse complement.
GATATTCGGGAAGCGTCGTCCATTCGTCCTTGCCGCTCAGCTTGAAGAGCATGTGATCCTTGATTTTGTCATAGAACTTTTCGTCCCGCATCATGCCGAACTTGATGAAACTGTGAATATCTTCCCAGATTTCGGCAAAGGCCTTGCGGTCCTGTTTGTCCAGTTCGACCAGTTTGGCGGCCACACGACTGGCGATGACTTCGCGGATTTTACGTACCTGAGGCTCGTTTTGCAGGTAGCTGCGCGAGACATTCAACGGCAGATCCGGAGCGTCCAGACAGCCTTGCAACGGCATCAGAAATTCGGGGATCAGTTCAGGACAGTTGTCGCTGACGAAGACCTGGTTGCAGAACAGCTTGATGTGACTCTTGGTGACATCGAATTCATGGGTCAAGCGCGGGAAATAAAGAATCCCCTTGAGGTTGAAAGGAAAATCGATATTCAGATGCAGCCAGAACTGAGGATCGTCAGCCAGCGGATAGAGTTTGTGATAGAACTGGCGGTAGTCATCATCGCTCAGTTCCGTGGCCATGCGCGTCCAGAGAGGATTCTGATCGTTGACCTCATCCTTTTCCAGGAAGATCGGCACTGGCAGGAAATTGCAGTAACGGGTGAGGACCTCTCGAACCCTGGCCGGCTCGAGAAATTCCTTTTCGTCATCGTCCAGATGCAGGATCACTTCCGTGCCACGGTCCTCCTGCTTGGTTTCGGCCAGTTCGTATTGGGTCGTGCCATCGCAGGACCAGTGCACGCCGACGGCGTCTTCCTGGTAGCTGAGCGTCCGGATTTCAACCCGCTTCGCGACCATGAAGGACGAGTAGAAACCGAGTCCGAAATGGCCAATGATCTGATTTTTGTCTTCCAGTTTCTTGAATTTCTCGACAAATTCCTCGGCCGAGGAAAACGCAATCTGGTTGATGTAGCGGCGGACTTCATCGGCGGTCATGCCGATGCCGTTGTCTTTGACCGACAGGGTGCCGGCATCCTTGTCAAGATGCACATCGACCCGGAAATCATCCGCTTGCTGCAAGCCCTCCATGACATTGACATGCTGCATTTTGTGAATCGCATCGACGGCGTTCGAAACGAGTTCACGCAGGAAAATTTCCTTGTCGCTGTAGAGCCACTTCTTGATAATCGGAAAGATGTTTTCCGTATGAATCGAGATGGTACCCTGTTCGGCTTTCTTTTTCGCAGGCATGAAAAACCTCCCGAAGAATTGGTTCGTTCGGGAGGAACATAGTTACGATATGCCGGAATGTCAAGTGCGGCAAAGTGCCCTCAGGCGCCATAAACCTCTTCGTAGCTGTCGCTGGTCACCTTGTTCTGCCACGAATTGACTAGATCGCGGTAGTCCTTCAGATTAAGGTGCAGTTGCGGCCGATCAAAACGGGTCGCCTGACTGGCATCGTAGTGACGCACACCCCACCCCAGGCAAAGGGCACAGACCAACATCGGCAGCGCCACCCGGGCCAGAAAATAGAGGGAATGGCCGAGCGTCCGGCCCCAGACCCGGCGTAACAGGGCCAGCAGGGTCTCCTGCCGCCCGGTGAGCACCAGGACCAGGGAGACCAAGGCAACATAGAGGGCAAACAGCCCGATCACAATATCCGTATTCATGGCAGTTCTCCAGAACACGAAGGTCGGTTACATATCTGCTATTATACTTTAAAAAGCCTGGCGATCAAGATATATAAAACATTGTTCTAACATTTACATTTTATGCACCGATGATCTTGATCAGGACCCGTTTGCGTCGGCGGCCGTCGAATTCCCCATAGAAGATCTGCTCCCAGGGTCCGAAATCCAGCTGGCCTTCAGTGACCGCGACAACCACCTCCCGGCCCATCAACGTCCTCTTCAAATGGCCATCGCCGTTATCCTCACCGGTTCTGTTGTGCTCATAACGTGAGAGCGGCTCGTGCGGGGCGAGTTGCTCGAGCCAACGCTCGAAGTCCTGGTGAAGGCCTGCTTCGTCATCATTGATAAACACGGAAGCCGTGATGTGCATGGCATTGCACAACAGCAACCCTTCCCGAATCCCGCTTTCGGCAAGACATTGTTCCACCTTTGGCGTGATGTTGACAAACCCCCGGCGCGCAGGGATTTCAAACCACAGTTCTCGGCGAAAAGATTTCATCGTCACCTCCTTTTGACGCAGGTCAATGTTTAAGTTGTGATTGTGACTTAAAAATCAGACTTGGTATAATAGGAATGTTTTGTCATCCCGACTTGCCAGACAAAGGGGCTCATTTGCAGGGTATATGATCCTGGTCAGACGCATATCGCTGTTCTCAGCACTCACCTGTAGCGGACTCGTCCTGCTGACCGGAACCTTTTCGCTGGCCGCATACGCTGCGCAAGATCTGGGCCGCCGTCCCGATGTCGAAACGATTCGGCCCGAGACGACCACCGGCATGCAGACATTTTTCGAGGCTCTCGATTACGAATGGTCCGCCCTGGAACAGGGTGTCCCGCCGCTGATCCTGCAGAACATACCGCACGACATCGCGAAAACATCCAATCTTGAGGCCAAGAAACAATCCTTCTTCATGGGCCTGCTGCCGATGGTTCTGCTCGCCAATCAGGAGATTCGCCAGGAACGTGCCCAGGTCCTGGAGATTCTGCAAAAGCACCGGGCCGGACAGTTGCAGGACGATGACCGTGCCCGCCTCAACGCGATCATGCAGCGCTACGAGTTGCGGGGACGACCGCTCGTCGATCACCGGACCCGTTCGACGCTGCTGCGTCGGGTCGATACGATTCCACCTTCTTTGGTGCTGGCCCAGGCTGCCAACGAGTCGGCTTGGGGGACTTCGCGCTTTGCCCGCCTGGGGAACAATCTGTTCGGTGAATGGACGTTCAAACCGGGAAGCGGCATCGTTCCGGAGGATCGTCCTTCCGGAGCGATCTACGAAGTGCGCAAGTTCCCGAGCCTCTATGAATCGATTCGCAGCTACATGAAAAACCTGAACACGCACAGTGCCTATCGCAAGCTGCGCCAGATCCGTGAGCGATTGCGGCAGTCAGGGCAGGCCGTGACCGGCATCGCCCTGGCCCACGGACTGTCAAAATACTCCCAGCGTGGCGCCGCCTACGTCACGGAAATTCAGGCCATGATCCGCCAGAACAGCCTCGCCAAGGCCAACCAGGCCTCCCTGCGCCTGCCCGGCGAAACGGCATACATCCCGGTCAGTACTGCCGGTGCCGGGCTGTTCTCTTCACGCAGCAGGATGATCGGTCACACACCATCATTGCGGTAACACCCACAGTTGACTGTACCAGTACCAGTGCGCTCCGGTGTGATCTGAGGCGGTCAGGGTGTATTTGCTGCGCCTTTGTCGCGAAAGGCTGCGGGATCGGTATAGGCTCCGCCCATCGGGAAGCGCGGTAGACTGTAGCGGGGTTGCTCGGCGGTCAAAACGCCAGATTGCTGGCCAAAGGCGGCGTCGAAGCCGGCCCGGGCGACCAGCGTGATCAAATCCGCTGAAAATTCGCCGTAAGGGTAAGCAAACAGGCGCGGTTTGAAGCCGAGGTGCTCAACGAAAGCCTCCTGGGCCCGCCGGATGTCCGCCAGCACCCCTTCGGCCCATCCCGGGGCAGCGCGCTGATCGAGCAAATAGGCATGACTGGCCGAGTGGTTGCCGATCTCCACGCCCTGTCGACGCAACTGCCGCAACTCCTGCCAATCCAGGTAATCGGTGCCGCCGACCGTATCCGTGCTGACGAACAGGGTCGCCGGAAAACCGAAGCGCTGCAGCAGCGGCCAGCCGTCCGTGAGAAAGGTTTGGTAGGCATCATCGACCGTGATCACTGCACATCGTGGCGGCAGGCTGCGGCCGCTATCGAGCCGTGACATGACCTCACCCAGCGTCAGGACGGTAAAGTCGTTGGCATGCAGCAGTTCGAGATGGGTCCGAAAATCCTCGCTGGAGATATTGGTCGAAGGGAAACGCGCATCGTTGAAGCGATGGTAGACAAAAACGTTGGCCTGGTCGGCCTGTGCCAAAACGGGCCAGAGCCCGGTCAGCAACAGCACCAGGCTGAACCATAATTTAGCCGCTGCTTTTGCCACTACGCTGTTTGACCTTGGAACGCAGGTAACGCCGGATGCTGTTGCGGGCACGCGGGGTAACCGCCCACTCCAGCCATTTCGGCAGAACCGTCGGACGATCGGCGGTTTCGACATCGATCTGATCTCCATCCATCAGCCGCGCCTTCAGTTGTCGAATCTTACCGTTGATACGGACCCTGACCGCATGGAGGCCGAGCTGTTCATGAATGGTGAACGCAAAATCAAGGGCGCTGCTCCCCTCCGGCAGGGTCCGCACCTCGCCGTGTGGCGTGTAGACCTGTATCGACGCCGAAGCGAGGCGCAGGCTGTCCATATCGAACGCCGATTCTCCTTCAATCAGGGACTGCATCAACTCGGCAAAACTCTTACTGCGGAATTCGAATCCCGGCGCGAGCACCCCGGCTTCGTTGAAGCGCGCCAACTTCCGGGTGGTGATTTCCACCCGCAGTCGCGCCTCTCCGGCCTGGACGCTGGTCTTCAGCGCCTGGTAACCGAACTGCGAGGGAACATGCAGATGGTCGCGCAGCTTGCCGGGAATGGGCGGGTACAGGCGATGCAGTAAACCGAGTGTCTGGTAGGCGTCCATCAGGCTGTCCACGAGGATATCCAGGGTGTAGAGGGCCGGCAGGCCACGCATCGTCGACCGGGCGGCAACGATCGAAAACGGCCGCCAGCGATCTTTGACCAGGGCATCGATTTTGTGATGCTCGAGAATATTGTGCACCTCGGAGCGGACCTTCCCCAAAGTGGATTCGTTTGACACCTTCAGATCACTGACCGCCGTTGCGTAACGTTTGGCACGGTTCGGGTAGAGAATTGCCAGCGACAGGGCATCGAGCTCGGTGGCGACCCGGCCCATTCCCAGGTGACGCGCCAAGGGGACATAGATGGTGCGGGTTTCTTCCGCGATCAATCGTTGCTTTTCCGGGTTGAGCGCCTGGATCGTCTGCAGGTTGTCGATCCTGTCCCAGAATTTTAGGCAGAGGACACGGACATCTTTGACCGCCAGCAAGACCTGTTTGCGGTAGGTCTGCTCCTTGAGGGCGGTTCGACTGAGCAGCTCATCGTCGACCTTGGTCAAACCATCGACCAGCAGACTGACCTCCTGACCGAACCGCTTGCTGACATCCTGCAGTGTGGTTGCGGTGTCTTCAACGACATCATGCAGGATGGCCGCATTGACGGAGGCAAAATCCATCCAATGCCTGGCGGCCAGGTGGGCGACCCGCAGCGGGTGAAAGAAGTAGGGTTCCCCCGATTTGCGATACTGGTTGCGGTGCGATTTCTGGGCCAGCCGGACCGCTTTCTGCAGCGATTCGATCGCCTCATCGAGCACGGATTCGCTGAGGCTGCCGCCATAATGCGTGACCAGCAGCTCCATGATCTCGTGGATCAGCCGCGTCTCACGCTTGTCGTCATAATTTTCCGGGGCATCCGGCTCAGCTATCGGTTGGTGAATCGTCTCCATGCAACAGGCTTCCACAGCAGGGGTTGATTCCGATATTAAAACAGTTGCTTTAAGACCCGCAAGAGGGCCACCAGAATCACGCCGAAGCATCTATCCCGGTGGCCAGGTCATGTCACGGCCGGCCAGCAGGTGAAAATGAATGTGCCAGACGGTCTGGCCGCCGGCTTCGTTGGTGTTGCTGACGACACGAAAGCCGTCGTCGGCGACCCCGAGATCGTGGGCAATCTTACCGGCGATCTGGTAAACATGACCGACCAGTTCATTGTCGGCGGTGCTCAGGTCGAGTACCGTGCGGATATGTTTCTTCGGCACGATCAGGATATGTGTCGGCGCCTGGGGGTTGATATCTTCAAGAGCGACGACCCGATCATCCTGGTAAACGAACTTGCCGGGAATCTTCCCGGCGATGATTTTACAAAAGATGCAATTGTCCGGCATGGGTCTCTCCTTCTTCATCGGCTTGCGTTGCCGGAGAATCACCGTCCAACGCGATTACATTCCAGCGTTCCCGTGCGGCACGCTTGCCCAGTTCCAGATTATGACTGAAAAGCAGCAGTTGTCCACCCGCCGAGGCCAGATCGACCATGTTCAAAGCCTTGGCGAGTCGCTTTTCATCCAGGTGGACGAAAGGATCATCCAGCATTAAGGGCAAAGATCGTCCATCATCGCGAACTTTGGCTAGCGCGATACGCAGGGCAAGATAAATGGCGTCGACGGTTCCACGGCTGAATTGGGTGGCCGGCTGCCAGCGGCGGCTGTCGATCTGGATCGCGGGGAGCATGTATTCATCAAGCCGCAGGGCGCGATACTTGCCCGCCGTCACCTTGGCGAGCAGTCGGCTGGCCTCCTCGCTGAGGCGCACCAGGCTGGTCCGGCTGAATTCATCGACAGCGCCGGCCAAAAGATCGATTGCCTTACGCAGCAGAACGATACGTCCTTCAATTTCATGCTTGCGCTTCCAGAAGTGGGCCGGATTCGTGGTCGCTTCACCGATTGTCGCAGAATCGTTGGCGGCCTGTTGCGCCCTGAGCTCCTCCAGGCGCTTTTCCTTGGCTTCGAGCTGGGCGGCAAAGGCTGCCATGCGATGCTCCAGCTCCTGCAATTCGGCGGCAACTTCAGCACCCTCATCATCGGCGGCCTGTGGTTTATCGGCCGGCTGCGGTACGCTTTCGGCCGTCGATTCAGCTTGCCGGTCAGGTTCGGCCGATTGCTGCCAGTAGATCTCAAGACGCTGACGATGGGTCGTGACCAGTTTTTGCAATCGCACCAGGTCGATCGGCGAGGATGGCAGGCCGAGAGCTTCACAGCGATCGCTGAGCTCTGCCTGGCGTTGCTGGGCGCTGTGTTTTTTCTGATCCAGGAGATTGCGCTCTTTACGGCAGGCCGCCAGGGATCTGGTGCGGACCAACTGGCGCCAGCCGCACCAGCCCGCTGTCAGCAGCACAATCGCAGCGGCCGCCGCGGTCGTACGGATCGGCGCGAAGGACTGCCACCAGGCCAGACCGGAGGTGACCGCAAACAGCACCAGAACCACCGCCAGCGCCGCCCAGGGAACGCCTGGAACTTTCTTCTCACGATTGCTCAGGATGGCGTAGGGTTGCTGCAACTCAGCCAGCTGCTGCCTGACTTCAGCGGCGTCCTCAAGCACCTCGGGCAATTCCGGCGGCGGATTCTCCGGCAGCCCCGCGGCCTTGAACTCCTGCTGCAGATCCTCACGAGGCGCCGCCGACTGGGCGTCACCGGTGTCCTGAGCGGATGCCGCCGGGTCGGTATCAGGGGTGATCTGCGCGCGAACCCGGTTGATGTATTGCCGGCCTTTCTCGTATTCCAGCCGATCGTGAACCAGCTCGGCGGTCAGACCGGCAATCTGCCCAGCGAGATCATCGTCGCTGTCCAGCTCGACAAAGACCGGAACGCGGTCTTCTCCGCCGGCCTGTTCGAGTTGCTGGCAGAGCTCTTCGTAGACCCGGTCACGCTGCTTGTCTCGCCCCCAGGGGTTGCTGCGGGTCAGTTCGAAGTGTTCTTCGAGCAGTTCATCGATGATCTGCGCGTAATCGTTCTCCGCCGATCCACCCACCAAAATCCGCAATTGCCGGGCCAGGTCCTCGCCGGTCCACTCCTGCGGCTGATGACCGAACAGATAGGTCGCCCGGAACAGGGTCTCGTCACCGACACCGAGCAGTGCAGCGAGCAGGTCGCGGTATTCGCGGCAGATTGCGCTGCGTCCCCGTAACGGCACTTTGCCCGAAAACTCCGCCAGGACATGGTAAAGATCGTCCTTTTCGACCAGCGTCACCTCATCGGTCAGCAAGTCGCGCTTGATCTTGATCGTGCGTCCGCCGCCTTCGAAAAACAGCGCGGCCGAACAGCTGTTGCGGCCCCAGGTCTTGAATTGTTCAAGGTGATCGGTACCGAACAACACCGCTGGCACAGCTTCGGCCAGCGTGGACTTGCCGGCTTCGTTGGGACCGATGACAAGATTCATGCCCCGTCGGAAATCGAAGGAACGATTGCGGAAGCGGCCAAAACTTTCTAGATCAATGCTGCGCAGGATCATGGTGCCGTCCTTTCCACAGCCTTGAATCGGCTGAGCAGCAACTGCAACGCCTGTTCCAGCAATTGACGTTCCTTGGCATCGGCGCCTTCAGCACGTTCCAGAACCTGGCGCACGAGCGTTCCACGGACGCTGTTTTCCTGGGCCAGTGCTAAGATCTGTTCGTTGTTCAGCAATTCCGTCATGCCTTATTCCTATCGCAAAAATATTGGCTGTCGCAGACGCGCATTTGACCGTCCAGAAGCCCCCGTCAAGGGGCAGCATCAGCAGTCGAGCACAAATGAATCAGGAATTCGCGGTTGCCCTTGGGGCCGAGGATCGGGCTGTCACAGAGGCCCATGACCTGGCAACCAAGCTGTTCAGCCAAGCTCTTGATCTTCGTCAGGACCCGGTCATGCTGGCCCGGATCGCGGACCACGCCGCCCTTCCCCACTTGACCCTTACCGACTTCGAACTGCGGCTTGATCAGGGCCACGATATCACTTCCTGGCCGCAACAGGGAGAGGGTTTGCGGCAGAACTTTGTCGAGTGAGATAAACGACGCGTCGATCACGGCCAAATCGGGACGAGGATCGAAACGGTCGGCCGTGAGGTGACGAATATTGGTCCGCTCGAGGTTGACGACCCGATCGTCCTTGCGCAGCTTCCAGGCCAACTGGCCATAGCCGACATCCACGGCGTAAACACGCGCGACACCATTCTGCAACAGGCAATCGGTAAAACCGCCGGTCGAAGCACCGACATCAACCGCGGTCCGGTTTGTGACGTCAATATCGAATTCCCGCAGCGCCTGGGCGAGTTTCAGGCCCCCCCGGGACACGTACGGCAAATCTTCTCCCCGGACCCGGATCGCCGCCGACGCGAGGATGCGAGTGCCAACCTTGTCAACAACTCGGTCATCGACTAGAACCCGGCCGGCCAGGATCAGCGCCCGGGCGCGTTCCCGAGAGCCGGCAAGCTGTCGTTGCACAAGCAATCTGTCAAGACGTTCTTTCGCCGTCATGGCACGCCATCAAAAAGTCTCTTACAGGCTCGCCAGCAAGCGTTGTCGCTGCGTGCCCCTCTCATGTCCCTCCGCGCAGGATTGCAAAAAGATCCGGAACAGGTGGGTGAGCCAGTCAAGTTGCTCGACAAGAGTGTGCCCGGCCGGCACGATGTGCAGCCAGGCCCGCCTGTCCCGGGCATAGGCCATCACTTTATCAAAGGGAACCACGTCATCATCCCAGCCATGCACGATGCTGATCCGATCAGTGCGCGGTTCAGGTGACGGGTTGGCATAACCGGGCATGCCGATCGCCGGAGCCATCAGGAAGAGGCCGGCCGATGACACCGCTGCCGCGGTCATGGCGGCGACATAGCCCCCCATACTGGAACCGACCAGAACAAGCGGGCCCTCAACCAGGCGCGCTTCCGCGATCATGGCGGCAGCCCGTTGCTCAGGATCCCGTGTCCCCCGGTCATCCCGGCTGACCACCCGGCTGCCATGCGCTTCGGCAACCCGGGCCAAAGCCCTGATCTTGGTTCCCCAGGGGCCGCTCTCCCGGCCATGGGCAAAGATAACGGTCAGATTCTGCATCATCAACCCCCGAAAGTGAGATGTGTCCTTATATAGCACGAAACATCGGTCAGGCCCACTCCCTATCGATGTCGTCAGCTTGCCGGGAAGTGCCTCTCCAAGAGCATGAGAGCGACCTCTTCCGACCAGTAGAAGCCTTGACGATTGAACTGCGGAAAACCGCAATGGCCGCCATGCTCGGGGGCAATCAAGGTCAGCAGAGAATTGTCGTGCGCGGCTCTGTCGGGAAAACATGAGGGCGCCAGGAACGGATCGTTGCGGGCATTGATCACCCAAGAGGGACGGCGAATCCCGGCCAGGTACGCGTTGGCACTGCACTCCTGCCAATAGTGACGGGCACTCCGGAAACCATGCAGGGGGGCCGTATAACGGCTGTCGAAATCATGAAAATTCTTCACAGTGTGGTAGTGATCCCAAGGGAACTGCTGCGGATAGCGTTGCGATTGCTGGTAGACCTTGCGCCCCATCAGACGCAAAAAACGCTTCATGTAGAGGTGATTGGCGGCGGCCGCCAGGCGCACGGCACCGGCTGCCAGGTCACAGGGCACCGAAAAACAGATCGCCGCCCGGACAGACTCCGGGACAAGATCGTGCTCGCGGCCGAGATACACCAGCGACAAGTTACCACCCATACTGAAGCCAATCAGGACGATCACCGGGTAACCGGATCGATCCAGGGCGTGACGGATGACCGCATGCAGGTCGTCGGTTGAGCCGTTGTGGGTAAATTTCGGCAGGCGGTTGATCCGGCCGCCACAGCCGCGGAAATTCCAGGCCAGGACATCCCAGCCGTGGGCGTGGAGTGCACGGGCCATCCCCACCACATAGTGGCGTTGGCTGTTCCCTTCCAGACCATGGGAGAGGATCGCCAGGCGTCGTGCTCCCCTGGTCAACCAGTCCAGTTCGAGGACGTCACCATCCGGCAGGGCGATCATTTCCCGGACATACGGCAACGGTTCGATCCGTCGGAACAGCGACGGCCAGATCGTTTCCAGGTGGCCGTTGCCAAGCAGCCAGGGAGTGTTGTAAGGCGGCAGCGGCATCCCTCAAGTCGGTTTCACTGCGAGTCTGTTGGTCAATGCGGCGAGGTCTGTGAGGGGGGCCTGACAGGCAAAATCTTCACAGATATAGGCCGTCGGGCACCTATCCCTGGCCGTCATGGTCTGGGTAAAAGGCGCCAGAGCGGCAAGGGTTCCGTCATCGTTGAGCGGTTTGAACAGGACTACCGTTTGCGGCCAGGAGCGGGCCCGCACCTGAGCCAGCATCTGCCGGGTCGCTGTCTGTGACCGGTTGCCGACAATGACAACTTCCCGGGCCGAACGCAGCAGCCAGCTCGAGGCCTGCAGCATGGCGGTAAAACCGGCCGGGTAACGCGCGACATCGGCTGCCACCGACTGCATCAGTTTTTGCGCAGCCCGCTGCCAGCGCATATTACCGGTCAACAGGAACAGGCGCGCGAAGACATCGAGGGCTGTCGATCCGGCCGAGGGCATCGCCCCATCGAAGGTGGTTACCGGTCGTACCAGCAGCTCTTCGCTGTCATCGGCTGTGTCGAAAAGCTGGCCGCTGGCCGGATCCTGAAAACGGTCCGCCAGAGTGGTCGCCAGGCGGGCGGCCGCACTCAGGTGCTCCGGTTGATAATCGGCCTCATACAGATCGAGCAGGCCGCGGGTCAGGCCGGCGTAGTCTTCGGCAAAGGCCGGAATGGCGGCTTCACCATCGCGGAATCGGCGCAACAGCCGGTTGTTTGTCGTGCTCATTTCTTTCAGGACAAAGGCCGCCACCGTCGCCGCCTGGCGGACAAACCTCTCCTCGCCAAGCAGCCGGCCGGCCCGGGACAGAGCTGAGATCGCCATACCGTTCCATGCGGTAATGATCTTGTCGTCCCGGTGGGGTCTGACCCGCTGGCTGCGGGTTGCCAGCAATTGCCTGCGATCTGCTGCGAAATCCTGGCGCACTTTGTCGAGGTCTGTTGTGTCCGGATCCAGATGCAGGATGTTTTTGCCCGTTTTCTGCCCCGTCGCCTCATCGTGGTAATTGCCACCCGCGGTAATATTGTAGGTGTGGCAAAAGGCTTCGCCATGCGCAGGTAATGTCATCGTGATCTGATCGCGGGTCCAAAGGTAGAAGGTTCCCTCCTCACCCTCGGAATCGGCATCCTCGGCGGAGCAGAAGACACCGTCGGCAGTCATCATGTCACGTTCCAGGTAGTCTAGAATGTCGCGGGCTGTCTGCGCATACGTCGTCTGACCGGTGACTGACCAGGCCTCGAGGTAGGCTTGGATGAGACCGGCCTGATCGTAAAGCATTTTCTCGAAATGCGGTAGGAGCCAGCGCTCATCAGTGGCATAACGGTGGAAACCGTCACCCAGCTGGTCGTAAATGCCGCCGCACCGCATGTGATGCAGGGAGGTTTCCACCATCTGCAGGGCCGTGGCGTGATCGTCATACCGGGCTCGTTGCAGCAGGAAACTGAGATCGTGGGGACGCGGGAATTTCGGGGCTTTGCCAAATCCGCCGAATCGGGAGTCGAATATGTTTTGCAGCGCCCGAGTTGCTACCTCGTGATGATCCAGGGTCAGCGATTTCTCATGGTCGGCACTTTCGTGCCGTGATCTGATCGCTGACAGGACGTCATCCGCCGCCTGAATCAAAAACGCCGGCTCGTTCTGCCACTTATGCGCCAGCCAGGGCAGCAGATTCATCAGCCCCGGCCGTCCCTGTCGACCGTACTTGGGGATATAGGTGGCAGCATGAAAGGGATGCTGGTCGGGGGTCATGAAGATCGTCAGCGGCCAACCGCCGCTGCCGGTCAGACGCTGGCAGACGTCCATGTAAACCTGGTCAATGTCGGGGCGCTCTTCGCGGTCGACCTTGACGGCGACATAGTGCTGATTCAGCAGGTCGGCGACATCTGCGTCCTCGAAACACTCATGCGCCATAACATGGCACCAGTGGCAGGTTGAATAACCGATCGAAAGGAAGATCAGTTTGTTCTGCTGGCGGGCCCGCTCGAAGGCTGCCTCGGACCAGGGATACCAGTCCACGGGATTGTCGACATGTTGCAGCAGATAGGGGCTTTTCTCTTCATGCAAATGACTCATAAAGTCAATGTCATTTCTTGGTTATATAACTTAAGTATCTGTTTTTAATTTTTTCTTTGTTTCATTATAGGTCTTGACCAAATCATTTCAAGAAACCCGACCGGATTGCATCACAGTCGAAGGCAAGGGGCTGTCCGGAAGGAACCAGACACGGCCTGATCGGCACCCTTGCTGAAGGTTTACGCTCCGGGACTTTTTTCCAGCGGCAACCCGGCTTGACGCCAGTGGGTCATGTGGCCGCGCAACAAAACAATTTTGCGATAACCCCGCAAACGCAGGTACGCCCTGACAAGTCCGGCACGCGGTCCGTGTTCACAGACCAAAACCAGCAGATCACTTTTGGCCGCCTTCCGCTTTGCCAGGATACCGGCAATCGCGGCCAGGGGGGCGTGAACGGACCTTGGAATGTGACCGGCCGCATATTCGGCGTGCGTCCTGACATCCAGCAACAGGGGTGCCGTCTTGCGGTGCAGAAGCATCACCAGCTGATCAACGGTCATCGGTCGGCTCCTCAGGGAAATCAGAAGGAGATTCGAAACTGATGCGGCCGATCAGGCCAGTTCGTAACTCGCGCAGCAGAATTGCGGCGGCCCGTTGGACGTCGATCGTGCCACCGGCGGCCAGACAACCGCGTTGCCGGCCGATTTCTGCCAACAATTCTGCCGGCGTTGCGGGCAAAGAGGCCATCCGGTAACGGGCGGCGACCGACTGGGAATAATGGGCCAGGAGGTATTCCGCAGCGAAAGAGGCAACCGCCACCGCATCGATCGCGGCATCACCGATCGCGCCACTGGCGGCGAGGCGATACGCGGACGTTTGACTGTTGATATTGGGCCAGAGCAGACCCGGTGTATCCGCCAGTTGGATGCCGTTACGCAAATCAACCTGCTGCGGACAGGTGGTAATGGCCGGCTTGTCGCCGACCCGGGCAATGCGGCGGCCCGCCAGGGTATTGATCAGGGTCGACTTGCCGACATTCGGAATGCCGGCCACCATGACGCGCAGGGTTTTGCCGGGTTTGCCCCGCTGCGGGACCATTTGCCGGCAGAGATCGCGGATCGGTGCCGCCGAGGCACGCCGGGTGGCCTCAAGCGGCAACGCCCTGACGTTTTCGGCACGATGGAAATAATCCAGCCATTGGCGGGTCACGGCGGCATCGGCCAGATCGCTTTTATTGAGAATTTTGAGACAGGGCTTGCCGCGCCGCAAGCGTTTTAAGACCGGATTGGCACTGGAAATCGGCAGGCGCGCATCCAGCACCTCGATGACCAGGTCAATCTTTGGCAGGACCTCGGCGATCTGCCGCTTGGCCTTCGCCATATGTCCCGGGAACCATTGCAGCGACATCAATCAGCCAGCCCAGCAGGATCGAAAACAAACACCTCCGCCGGAGGGGATCTGATCAACCGTGGCGCGCACCCCTGACGGCGGCCACCGGTCAATAGGATTTACGGAACAGCGTCTTGTGGCATTTTGGGCAGGGCGGGATCCGCGTCGTTTTGGTCATATGCATTTCGGCATCGCACCCTTTGCACGTCAGGGTCCCGGCACTGGTGATTTCACCCGTCTTGTACTCCAGCGACTTTTCGGAACGTTCGGCCAATTCGCTCAAGGTCTCGGCAGCGCTGGTCAAAATACGGGAGAATGCGCTCTGGGCTCCGGCGGCCAAACGTTGCGGTTCAATCGCCATACGCACAGCATCTTTGGCCTTGCGGGCATTTTCCTTGAGGTCCCTGCGGACATATTCGCCCAACCGATCCAACCGTTCACGCGAAAAATTCTCGGCCGAGGCAAGCTCGTCCTTGGCTTTTTTCAACGCCTCGTCAAAGGTCTTCTTGCTGTCTTCAAGAATTTCCGCTGTGCGCCCGGCAAGCTTCTCATACAATCCGACCTCTTCGTGTTCGTTCTTCTGGTCATTTTGTTCGTTCATCGTTAAGACTCCCTCAAAGAGATGGCTGACAATTCTGCGTGAATAGTGCCCGGCGCATGTTCATCCCCGTTTCCCCGGGCGGCCTGCAATGCTCCGATATTACAAAGAAGCATACCATATGCAGAGCGATCCTGTCGCCACGAAGAGAAATATTTGAACAATCGCCTCTCAGGGTGTACAAATAACGATATGCCAACAGTTCGTGATCCGGGAGGTGACAATGCAACGACGATATATCATGACCGCATTTGGCAAAGACCGGCCCGGCATTGTCGCCGATGTGACCGAACTCCTCTATGAAAACGGTTGCAATCTCGAGGACACCAGCATGACCATGCTGGCCGATGAATTCACCATCAACCTGCTGTTCTCATCTGCAAAAGACCCGATAGAAGCCGATCTGCGCCGGGCTTGTGCAGCCTTGGAAGAAAGCAAGAATATCACCGCTTTCATCCGCCCGGTGACGGAAACCCGGCCGCCCAAGCGCACCAAACTGCCGCTCTGTACGATTCACGTTGAAGGCCTCGATCAGGCCGGCATCGTTTTCAAAATCAGCAGGCATCTGGCCGAACAG
>JARRPG010000047.1:0-12568 GCA_037383085.1 Desulfuromonadales bacterium | reverse complement strand
ACGACGAAGACCCCGCTCGGCATGGTGCCGAGAGCCTGCTCGAGGGTCATATTCTGAATGATGGATGTGTCTGCGGACATCAAATCGGCCCTTCTGGATGAAATGAATTATTGTAGCAGAAATCCTTGAAGAACCACAATTGCACAGCTTAAGCGCGGCCGACAATCGCAACATCGATGCGCACCGCACCGCCCTGCCTGAAAACCCGGCAGCATTCACGCACGGTGGCTCCGGTGGTCATGATGTCATCGACCAGCAGAACCCGTTTTGCCGGCAGCGGTTTGTCCTGCGCAAAGACCCCTTTGACATTGCGGCGACGCTCGGCAGTGGATAACCCTTGCTGGCTCGGGGTCTTGCGGGTTCGCTGCAGAAGTTTGACAAACAGCGGAATATCGAGATGTCGGGACAGCGGGCGCGCGATCTCCACGGCCCGATTGAAGTGGCGCGATTGCAAACGAACGCGGTGTAAAGGGACCGGCACGATGCATTGCGGGGTGTCAGCAGCGGGTATATTCGGCAAGGTGTCGGCTAGCCATTCACCGAGCGGCTTGGCGAGCATCAACCGGTTCTGGTGTTTGAGGTCCCGAACGGCCTGGCGAATGTTGCCCTGATACCGGCCCACAGCGTGGACGGCAGAAAATTTCGGTGGGTTTTGCAGACAGGCCGGGCAGAGATGATTCGATGTGGCTTTCGGATAGGGATGGGCGCAACGCCGACAGCAGGCCGGGCCGACCGGCGTCCTCCGGGCCAGGCAGTCATCGCAGAAGCCGATTCGGGCTTCCGGGGGGCAAACGTTGCTCACAGAGCAGACAGGCGGCCGGCAGGAAGAGGTCAAAGATCTCCTTCAGGTTCTGGTAAAGACGCAACTCCATGCCACCCCCCTCCAGGATAGCAGAACGCAGAGAACAGGCACGGCAAGGCAGACACCGCGACGGTATTTCAGGAGATCAGATTCCTGCCGGTCATCTCCGACGGCACAGCAAGCCCCATCAGGAACAGAATGGTCGGTGCCAGGTCGGCGAGGATGCCGTGATCGAGAGTGGCCTGACGCCGTTGCGGGTCGACCAGAATCAACGGAACGCGGTTTGCCGTATGGGCCGTTTGCGGCGCGCCGGTTTCATCCACCATGGTTTCGCAATTGCCATGATCGGCGGTGAGCAGCGCACACCCCCCGGCCTCGAGGAGCGCATCGACCACCCGGCCGGCACAGGTGTCCACTGTTTCCATGGCGGCAATGGCGGCATCCAGGTTGCCGGTGTGCCCGACCATGTCCGGGTTGGCATAATTCAGGATGATCAGGTCATAAACGCCGCTGGCGATCCGTTTCACCACTTCATCGGTGACTTCCGGGGCGCTCATGGCGGGTTTCTGGTCGTAGGTGGCGACCTCCTGGGGAGAGGGGATCAGCACCCGATCCTCGTTGGCAAAGGGCACTTCCACGCCGCCGTTGAAGAAAAAGGTGACATGGGCATATTTTTCTGTTTCGGCAATCCGCAGTTGTTTCAATCCGGCGGCAGACACCACTTCACCGAGGATGTTCGGGTAGCTTTCCGCAGCAAAGGCCACCGGCAGATCGAAGGTGGCATCGTATTCGGTGAGACAGACGAAAGCGGCCAATCGCGGTACCTGCGGGCGGTTGAATGCTTCGAAGTCGGGTTGCGTGAAAGCGCGGGTGATTTCCCTGGCGCGGTCGGCGCGAAAGTTGAAGAAGATGATGCCGTCGTTATCCCGGACTTGGCCAACCGGAGTGCCGTTGTGCAGGATCACCCGCGGCTCGACGAATTCGTCGGTCTGTCCGCTGGCATAGGCGGCCTGAATGGCGGCCTCGGCCGATTCAGCGGGCACGCCCTCGCCCAGGGTCATGGCCCGCCAGGCCCGTTCTATGCGGTCCCAGCGGTTGTCGCGGTCCATCGCATAGTAGCGGCCAATGACGGTGGCCAGGCGGCCATGCCCGAGTCGTTCCATTTCCGTCTCGAGGGCTGCGATATACCCGGCACCGCTTTTCGGTGGCGTGTCCCGGCCATCCATGAAAGCATGGACACAGGTGTCGATACCGGCCTGCTTGGCCAGTTGGATCAGGGCGTAGAGATGGGTATTGTGGGAGTGGACACCACCATCGGAAAGCAACCCCATCAGGTGGAGTCGGCCGCCGGCAGCTTCGATCTTCGTCAAGGCTTCGGTGAAAGCCGGGTTCTCGAAAAAATCGCCCTCTTCGATGCTGTGGCTGATGCGGGTCAGATCCTGATAGACGACCCGTCCGGCACCGATATTGAGGTGACCGACCTCGGAGTTGCCCATCTGTCCTTGCGGCAGGCCGACATCCAGACCCGATGCATCGAGCCACGACGTCGGGTAGCTCTGCATCAGCGCATCAAGCCGCGGGGTGCGTGCCTGACAGACGGCATTGTTGTCACAGCTCTCGTTGATACCCCAACCGTCAAGAATGATCAGGGCGACCGGTTTGCTCATGCACCTTCCCATTCCTTTTGCTCGCCGTGGTGAACTATCAACGTGTCAAGAGCCAGCGGGCGCGCTTCCTGGATGAGCTTGCGATCCATGAGACTGGAGCGGTTCCATTCGCCACAGGCCGGACAGCGGCTGTTCCATTCCGTGGAGACATGTTCACAGTTTTCACAGACGAAATTCAGCTGCAGGCGCTTGCTGATGCCGAGCGCCTTCTGATATTCGTTGATCGCCTGCTCGGTATCATGAATACGCCGGTAGGTCTCGCCCAAAAGCAGATGCACCTGGGTCGATTCGACGCCGGAACTCTCGACCGCCTGGAGCTGATCCTTGGCTTCATCGACCATTTCAAGACGCAAACAAAGCTTGCCGTAAAAGATGCGGAACAACAGGTCGTCCCCCTGCTCGAGACTCTGAGCGCGGAAGAAGTTCAGCAAAGACGAGGGATCTTCGCGTTTCATGTAATAATCTTCGAGACGTTCCAGGAAAATGCCTTTGCCGAGTTTCTGGTAGCCTTCCTGCCAGATCTTGACCGCTTCATCACCGCGATTCAAGGCCACATAGGCGTCGCCGAGTGAGACCTGGGCCGGGGCAAAGTCCTCTTTCTGACGCAGGATGTCCTTCAACTCCGATTTGGCATCGTTGGCGGAACCGTCAACGATCATCTGACGGGCCACTTCGTAACGCAGGTGGAGGAGCAGTTCTTTCTCCGCATCAATCCGGTTGGCACCGGGGCCGGCCTTGAGAACCTGCCGCTGCACATCGAGTGCCTCCTGCCAGCGATCCTGCTTGATGTAAAGATCACGCAGACTACGCAGGGCTTTGCGGTTGTCCTTCTCCTGGCTGATCAACTGCTGGTAGGTTTCGATGGCCTCATCGTCGTGGCCGGTCTCCTCCTGAATGGCGGCGGTTTTGAACAGCACTTCCAAGCTCTTCGGGTCAAGTTCGCGGGCCTTGCGCAGCACATTCAGACCTTCTTCGGGGTTGCCTTCCTGGCTCGCCAAACTGGCTAGGGCAATCATCGTGTCGACCCGTTTCGGATCGCGATCAAGGGCCTTGTTCAACAAAGCCCGCGCTTTCTTGAGATCTCCAGAGAGGAGCCTGCCGACCCCTTCACGATAGATGGTGCTGATCTCACGTTGCTTTTTTTCCGCCCGATCCCGGCTCCAATGTTTCATCCAGTGCGTCACGGAACTGTACAGGTGAGCGCCAAAGCCGAAAATCAGTCCAATGATCACGCAACCGACGATCACCATGGCCGCTGGATACGTCAGGCTGTGTTCCGGCATGTAGAAGACAGTCACCATGTGCGGGTTCAGTCCCCAGAAATAGAGAAAGAACAGAACGAAAAAGATGAACAACAGCAAAACGGCCATGAATGTCATAGCATCCTCCAGGGATTCAATCCGTCGATGATCCGGACAGGTTCATTCACCAAATTTTTCGATATCGGTTTTACATTCAATACAATACCGTGAAAACGGCCGGACTTCCATGCGTCGCGGTGAAATTTCCTCACCGCAGCTCATGCAGATGCCATACTCACCTTTCGCGATCTGTTCCAGAGCAACGTCAATGTCGTGAATCCGCCGGCGTTGGGTCTCACTGACATTGAAAAGCACATCGCGGCTGTAAGTCGCCGAGGACATGTCGCCGATGTCCGGAACGCCGTCCTGGCCGATTTCGCGACAGGTTTCGTAAGAACTGCTGACATCCTGCAGCAGCTCCTGCCGTTCTTTCAGGAGCTTCTTTTTGATCTGGTCAAACCGTTCACTCATGCCTCTCTCCTTGAATCAACAACGCAGACTGCAATAACAAGCAATTTGTGATGCTGTCTTTAAGTTAACCATAAAAGCAGGGGGGGAGGGGAAGAAAAAAACATCCCCGGAGATTGGCCTCTCCACCGGTGATAACGTCGTTTGCCGGTTGTTCAAGAATGATGATAGGGCTCATTGCGGATAATCGTACAGCACCGGTACAATTGTTCGAGAAGGAGCAGTCGGGCCATCTGGTGAGGCAGTGTCATCATTGACAATGACAAGACCAGATCGGCACGTTGCCGCAGGGCTGCACTCAGTCCGTAAGGGCCGCCGATCACCAGAACCCATTCCGGCAGACTGCGAACCATGTGCTCCTGCATCAGATCAGCAAGCTGTTCGGAACGCATTTGCGTCCCCTGCTGATCGAGGACAATGACAAAACTGTCCGCAGGGATGCGCTGGGCCAGGGCCTCACTTTCACTGGCAACCGCCCGCTGCGGATCCGGCTTGCGGCCACTGGTATGCTCCTTGATTTCCACGATTGAAACAGGCAGATAGCGCTTCAGTCGGGTGACAAATGTCTGGCATCCTGTGCTCAGATAAGCTTGATGCAGTCGTCCGACACAAAGCAGGGTCAACTTCATGATGTGGCTTGGGCCCGGGGCGCGACATCTTCCTTGACCGGAATCTCTTTGGCATCGCACCAGAGTCCGTCAAGGTCGTAAAATTGCCGAACCGGTTCATGAAAGACATGGACCATGACGTCGCCGTAATCGATCAGCACCCAGCGACCGTCGCTGAGGCCTTCGATGCCGATCGGCAGGGTGTCATAGGCGTGTTTCAGACCGAGATGCACCGCTTCAGCGGCAGCGGTAACCTGTCGGTCGGAGGTGCCGGAGGCTATGACCAGGAAGTCGGTCAGTGATGACAGGTTGCGCACATCGAGGATACGGACGTCAAAGGCCTTTTTGTCGAGCACGTAGGCGGCGCAGAGCTGCGCCCGGTCAAGGCTTTGCAAGTGAGGAACTCCTTGGGCTTGAGGACTGGCGGTAAAGCTGGTGTTGGTTGATATAGGTCGCGACGGCGGCTGGAACGAGGTCTTCAATCGGCTGCCCTTTGAGCAGTTTCCGGCGGATGTCCGTCGATGAGATGTCGAGCTGCGTTTCGGCGAGGAAAAACACGTAATGACCTGATTTGTGTCGGATTTTGTCTGCCCGATCATGGTAGCAAAAGTCCTTGCGGATGGCAATGGGCAGCGGGTCCAGCGGATCTGGCAGGACGATCCCGGGCCGAGTGATGACCACCAGATGGCAGAGACTGAAAAGCCGTGGCACATCTTTCCAGGTGGCAATGTCACGATAAGAGTCCAGGCCGACGATGAAATAAAACGTGTCCTGCGGATACTGATGTTTCAGGATCTCCAGCGTGTCGACCGAGAAGCTTTTGCCGTGCCGCCGCATTTCCAGGTCCGTGGCCATAAAACCGGGCACGTCATGAATGGCCGCATTGACCATCGCCAGACGGTGCTCAAAAGACACCTCGTCGGCGACGTCCTTGTGCGGAGGGTCGGCTGCCGGAATGAACAGGACGCGGTCGAGGCCCAATCTCTGCTGGGCCTCCGTGGCGATGCCCAGATGAGCGCGGTGGATCGGGTTGAAGGTGCCGCCGAGAATGCCGATCTTCATAAGACAGTGCTGAAAGCAGGGCTGAGCGATGAGCGATGAGCGATGAGAAAACCTCCGTTTCGCTGGTTTATGATCAGGAGGCAACCGTGATTGCTCAATACCACTGGTTTAAGAGACGCATCGCTCATCGCTCAGCACTCATCGCTATGTTCTGACCTGACCGTTGCCATAGACGATAAACTTGCGGGTCGTCAGGTCTTCGAGCCCCATCGGCCCGAAGGAATGCAATTTGGTTGTCGAGATGCCGATCTCGGCACCGAGCCCGAATTGGTTGCCATCGGAGAATCGCGATGAGGCATTGACCATCACCACGCTGGCGTTGATCTCCCGGAGGAACCGCTGGGCGTTTTCGTAGTCCCGGGTGACGATCACTTCGGTGTGCAGCGAGCCGAAACGGCGGATATGCGCGATCGCCTCCTCGAGGTTCTCCACCACCCGAATCGCCAATATCAGATCGAGGTATTCGGCGTGCCAGTCGTCTGCCGTGGCCGGCAAAACGGATTCGGCAAATTCCCGGGTCGTCTCGCAGCCGCGCAGTTCAACCCCATGAGCACGCATGGCCGAAGTGATCCGGGGCACAAAAGTCTCGGCGATATCCTGGTGGATGAGCAGGGTTTCCATGGCGTTGCAGACCCCGGGCCTCTGCACCTTGGCATTGACGCAGATGCTTTCGGCCTGTTCAAAATCGGCGCTGGCATCGACAAAGGTATGGCAGACGCCCTTGTAGTGCTTAATCACCGGGATGCGTGAATGTTCACTGACGAAGCGTATCAGCCCCTCGCCACCGCGGGGAATAATCAGGTCAATACACTCTTCCTGCTTGAGGAGTTCGAGGACGGCGGCCCGCTCGGTCGTCTCGATCACCTGCAGGGCAGCTGCCGGCAGGCGCATCCGTTCGATCTCGCTGCGCAAAATGCGACCAATCGCCAGGTTGGAATGGATCGCCTCTTTGCCGCCACGCAGGATCACCGCATTGCCACTCTTCAGGCACAGGCCGGCGGCATCCGCCGTCACATTGGGACGGGATTCGTAAATGATGCCGATGACCCCGAGCGGCACCCGCATGCGACCGATTTGCAGATCATTGGGGCGGCGCCACATGCCGGTGATTTCACCGACCGGGTCGGGCAGTTCAGCCACTTCTTTCAGACCGTTCGCCATGCTGCGGATGCGCTCGAAATCGAGCGCCAGCCGATCGACCATGGCCGAAGCCAAACCGTTCTCGCGGGCTGCGGCGAGATCTTTTTCATTCTCTTCGATCAGGCTCTCAGCGTTTCTGACCAGAGCCTCCGCCATATGGATCAGCAGGTCATTCTTGACGGCTGACGACAGCCGTGCCAGAGCATGGGACGCCTTTTTCGCATCCTGCGCAACCGCTTGCATGCGCTCTGCGTCATTCATAGAAGCTCCTCCTTGGTTCGCCCGCGTGCCGCAGTCTCACGACCAAGGGCTGCGAACAACGATCTGAACCGGTCAGGTGCTGATGACCAGGTTGTTGCGATGGACGACTTCATCACCATACTGGTAACCGAGAATCTGCGTGATCTCCCGGGTATTCCGGCCGATGATCCGCTGCAGTTCCGCAGACGAATAGTTGGTGACACCTTTGGCAAATTCCTGCCCCTCGAGATCACACAGGCGCACCGCGTCGCCCCGTTCGAAGTGACCGTCGAGTTGGCGGATTCCGGAAGGCAGCAGGCTCTTGCCACGTTCGGCGACCGCAGTTTGCGCGCCCGCATCGAGCATCAGCTTGCCTTTCGGTTTCTTGGTGAAGGCGATCCAGTGCTTGCGGGCGGCCATCGGGTCCCGGGCCGGCAGAAAATAGGTGCCAAGTTCATGGCCGTCAAACAGATAAAGCAAGTTGTGCGGCGTGCGGCCATTGATGATTGCTGTACCGGCTCCATAGAGAGTGGCACGCTTGGCGGCTTTCAACTTGGTGATCATGCCGCCGGTTCCCAGGAGCGTGTCTTCGTCACCGGCCATGGCCTCGATCTCCGGAGTGATCCGCTCGATCTCTGAAATCAGTTGCGCTTCCGGATGATTGCGCGGGTCCCGGTCGAAGAAGCCGTCGACATCAGAGAGGATGACCAGCAACTGGGCTTCGACCAGATTGGTGGCCATTGCCGAAAGATTGTCGTTGTCCCCAAACCGGATTTCATCGATGACCACGGTATCATTCTCATTGATAATCGGCACGATGTCATGCTCGAGGAGTGTCATCAGGGTGTTGCGGGCGTTCAGATAGCGCCGCCGGTTGGCCAGATCGTCACGGGTCAAAAGAACCTGCGCCGCCACCAGGCCGTGACCGCGCAACGCCTCTTTGTAGGCGCGCATCAAGCGACTCTGGCCGATTGCCGCAGCTGCCTGTTTGAGCGGGATCGTCTGCGGTTTGCCGGTGATGCCCAAATCCGCTTTGCCGGCCGCGATGGCCCCGGAGGAAACCAGGATCACTTCATAGCCGCGTTCACGAAGCTGGTGGACGTCCGCGCAGAGGTTGGTAATCCGTTCAATATCCAGCCCGCCCGGGTCGGAAATAACGCCGCTACCGATTTTGATCACAACCCGTTTGACATGTGCCAGCAAGATCGTTCGCATTTCTCTAGTCCGAAACGAAAGTTGTTGAAAAAACGAAGAAACTCTACCCCTGGTCTGGACGACTGTCAAGGTCTGTTGCCCGGTGCAATCGATCGAGTTCTTGAACGATCCGCACGATCAGCTCGGGCAGTCCTTCGCGGGTCACCGCGGAAACCGCCAGGGTCGAGAACCCGCGGGCTTCAAATTCCCGACGCATGGCCGGCGTTTGCTCGCGCACTTCGGTGATGTCCTGTTTGGTCAAGACGACCAGCATCGGCCGCTCCGTCAATTCAGGATTGTAGTGCGCGAGTTCCTGGTTGATGGTGTCGAAATGCGCGAGCGGGTCGCCTTCTTGGAGGGCGGAAAGATCGACCAGATGCAGGAACAGGTTGGTCCGCTCAATATGTCGCAGGAAACGAGCGCCGAGGCCGTGGCCATCGCTGGCGCCTTCGACCAGTCCCGGGATATCCGCCATAACGAAGGAACGGAAGTCACCGTACTTGACGACGCCGAGATTCGGCACCAGGGTGGTAAATGGATAATCGGCGATCTTCGGCCGGGCGGCGGACAGACTGGAGATCAAGGTCGACTTGCCGGCGTTCGGCAGGCCGACCAGCCCGACATCGGCGAGCAGTTTGAGTTCCAGGCGCAAAAGCCGTTCCTCGCCAGGCTCGCCGGGCTGTGTGTGCCGTGGCGCTCGGTTGGTCGCGGTCTGGAAACGGGCATTGCCCCGTCCCCCGCGGCCCCCCTTGAGCAGGCAGACCTGCTGGTCGGCAGCGACCAGGTCGGCAAGTTGTTCCCCCGTTTCATCGTCAAAGACGAGTGTCCCCGGCGGCACGGTGACAACCAGGTCCTCGCCATTTTTGCCGTGCCGGTTCTTGCCCATCCCCGGCGCGCCGTTGCCCGCTTTGAGGTGCTGCCGATAACGCAGGTCGAGAAGCGTGGAAAGCCCGGCGTCGACCCGAAACAGAACATCGCCGCCCTGGCCGCCGTCGCCGCCGTCGGGTCCGCCGAGCGGAACGAATTTTTCTCTGCGGAAAGACAGACAACCGCGGCCGCCATCGCCGGCTTTGACCTGAATTTTGACTTCGTCGATGAATTTCATGTTCGTGAACCGTGAAGCGTGAAGCGCGAAATGCGAAGTGAGAGAAGGCTTGTCGCGTTTCCCACTTCGCATCGCGCACCTCTGATACTTTAACAGAAAAACCCGAAGTTCAGTGAACCCCGGGTTTTCATATTGCGTCAATGGCAACGGAGCGTTTAGGCGTAAACGCTGACTTTCTTGCGATCCCTGCCGAGGCGTTCGAATTTGACCTTGCCCTCGACCAGGGCGAACAGGGTGTAGTCTTTGCCACAGCCGACGTTCTCACCGGGGTGGATGGTTGTGCCGCGCTGGCGCACCAGAATGGATCCGGCGGAGACATGCTGACCATCGAATCGCTTGACGCCGAGGCGTTTGCCCGCACTGTCACGGCCGTTGCGTGAACTGCCGACACCTTTTTTATGAGCCATGGCTGTACTCCTTAAGCTTCAATATCCGTAATTTTCAAACGTGTAATGGGCTGACGGTGGCCGTTCTTCTTGCGATAGTTCTTGCGCTTCTTCGATTTGAAAACCAGGACTTTTTTATCCTTGCCCTGCTCCACGATCTGCGCCTTGACCTTCGCTTCCGGCAAGAGAGGTGTTCCGATTTTGACCTCTTCTCCGCCAACCATGAGGACCTCGTTCAGTTCGATGGTATCACCGACGGCGCCATCGAGTTTTTCGACCTTGAGCAGGTCGCCTGCGGAAACTTTGTACTGTTTTCCTCCGGTTTTAATGACCGCATACATCGCCAGTCACCTCGCTTTCTGACCTGGATTTGCGGATCGCGACCCGCTCAGGAACTGGTACTTATACGTCTGGCATGCGCGGGTTGTCAAGAAAAAATCCGTGATTCTGCCGCGATCAGCCGACCATGATCTCGAACTGCTCGAGGTGAAAACCCGGTCGGGCGTTAATGGTAATCTGTTTTTCGAATTTCTTCTCCAGCTCCTCGATGCCGTGGCGTTCCTCGTCATACAGGATGGAGGCGATGTCCGGATGCACCAGGAGCGTCATGCGGTAGCCCGGCGCCGGCCCCATCTCGCGCTGCAGTTCGCGGAAAATTTCGTAGACCGTGGTGGTCCGGCTTTTGACATAGCCTTTTCCTTCACAGTAGGGGCAGGCTTCGCAGAGCGTCCGGCCGATGCTCTCGCGCACCCGCTTGCGGGTCATTTCCACCAGGCCCAGTTCGGAGATTTTCAGGATGTTGGTCTTCGATTTATCATTCTTCAGGGTCTCTTCGAGTGCGGCATGAACTTTTTCGCGGTGGGCCTCTTTTTCCATGTCGATAAAATCGATGATGATCAGGCCGCCGATATTGCGCAAACGCAGCTGAAAGGCAATCTCCCGGACCGCCTCCAGGTTGGTTTTCAGGATCGTGTCCTCCAGATTGTGCTTGCCGACGAAACGTCCGGTATTGACATCGACGGCCGTCAACGCCTCGGTCTGTTCGATGATGATGTAGCCGCCGCTTTTAAGCCAGACTTTGCGACCAAGGGCGCGGGCGATTTCCACCTCCAGACCGAAGGTGTCGAAGATCGGTTCTTCGCCGGCATACTGTTCGACCTGAAAATTGTGTCCGGGCATGAAGGTATTCAGGAAACGGACAATCTTCTGGTATTCAACCGCACTGTCGACAACGATGCGGGACACATCTTCCGTGACGATATCGCGCAGCACTTTGCTGGTGACATCCAGATCCGAGTGAATCAGGCAGGGAGCTTTTTTGTCCTTGCTGCGTTCACTGATCTGCTCCCACAGGTTGACCAGATAATCCATATCGGCTTTGAGTTCGTCACCGTCGCGGCTTTCGGCGGCGGTTCGCACGATGAAGCCGGTCCCGGCCAGACGCATGACATCGACAAGATGCCGAAGGCGTTCGCGTTCGTCTTCGTTCTCGATGCGCCGGGAGATGCCGACATGATCGACGGTGGGCATATAAACCAGGTTGCGGCCCGGCAAGGAAATGTGGGATGTGATCCGGGCGCCTTTCGTGCCGATCGGCTCCTTGGCCACCTGAACCAGGATCTCCTGGCCCTCCTGCAGCAGTTCCTCGATCGGCGGCAGGGGCGGGCGTTCCTCGCCGGTTTCTTCGCCATGCTGATCATGCCGATGGCCGACTTCGACAAAATGCTCGACCGCCTCCATCTCGTCGAGGACGTCGGCGACATAAAGAAAGGCGGCTTTTTCCAAGCCGATGTCGACGAATGCCGCCTGCATGCCGGGCAGGACGCGGATCACCCGGCCGCGATAGATGTTGCCGACAATACCGAGTTCACGAACCCGCTCGATATACAGTTCTGCAATGTGTCCGCTCTCCAGAAGTGCGATGCGTGTTTCGTGGGATGTGGTGTTGATGACCAGTTCCTTGGCCATGTTGGCTCTCCTTGGGTTCTCTATGATTGCAGAAATTTGCTGATAAAATGGGATTCGTCATCGGTTTGCGGCGATCTTCGCGACGCACAGTTGTCATCTTACTAATCTAACCGCATATCAGTGTCTTTCAACTGAATATCCGTCTTGCAGATTCTCAGCGTCCGGACCTCTTCGGGGTCTTTGCCAAGCAGGTAGGCCGCTAAAAACAACGGGCTGCCGGCCCGGAGGGTCATCACCAGCCGGTCGTTTTGACGCTGCAGATCGACAACCCAGGGGCGCAGATCGATCGTCTCGCTGCGCCTTTTCTTTTGCCGCGTGGCCATCACCGTGGCCTGGGCCAGGAAGGTATGCAGCTGGTCATCGAATCCGGCGTTGATCTCTTCGGACAGCGGAACGGTGTAAGTTGCCGCCAGGACACTGTCCGCGGGGGAGGCCCCTTTGCGCGGCCAGAGCCATGCTTGCCGGACGCGCACGCCCGCCGGCAGGTCACGGTTCAACCGGTCCATGACCTCGGCCGGTTCACAGGGTGTGGTGACTTCGAGGTCGATCAGCTCGGCTTCACTGGCGACACCGAGCGGCAAAGCATCGCCGAAGCTGATGCGGGGGGCGGGGTGGAACCCCGATGAA
>JARRPG010000046.1:0-25057 GCA_037383085.1 Desulfuromonadales bacterium | reverse complement strand
GAACTTGAACCGGTGGAGCGCAATTTTCTCTATATGCCTTATATGCACAGCGAATCGGCGGTCATTCATGAGGTCGCCGAACAGTTGTTTCGTGACAACGGCATGGCACGTAGCTATGAATACGAACGCAAGCATCAGGCGATCATTGCCCGCTTCGGCCGTTACCCCCACCGCAATGCCGTGCTCGGTCGGACCTCCACGGAAGAGGAACGCGACTTCCTGCGGCAGCCCGGCTCGCGTTTCTGAGTAAAGTGTTCGCCGATGACAGTTGCGACAATGATTTCCCTCATGCTAACGTAGCTTTGCAGAGGTAAAAATCGGAAACGATCAATCATGAAACATGTCAAATGCCCGCAATGTAAGCAGCGGGTTGCCTGGTCAGGCAACCCGCATCGTCCTTTCTGCTCAGAGCGTTGTCGCCTGATCGATCTGGGCCAATGGGCGGATGAGTCCTACCGTATAGCTGGGCCAAGACAGGCGCCACTGTCCGAAGACAATGTTAAATACTTGCAGTCTAAAAAACAGGATTTTGAGAGGTCATAGTTCATGTATCACCTTATGATAAAAACATCCTTTGCCGCCGCCCATAACCTGATCAACTACCAGGGGGACTGCGAGAACCTGCATGGCCACAACTGGCGGGTGGAGGTCACGGTCGCTGCCCGCGAACTCGATGAAGCGGGGCTCGGCATCGACTTCAAAATCCTCAAAAAACAGACCAACCAACTGCTGGATGAGCTGGATCATAAGTACCTCAATGACCTGGAACCCTTTCGTCAGGCCAGCCCTTCCTCGGAAAATATCAGCCGCTATCTGTTTGACCGACTCAGTCAGAGCCTCAATAACGACAACGTCACCGTTGAGCGGATCAATGTCTGGGAGTCGGAGAACGCCTGTGCCAGTTACTCGCGGGATTGAAGCCCCACTGATCGAAGTCTTCTCCTCGATTCAGGGGGAAGGGGTTCTGATAGGCTGCCGGCAGATTTTCGTGCGCTTTGCCGCATGCAATCTCGAATGCGCGTATTGCGACACCGCTTTTGCCGAGCAACCGAACTGCCGGATCGAAACGCAGCCTGGTTCCGGGGTCTTCGCGAGTCATCCCAATCCCTTCGACCTCGCCGATCTCACCCAACAGATCGAGGCTTGGCAACAGGTCACGGCCGGGGCCCATCACTCGCTGGTCCTGACGGGCGGCGAACCTTTGCTGCACGCCGACATCCTGGCCCAGTGGCTACCCGAGATTCGGCCTATTTTGCCGATTTACCTTGAAAGCAACGGCACCTTACCGGCGGAACTCGCCGAGATTATGCCGCTGATCGATTATATCTCCATGGATATCAAAGGGGGGTCCACGACCGGTTTCGCGACGCCCTGGCAGGCACACACCGACTACATGATGTTGGCGAAAGACAAATTGTGCCAGGTGAAGCTGGTGGTCGATGCCAAAACCTCTATTGATGAGGTCGGCCAGGCCGCCGGCTTGATCTCCCGTTATGCTCCGGACGTGCCTTTTGTCCTTCAACCGCGCACTGCCGGCAAACGTCCCGCCATCGCCGGTCCTGCTCTGCTTCGCCTGCAGCAGGCCGCTGCAGCCGCGTGCGCCGATGTGCGGGTCATCCCGCAAATCCATCCCCTGTTGGGCGTGGCCTAGTGATCGATGCCGCTTGACCTTTCATGGCTCCGATTTATCTTTCAGGGCAGGGAGGGTGTCCTAGTCCTGTCACCGTAACAAGGGCGATGGCGTCCACCGTCAAACGCACCGCCGAGGCCAGCATGATTATCGAAGAGATCTCATCCAGCGAATTCCTCGCCGGTTTGCAAAAAACCCGGACCGTACTGATCCCGCTCGGTGCCACCGAGGGCCATGGACAGCATTTGCCGCTGGGAACCGATACCTTCCAGGCCGAGGATGTCTGTCGCCTTTTGGCGCAGCGCAGGGATCTTTTTGTTGCGCCTTCTCTGCCGTATGGGGTTTGCCGTTCGACAGAACAGCATCCGGGAACTTTGGGGATCCGCACGGAGACCCTGAAACAACTCGTCCTCGATGTTGTCGAAAGTCTGTATCGCCAGGGTTTGCGATGCTTTCTGATTCTTTCCGGACATGCCGGCGGCACGCACAATGCCATCCTGATCGATGCCGGTGAACAGGTTTTAAAGACCTACGCCGACGTGCGCATTGCTGTCGTGACCGAGTACCAGCTGGCTTATGCGGAAAGTCAGGGGATCATCGAGACCACGGCGGACTCCCATGCCGGGGAGATCGAAACGTCGCGGATGCTGGCAACCCGGCCCCAGCTGGTCAAAAGCGGCTTCGGTGCGCCGGATGCGCCGAACTTTCCGAAGCATATTCTGGTCCGTAACAAACCGCTCTACTGGTCAAGCGGCATCTGGGGAAATCCGGGCAAGGCCAGCCGGGAGAAGGGCGAACGCATCCAGGAGGCGGTGGTCAACGCCCTGGATCGGTTGGTGACCGAACTGGAAAATTTCCGGGAAGAGTGACCGCCTTCAGGAATCGGGGGTTGCCGATTTGATGGCGCGGTTGAGGGCTTCGAGGAGTTTGTCGATATCGACGTTGTGAACGCCGGCGCCATGTTCGACCTCTTCATAATCTGCGATCTGGCATTCCATGCAGTCCAGGCCGAACTCCCGGAAGACGCCGATCGTCTCCGGGTGGTTGGAAATAATTTCGGAAATCGTCATGTCGCGCGTGATCATAGCTCCTCCATCAGGCTTTCCCGCTGCCGCTGAATTTTTCGGCCAGGGCCTGGCGAACGACCGGTGGGACAAAGCTCTCGACCGGTCCTTGCAGGCTGGCAACCTCCTTGACGATTGATGAACTCAGATAACCGTAAGGCACGGATGTCATCATGAACAGGGTTTCCACCTGGTTTTTCAGGGTATGGTTCATCTGGGCGATCTGAAATTCGTATTCGAAATCGGACACGGCGCGCAATCCGCGCAGGATCACCTTGGCTCCTTTGGAGACGACATATTCGACCAGGAGGCCGTCAAATGTATCGATTGTCACCCGGCTATTGTCGCCGATCGTCTGCCGGATGTGGCGAATCCGTTCCTCGGTGCTGAACAGG
This sequence comes from Desulfuromonadales bacterium, assembly GCA_037383085.1. Classification (GTDB taxonomy): domain Bacteria; phylum Desulfobacterota; class Desulfuromonadia; order Desulfuromonadales; family BM103; genus JARRPG01. Next base: position 21,968 of record JARRPG010000046.1, on the reverse strand, counting down.
CTTTTCTTTTCCGAGTTTCGGGCCACGGCAATAATGATCTCATCGAAGACTTCCAGACCGCGTTCGATTATATCCAGGTGACCGTAGGTGATCGGATCAAAGGAGCCTGGATAGACGGCAACTGTCTTGTTCATGTCAATCCCTCGCTGAGTGGGTATAGAAGTGTATCATAACCGATCCGTAACGGCGTTGGTCAATGCGTTGCAGGGACCGGCACGTTGCGGGCAGGTCCTCGGTCGCTGCCGTCTCGATGCAGAGATAGCCCTGACCGGCCAGGCGGCCGGTTTCCGCCAGTCGATGCAAGGCCTTCTCAGCGAGACCGGTCCGGTAGGGCGGATCGATAAAGATCAGGTCGAAGGTCTGCTCCGGGAACGTCTCCAGGGCGACGAACGCGTCCTGGTTGAAGACCCGGGACTTTGCCGAGATCTGGCAGCGCTGCAGGTTTTCGACAATCATGGCTGCCGCCGTGGCGTTCTTGTCGACCAGCCAGGCGGTTTCGGCGCCACGGCTGATCGCTTCGATGCCGAGAGCCCCCGATCCGGCAAACAGATCGAGGACTGTGAGGCCTGTGAAAGGGCCGATTTTGCTTTGCAGAATACTGAAGAGGGCTTCGCGGACACGATCCGGTGTCGGGCGGACGTCGCAGCCCTTGAATTCGACCAGAGTCCGACCGCGACAGGTGCCGGCGATGACGCGCATAAAGCCTCTCTTTTGAGAACCTGGTGGTGAGTCGTAAGGTGTCAAAAAAACTAGCACAATCCAATTCCGGGGTCAATAAGGGCCGGGCAGGCAATGCTTGACAGCCCGACCGGTAAACGGCATTAATGAGAGGATACGGAGACGGGAAGAATGGAACGATTGAAACTTGCCGCCTACGCGGCACACAGCGAGCGCAGCCTGGGTCGCAGGCATGACGAACTTTACAAGGATGATCGCCCGGCCTACGAACGCGATCGTGATCGCATCATCCATTGCGCGGCCTTTCGACGGCTCGAATACAAAACCCAGGTGTTCGTCAACCACGAAGGCGACTACTACCGGACCCGCCTGACGCATTCCCTGGAAGTTGCGCAAATCGGTCGCGGTATCGCCCGTCGCCTGCGTCTCAATGAAGATCTGGTTGAAGCCCTGGCGCTTGCTCATGATCTGGGGCACACGCCTTTCGGCCATACCGGTGAAGATGTGCTCAATCGTCTGATGGCCGGCCATGGCGGGTTCGAACACAACCGTCAATCCTTGCGTATCGTCGAACACCTGGAGGAGCGTTATGCCGACTTCAACGGGCTGAACCTCAGCTGGGAGGCCCGCGAAGGCATCATCAAGCATTCCTCCGATTACGATATCCCCGATGACGCCGGTTACGCCGAATATCGACCCGAACAAAGACCAACGCTCGAAGCACAGATCATCGACCTGGCCGATGAAATCGCTTACAACAATCACGATATTGATGATGGACTGAAAGCTGGTCTGCTCGATCCGAAAGCCCTGATGACAGTCAACCTCTGGGCCGAGACCTATGCCCGGGTCCGGCAAAAATATCCGGCTCTCGATGAAGAGCGGCAGGTGTTGCAGACGATCAGCCATCTGATCGGCTTTTTGATTCGTGACCTGGTGGAAGAAACCCAGGCCAACATTGCGGCCAAACAGATCGTCCATCTGTCTGACGTGCGTGCGCAATCTGACAACTTGGTGCGCTTCAGTGCCGAGACTGCAGCCCGCAATCGGGAGCTGAAAACGTTTCTCTACCAAAACCTTTACAGCCATTACAAGGTGGAGCGCATGCGCATCAAGGCGGAGCGGTTTTTGACCTTGCTGTTCGAAAATTATCGGGACAACCCGACCCTGCTGCCTCTGAGTTATCAGCAGCGCTACCCCGAGTCCGGTCAGGCACGGGTGATTTGTGACTATATCGCCGGGATGACGGATCGTTATGCTCTGGATGAGTACAAGCGGCTTTTCGATCCCTACGAGCGGGTGTAAGAAAAGATTGCGCGCAGTTTACGGCAGGGTGATGAGGGCCTGGTCACTCGGTCGGTAAAGGAGAAACGTATTGCCCAGGATCTGGACCACCACGGCTCCGGTTTGCCTGGCGAGGTCGCCGGCAACGCTTTGACGGTCTTCGAGACAGCCTTCCTGGATGCGCACCTTGATCAGTTCATGGGCCACCAGGGCTTCGTCGGTGGCCCGAATGACTTCCTCACTCATGTGATGTTTGCCGATCATGACGACGGGACGCAACTTGTGACCGAGTCCTCTCAGGTAGCGGTTCTGTTTACCAGTCAATGGGCGCGGGGTATGGGGTAACATGGGATAACTCCTTGGTGACGGGCAAGCTGGACGACACTATAGCATTCGCTCCAGGCAAGGCAAAGGTGGATTTCCTCCGGTATGACAATTCAGATTGACATCATCTGCGAAAATTCCGTCGGTCGGCCGATTGCGGCATGCGGCGAGCACGGATTCGCCTGCCTCGTGCAGACCCCGGCCGGACGGTGGCTGCTCGATACCGGCAGGGGGGCCACCCTGCTGGACAATCTCAAGGTGCTCGGTCACGATCCGCACACCATTGATGGCATCGTCCTCAGTCATGGTCATGCCGACCACGCCGGGGGACTTTTGCCGTTGCTGCGAGAAATCGGTCCGCGGCCGGTTTACGCCCACCCGGACATCTTTGTCGAACGTTTTTGGCAAGGGAAGCACGAGCAGCGCGCAATCGGTCTGCCCTACACGCGTGCCGCGCTTGAAGCCGCCGGGGCGGATTTCCACTTCCTGAAAGATTTGACGGCCATCGCCCCCGGGGTCCATTTCAGTGGCGTGATCCCGAGACGTGAAAGCCAGGAATCGGGTGACCCGCACCTGGTACGCTTAAGTCCGGATTCAGGCCGTACAATTCCTGATCCGTTTGTCGATGATGCCGCCCTGGCGATCGAAACGCGCCGAGGTCTAGTGATCCTGTTGGGCTGCTGTCATGCCGGTCTGATCAACACCATTGAATTTTTTCGGGCTGGTTTTGCAGAAAAACATCTTCATGCCATGATCGGTGGCACGCACCTGGGTCCGGCCGATGACGCGCAATTCAAAGCCACTCTGGAGTATCTCGATCGACTGTCCTTTGACCGCTTAGGCGTCTCGCACTGCACCGGGCCCATCCGGTCGGCGCAATTGTATGCAAAATTTCCGAACAAAGTCTTTTTTGCCAATGTCGGGACGTCGCTTACAATCGCCTGAGTGATCGCTAACCGTCTCAGATGGCCAGCGGTGCTCCGGACGGAATTCTGCGACGACCGTCAAGGAACTGTCATGAAAATTGCTATAAACAAGCAAAAATGTCGTGGTTCAGGCGAGTGTATTAAGGTCTGTCCGCACGGCGCGTTACAGATCATCGCCGGCCAAGCCGTCGTTGACCACACACGCTGCGATCTGGATGGATTGTGCCTGCCAGCCTGCCCACACCAGGCCATCGATATCATCGAAACGTCCTGATCGCGAAATCCTTCCACATCCTTGACCCTGCGCTGCCCGACGGCTTCAGGACGGTTCTTCGCCGCTGGTGTCGATGTCTGCTTCGACGGCAAAACGCTTGATTTTGCGGGTTGTCGTCTTGGGAAACTCGTCTTCGCGAAGGGTAAATCGCTTGATTCGCTTGTAGTCTGCGAGGTTTTTGCCGCGCTCGAGAACTTCGCGGCGGATGATTTCTTCGACATCGGTCATGCTGAAGGGGCCGCGGTCCTGTTCGGCGGCATACCTGTCGAGAGCCTCCTGGTCCGGGTAGATCATCGCGTAAACCTCTTCGGACGTGGCATCGACCTTGTGGCCATAGACCATGATTTCGGCGATGAACGGGCTGTGGGCAATTTCGTTTTCCACTTCCTCCGGGTAGACGTTTTTGCCGTTGGCCGTGACAATCAGGTTTTTCACCCGACCGCAAATTCTCAGATAACCGTCTTCTTCGAGGTAGCCGAGGTCACCGGTATGATACCAGCCATCGGTGATCACCTCGTTGGTCGCCGCCTGGTTGTGATAGTAGCCAAGCATCACGTTCGGGCCCTTGACCCAGATTTCACCGACACCTTCAGCATTGGGCCGATCGATTTTGACCTGGACCCCCGGGATCGGCTTGCCGACCGTCCCCAGTCGTTTGCATTCGGGGGTTTCCACGGCGATTACCGGAGATGTTTCGGTGATGCCATAGCCCTGATACACTTGCAGACCGAGTTCCATCAGCTGGGTGGCTACGCCGGGATCGAGTGCGGCGCCGCCACTGACAAACACCGGGCTGCCGCCAAAGGCCTCGCGGATCTTCTTGACCACCAGTGATCGAGTCGGCGCAAACCGGAACAGGGTACGCGACACCGTGCGGCTGTCGATCTTGCGGCTCATCCGATCGGCTAGTAACCGGAACACGGCTGGCACCCCGAGCAGGAAGTTCGGCTTGACTTCAGACAGGTTGTCTCCCAGCTTGCGCAAGCTTTCGGCAAAGGTAACCGTGCCGCCCACAGTCAGTGGTAGCAGGATGCCGGCCACCTGTTCAAAAACATGGTTGATCGGCAGAAAAGACAGTGTATGCATGCTGGATTCAAGGCGAAACAGATCGATCGCCGTGGTCACATTGCTGCTGATGTTGGCATGACTCAGCATCGCCCCCTTGGAACGTCCAGTTGTCCCCGACGTGTAAAGGATGACGGCCGGATCATCGGCGTGACTGGTCAGAGCCGGTGGTGTGGCACTCTTCTGAAAGGTCTGCAGGGAAACGATGTCATAGGGTGATGCATCGCCCTCACGCGTGTGCAGCAGACGTTTGATGAGATTCTTCTTTTCTTCATCTGCACTCACCCTGGCTGGCAGGACCAGATGCTGAAAGCCTTCGGCCAGATTTTCGAAATTTTTGATGTCTTCCTGGCGGAGCTGGTATTCCCGGGCCAGTCGATGCCACTCTACCACCAGCGCGGAGAGGGCATTTTCAGCTTCCGGGGACAAATCACCCGGGTGTGATGGGGGCGGGTTGAGAATCACCACCTTTTCCAACGCCGGCAAACTCTCGGCAAGATCCAGGATGGTCTCTTGGTAAGCCGTTTCCGTGAACAGGATGCGTGCCCCGCAGTCGCTCAGGATGTGACGCAGTTCACCACGCTTGAGTTCCTTGTCGATCGGCACGGCGATCGCGTTGCTCTTCAGGATGCCGAGGTAGGTGATGACCCATGTTGGAGACGACGGGGCGAGTATGGCGGCCCTTTCGCCGGGTTCAATCCCCCAGTCCGCCAGTCCGGCAGCGATGCGGTTCGAGTCCTCCCAAAGGGTGGCATAATCGCAATCAATCCAGCGTCCGGCGACCTTACTGCGCAGGGCCGGTTTTTGCGCATGTTGCAGGCAGCTTTTCTGGAGCATTTCAATGATCTGTGCCATCGAGATCTTCTCCCTGTGGGCGTTGAACGACTTTGTTATTATCACCTCAACGGCGCGCTGCTGTCCAAAGAAAACCGTTGTTCAGCACTGCCATGACCAAGGCCATCGTGCGGCGCAGAGGTCTGCAGCCGCTGTTGGACTACCCTTTTATGGCGGACAGTGACACTGTCGCATTGACGGGTCGTTGCCGCTTGCTGTGAGCAAGAACAAATAGCGGAAATTGCGAACAAAAAAGCTTGACAGGGGCTACAGCCTTTGTTAAATGTATCCGGCATTTTGGGTGCAGGCACGTAGCTCAGTGGGAGAGCACTACCTTGACACGGTAGGGGTCGGCAGTTCAATCCTGCCCGTGCCTACCATATTCTTCACCCAAAGCTGGCAGAGGCATCTCGTGGATGCCTCTTTTCGTTAGGGACGTATTATGTCGATGTTGAAGGTCACATTACCGGACGGAACCGTCAAGGACGTCGCCCCGCAGACCACGCCGATGGACGTGGCCCGTTCGATTGGCGAAGGACTGGCGCGGCAGACCATCGCCGCCTATTTCGATGATCAGCTGGTCGATGCGACACGCCCGATTGAGCGCGACCTCAAGCTGCGTCTCGTGACCCTGGACTCACCGGAAGGGTTGAACATCTATCGCCATTCGACGGCCCACCTGATGGCCCATGCCGTCAAGGAGCTGTTCGGTCGCGAAGTTCAGGTAACGATCGGGCCGGCCATCGAGTCCGGCTTCTATTACGATTTCTACAGCGATAGCCACACCTTCAGCCCGGAAGAATTCGACCAGATCGAAGAGAAGATGACCGAACTGGCCAAGGCCGACCTGCCGATCGAACGTGAAGTTGTCAGCAGTGAGGAGGCGATCAAGCTGTTCCGGGAGATGGGCGAGGACTACAAGGTCGAGCTGATTGAGGACCTGGGCGAAGAAACGGTCTCGCTGTATCGCCAAGGCAGTTTCGTGGATCTTTGCCGTGGCCCCCATATTCCGTCGACTGGAATGCTCAAGGCTTTCAAGCTGACCAGTGTCGCCGGGGCCTACTGGCGGGGTGATGAAAAGAATGCCATGCTGCAGCGGATTTATGCGACCGCTTTCACGGACAAGAAGGCGCTGAAGAAACATCTCCAGCACCTCGAGGAAGCGAAAAAGCGTGACCACCGCAAGCTGGGTCGTGAACTCGATCTGTTCTCGTTCAACGATGAAGCCGGCGCCGGCCTGGTGATCTGGCATCCGAAAGGTGCTCTGCTACGGACTCTGATCGAGGATTTTGAAAAGCGGGAGCACCTGCGGCGCGGCTACGATATCGTCATGGGGCCGCAGATTCTGCGCACCGAACTCTGGAAGACCTCGGGTCATTTCGACAACTACCGGGAAAACATGTATTTCACCGAGGTCGATGACCAGAGTTACGGCATCAAGCCGATGAACTGCCTGGCCCACATGCTGATCTACAAATCGAAGAAACGCTCCTATCGGGACCTGCCGCTGCGCTTCTTCGAGCTCGGCACGGTGCATCGTCATGAAAAAAGCGGTGTCCTGCACGGTCTGCTGCGGGTGCGTGGTTTCACCCAGGACGATGCCCACATCCTGTGTATGCCCGAGCAACTGGACGGTGAAATCAAGAACGTCATCAAATTCGTTCAGGATGTCATGGGCATTTTCGGCTTTGACTACGAGCTGGAAATCTCGACCCGCCCCGAAAAGGCGATCGGTTCCGACGAGGATTGGGAGCGAGCCACCAACGCTCTCAAGAGCGCCCTGGACGATACCGGACTGCCGTATGAAATCAACGAAGGAGACGGCGCTTTTTACGGTCCGAAGATCGATATCAAGCTCAAGGACGCTCTTGACAGGAAGTGGCAGTGTGCTACAATCCAGTGCGATTTTACCCTCCCGGAACGGTTCGATCTTACCTACGTCGGGAGTGACGGCGAAAAACACCGTCCGGTCATGGTCCACCGGGTCATCCTGGGGGCCATTGAACGTTTTATCGGCGTCCTGATCGAGCATTATACCGGCAACTTCCCGTTGTGGATCGCCCCGGTTCAAGTCAAAGTGCTGAACGTGACGGACAATCAGGCGGCCTATGTCGAGCAGGTCTGTGAAGAACTGCGCGCGCAGGGCGTCCGGGTTCAGGCCGATTTGCGTAACGAAAAGCTGGGCTTCAAGATTCGCGAGGCCCAGATGGAAAAGGTTCCCTATATGCTGGTGATCGGCGACCAGGAGGTGGCTGCCGGCACCGTGACCGCACGGCACCGCTCTGGTGAGAACCTGGAGCCGATGACGCCTGCGGAGTTTGTCCGTTTTATCCAGGACGAATGTCAACACTATCATTAGGAGGCAAGCCATTAGCAAGGACACAACCAAAATCAACGAGATGATTCGTGCCGGCGAAGTTCGCGTCATCAACGACGAGGGCGAGCAGCTCGGCATCATGAACATCAATGCCGCGCTCGATGCGGCTCAGCAAGAGGGGTTGGATCTCGTTGAGGTTTCGCCGAATGCGCAGCCGCCGGTTTGCCGGATCATGGACTACGGCAAGTACAAGTACCAGCAGAGCAAGCGCGCCGCGGAGGCCAAGAAGAAGCAGGTCAGGGTCGAAGTCAAGGAAGTCAAGCTGCGCCCGAAAACGGAAGAACATGACTACCAGTTCAAACTGAAGAACGCCCGCCGTTTTCTGGAAAGCAGCAACAAGGTCAAAGTCACCATCATGTTCCGCGGTCGCGAAGTGACCCACCCGGAATTCGGCCGCCGCATTCTCGAACGGGTGGCCAAGGATGTCGAAGATCTTGGCCAGATCGAAAGCCACCCGAACATGACCGGCCGTTTCATGAGCATGGTGATCGGCCCGGTCAAGAAATAAAGTCTTTACAAACAGCTGACATAGAGGACGTTATCAAGGAGATTCATCATGCCCAAGATCAAAACCAACCGGGGTGCTGCCAAACGGTTTCGCAAGACCGGCACCGGCAAAATTCGGCGCAACAAGGCTTTTACCAGCCATATCCTGACCAAGAAGTCGACCAAGCGCAAGCGTGATCTGCGCCAGTCCACCGTGATTGACAAGGCCGACGCGAAAAACATCAGTTGCCTGATTCCCTATCTCTAGGGAGCAGGCGTTATCGTCCCGAGAACTGTGGGGCTCATGTCTCCCCCTGCCGATCCGGGATGCGGGAATTCCCGCTAAACCGAACCTCAAAGGAGTAGAACCATGCCGAGAGTCAAAAGAGGATTCAAAGCGAGACGCAGACGGAACAAGGTCTTAAAGCTTGCCAAGGGTTATCGCGGTGCCCGCGGCAAACTGTTCCGGAGCGCAACAGAAGCGGTCGATCGGGCCCTGAATTATGCCTATCGCGACCGGCGTGTCCGCAAACGCGATTTCCGGGCTCTCTGGATTGCCCGGATCAATGCCGCCGCACGGGACAACGGAATGTCCTACAGCCGCCTGATTCACGGGTTGAAACAGGCCGAAATCGGCATCGATCGCAAGATCCTGGCCCAGTTGGCGGTCACGGACCCGGCCGGTTTTGGCTCGATCGTCGAAAAAGTTTTTTTGCGCTCCGATCCGCGGATTTGCCGGGCCGGAGCCTTCTCTCTCTCCGGGTGAATCATGAAAGACAAACTCAACAGCATTGAACAGATGGCCAACCAGGCCGCTGCGGAGGCGACCACGGAAGTCGAGCTGCAGCAGGTGCGGGCCCGCTTCCTCGGCAAAAAAGGCGAAATCACAGCGATTATGAAGGGGATGGGGCAATTGTCTGCCGCCGAACGTCCGCTGATCGGTGCCCTGGCCAACCAGATCAAGGATCGCCTCGAGGAGGTGTTCGACCAGCGCCAGGACGCGTTGCGCCGGGATGTCATGCAGCAAAAGCTGGTCAGCGAGCGGATTGACGTGACCTTGCCCGGTCGCCGGCAACGGACCGGGTCCATCCATCCGATCACCCAGGTCACCGAAGAGATCGTCAATATCTTCGCCGCGCTCGGTTTCGGCGTCGCCGAGGGGCCGGAAATCGAAAAGGATTTCTATAACTTCGAAGCTCTGAATATCCCCAAGGATCACCCGGCCCGCGACATGCAGGATACCTTCTACGTTTCCGATGATATCGTGCTGCGAACGCATACCTCGCCGGTGCAGATCCGGACGATGCTCGATCAACCGCCGCCGGTTCGGGTGGTGGCGCCGGGCACCGTGTATCGCCGTGACTCTGACCTGACGCACAGTCCAATGTTCCACCAGATCGAGGGTTTTCTGGTCGATCGGCAGGTTACCTTCGGTGACTTGAAAGGGATTCTCACCACCTTCGTCAATGAATGTTTCGGCAGTGGCGTCGATGTACGCTTCCGGCCGTCATTTTTCCCCTTTACCGAGCCGAGCGCCGAAGTCGACATCCAGTGTGTGATCTGTGGTGGCAGCGGCTGCCGTGTCTGCAGCCAGTCCGGCTGGCTCGAAATCCTGGGCAGCGGGATGATCGATCCGGAGGTTTTCAAGTCGGTCGGCTACGATCCGGAGCAGTTCAGCGGATTTGCCTTCGGCATGGGAATCGAGCGCATCGCCATGCTGAAATACGGTGTCAACGACCTGCGGCTGTTCTTCGAGAACGATCTGCGCTTCCTGCGACAGTTTTAGAAGCGGGCGCTGGAGGTTAAACTCGGCGGCTGGAGAGCAGGGGCTGGGGACTGGTAAATAACAGAAAAACAGCACCATAAATCAGATAACTTGATATAGGACATGAACAATGAAAGTGACCTTGAACTGGCTCAAGGAGTATGTCGATTTCGATCTGAGTGCAGAAGAGCTGGCCCATCGCCTGACCATGGTCGGCCTGGAGATCGATGCCATGGACCATCTCGGCGAAGGGCTTGACAGCGTCATCGTCGCCCGCCTGCTGGATGTCCGGCCGCACCCGGATGCCGATCGCCTGACCCTCTGCACGGTTGACACCGGGGAGACCACGGTGCCGGTCGTCTGTGGTGCCAAAAATCACAAAACGGGAGACCTGGTGGCGTTAGCCCAGGTCGGCACGGTTCTGCCCGGCGATTTCAAGATCAAGAAATCGAAGATTCGTGGCCAGGAATCGTGCGGGATGCTCTGTTCTGTCAAAGAGCTTGGCCTCGGTGAAGATGCTGCGGGGATCCTGATCCTACCCCCGGGACTGCCGCTGGGTCAGCCGCTGTTCGAGGCGCTGGGTTTGAAGGATGTTCTGTTCGAAATCGGTCTGACGCCGAATCGTCCCGACTGCCTGAGCGTGGTCGGTGTGGCCCGGGAGGTCTCGGCCATGGTCGAAGCCCCCTTGCGCCTGCCGCAAGCGGAGGTCGTCGAAGGCGGCAGTGTTGCTGCCGACCAGACCTCGGTGATCATCGAAGATGCCGACTACTGTCCGCGTTATGCGGCACGACTGATTGAAGATGTCACGATCGGGCCCTCGCCGGATTGGCTGGTCCGGCGGCTGGAAGCGATCGGCATGCGTTCGATCAACAATGTGGTCGATATTACGAACTTTGTCATGATGGAGCTCGGTCAGCCGCTGCACGCCTTTGACTTCAACCGTCTGCGCGAGCAGCGGATCGTCGTTCGCCGGGCCGGGGAGGGGGATATCTTCACCACCCTGGACGGCCAGGAGCGTCGCTTGCTGGCCACCGACCTGGTGATCTGTGACGGCGTCGGCCCGGTGGCCCTGGCCGGAGTCATGGGTGGTCAGAATTCCGAAGTCGAGCAGGACACCCGTAACATCCTTCTGGAAAGCGCCTATTTCAATCCGGTCGCTATCCGCAGGACCAGCAAGCGGCTGGGACTGCATACCGAGTCGTCGCATCGCTTCGAGCGCGGCACGGATGTGGACATGGTGCCGCAGGCCCTGGACCGCGCTGCGACACTGATTGCCGAACTGGCCGACGGCACGCTGGCCCATGGCATGGTCGATGTCTATCCGGAAATCCTCGAGAAACGCCAGCTGACGATCACCGCTGCGCGCACCAGTCAGGTGCTCGGCCTGGAGATCGGTGCCGACGAGATCGGCAAGCGGCTGCAGTCGATCGGCCTGTCCTGCAAGCGGATGACCGATCAACCGGAGGAGGGCGTCGCCGTTGAGATTCCCAATTTCCGGCCGGATCTGGAACGCGAAATCGATCTCATCGAAGAAATCGCTCGTCTGGTCGGATATGACGAAATTCCGGTGACCATGCCGGTCAGCACCTTGAGCTGCCAGCAGTTGCCGGACCATCTCGCCCTGCAGAATCGGGTGCGCCAGCAGATGGCTGCAATGGGTTTCGCGGAAGTCATCAACTACGCGTTTTTCAATGGTGACAGCCTCGATAAACTGGGCCTGGCCGCAGACGATCTCCGCAGACAGTTCGTCAAGATTCTCAATCCCCTCACGGAAGACCAGAGTGTCATGCGCACCACTCTGGTGCCGAGCCTGCTGGAGACGGCAGCCAGAAACCGGGCCTATCGTATGGAAGATCTGGCCCTCTTCGAGCTGCGGCCGATCTTCCAGCCCCGCTCCGGATCGGAACTGCCCGTGGAATCTCTGCGCCTGACTGCGATTCTAGGCGGGCGGCGGGAACCTTTGGGCTGGGCACAAGCCCAGGATGCCTGCGACTTCTATGACATGAAAGGGGTCGTTGAACGTCTCCTGGCGAGCATGAAGATCGATCGCCTCAGCTGGGATCGCGATGTTGTTGACCCCTATTACCACCCCGGCAAAGCCTGCCGCGTCATGCACGGCGATCGCTGTCTCGGCTCACTGGGTGAACTGCATCCGGAAGTTCTGTATGCCTTCGATCTGGGCGATTCGGCGATCCTCTGCGACTTGGATGTCGAAGCGATAAGCGCGCTGAGCCGCCAGGAAACGGCTTTCCAGGCTTTGTCACGCTATCCTGACATCCAGCGTGATTCGGCTTTCCTGGTCGATGCCGCGGTCTCCGCCCAGCAGGTCTTCCAGGTTCTGGAACAGGTGCGGATCAAGGATTTGGAACAGATCGAGCTGTTCGATGTCTACACCGGACCGGGTATTCCCGAAGGCAAGAAGAGCCTGGCCATTCGTGCCAGCTACCGGGCTATGGACCGGACGCTGACCGATGAATTGATCCAGAACCTGCATGGCAAACTGATCAAGGCCATGGAAAAGCAACTGGGGGCCGAGCTGCGTTAAAAAACAGTTGCTTAGACGGCAAATGCTGTGTTATAAAAACCTGAAAATTCGGGTAGATACCAATGGAGGTGGATATTCATGACTAAGGCGGACCTTGTCGAAAATGTTTATTTGAAGACCGGCTTCTCCAAAAAGGAGTCCGCCGAGATCGTCGAAATGGTATTCGACATCATGAAAAACACGCTGGAAGGCGGCGATAAGATCAAAATTGCCGGCTTCGGTAATTTTGTTGTCAAGGACAAGGCGACCCGCCGTGGTCGCAACCCCCAGACCGGCGAGGAGATCGAAATTTCCTCACGCCGCATCCTGACTTTCAAGCCGAGCCAGGTGCTCAAGGCCGCCATCAACGACGCGGAGGAATAAAGCGCGTCCTCATCGCCCCCGACGGGTTTATGGCGCATGGATTCTCAGATTCCCGACAAGCTCTATTACAAGATCGGTGAAGTGGCCAAGTTCACCGGAGTCAAAACGCACGTTCTGCGTTACTGGGAGTCGGAATTCAGTGCCATCAAACCGAACAAGAGCCGCAGCAATCAGCGTCTCTATCGCCGGCAGGATGTCGATCTGATCCTGCGCCTGAAAGATCTCCTCTACAACCAGGGTTTCACGATTGCCGGTGCCCGCAAGAAACTGCGCGAAAAGCCGGCAGCCCAAGAAACGCCCGTTCCCGATGCACAGCCCCCGATTCAGGCCGCGGACGACGATCAGCTGGCGTTGCCCCTTGCGGGCACCGTCGATCTGAAGATTCTCAAGGAGATTCAGAGTGATATCGTCCGTTTGCAGAAAAGCCTGAAGGACGCTCCTTAAGACGTCATGGCGGCCCATGACGTTCTCTCCGAATCCCGGTGCTGATTTTACTGACCAACGATGATGGGATCCATTCTGCCGGTTTGCAGGCTCTGGCCGATTCTCTGCAACCGCTGGGTCGGATCGTCGTCGTCGCTCCGGATCGTGAGCGCAGTGCTGTCGGCCATGCCCTGACGCTGCATGCACCGTTGCGTGCCGAAGAGATCATGACCGATCGCTGGGCGGTCAGTGGCACCCCGACCGATGCCGTCAGCCTCGGTATTCAAGGGCTGCTGAAAGCAAAACCGGACCTGGTCATTTCCGGGATCAACAAGGGCGGCAACATGGGCGATGACCTGACCTATTCGGGAACGGTGGCCGCGGCCATGGAAGCCACCCTGATGGGGGTTCCCGCCATGGCCGTGTCGCTCTGCGCAGAAACGTTTGCCTATGCCGCCTTCGCGCATGCCACGCATGTGGCGAAGGTTCTGGCAGGAAGTCTCCTGGACCATGGCCTGCCGGCCGATACGTTTCTCAATATCAATGTCCCTTCGGATTCACCGAAGGGCATCCACTTGACCCGCCAGGGCAAGCGCATCTACCAGGACGCCGTGGTTCAGAACCTGGATCCACGGGGCCGTACCTATTACTGGATCGGTGCGGGGGAGCTCGATTTCCAGGATCTCGACGGGACCGATTTCCATGCGGTTCGCCATGGCTATGTCTCGGTCACGCCGCTGCACCTTGACTTGACCAATTATGCGGCCATGGACCGGTTGCGGCAGTGGCATATGGACCAATTGAACATCGACCCCAGCGAAGAGGATCCTGCCGATGAATAATTTTGCAATCGCCCGCCGACGGATGGTGGAGGACCAGCTGATTGCCCGCGGCATCACCGACCCCCGGGTGATCGATGCGATGCGCAAAGTGCCCCGCCACAAATTCGTCGAGCAGGCCCTGGAAAACCAGGCTTACCAGGATGCGCCCTTGCCGATCGGCGCGCGGCAAACCATCTCCCAGCCTTACATGGTGGCCTTGATGAGCGAAGCCCTGCAACTTACAGGGACGGAAACGGTCCTCGAAGTCGGCACCGGATCCGGTTACCAGGCGGCCGTCTTGTCGTTGCTGGCGGACCGGGTTTTTTCCCTGGAACGCATCCCGGAACTGGCCCGGCGGGCGCGCAAGGTTCTCGATGCCTGTGGTTACACGAAAGTCAATATACGCGTCGCTGACGGCACCCGTGGCTGGCAGGACCAGGCGCCCTTCGATGCGATCATGGTCACTGCCGGCGCTCCTGATGTGCCGCAGGATTATCTCGACCAGCTGGCTATCGGCGGTCGCCTGGTGATTCCGGTCGGAGACCGCATCAGCCAGATCCTGATGCGGCTGACCCGAACTTCAGAGAAGGATTTCAATAAAGAAAAACTCCTGGGGTGCCGATTTGTGCCCCTGGTCGGCGACCACGGCTGGCGGGACGAAAGCCACTGACAATGCGCTTGATGCGACGCCTCTATGACTGGGTATTGCACTGGGCCGAGACACCCTATGGGGGTCCGGCTCTTTTTCTGCTGGCGTTCGCCGAATCTTCGATCTTCCCGGTCCCCCCGGATGTGCTGCTGATCGCTCTCTGCATCGCTCTGCCACTGCGGTCCTGGCATTTTGCTCTGCTGGCTTCAGTCGGTTCCGTGCTTGGCGGGCTGCTCGGTTATCTGATCGGCTGGGGGGCCTGGCCGCTGGTCAACGGATTTTTCTACAGCTATATTCCCGGCTTTACGCCGACAGTTTTTCAACGCGTCCAGGAGCTGTTCGCCGCTTACGACTTCTGGTTGGTCTTTACCGCCGGGTTCACCCCGATTCCCTACAAAGTCATTACCATCGGGTCAGGTGTTTTTCAGATCAATCTTGCCGTGTTCACGATTGCCTCGCTGGTCAGCCGTAGCCTGCGCTTCTACCTGGTGGCCTGGCTGCTGTTCCGCTATGGCCCGGGAATGCGCCGTTTCATCGATCGCTATTTCAATCTGCTCAGTATTGTTTTCCTGCTTCTGCTATTGGGCGGTTTCCTGTTGCTGAAATATGTTTTCTGATCCTTGCCGGTCTTTTCCCCGCGGCGCTGTCGATGTAAGATAGGACAGGATTTGCTTTTCCCCGGTGATCTCATGTTGAAATCCGTTATCTCCCATGGCCGTTTGCTGATAACCAGCTTGCTTCTGCTGGCGGTGGCCTGCGCGCCAACGGGGATTTATCATACGGTGAAACCGGGACAGACCCTATACCGGATCGCCCGAACCTACGATATCGACGAAGGCCGGCTGGCACGCATCAACAACATCCGTGATCCGACCGAACTCCGGGTCAACCAGAGGCTTTACATCCCCGGTGCCCGTCAGCTGCGCCAGGTCCCGGCGACGGCCGCTGCCCCCACGGACAGAACGGTCGACCGGGCAGCAAAACAATCCGCCCCGACGGCGCGTAGCACAGCACCGGTGCCGAGCAAAAAACCGCCCGTGCAACAACCGGACAAACCGGTTCGGCAACCCGCCGTCAACGGGCAGCCGGCGAAAGGTTTTTTCATCTGGCCGGCCCAAGGCAAACTCCTCAGCCGGTTCGGTCAACAGGGTGAAAAAGTCTACAAAGGGATCGAAATCGGTCTGCCGCCAGGTTCAAATGTGGTTGCCGCAGCCTCGGGCAAGGTGATTTACAGTGGCAATGCAATCGCCGGCTATGGCAACCTGATCATTCTCGAGCATTCGGATAACTTTTTCAGTGTTTACGGGTACAACACCAGGAACCTGGTCGAGATGAATGATCACGTAGGGCAGGGCGACAAGATCGCCTTGAGCGGTCGGCCGCCGAGTGGCCAAAGTGCCCGACTTCATTTTGAAATTCGCAAGGGAAAGTCAGCTGTCAACCCGATTTTGTACTTGCCTTGAGACCATCCCTCACTTAGACTCGCAAGGCAAAAGAGAGAATACATGCACGCCCGGAGGGGGCCTTGACCAAAGGACGATAATTGATGAGCGAGAGCATGCAGGACAGCGAAAAGATCGATCTCGAGGACACCGAAACGAAAACGACCTCGGACAATGATGACGGTGAACCGGATAGTGCGGCGCTCGCCGAGGTTGAACGCGAGGAGGAAGAAAAGAATTCCAGCGACAGCTACGAAGACTTTTCGATGGATGCCATCAAGCTCTATCTCAAGGACATCCAGAAAACCAACCTGTTGACCGCCGAGGAGGAAAGGGCTCTGGCCCGACGCATTGATGACGGCGACATGGCCGCCCGGGACCAGATGATCGAGTCGAATCTGCGCCTGGTGGTCAAAATCGCCAAGCGTTACATGAATCGCGGCCTGCCGTTTCTCGATTTGATCGAAGAGGGCAACCTGGGGTTGATCAAGGCGGTGGAACGCTTCAAGCTGAGCAAGGAATGTCGTTTTTCCACCTATGCCACCTGGTGGATCCGCCAGTCCATCGAGCGGGCCCTGGTCAACCAGAGCCGCACGATCCGCCTGCCGGTGCATGTGTCCGATGACATCAACAAGCTGATCAAGATCACCCGCGAGCTGGTCCGTGATCTCAACCGGGAGCCCCAGGTCAAGGAAGTTGCCGATGTCATGGGGGTCGAGCCGGCCTACGTGCGGCGTCTGATGGTGCTGCTGAAGAAAACCTACTCAATCGAGCACCCGATGGGTGAGAACAGCGATTATAGCCTGATTGATACGATTGAGGATTCCAGTGCTGTCAACCCGCTAGAGTTGACGGAATGGTTGAATAAATTCCAGATCATTGCCGATCTGCTGGCGACGCTGAATGACAACGAAAGGGAGATCATCACCCTGCGGTTCGGCCTGGATGACCGTGATCCGCAGACTCTCGATACGATCGGGCGCCAGTTCGGGGTGACGCGCGAGCGGATTCGCCAGATCGAGGCCAAGAGCCTGGAGAAACTGCGCCTCTTGCTGGCGGAACGGGATTTGAACCCGGAAGATCACTGAGAAGCAACCGGAGCCTATGATGGAAGAACTGAAGAAGATTATCCGGGACGTTCCCGATTTTCCAAAGAAGGGGATCGTTTTCAAGGACATCACCACGTTGCTGTCCGACGGCCGCAGTTTTCACCGCATGGTCGATTTGATCGCGCATCGCTATGTCGGCCAGAAGATCGACAAGGTGGTCGGTGTCGAAGCCCGCGGCTTCGTGCTCGGGTCGGCTTTGGCCTACAAGCTCGGCGTGGGCGTCACCCTGGTGCGCAAGCCCGGGAAACTGCCGGCCAAGGTCCGCCAGATCACCTATGATCTGGAATATGGCACGGACACCCTGGAGATCCACGAAGACGCCTTCGATCCGGGCGACCGGGTGATCATTGCCGATGACCTGCTGGCCACGGGCGGCACCGTTGCCGCGGTCGTCAGGTTGGTCGAAGAGCTCGGCGCCGAGATCGTCGAATGTGCCTTCATGGCCGAACTTGGCTTCCTCGACGGCCGCAAAAAGTTGCCGGACGGCAAGGTCTTCAGCCTGCTCAAGTTCTGATCACTCATCGCTCATCCCTCAGCACTCAGCACCGCATCCTTGGCCCCGTAGCTCAGCTGGATAGAGCAACCGCCTCCTAAGCGGTAGGTCTTGGGTTCGAATCCCGACGGGGCCGCCAATAATATCAGCCACTTAGTGTTTAAAAGCAAGGTGGCTTTTGCTTTAAAACCGTCGTTGCTCTCTTTTTTGCTTCTTTGATACAAGACAGTGACCCGGCCACCTGATGATGGCCGGGTCACTGTCTTCCGGAATTTCGGTTTTTAGAAATCGTATTGTAATAACTAAAGAAAGCCCATGGTAATGAACAGTGGCATCTCGACTGACTCTATCCGTCTGATGGTCGACATTGACTCCATAGTACAGGAAGGCGGCACCGATGGCCCAGTGATGATTATGGTCAAGCGATAATATATTTTCTTCTCTGCCGGCAGAATTTTTTAAAACGGGTATAATCAAATTTGGAGAATTTACCTGGATAGGCTGTGTGAGGCTCCCTTAGGGTGTTTTGCAAAGTTGTATAACGTCAACGCAAGGAAGCTGAAAAAACAGCCGTAGCCCTGTCCTTAATTTGAGAGAGTCAAAACCTAAGGAGACGATAATGAATGGTATCCGCAAGCTATTAATGATTGGATTGTTAATGACCCTGTTTTGCTCAACAGCGTTCGCTGACGAGTATACAGACACTAAAAAAATGTTCGAAGATGCCGGCATCGCCGACATGTTCAAAAGTGCCTATGGCTATGCACTGTTTCCCACGATTGGCAAAGCCGGTTTCTTGGTCGGTGGCGCCTATGGAAAAGGGCGTGTTTACGAAAACGGCAAGTATATCGGCAACACGTCTATGACCCAGGCGTCCATCGGGTTTCAACTTGGCGCTTCCGGTTTCAGCCAGGTGGTGTTCTTTGAGGACAAACGTGCTTTCACCGAATTCACCAATGGCAACTTCGAATTCGGCGCCGAAGCTCAAGCTGTTGCATTGACAGCTGCGGCAGGTGCCTCTGCAAAAACTTCGGGGAGTTCCGCGACAGCCAGCGGCGGGAAGAACAACGCGAAGACAGAGGGTACGGGGTACAACAAAGGTATGGCCACTTACACCATTACTAAAGGGGGATTGATGTACGAGATCAGTGTCAGTGGACAGAAATTCAGCTTTGAAAAACTATAATGGGTGAGTCTGTCCGTATATCTGACAATTCAAGACTGTTAGAATAAAAAATGGCCCTTCCGCTTGGAGGGGCCATTCTCACTTCCGATATAGAGGGGCCATCCTTACTTTTCAGTCTTTCTACGAATGCCTCATGTCGTCTTGGTTTTGATGCTTTAAAATCAAGAGTAGGAAATTCAGGAATAACGTCAGTCGATTTCCTAGAAACGATATCCGCTTTTCTAAAACGCAACTTATTTTGGATTTTTACCCTGTTACATTTGAAGGCGTCACGTAACCCAGTATAATCACTAAATGGGTATTATTTGCTGATAGAAAACTTTACGAATGACATCTCATCACCACTGGTTAAAAAAAGCGGCAGTAGGATGGTTGTTTTTAGGCGCCTTGCTGGTGCAATTTGCCGAATTATCTCATGCTGAAATCAGCCAGCCCAGGAATGCCGATGGTATTACGGAAGTCACGATTGGGGTCTATGTCCTCGACATTGACGGGATCGATACGGCCAACCAATCGTTTACAGCCAACATTGCCTTGATCATGTCTTGGCACGATCCCCGACTGGCGCAAACTGAGGCTGACCGTGTATCAGTGCCACTCAACAACGTCTGGAATCCTCGTGTTCAGATTGTCAATCAACAAAAAATCTGGCCAACTTTCCCGGAAATTGTTGAGATTGACAACCAAGGCAACGCGCTCTATCGGCAAAGATATTGGGGTGACTTCTCGCAACCACTGGACCTCAAAGACTTTCCTTTCGACAGCCAGAATTTCAAGTTTCATTTCGTTGCTGCGGGAAATAGCCCAGACGATCTGGTGTTTATCAAACATCCAATGACTGGTATCTCCGACCGACTCTCCGTGGCTGACTGGGACGTGAAAAATATCACCGCTGGGTCTGAGCCGTTTGGATTTTCGACGAATCCCAAAATGATTGCTGGTTACAGCGTTGAAATAGAAGCCAGTCGTAAGAGTGGTTACTTCTGGGTCAAGGTGATCATCCCATTGATCCTCATTGTCATGATGTCGTGGATCGTGTTCTGGATTGATCCACGAGAGTCTGGATCACAGATTAGTGTCGCAATCACCAGCATGTTGACACTGATTGCCTACCGTTTCGCCGTCGGCGCAGACATGCCAAAACTATCCTATTTAACGCGACTCGATTTGTTCATTCTCGGCGGTACCGTGCTGGTTTTTGCCAGTCTACTGGTGGTTGTGGTGACATCGACTTATGCAAAAACTGGGAAGGTTGATCGTGCCCAGACAATCGACCTTTGGGCGAGAGTTCTGTTCCCGCTCGGTTTTATTCTCCTAGGGTTGAAGGCACTGGTCCCGGGATTTGATTTCTAAAAGACACGACTGGCAGAATGGTTTCCGCATTCCTGGATTGCAGGCTTTCTATGAAGTGCCCTCTGCTCATCTAATTTCCACACCATTAATTCAGGAATAGAACTTTCAGCACTATTTTTGATCATTCACCTAAATTGTTCTCCGGTCATCCTAAAAATCAAGAATTGTGAATAAAACGAACAAATCTTGACAATCAGCAGTGATGTGTAAAATTGCTGAGGGCTGAAAATATTCCAAAATAAGCGGAGGTAACGTGATGAAAAAAATGGCGATATTGGCAACTCTGTTAATGATGATCTTAAATGGTTCTGCATTTGCTTCTGGAGACCCTGTTAAAAAAGATGTTCAAGGAGCTTTGGACACTTTTACTGAGGGGTGTCAACAAGAGTTGACTACCTTCTGTAAGGATGTCACTCCTGGAGAAGGTAGAATTCTGGCTTGTCTTTATGCTTTTCAGGACAAGTTGACTCCGCAATGCGAATACGCTTTTTATGATTCCGTTGCTCAACTTGATAGAACTTTAAACAACTTATCTTATGCAGTTACTGAATGTAGGGATGATCTTAAAAAGTTCTGCTCAGAGACCAAGCCTGGTGAAGGTCGTCTTCTCGAATGCTTAAATAAAAATGAAACTCAGGTGAGCCAACGTTGCAACACGGCGCTAAAGGATGTCGGGTACAAAAAATAAATAATTTAAAAAATACACAAGCCCTCGATTATTGGATCGGGGGTGTAAACCTCCCCATTTTAGTCCCACCGATTCTGAGACAAATTCGGTCATTGGTTTACGGCCAGATACTCCTTCGGGGTCAGGTTGCCGAGCGATTCATGCGGTCGCTCTTCGTTGTATTGTTTGACCCAGTTCTCCGTGATCTCCTCAACCTCCTTCAAATGCTTGAACACGAACATGTCCAGCACTTCGGTCCGATAGGTCCGATTGAAACGTTCAACAAAACCGTTCTGCATCGGTCGACCCGGCTTGATGAACTCCAGGGTGACCTCATTTTTCTCAGCCCAGGTCGCCAGTTTGACACCGGTGAGCTCTGGCCCGTTATCAACCCTTAGCTTCTGTGGGTAACCACGCCAAGCGGCAACGCGGTCCAGGGCCGTCACCACACGTTCCGCCGTCAGGCTTCTCGCCACTTCGATGGTTAACACCTCCCGGTTGTAATCATCAACCAGGTTAAAGGTCCGAAAGCGCCGACCGCACCAGAGGGCGTCACTCATGAAGTCTGCGCTCCAGCACTGGTTGATGCTCTCCGGAACACTTAACGGGTCCGGATTGCGGGCCGGTAGCCGCTTCTTCCCTTTACGGCGCAGATTCAACTTCAGCTCGCAATAGATGCGGTACACCCGCTTGTGGTTCCAGCGATGCCCTCGCCGACGGAGGATCGGAAACAGTTTGCCAAACCCGTAGCGCGGATACTGATCGGCCAACTCCAAAAGGACCGCGATGACCGGATCGTCTTTGTTGCAATCCGGCTGGTAGCGGTAGACCGAACGACTCAGACACAGTGCCTGGCAGCCGATCCGCACGCTGATGCCCAGGGTGACATGGGCAAAATCGACCA
>JARRPG010000045.1:0-13959 GCA_037383085.1 Desulfuromonadales bacterium | reverse complement strand
TTCTCTTATAATTTATTTAACGCACGATTGCCTGTCTGTCAAATCAGTTTCGCAAGATATTTCGGGGAAAAGCGACGGTAGGTCAAAGGTTTAACGAAAACATCGACGGGTTTCGGCCGGCTTTTAGGGATCGCAAATCGCCGAGATGCTTAGCAAAAAAAGACGCAGGTTACCCGCCTGTGCGCTCTTCGTACCAGGCACAGAGGGTACCGAGATAGCGTGAGCCGATCTGTTCGCCGGCGAGGGTCCGCTTGACCGGCGGGAGTTTCAGGATCACCCCCAGCATGGCGGCCAGCGCACGATGACTCCACAACACCTGGTTGTCGAAGATCAGGTTCTGCAGTTTGCCGCGCTCGATCGCCATCCTTGGCCGGACAGGTCGGCAGACACACCCCGCAGCCGCTGCAATGCGATTCGACCCGGGCAATGAAGTTGCTGGTATGCACCGGATGCTCATGCCCGAAGCGCTGGGCGGCGATCATCGCTTCGCAGCAGCAGGGACAGCAGTTGCAGATAAAGTTGACGCCATTCTGGACGTTCTCGCCGAACTGGGCCAGATTCTGCTCCCAGGCCCGGTGCAGCAGTTCCTTGCATTCACTGCGGTCGACGCGCCGGGCAAAATCGCTGCGGATCAGCGAGGCGGCGACCGTGTTGAAAGTCATGCAGATATCCATATCGGCGTCGCAGGCACGGCCCTGGTGCTGGCGTTTGTGCCGGCAATAGCAGAGGCCGATGCCGATGTCGCTGGCGGTTTCGATGACTTGCGTGGCTTTTTCGTAGTCGAGCACATGCAGAGCGTGCTCCGGATTGATCACGGCTTCCTGCGGAAAGACCCGCCCCAGCTGGGTGTTGCCGGTGAGGAACAGCTGGCGGACGAAATCTTCCTCGACGGTAATGTATTGCTCGTAAAGTTCGCTCAACAGCTTCTGATCCACATCACCGCGGGTCCGCATCAGGGCGAACTCGAAGAAGCCGGCCATCGGCGGCGGCAGAACGTATTCGGTGCCCCGGCCAGTGTCCATATCGACCAGAAGGGCGCGCGCGGCCAACTGCTGAAGCGTCTCTTCGGCTTCGGCCAGCGAGACCCGCCAGTTTTTGGCGGCCTGCCGGGCCGTAAAAGGCTTGATCGGCAGTGCAGCCACCAGTTCGGCTTCCCGTTCATTGAACAGCAGGGCGAGGATACGGTAGAGCAGCGCGGAGGGGGGTGCTCCCTGGGAAAAGCGATTGAGCCGATCCGTCAGTTTGCGGTAACTGGACCGCGGGGTACGATGCGCCATCGAAGACCTCGAACTGATCAGGCCGACATCACAGCGTCGCGCGACATCTCCTTGACCCGATACATGGCCTGGTCGGCCAGCCGGATCAAGTCTTCCTTGGAGTTCGCATCATCGGGGAAGGTGGCCACGCCGAAGCTCGCGGTCAACTTGAACGAGATGCCCTTGTCGTCGTAAAAGTCATAGCTGCGGAAGCGTTTGCACAGCTTGTTGGCCAGAGTCATGGCTCCGCCCTTGCCGGTGTTTGGCAACACGATGACAAATTCATCACCGCCATAGCGCGCCGCCTTGCAGACTTTGCGGATGGTGTCGGTGATCAACCGGCCGACCTCGGCCAGAGTGCGACTGCCGACCAGGTGCCCGCAGGTGTCGTTAACGTTCTTGAAGAAATCGAGATCGATGAAGATCAGCGACAGTTTGTCGCCGAAACGTTGGCTGCGCAGGATCTCCTCGTCAAGCAGGGTGTGCAGGTAGCGGCCGTTGTAAAGCTCGGTCAGGTCGTCGGTAATAACCAGTTCATTGATACGTAAGAAGTTGCGGGCATTCTCGATGGCGATCGCGGCATAATCGGCGATCGTCAGGAGGATCTGCACATCGGCCTCACTGAAGGCCTTGTCCTTCGGCCCGTTAACCAGCTCGATGACGCCAAGAACATGATCTTTGCTGCGCACCGGGACACAGAGAACCGACCGGGTGTTAAAAGAGGAGGCTTTGTCGAACAGATCGGAAAAACGCGGATCTTCTTTGACGTCGGCAATCACCAGCGGCTCGCCGTGTTCGGCGACCCATCCAGCGACCCCTTCGCCGGCGGCCACGGTCACCCCCTTGAGGTTGCCGGCCGCAGGAGACACCGCGATCTCAAAGGTCAGGTCACCGGTCTCTTCATCGCGCAGCAGAAGCGACCAGGCACGGGTCTTGAGCAGACGGCTGACATGATCCATGATCACGGCCAGTACGCCTTCCAAGTCGATAGTCGAGGT
Organism: Desulfuromonadales bacterium; assembly: GCA_037383085.1. Taxonomy (GTDB): domain Bacteria; phylum Desulfobacterota; class Desulfuromonadia; order Desulfuromonadales; family BM103; genus JARRPG01. The sequence continues at coordinate 11,705 of JARRPG010000045.1, read as the reverse complement.
CAGCGCCTTGCCGATCTCGATCAGGGCCTCCAGCTCCTGGTTACGCCGTTCCAGCGTTTTCAGAAGATGAGCATCTGCAGACAAAAGAACCCCCAATTCTAGAACGACCCGGTCACAGCATATTCAACGGCTGCAATTTAGCACACTTTGTCAGTCAGGTCACGCGCTTCGCTATCCTGCAAAGCGACACGGCTTTGTTATAATGAAATTATTAATTAGCACACATGGTCTGCGCTATGAAAGACGGGTTTCTCGATACGATCATTCAACTGGAAAAACAGATCCAGGCCGAGGTCGCAACGGAGAAAAAACGTGCCGAAGCCTGGCGCGAGCGGGAACTGGCCGCCCTGGAGACAGGTGTACAGGCCGCTTCCACCGAAATCGAAGAACGCCACCGCCAGATTCTGGCGGACAAAAAAGCCGCATATCAGGAAGAAAGTGCCGCACTCAAGGCCGCCACATCACGCTGGTGTCACAACCTGGAGGAGTTGGATGACACGCGGCTCCGCGAGGTGTTGCAAGAGCACCTGAAAACCATTCTGCCGGGGGGTGAAGATGATCATCCGCATGGCAAAGGTTGAAATCGTCGGGCCCAAAAAGGACCTTCTCGAAACGCTCGACGTGCTGCACAACCGGGGCATTTTCCAGCCCGATCCGCAGCTTCTGGAAAAGGTTGAACTGGCGGCAGGCGATCATCTCGACGCTTTGGTTCTGGACGACGCAGAACTGCGCGAACGAAGCTTCTTCCAGGACCTCCATGAACGCATCACCCGCCTGCTCGATCTCCTGCCGAAGGCCGGCAATGACCGGTCCCCCCTGCAGCCGCTGCCGGTCATGGATGTCCTCGATGAGCTGAGCCGTCGGCACCTCGACGAAGCGGAAGACGCCAACAACAGCCTCAAGGACTGTCGGCAAAGTGCGGACGCGTTGAACCGGGACCTGAGCTTCTGGCAGGCCCTCGAACCTTTGCTGGCGGAACTTCCCGACCCGACCAACCTGGAACTCTTCGGAGTGACCATTCGCGACTCCCACCAGCTGCACGACCTGGAAAAACTGCTCAGCGAAAAAACCCTCGGCCGTTGCTACGTCAGCAGCACCACGACGACGGACGGTGCGCAGGTCGCTCTGATCGCAACCAACCGCAGCGTTGCCGAGCAACTCCGCCAGGCGCTGAGCGACGTGCGGGTTCCGGAGCTCTCGCTGCCGGAAGACCTGGCCGCCCTGCCCGTGCCGGAACGGATCACGGCCCTGCGCGAGAGGCTGGAGAGCCGTCAGGCGCAATGCCGTGACCTCGAAGCGCAGCTGCAAAAACTCTCCCGTCGCTGGCGGCCGATTTATGAGCGCGCCGAACGCTGGGTGGAAGAACGCCTGAGCCTCTATCGGGCCACCGCGGCCGCTTACACAACGCGGCTCTGCTTCATTATCCAGGGCTGGATGGCCGAAGCGGAGGTCGATCCCTTGCGGGGCGACCTGGAACGGATCTTTGCCGGCAGGGTCGCCCTCGAACAGCACCGAATCCTCGAAGAGGATCTTGACCAGGTGCCGGTCATGCTGCGCAACCCGGGTTATTTTGCGCCCTTCGAAATCCTCTCGCGCCTGCTCCCCCTGCCGAAATATGCCTCCTACGACCCGACACCGCTTTTGGCGCTGTTTTTCCCGGTGCTGTTCGGCATGATCCTGGGGGATGCCGGCTACGGTACCATTCTGCTGCTGATCGCCCTGCTCCTGGCAAAACGCTTTCCGGCCGGCAGTACGGCCAGCGACCTGGGCAAGGTGCTGGGTGTGGCCGCGCTTTATACGCTGCTGTTCGGTCTGCTCTACGGCGAATTTTTCGGCGATCTCGGTGAAGCCTGGTTCGGCATGCATCCAATCTGGTTCGACCGGGGCAAGGCGGTGCTGCCAATGGCCGTCTTCGCCCTGACCGTCGGTCTTTTTCACATCCTGCTCGGCATCACCCTGGGGGCCCTGGCCGAGCTGCGCCGGCATCGTCCCCGCAAGGCCCTGGTCAAGCTGGCGATGCTGGCGACCGTGTTGCTGCTGGTCCTGGCCTTGGCGTCCTGGCTCTATCCGCAGACCTGGCTGTCGACTGGGCCGCTGCTGATCGGCGTCGGCATTCTGATGCCGGTCCTGATTGCTGCGGAAGGGCTGCTGGGGCCTCTGGAACTGCTCAAGACCCTCGGCAATATCATCTCTTACGTCCGGATCATGGCCATCGGTCTGAGTTCGGTCCTGCTCGCCGTGGTCGCCAATCGTCTCGGCGGCATGGTCGGCGACATCCTGGTCGGCATCCTGGTCGCCGGCATCCTGCATGCCTTCAATCTGCTGCTCGGCGTCTTTGCGCCGACGGTGCATTCTCTGCGTCTGCATTACGTGGAGTTTTTCAGCAAATTTCTCGATCTCGGCGGGCGGCGTTTCGAACCCTGGCACAAGCGGCCATCCTGACCGGGGAGAAGGAGGTCCTTATGGAAAAAGTCTGGATTGCATTCGCGGCGGCGCTGGCGGTTGGACTGCCGGCGATAGCCACGGCCTGGGCGCAGTCACGGATCGGCGCTGCGGGGGCCGGGACGCTGGCGGAAAAACCGGAGCTGACCGGTGTCATTATCATCCTGGTCGCCATTCCGGAAACCATGGTGATCCTTGGCTTCGTGGTGGCGGCGATGATCCTGTTGATGTTGTAGCGCATGGGCGAATCGGCACTCAAAGACGCCCTGCAGCAAGAGGGTCAGGAAAGTATCCGCGCCTTTTGGCGGGAGGCCGAAGAGGCTGTCCGGACACGCCGCGAGCAGATTGCGGAGGAACGGGCACAGCAGCAGAAAGAAGCCGATCGGACCCTGCAGGCGGAGATTGCGACCCTCCATAACACGCTGCTCTTCGCCGCCAAAACCCGCGCCAGAGCCTGTCGTCTGCAGGCCGAAGCGACCCTGGAAAAGCGCCTGCTCAGCCTGGCGGATACACTGCTCGCTGATCTCGGCGAAGGCGACCGCGCCGCCCTCTGGAAAAGTCTCTGTGCAGAGATTCCGGAGCAGCCCTGGGCGGAGGTCCGGGTCCATCCGCAGGATGCCGTCCGGGCCCGGCAAACATTTCCGTCCGCTGCCCAGGAAACCGACCCGTCCCTCGGCGGCGGCCTGATCGTCCGCAGCAAAGACAGCCGGATCGGCGTCGACAATTCCCTGCGCTGCCGGTTGCGGCGCGCGTGGCCCGACCTGTTACCGAAACTGATGAAAGAACTTCGCGCCCTGGTGGATGACCCATGAAACTGCTGGCCACAACCCGACCCTCCGAATGGCCCTCCGAGACCTTGCTGGCTCGCCTGCGGAGCCGACGTGCGCAGGTGAATACCCATGAGGTTGCTCTCGGCGAGGCCATCGACTGGGTTTACCGGCATTTGAACAAGACCCTGCGCAAGCGTCTCGAGCCCTTCCTGGATCTTCTCGCCATGCAGCAGCTGATTCTTCTCGGGCGCTACCAGCTGGCCGGGGAGCCGCCACCGGAGTCGCTGCAGTCCAGAATCCTGCTGGCCGCTCCGCTGCGCGAGGTGATGGCCGTCACAGCACCCGCGGAAGCCCGCGTAGGACAGCTTGAAGCTGCCTTGGTCACGGACTATGCTTTTGCCCGCGGCCTGCGGGATCGCTGGCAAAACCAGGGACCGGGCGGTTTCGAACAGCAACTGGTCAGCGGCATCCTGCAGCGCGGCCTGAGGAGAGCCGGGCCGGGCGTCCTTACCAGCGTATTGCGCTATCTGGTTGATATGCGCAACCTCCTGTCGATTGCCAAGTTCTGGCGCTGGCAGGTGCACCAGTCCCCCCCGCTGCTGGACGATGGCGCCCTGCCCGCAGCCCGTCTGCAGCGTGTCTGGGCCGAACGGGACGAAGCACGCTTTTTGCTCCTGGCGGGCCGCCGGGCCGGCGAGGCGGTGGCGGATCCTCATGCCACCCGCCTGGAACAGGCCCTGGTCAAGGGCTTGTCGCGTCTGCTGCGGCGCGCCGGCCGTGACCCGTTGAGCCCGGCCGTGATCATCGATTATCTCTGGCGGGTGCAGCAGGCGGCGCACAATCGACTGCTGGAGAAGACCCTGCCGGCTGATCGCAGCGCGCTGCTCACAGAGGTTTTGTTGCCATGAAGACGATTCTTTTTCTGACCCCGGAGGACAGTGTTCCCGGGTTCGCTCTGACCGGCATCCAGCAGCAGACCCTGAGCCCGGACGAGACCTGGGGTGTCATTGAGTTGGCTTGTGCCGATCCGGAAATCGGCGTTCTGGCCGCTGACAACCGGTTGCTGGAAGGAATCGACCCCGTGCGCCTGCGCGAACTGACCGAGCGTTGGCCGGGTGTATTTGTCACCCTGCCGGCCCCGTTCGGGCGGCGGGAACCGGCACGCGACGAATTGCAGCGCCTGGTGCACAGAGCCCTCGGCTATCATGTGAGGCTGCAGAAATGACCGGCCAGGTGACCCGGATCAGCGGCGCCACAGTCTGCGTCGATCTGCCCGACCTGAAAATCGGTGACCGGGTCTTCGTCGGCAGCGCGCGATTGACCGGTGAAGTGGTGCGCCTGGAAGGCCGCATCGCAACCGTCCAGGTTTTCGAAGACAACCGCGGTCTCGGCATCGGCGAACCCGTCACCAGCGCTGAAGGCCCACTTACGGTGCGGTTGGGCCCCGGCCTGCTCGGTGGAATTTTCGATGGCCTGCAGCGCCCTCTGGCCAAACTCCAGGACTTAAGCGGTGACTTCATTGCCAGTGGACAGGACCCCTTCCCGCTTGATTGCGAACGGCTCTGGAAGGTCTCACCCACCTGTGAACCGGGCACGCCGCTGCAACAGGGAGAGGCTTTCGGCAAGGTCGTCGAAGGCCATATCGATCACCCGCTTCTGGCACCTCGGGAGGGCACCCTGACACGCATCAACCAGGGGCAAATTTCGCTGGATCAGCCGGTTGCCGTCTTCGATAACGACCACGAGATCTCCGGCTGGCAGAGCTGGCCGGTGCGCAAACCGCGGCCGATTCGCAGCAAGCAACCACCGCAAAAACCGCTGGTCACCGGTCAGCGCTGCCTCGATTTCCTCTTTCCGATGCTCAAGGGTGGCGTTGCGATTGTCCCCGGCGGTTTCGGCACCGGCAAAACCGTCCTGGAGCAATCGATTGCCAAGTTTGCCGATGTCGACGTGGTCGTCTATGTCGGTTGCGGCGAGCGGGGCAATGAAATGGCCGGGCTGCTTGACGAATTCGGCCATCTCGAGGATCCGCGAACCGGCCGGCCCCTCATGGAGCGGACCATCATCGTCGCCAACACCTCCAACATGCCGGTGGCGGCTCGGGAAGCATCGATCTTCACGGCGGTCAGCATGGCCGAGTACTACCGGGACATGGGCCTCGATGTGCTGTTTCTCGCCGACAGCCTGTCCCGCTGGGCGGAAGCACTGCGCGAGATCTCCGCAGCCCTCGAGGAAATGCCCGGCGAAGACGGCTACCCGACCTATCTCGGTTCGCGACTGGCGGACTTCATCGAGCGGGCCGGAGTGGTGGAGACCCTCTGTGGCCCACAGGGATCGTTGAGCATGATTCTGGCCGTATCGCCGCCCGGGGCCGACTTTGCCGAACCGGTGACCCAGGCCTGCTTGCGGGTCGCCGGTGCCCTGTATCTGCTGGACACCCAGCTGGCCCACCGGCGGCACTTCCCGGCTATCAACTGGAACCACAGTTACTCCCTCTATAGCGACACGGCCCTGGCCCATTTTGCCAGCGAGCATGAAGATTGGGCCAAACTGCAGCGGCGCTGTCGGGAGCTGTTGCAACGCGAAGAAGCCTTGCGCGAAGTGGCGGAAGTGGTCGGCATGGAAGGTCTTCAGGACAACGACCGCCTGCTGATGGACACCGCCGAGAAGATTCGTCTCGACTTTTTGTGCCAGAACTCCTTCACCGACGACGCCTACGCGCCCCCGGAGAAAACTATCGCCACCATCGCCGCGTTGATCGAAAACCACGACGCCCGGCAGGCCGCCCTCGCCGACGGCGCGCTGCTCGACGACCTGCTCAAGGAGGACAGCGATGCGACTGGCTGAACATCGCTACCGCACGGTCAGCACGATCCGCGGGCCCCTGCTGTTTCTCGAGCGGGTCTTTGCCGCCCGGCTCGGCGAGCTGGTCAGCATCACGGCCCCGGATGGCAGCCTGCTAAGCGGCGAAGTTCTCAAGATCTCTGGTGACCAGGTGCTGGTGCAGGTCTTCGGCGGGACTCAGGGACTGGACACCCAGCGGACTACGGTCAGTTTCACCGACGCCGTGATGCGTGCGCCGCTCGGCGAGGGCATCCTCGGTCGTGTCTTTGACGGTTCTTTTCAACCGTTGGACGGCCAGCCAATGTTCATCCCGGAATTTTATCAGCCGGTGCTCGGTGCACCGATCAATCCGGTGGCCCGCGCTCATCCGGTGGAATTCATCGAAACCGGCTTTGCCACGATTGACGGCCTGAACACCCTGGTCAAGGGCCAGAAACTGCCGATCTTCTCCTGTGCCGGCCTGCCGGCGCGGGAAATGACCGACCAACTGCTGCGCCAGACCCGGTTGCCTGACGGCGGACCCTTCGTGCTGGTGTTCGTTGCGCTCGGCCTGACCCATTTCGAATACCATTTCTATCAGCAGAGCCTGGAACACATGCAGAGCCGTTTTGTGGCCTTCATCAACCTCGCTGACGACCCGGTGGTCGAACGGCTGCTGGCGCCCCGGCTGGCCCTGACCGTGGCCGAAGATCTGGCTTTTCGCCAGGAAATGGATGTTCTGGTCCTGATTACCGACATGACCAATTATTGCGATGCCCTGCGGGAAATCTCCACCGCCCGGGAAGAGCTGCCGGGCCGGCGTGGCTACCCCGGTCACATGTACTCCGATCTGGCCTCGCTCTATGAACGGGCCGGGCGCATCCACGGACGCCCGGGATCCGTGACGCTGCTGCCCACCGTGACCATGCCGGAGGACGACATCACACACCCGATCCCCGATCTGACCGGTTACATCACCGAAGGACAGATCGTCCTGTCGCGGGAGTTGCATCAGAAGGGCATCTATCCCCCGGTGGATGTCTTGCCCAGCCTGTCGCGCCTGATGCAGTACGGCATCGGCAAAGGGCAGACACGCCCGGACCACCGGGACCTGGCCAATTCCCTCTATCGGACCTATGCCAAGGGTTGTGATCTGCGCCGGCTGGAAGCCGTCGTCGGTCGTGACGGCATGCTCGAAGAGGACCGGCGACTGCTCGATTTCGCTGACCTTTTCGAGAACGATTTCGTCCACCAGGGAAGCCAGCGCCGCACCATCGACGAGACTCTCGATGTTGCGCAGCAGCTCCTGAAAGCGTTCCGGGGGGTGACCCGATGATCCAACCGACCCGGACCAATCTGCTGTTGCTCAAGGACCGTCTGCGCACCGTGCTGAACTGCACGACGATTCTCAAGGGGCGCCGCCAGGCTCTGATCAAGGAGTTTCTCAAGATTACCCAGCCGCTGATGCAATCCCGGGACGAGGTCAGCCAGGCCTATGCCCGGGCCATCGACGCTTTGCAGGTCAGCATGGCCCGGGAAGGTCCCCCGGCGATCAAGGCGCTGGCCGTTGCCAGTCAACGCGACATTGCCATCGAGGTGGTCGAAGGTAATCTACTCGGCCTGCGCTTCCGCGACCTGACCTTGCACGAGACGGTCGCGCGCGCCTTTGACGAGCGCCCTTACGACATGTTCGACAGCTCGCCATGGCTTGATGAAGCGATCGAAGAATTCGAGGGGATCGTCGAAGAAATGTTGTCTCTGGCGAGCTACGAAGGGAAGTTTCGTCGCCTGGCGGAAGAACTGGTGCGGCTGACCCGGCGCATCCGGATTCTCGAGGAACGGATTGACCCGGAGCTGCGGCGGCAAATTCACGCTTTGAGCCATTACCTGGCGGAACGGGAAAGGGAAACCTATTTTCGGCTCAAGCGTTTCAAGAGTTACGCGGCCGACAGAGCAGAACGTGTGGGAGACACCGGCGCTCCGAGGTCTCAGCGGGACCGCTGAGAGAGGCCGAGGGGCAGGCGCCCAGCATGGCCATTACGGCCGGATTCAGTCTTTCTGTCCCAGTCTGGACAGGATTTGCCACAATTGATCGTAGGGCAGCTGCCGAAAGTCCAGGCTCAAGCGTTCGCGCGTTGTTTGCAGCACGAAGCCGTCCTGCAGGACGGCCGCCTGAATGCCCGGCATGTGCATCGCCCCCCAGGGAATGATGATCGTATCGTAATACGGCAGGGCGCGCCGCATCCCGGCAATGAGCGAGGCATTGCGTTTCTCAATCAGATCGGTCATGACGGTCTCGATGCGCTCCGGCGTCATGTTGTCGTTGACCCAGTCATTGTATTGGGTCAGACCGGCTGGCAAAGATGCGTCGCCGAAAAGAGTCTGCCCGAGAACATTGAGAAATTCGATGGTCTGCGGGTCGAATCGACTCAGGTCAATGTCGGCCAAGGCAATGTCCGGTTGCCCTCCGCGAATCGATGTTCTTTCACCCAGATTCTCCAGCGCAACCCTGCGGCCGTCGATCTGCATCGTCAGCTGGGAGCGCAAACCGAGCAGTCGGGCCAGTTGAGCATAATCGAAATCGTGCTCGAGCAGCCCGTCCCGGTCGGTCACACCTTCGGCCAGAATGATCGTCTCCTCGGTCGGTATCGATTCGGTCAGGTTTTGGTAGTAATCGGCCTTGCCGATATGCATCATCCCGGCGAGACGAATGTCCTGGGTGCCGCGCTGATAGCTGCGCTCAGCCATGTAAATACCGACAGGGCTGATGCGCAGGAAACCGGCGGTCTGACTTTCCAGGTAAACATTCGCCAGGGCCAGGGTGCCGAAAACCAACAGGACGGGGAGCAGCAGGAGGTTGATGAGCGTAAACCAGAGCGTGTTTCTCCAACTGAAGAGAGGCGAACGGAACGCGGCTTCCGGCAGCAGCAGGCGGCCCCGTCGAAAGACCAGGAGAAGGGCCACCAGCCCCAGCTGGGCTGCCGCTGCGACCAGCGGCAGCTCGGCACGATCGATGACCCCGGACAGCGGCCAGAGAGCCAGCGCAGACCAGCAGGCGTAACCGCATAACGGCAGCAGGATGCGTTTCGGCAGACGCCGATCGATCGCCAAGGCAGCGTAAATCACCAGACTGAGGGCAATCACGATCTGGTTAATCACGACACGTAGCGGTGCCAGCCCCGCATCAGGAAGCCCCTGGAAGGCGAGCCACTCAGCGCCCAGCGACAAGGCCCCGTCGATGACGAAAAGCAGGATGTAAAGATTGGCTAACCGACGCATTGTTCGCCTTCTATTGGAACGTTTCAAGCGCGGTTAGTGTAGACTTTTTATGCTTGGATTTGAAGAAAAGGATCGTCTTCGCGATCGGATCAGACGATAATGGCGATCAATACGGTCCGGATCACCGGTTTGACTGGAGGCCCTCCTTGACCGCCAGGCAAACTGGGTCACAGCCAGCGCCCGGACACGCCGCGTCGAAAAGAGGAATCATGCCCCTGCTCCGAATGATCGCCATTTTCCTGCCACAGGCCTTGGTCTTGCTCATTGTCGGAGGGTATTTCGACCTGCTGGGTGGGTGGAATCAGAGTGACAGTGCTCTCGGGACGCTGATCGCTCTTTTCCTGCTGGCGCCGCTTTCGGTTCTGGTCCTGCTGGTTGCCGAAGTCACCCACTTCATCAGGGCTTCGGCAAGAGGTCAGGCCGGGTCAGCATGGTGGATCCTGCTGGCTGTGGTGCTGGTCCTGGAAGCGTTTGCCATCGACCTGCTGATTCTTTCTCAGGCAAGAATGTAGCTCTGACGACCAAGCAGGCCGTCACCCGAGATAAGCCGTTATTTATTGTTCCGCCGCGATGCAACGGATCCAGGGTCATTTCGAATAGAGTTCGACGATCATCTGTTCGTTCGCGGCGACCCGAATTTCGTCGCGCTGTGGCATACGGACGATCGTAACCGTCATATTCTGGGCATCAACGCTCAGCCACGGGTTCTCCTCAAAGCGCGGATTCTCGGCCAGATAACGCCCCACCAGATTTCTGGAAGCAGTCGTGTCACGCACACTGATCAGATCTCCGGCCTTGACACGATAGGACGCGATATCAACACGCTTGCCGTTGACCTTGAGATGGCCATGGTTGACCAATTGACGGGCCTGCATCCGCGTGCAGCCAAAGCCCACCCGAAAGGCGACGTTGTCGAGACGTGTTTCCAGCAGGTTCAGCAGGTTGTCGCCGGTCACGCCCGGCATCTGCTGCGCCCGGCGAAAGGCCCGGCGGAAGGGCTTCTCCATCAGACCGTAGGTATGCCGTAATTTCTGTTTTTCAATCAGCTGCAGGGCATAATCGGACACCTTCCGCCGGATCTGCTGCGGACCATGCTGGCCCGGACCGTAACTGCGCCGCTCCAGCAGGCGATCATATTTGGCATTGCCATAGAGATTGACACCGAATCGGCGGACAAGCTTCCCTTTCGGGCCAGTATATTTTGCCATCTTGAATTCACTCCTTTGGTGAAGATCCTGTCGGGAGCCCTTTCTATTAAATCTGACTTTTTTTGTCAACTATATTCGTCGACAGCACGGCAGGAGGTTTGCTCAGGAGAGGGTCCGGTCCCGCTCGTCCGGGCGTTGCAAACCGCCCTCAGGCAGGCTAAGGTGACATCATCATGGAGATTCTCTATGTCGACAACCATCTGCTGGTGGTCAACAAGCCGGCGGGCCAGTTGGTTCAGGGCGATCAGACCGGCCGGCCGACGTTGCTTGATGAGGCCAGGGCCTGGATCAAAACCACCTATGCCAGGCCAGGCCAGGTTTTTCTCGGCCTGGTCCATCGTCTTGACCGCAAGGCCTCGGGCGTCGTCGTCCTGGCGCGCACCTCGAAGGCCGCGGCCCGCCTCTCCGACGAGATCCGCAACCACCGCCCGCGTAAAAGCTATTGGGCTCTGGTGGAAGGCGCGGTAGCCGATCGGGGACAATGGGTCGATCGCCTGGAGCGCCGCAGCTATACTTCGCAGGTGGTGGCCGCTCAGCCTGGTCGAAATCGATCTCGAAACCGGCCGTCATCACCAGATTCGGGTGCAGTTTGCCGCGCGCGGCCATCCGATCCTCGGTGACCGACGCTACGGCGCCAGGCAAGCTTTTTTTGAGGAGGCGATCGCTCTGCATGCACGCCAGATGGTGATCCGCCACCCGACCAGCGGTCAGGACATGCGCTTTACTGCCGACCCCGGCCGCGCCTGGTCAGCCTGGAAAAACAACCTGTCGGAAAACGCCCGGCGCTATCGGGTCGTCCGCCAGGATGACAATGGCCAGCATTTCGAAGTCGCCCGCAATCTGAGCGAGCAGGATGCGGACCGCCTGATCGCTGATTTCGAACAGCGCGGCCACAAGCAAACCTATGACAAGGAGGCACAAGATGGTTAAGGTGAGAATGATCAGCGCCGGCGTCCTGCTGGTGCTGCTGAGTCTGCCCGTTATCAGCTGCATGCCCTCGGTCGGACGGCCGTTTCCGGTTCAGCAGGTGCGCCAGATCGAGATCGGCGTCACCACCCAAGCCGAGGTGCGGCAAATGTTTGGCACACCCTGGCGAACCGGTATCGATGACGGTGACCGCACCTGGACCTATGGCGAATACAGCATGCAGAAGACCCGCGATCTAAAGATTCGCTTCGATGAC
>JARRPG010000044.1:5300-21286 GCA_037383085.1 Desulfuromonadales bacterium | reverse complement strand
GGCAAGTCACCGGCCGGGACTTCATGTCCCTGGCGGAAATTGGGCCGGCGAGAAGACATCGAGTTGATCCCAAACGTGATGCCTTGCCTCGCTGGTTCTCTTTAGGTTCCTGCCCTTTTCAAGCCGCGCGTTGCTGCTCGTAATGTTCGACCAGCTCGCGATATTTTTGTTCCAACTCAGGGGTCTTCGCTTCCGCCTTGGCATAGGCTTCAAGCATCCGGTCGCGAACGCCTTCCGGTAGAATCCGTTCGGCCAGAGGATAGAGAATAGCGTCCTCTTTCTCGATATGCCCGCGTAACAGGTCCGCATATCCTCTGGCGTTCTCTGCGATGATCGCCGCCTGACCGGGTGCGCCGGCGAGCGCTTTTTGTGCCGCTTCTTCCAGAGCCCGCACATAGGCCCGGCCCTGGTCATGCTCCATGTGCATCGCCTCGATCGGCGACTGCTTCTCCGGCATGCCGTTCTTGATCAGTTCGATAAACAGGACGTCTTCTTCCTTGGCATGATGAAAGAGATCGGCATAGTGACGGATGAAGTCGACCGCATCGAGATAAAACTGCCAGTTGTTGAATCTGCGCTGTTCCAAAAGTTCGGTGTTCTTTTCGACCAGCGCGATCATGCGCAGGATCAGTTGATGTTCATCGACCATAACTTGTGTGACGTTAGTTTTCATGTCTTTCAAGCCTTTTTGGTTCCGTCGATGCCGATCACGGCAACGTCCAGGGGAACATCTTTGCCGGATTGGGCAATCGCCTGCTGGGCGAACATCGCCATACCCCGGCAACAGGGGACTTCCATGATCGTCACAGTCACCGACTGGATGTCGTTCTGGGCAATGATCGCCGCCAGCTTTTCGACGTAAGGGCTGGTATCGTCCAACTTCGGGCAGGCATTGACCAGCACCCGGCCTTTGATGAAGTCCTTGTGGAAGTCCGCATAGGCAAAGGGCACACAGTCCGCAGCGATCAGCAGATGGGCGTTCTGCAAATACGGTGCGTGCGGCGGCACCAGGTGCAACTGGGTCGGCCACTGCCGCAATTCCGAGGGGCGGCGATCGGTATACGTCATATCTTCCGTTTCGTTCTTTTCGATGGTCCGGACGTTGGCGCCGGGGCATCCACAGGCAAGTGCGCTCATGCGGCTTCTCCTTCTTTCGCGTTGCGTGTTGCAAGGTAGTCGTTAATTTCTGTTTCGATCTGTGCTTCGACCTCATCTCCCAGAGCGTGAATCGAAACGACGTCTTTCACCAGGCAGATGCCGACGCCGCAGGTCACGCAGCCGATGTCGTATTTCTGTAAAATCTCGCCAATCACCGGGTGGTCTTCGATGGTCTTGTTGATGGCCTGTTCGCCGATTCCGTTGTTCAAGTTCATATCGAAAAGCTCCTTTTTTCCGTCTTGTTGAGCACAGGTTAGGACAAATCCGGCAGGCAAAACATGATCCAGATCAAGATTCCTGACAAAAAGAGTCAGAATCTGGTTTAGGGGAATTCCTGGTTTTTTCTGCAGTTCCGCGTATTGTTGCACGGATAAAAGAGACAGGAGACAAATCTGGCAGGGACTAAACAATCAATTCGGCAGAGAACTTCGACAACTTGCAACCCGGGTCGCCCAATTGATTGGCAGATAACCTCTGGCCACTGGCATGAGAAGCCTTGAGCGATTCAGCCAAAAGTCGAGAACGAATCTGGTCTCAACGATGAAGGGAATGGCGGCATACCGGTCTCGCCGCTGCCGTTGCCGATGATCCAGAACTTCTCCCCCGGACCGTAGATTGCGCTGTGTTCCCGATCAAGGAAGTTGGCCGGCGGTGTTGCAAGACCACTGGCGGCAGGCCCATCGCCACGACCTTCGCTGCCGTGACACATGGCGCACTGCTGGGCATAAATCTCCTGGCCACGTGAACGCGACTCTTCATCGGGATGGATCGGCGTGCGCTCCATGATGCGATACTCGGTCGGAATCTTGTCCTTGAGTGCATACATCGCCTGCATGTGCGCCGATTTCTGACTTTTTTCCGGGTGTTCCTCATCCCCATGGGCCCAAATTGATCCGGTGGAATTCAGTAATCCTGCCACGGCAAAAATCGCGATAACAATCAACAGAGCAATTTTCTTTTGCATCGGTTCATACTCCTGTGATGGCGTAACTGACCAGACCTCCGGCAAGAATGACCATGAAAATATAGACAATGACTCTTTTCACGGTCAGGCCGTTGCCGTGGTCCATGCCTCCCATATCCTGAATTTTTTTATGTTGCCGGTGCAGGAAAAGCAGCCAGCCGGTCACGCCCAGGAAAAGCAGGTTCAGCCAGAAGGTGTAGTCGAGCTTGAACTGAGCCACGTCTTTGACGGCACGGGCGCTGTCCGGAGTGATTTGCAACCAGAGAAACAGGTAGTGCAGAGTCAGGGCGGTGATGACAATGGCGACGAACATGATGCCGGCGATATAGAGTGCCAGACGCCAGCCGTAATACTTGGCATTGACTGCGACCAATGGGGGTACCATAAGATCCGAATAGATAAAGCCCATAATGCCGGCAAACATCACGCCGTTGGCGTTCAGGACCGTCGCGAGGGGGATATTGCCCATCGAGCCGATGAAGGTCAGGGCAGCAACGAACGGCGCCACCAGTGCGTTCTCGATAGCCCTGAGCCATTCGGGGACCGAACCGGCCGCATCGATCAGAAAGATCTTCGCCCAGACCGTGTCCGGAACGAAGACGGCCATGAAACCGGCCCATGCGCCAGCCTTCGCGACTTCGGATACGCTCCCGCCAGTCGAAATCGCCTTCCTCATCGGAGGCCTCTTCGAGACTGTCCTTGGCTTCCTTGACCCATTTTCCTGGGAAGGTGGCCCGAATCAGCAGGCTGCTGATGGCAATGAGCAGCACACCACCGATCACTTCGGCAGCAAGAAACTGCCAGCCGAGGAAGATCAGGATGAGAATGCCGAGTTCGATGACCAGGTTGGTGGAGGCGAACATGAACGCCACAGCCGCGACGAAATGCGCACCTTTCAGAAGCAGCGAGCGCGCCGTGGCCAGGGCGGCAAAGGAACAGGATGATGAAATGGCACCAAAGGCGGTCGAAAGGGACAGGCTTTTGATACCGGGACCGCCCATGTACGGGGTCAGGCGGCCTTTCGGGACAAAAGCCTGAATCATGCTGCTGACGAAATAGCCGAGAACGAAGGCCCAGCCGGCCTTCCAGAAAAAGCCGAAGGCCGTCTTGGCGGCTTCGCCGTACAGTTGAAAAAATGAAGAGATCATGAATAACCCTGCATAAAATTTGAATGATGTAGAATACTTATAAAGGCTAACATCCGTGAGTTAATATGCAAGCTGAGCTCAGACGGGCCATCAGTCTGACAGTTCATTGACCCGAGGCAGGCAGTCCCAACGGGTTGTCAAGGGCGGGGAACGATTGGCCTGGCGCATGAACCAGTCTTTTTGCGGGCGCTGTCCGCCGAACCATAGCGTCCCCTGACTTTTTCGGTTGACGGCGTCAACAGCCTGCATCAGCGAACTCAGCACTTTCGCCAACCTTCTTGACCGTCATGTTTTGTCTCCCTCGTTTTTGACTGACCTTACCGATGATCGTGTCAGCTTATGTCGCAATCGAACAGAGAAACCGATCATGCTCTCGCTCATCAGGCCTGCTGTTGACGCAGACAGACCGCCGCTCGTATCCTATGGAGAGCAATCGTCCGGTCACCCATTACATCTGGCTTCAACAACGATGATTCCTGAACATCTCATCTTTCTCGACCTGGAAACCACCGGGATCAATCCGGCCCGCGAAAGGATTACCGAGGTCGGTTTGTGCGAAGTTCATAACGGTCGGCTTGTTGAGGAATGGTCGACCCTGGTCAACCCGGGCAAGCCGATCTCACCTCACATCGAGCGCATCACCGGCATCACCACGGCGATGGTTGCCGAAGCGCCACCCTTTACGGCGATTGCCGATCAGTTGCAGAAAAAACTGCGTGGCAAGACACTGGTCGCACACAACGCCCGTTTCGATTACGGGTTTCTGAAAAGTGAGTTCGATCGTGAAGGGATTCCTTTCCATGAAAAAGTCCTCTGCACGGTGAAACTCTCGCGCGCCCTGTATCCGGAACAGAAACGACACAGCCTCGATGAGATCATCGCCAGGCATGATCTGCAAGTGGGCAGCCGACACCGCGCCCTGGGGGATGCTCAGCTCATCCACCAGTTCTTCGAGAAGATAAGCGAGGAACATTCGACCGAAACGTTGGCGGCCGCCATCCAGAAGCAATTCAAGCGGCCCAGCCTGCCGCCGCACTTACCCCGGGAAGAGGTTGAGGCACTGCCCTCTTCACCCGGCGTTTACCTGTTTTATGGTGACCATGACGTGGTCCTGTACGTGGGCAAAAGTATCGATATCCGCGCCCGGGTCTTGAACCACTTTGCCAACAATCTGCGGGAGAGAAAGGCCATAAGACTCTCGCAGCAGGTCAGACGCATCGACCATATCAAGACAGCCGGAGAACTCGGCGCGCTGCTTTTGGAAGCCCGGCTGATCAAAGATTTGTCCCCGGTTCACAACAAGCAACTGCGCAGAACCAGAGAGCTCTGCACGATCAGGCTTGTGCAGACGCAAAAGAATTCCTCCCATCCGGAGATCGCTGCTTTTTCGGGCCTCAAGGGCCAGGAGATTGACAGCCTTTATGGAATTTTCAGAACGCGCCGCGAAGCTGAAAACACTTTGCGAGAGATCATTGATAGCGGAGGGTTTTGTCACAAGGCCCTCGGTCTCGAGAAAGGCAAAGGGGCCTGCTTTCATTACCAGATCAAAAAATGCCGGGGGGCTTGTGTTGGCTTTGAACCCCTGGCTCTTCACGAAGCAAGATTCATCACAGCTCTCTCCAAACTGAAGATGCGATCCTGGCCCTTTCGGGGGCCGATTGGCATCAAGGAGACCTCAACTGTGGACCAACGAGAAGACATGCATGTCTTTAACAACTGGTGCTACCTGGGAACGGCGCAGAGTGACGAGCAGCTGCAGGACCTGCTTGCCAACCCCGAAGCGAAGCCTTTTGACCTGGACAACTTTAAAACGTTGAACCAGTTCCTCGACCGGCAAAGTCCGGATGTTGTGCTCTACATATTGCAGTGAGTTTTCTCTGATACGGGCGAAAAAGCCCCACAAAAAAAGGTCAGCCGAAACCGGCTAACCTCTTTCGAGTGAACTGGCGCGCGATATAGGATTCGAACCTATGACCTCTGCCTCCGGAGGGCAGCGCTCTATCCAGCTGAGCTAATCGCGCACAGGGATTGCTTTATAACCCAATTCATGGGCCATTGCAACCGCTAATCCAGGGCCCGACCCCGCCTTCAGCCACCGTTATAAAGGCACAAAACCAAGGCACGCCAGGGCTTTTGGCGTGCCTTGGTGATTGGTGAACCGCGACCGATCAGGAGTGCTCGTCTTCCTCGTAAGATTTTCGGATCAGCAGGAAGACAATGCCGGCCAAAACGATCAGGCCGATGACAACACTGCCCCATAATTTGCGCTGCCCCAGAGTCGTCTTGATCGTGTCAATCTTGTCTTTGATCTTGCCCAGCGCGGCCTGCACATCGCCGGTCTCGGCGCGCACGCGTTCGACGTCGACACCATGGAACGTTCGATGGAAGATGTTGCGCTGGTTGAAAAGGGTACCCTGCATGTCATCCACGGCGAAACCGAGACGATGCAGCTTGTCGAGATCCTGCTCGACATTCTTGATCATGGTATCGGTTTCCACCAGCGCCAACCGTATCAATGCCGCCCGTTCGTAACTGTGGCAGCGCGTGCAGTCTTTCTCGTTGATCATATCCAGACTTGCCGGCTGGATGGCATGATTGCTGTGGCAGACCACACACTGGGCGCCCCCCCGATCGATCGCCTGACCGTGGGCACCGGCCTTGTAGGCCTTGGCCACACCAACATGACAACGGCCACAGAAGTCGGGGACCTCGGTGTACTCGGGGACACCGATAAAGCCGCGTTCCGGACTCATCGCCATGGCCATGTCGGTCGGGTCACCCCCGTGGCAATCATGGCAGGAAATGTCATTTTCCGCGTGCACGCTGGTCCGCCATGCGTCAACCGGGTCACCGAGGCGACCGTCAAGGCCACCGTGGCACTGCAAACAGACCGTATCTGCCGCCGGCGCCAGAGCCGGCACCAGGCAAAGAGACAGAACCGCAAGGAGGAAGAGTTGGGTGCTTGTCCGGATCATGAGTAATGCCCCCAGATGGAAATCGCCACGAACAGGAGAATGCCGAGAACGTAGCAGGTCACGAACAAAGGCCTTTTCGCCGGTCGGCGTTCCCGACTGCGATCGATAAAGGGCAGCAGTGCCAGAAAGGTCATGAACGCGACCTGGACGCCCAGGCCGATGATCTTACTGGGGAAGATCTTCAGGGTCTGATAGGCCCAGAGGAAGTACCATTCCGGCTTGATGTGCGGTGGCGTCACGAAGGGATCGGCGCGCTGGAAGGCCGTCTCGGGAAAAAAGAGTCCCGGCGCATAAAAGATAATCGCCAACATGAAGGCCATGAAAAAGGCGATGACCGCCGCATCCTTGACAAAGTAATTGGGGAAAAACGGAATGCCGCCCGGATGTTTTTCATGCTCGAAAAAAGGCATTTCCTGCGGCTCCCGGTAATCTTCGCCAAACGGCGGCGTGGAAATCCCGCGACGCTTGACGCAGAACAGGTGGAGGCCGATCAAACCGAGCAGCACCAGAGGCATGCCAACGACGTGCAGGGCAAAGAAACGACCGAGAGTTTGATTGTCGACGGTCGGTCCGCCACGCAAGAATTCCACGACCTGGTCGCCCACCAGCGGAATCGCTCCCGCCGCATCGGTAGCGACCGTGGTCGCCCAGAAGGACAGCTGACTCCAGGGCAACAGGTAACCCGTCAGGCACAGTCCCATGGCCAGGTTGAAAAGGATGAACCCGGTCAGCCAGGTGAATTCGCGTCGTCCCTTGTAGCTGTTCATGAACAGCACCGAAAGCATATGCATCAGCAGGGCTATGACGATCACATTGGCGCCGACGACGTGCAGCATGCGGAACAGCCAACCGAAAGGCACATCATTCATGATCGCCTCGACACTGGCATAAGCCTTTTCCGCATCCGGAACGTAGAACATCAGCAGCAGGATACCGGTGATGATCTGGATCGTGAACAACGTCAGGAGAACGGCACCGAGAGTGTACCAGACATTCACCTTACGCGGCAGGAGATAGCCTTTCAGTTCTTTCTGGTAAATCTCCTTGATGCCCAACCGCACATCAACGAATTCGACCAGCCACTTTACCGGTTGCATAACGTCTCCTATCCGATCTTCAACTGATCACCTTCGAGTTTCACCGGAAAACTTTCCAGGGGCGATGGCGGTGGGCCACCGAGGACCTGGCCCTCTGCCGAGAAACGACCGCCATGGCAAGGGCAAAGGAATTCACCTGCCTGCTTCTGCCAGGCCACAATACAGCCGAGATGCGTGCAGACAGCCGACAGGGCGACAAATTCACCGGGTTTGGGCTGGAGAACCACCGCCGGCTTGCTGCGGTACTGAAAGAAGTGCGCATCCCCTTGTTTGACATCACTGCGGGCAACGGTCACCGTATCTGCCTTACCGCCGGTGGCCCGGGGTGAGAGGAAACGGAGCACCGGCCAGGCCGAGGCGGCACCGATCAGGGCCCCCAGGCCGCCAAGCATCATGTAGAGAAACTTGCGCCGCTGCGTTGGCGAGACATGAGTCGTCATGGAGTCTCCTTGGGCAATGTATTGAAATAAAGCAGAGAAAACCCAGATATTATAATAAATTCACGACCTCTTTCAAACAGCGAATCGACAGTGTTGTCAATTCCCGGGTCGGTTACTGATCGAACGAAGCATAAACAGGAATCCGCAATTGATTTTTCGGCACGCCATCGACCGGGATCAGCACATAACCGCTGAAGCGGCTGGCTCCCGGTTTCGGCGTCAGAATCAATTCCACCACCGTCTCCTCACCAGGGGCCAGCGACGTCACCGGCATGTCTGCCTGCAGTTCGACCGCCGTGGTGCTCGGTTTGCCAAAGCTCAGAACCTGCTTGCCCTGATTGCGCAGAACGGTTCGCGAAGCCAGCGATTGGTCGCCGGCCACCTTGCCGAAATTGATCTGCGGCGGATTAATGGCGACGACTTCAATAACGTTGCCTTTGATTCTGAGATGCATGACCGGCGTCTGCGGATCATTGCTGTAGAGATAAATCGTCTTACTGACCGGTCCACGGAAACGGGTGCTGTCGAAATTGGCCTGGATACTGCCGGTTTCGCCGGGATCGATGGATTTGTCAGAGACCAACACGGCCGTGCAGCCGCAGGAGCTGCGGACCCGGTCAATCAGCAGCGGGTCTTCTCCAGCGTTGACAAAGGTGAAGGTATGGCGCACCTCTGTACCCTGATACACCTCACCAAAATCGAATTCGGTACTGGGAAACTGCACGTCCGGGGCAGCGATGGCAAGCGAACCGCCCAGGCCGAGGCCGAGGAACAACAGAAGATATGTCATGGTACGCATGGCAAGACTCCGGAAGGATGTTGGACCCTCGCACGAGCCCGGATAACGACGCAGAGTATAACACAGAAGGGCGGTGACGAGGCAATGAAGTTATCCCGGCGAAATAATTGACACCACGAAACCGCTTTGCTATAGAATACCCGATTATGGCCAGCCCGAATCGTCCTGACAACGCCCATTCCTTGACGCAGCTTTTTTCGGCCGAGGATATCGCTGCCAGGGTTCAAGAACTCGCCGTCCAGATCGACCGGGATTACCAGGGCCGGGAGATTCTGATGATTGCCGTCCTCAAGGGGTCATTCCTGTTTATTGCCGACCTGGTCCGGGCTGTGAAAACGCCCACCGTGATCGATTTCGTCCGTCTGGCGAGCTACGGCTCGGCAACCCGTTCCTCCGGAATCATTGAGTTGCGCAAGGACCTGGAAATGTCCATCAAGGACCGCCACGTGCTCGTGGTCGAGGATATTGTCGACAGCGGGCAGACCCTCGAATCTTTGCAGACCCTGCTTTTGAATCGCCAACCAGCGAGTCTGCGCATCTGTACCCTGATCGACAAACGGGCCCACCGCGTCACCGAGGTGCCGGTGGACTATGTCGGTTTTGCCATGGATGATGGCTTCATTGTGGGCTATGGACTCGATTTTGATGAAAGATACCGTGACCTGCCCGACATTCGCCTGGTCGAAGGCGTTTGAATCCGCTTTAAGGGAGAAACTGTAATGATCGTTCAGTGCCATGCCTGCCAAACCCGCTTCCGATTGGCTGACGAAAAAGTCAAGCCAGGCGGAACCCGGGTCCGCTGTTCCAAATGCAAGGAAATCTTCGTCGTCATGCCCCCCGAAGCCGAGCCCGAGCCGGCTGAGGAAGCGGTCGACTTCGGCGCCTTCAACATGCAAGCGGTCTCTGAAGAGGACCGCACGGAGACACCCGCTAGCGGGAGCGCTGCGGATCAGGCCGTGGACAGTGCCTCACAGGAGACTTCCGACGATGTGTTCGCTTACAACCCCTTTGCAACGGATGACGACAGTCCGCAGGAGCAGACCAGCGAACGGGCTGACGATGCGCCTTCAGCCGACACCGGTGCCTTCGCAGCAGACGATCTTGATGCAACAGAAGACCGTGTTTCGGAGTCTTCGGACACAACCAACCAGGAGAGCGTTGAGGATGATTTCGCAGTGGTCGATGAATCGGACAACGAGCTGACCTTCGAGTTCAGTTCCTTCGACCCCGAGGAGGATGCCGAGGACGAAACCGAGGAAGCCACGGCCTTTGATTCCTTCGCCACTGATGAACCGGAAGATGCGTCCGACGAGACGGCCGCTTTCGATTTCACCGACGAACCCACAGACGAAACCGAAGAGCAGACGGCCGCGGAATTCGCTTTCGAAAGTGACGAGGGTTTTGCTTTTGAAACCGAGGAGGATTCTGCTCCGGCCGCCTCGACGGCCGAAGAAGAGGAGGATCAGACCGCTGATTTTGACTTCTCTGACCAAGACCCTTTTGCAGAGGCAGCGCCTGAGGGATGGGGAGAGGAATCCTCGACCGGTGACACCTTTGAATTTGATGAGTCCGCCTTCGAAACGGACGCGTCTGCGACGACCCCGTCACAATCGCAGGGCGAGGACGACAACCTGAAGTTCGGTGAAATTGCTTTTGCCGAAAGCGCATCGGATGACGAGCTGGCGGGTCTGCACGAAGACGACGAGCCGGCCGATGATGACGACTTCGCGTTCCAGGATGATGTGGCGACTCTTGATGTCCCTGAGACACCGCAACAGGCCAGCCACGCGCGTCAGGAGCAACCGCAGCCGGTCCCCGCGCAACCGAAGAAAAGCTCCCTTTCACGGATTCTCCTGGTTCTGATTCTGCTGCTGGTGGGACTGGGCGGCGCAGCCGGATACCTGTTCATGCAGGAAGGGACACTTAATCTGAACCAGCTCAGACAATATCTGCCCTTTTTGCAGGAATACATCGGTGCACCAGAGGAGACCCGACCGGGAGACCACATTGCGATCAACATCAGCGGCAGTTTTTATGTCGACGGTAAGGCCGGACAGATGCTGGCGATTCAGGGAGAGGCCGTGAACAATTACCCGGGCCGACGTTCTTCGATCACCATAAAAGGCGTGCTGCTCGATGCCCAGGATAATCCGCTGCTCCAGCAGACGGTTTTCTGCGGGAACCCGCTTACCGAAGAAAAGCTGCGCAGCATGTCCTTTACTGCCATCGAGGAAGCGATGAACAACGAGTTTGGCGACAGTCTGTCCAATATGAATGTCGCCGCCGGGGCTTCGATTCCGTTTACCATCGTATTTCGCAACCCGCCGGCCGGAATTGCCAATATCAACGTCGAAGTTGTCGATTCAAAACCCGGAGCGAACTGAGCGAAAGGTTCTTGCAGAGCACAAAAAAAGGCCGTACCTAACAGCAGGTACGGCCTTCGTTGTTCAAAAAAGTCTATAACAGTCGATGCTCGGCTCAGGGAGCTTCGATCGCGTCCACAGGGCAGCTGTCAACACAGGCACCACAGTCAGTACAGGTGGCGGCATCGATCACATGCTTGTCACCCTGTTCGCTGATGGCATCAACCGGGCAAGTGTCAGCACAGGCAGCGCAATTGATACACTCGTCATTAATTGTGTAAGCCATGGAACTTTCCTCCTCTTTTAAATGATGTGTTTCCGAAAAAACTTCGAGGGAGTTTACCGCAAGACGTTTCTCCTGTCCAGCACAAAGATGGCCTCGTCATAACCTAAAAAAACTTGCAATTTGCCAGGCCATACTTTACTCTTTCACAACATGTTTTAGTCATCCAACTCCTTATAAAAGCTGATTTAATAAATATTTAAGCCGGACCAGAAAATACAGATTTAAAACGCCATTTTGTTTTTTTCGCTGAAAAATATTTCCAAAAACATCAGGAGGCTGCCCTATGGATATACTGGCTCTGAACTGCGGGAGCTCGTCGGTCAAGTACCAGCTCTATGACTGGCAGAAAAAGGAAGTCATCGCCAAGGGAATGGTTGAACGGGTCACCATCGGTGATTCATTCATCATTCATGAAGTTTCCGGCCGCGACACCTACCGGGAAGAATATGAATGCCCCGACCACCAGGTCGCGATTCATCTGATCATCAAGACACTGACCGACAAACGGTACGGGGTGGTCGATGAAATCACGCAGATTTCAGCCGTTGGCCATCGCGTCGTCCACGGCGGCGAACAATTCACCTGCTCAGTGCAGATCGATGCGCAGGTCCTCGAAGCGATCAAGGCGGTTCAGCATCTGGCGCCGCTCCACAACCCGCCGAATATTTCCGGCATCGAAGCCGCTCAGGCGGTTCTTCCCGATGTCCCCCACATCGCGATTTTCGACACCGCCTTCCACCAGACCATGCCCCAGGCGGCCTACACCTATGCCGTCCCCTATTCGTGGTACGAAAACCATGGCGTGCGCCGCTACGGATTCCACGGCACCAGCCATCTCTACGTCTCGAAACGCGCTGCGGTCATGCTCGGCAAGGACCCCAAAGACTGCAACATCATCACCATGCACATCGGCAACGGTGTCTCCCATACCGCGATCAAGAATGGCGTTTCCGTCGACACGTCCATGGGCCTGACCCCGCTCGAGGGGGCGGTCATGGGAACCCGCTGCGGCGACCTCGATCCGGCGATACCGGCCTTCATCATGGAAAAAGAGGGCTTGAGCCCGAAGGAGATCGACAGCGTACTGAACAAGAAATCGGGGATCCTCGGCATCACCGGCCAATTCACCGACCGCCGGGACGTCATCGAAAGTGCCGAGGAAGGCAACTGCCCGCGCTGCCAATTGGCCCTCGACGTGGAAGCCTACCGGTTGAAGAAATACATCGGTGCTTATGCAGCGGCGATCGGCGGCATCGACGCGGTCGTCTTTACCGCCGGGGTCGGCGAAATGGGCTGGCTGATCCGTGAGAAGGCTCTGGAAGGTCTCGAGTTCATGGGCATCCTTCTCGACAAGGACAAGAACAAGAAAACCATGACCCGTAAAACGGAAAGTATCATCACCACGCCCGATTCGCCGGTCAAGGTCTTCGTCATTCCGACCGATGAAGAGCTGGTTTTTACCGAAGACGTCGTCGCCATCCTCGAAGGAACCTACACCGACCACATGAACTTCAAATACAGCTTTTCCGGAGACGACTTCCAGCGCAAATAACCAACGGCGGCCCTCTTGGGCAACCTCGAAAAGCGCATGCGCCCGGCAGGGGATTTTCCTGCCGGGCGCATTTTTATACCGCAATGATGGCGTTGGTGACCGCGTTAACCCTGGGCCTGAACAGCCGTAATCGCTGCAACGGAGACGATATCATCCACCGAGCAGCCACGTGAGAGATCGTTGACCGGTTTGGCAAGACCCTGGATAATCGGGCCGACGGCTTCGGCGCCGGCCACACGTTCGACCAGTTTGTAACCGATATTACCGGCGTCCAGATCGGGGAAGATCAGCGTGTTCGCCTTGCCGGCCACGGCCGAGCCCGGGGCTTTTTTCTCACCAACCTTGGGCAGAAGTGCCGCATCGGCCTGCAGTTCACCATCGATGGAGAGATTCGGGTCGAGTTTTTTGGCGATGTTCAGGGCCTCGAGGACCTTGTCGCAATCTTCGTGGCTGGCGCTGCTTTTGGTGGAAAATGACAGCATCGCCACCCGGGCCTCGACACCCAGGAAACTCTTGCAGCTGCTGGCGGTCGAAACAGCGATCTCGGCTAGAGCCTGAGCATTCGGGTTGGGATTGACGGCACAATCGGCAAAGCAGAGCACACCGTTTTCACCGAAGTCGGGATTTTTCGTGACCATCAGGAAAACCGAGGACACGGTCTTCATCCCCGGGGCGGTGCCGATCACCTGGAAGGCGGCACGCAGCACATCGCCGGTGGTGTTGTATGCGCCGGCGACCATGCCACCAGCATCCCCCTGGCGCACCATCATGGCACCAAAGAAGAGATTGTCCTCTCCGGTGAGGATTTCGCGGGCCTGATCGGCGGTCATCCCTTTCTTCTCACGCAGTTTGACCAGTTCGGCGACATAATCATCCAACCGGGCGGCCGTTTTAGGATCAACAATCTCGACACCAGCCAGCGTCACCCCAAGGTCAGCCGCTTTCGGTTCGAGAATCGCAGGGTCGCCCAACAGAACCACCTTGGCCAGATGATCCTTGGTAATCTGCTCGGCCGCCTGAATCATGCGGTCGTCATAACTTTCCGGGAGCACGACCGTCTGCGGACTGGTACGGGCCTTGGTTTTGATCTGGTCAACAAGATGCATCGGGATGTCCTCCTTATCAACAGGGTTTTTAAAAAGTCAATATATACCGAAGGGTCTGTGGACCGTCAACTGGTTTCCCGTTGTCAAGCCTCCTGCAGGGCATGATTCGAGACTGGCCGACGCGGTTCGTTCTATCATATAATTGCTCTTTTGTACTGTTCTCGGCTTATGACGAATCAGCAACGACAAAATCGTATCCCAACAGTCTTTGTGCTGTTGTCACTGCTTCTGCACCTGCTCCTGCTGCTGGTGCCGAAGGAGCGGTTCCTGCCGGCAGAGGTTCCGCCGGAACCGGTTTTCGTCGAGGTGCGCCCACCGGAAGAGACCCAGGACCGCGAACTCGACCTGCCGATCCGGGAGGAACTGGAAACGCCCCGCGAGACCCCCGCCAAACGCCTGGCGGAAAAGGACCAGGTCGTCGAACAGGAGACCGCCCCCCAGGGCGAGGATACCGAGGACCGGCAAGCCGCCGCCGCGCGCCCCAAACCGGTGCCCCAGCCGCCGCCGGCACCGCCGCAACAACCGGAGGCAACCGTCCGTCAAGAGCCCACTCCGGCACCCCCGCAACAGCCTCAGGCCACTGTCCGCCAGGAGCCTTTAAGCGAACCGGCGCCAGCCACTCCCGAAGGTTGGCGGCAACCGCAAGCGCAGCCGGAACGCGAGCTGCCGGATCTTGAGACGCTGACGCAAATCTCTCCCGACACCCTGGCGCAGCTGGAAAGTGACTGGCGTCGCAAGTACCGGCAAGACGTCACCCAGGGCGATACGGTCTGGCTGGACACCGAACAGGACTTGCTGCACTCGTTCATGACCCGTTTCCGCGACAACATCTATCTGGTCTGGAACTACCCGGATGCCGCCGCCATGCGCGGGCAGTCCGGGACCTGTCTGCTGCGAATCACCGTCGATCGCCAAGGCAACGTCATGGACGTTGCTCTGATGGAGAGTTCCGGCTCCCGGATTCTTGATGAAGAGGCGATGCGGGCGGTGCGTGAAGGCGCGACCTATGGCCCGCTGCCCAGGGCTTACCCCAACGAGGACCTGAAAATCATGGCCTTCTTCCGCTACCATTTGAGCGGTGTGTCCTACTCACGACGAAAGCCGGGCGTCATCTACTGAGAGACAGACCGCGCCCTCCCCACTGACTTGCTCATTCAGACCCCTCTCAAGTATAGTTGAATCAGGACATCATGCCTCCTGGGCTGTCAAGATGGCCTTGATCAGCGCGGGCAGGTTTCGCGAAAGGTTTTTCATGTTGCGTATTCTGATGGGCTTTTTGATCACGGCGGGTCTGACCCTGCTGATCAGCGTCTCACCGATGGCTGACGACCGGCCGTTGCCCCTCGTCAAAGTCTACAAAGGTCCTGGCTGAAGTTGCTGCGACGGCTGGACCAAGCACCTGAAAGAGGCCGGCTTCGTCGTCCACACCGAGGACGACCGTAACCTCGCCAAACGCAAGGCACGTTACAACATTCCGGTGCAGTTCCAGTCCTGTCACACAGCCATCGTCGATGGCTACCTCATCGAAGGCCATGTGCCGCGAGACGAAATTCTCAGGTTACTTCGGGAACGCCCCGATCTTCTGGGCCTGAGTGTACCCGGTATGCCAATCGGCTCACCGGGAATGGAGGTCCCGGGAAAACCACGGCAACCTTACACCGTCTATGCCCTGGGCAAAAATGGCGAGGTTTGGGTGTACGCCAGTTATCCGAAGTGACCTTTGCGGCGCAGACATGCTGCACCTGCATGCGCATGGTGTCCTTTTGTCACCGCCGGCCCGGGGCGGCAGGCAGTTCTCACCGGGCCCCTGCGCATCTCCCTACCAGGCATGCCCGTCATCAGCAGAGCCGATAATCTGTTATAATTTAAAGTAAAAACGACCAGGTATAGCGATGAGTGCAGAGGAACATCCCAACCAGAAACTCTCCCGTAGCGAAGAGATCACGGCGCTGGCCCATTATTATCGGGCGGAAGTGCAGCGCAGCCTGGCCTGGCGCGAACGCCTCGACCGCACGACCAACTGGGCCGTCGGCGCCACCGCGGCCTTCCTCGGTTTCGGCTTTTCCCACCCGGAAATCAACCATGTCTTCTATGTGTT
>JARRPG010000044.1:0-5285 GCA_037383085.1 Desulfuromonadales bacterium | reverse complement strand
ACCTTCTGGCGCGCCGAACTGGCCTCCGACCTGCGCTTTCCACAGTATAAGATGCCACGCTCAACGGCCCTCGGCCGACGCATATACGCCAATTACGGTTACCTGTTTGCGATCCTGATCATCGGCTGGCTATTCAAGATCAAGCTGCACCCCGTGGTCGCGACGACCTGGCGACAATACTATGATCAGGCGGCGATCGGCTTGATTCCCGGCTGGATGACGTTTCTCTTCATGGTCTGTTTCGTTGCCCATCTCTACGTGCTAATGCGTATGGGACGCCGTTCCCGCATTGGCCAGGACCAGCTTCTCATGCGGCACAAGAGACGCCGGAAGACCATCCGTAACCCGCTGAAATCGTAGCATTTCTACTGCAGTGAACGACCCTTCCACAGGCAGGACCGCGGCGGCAGGTGTCCCCTTGTACCGCATTGTGCCAGGCCCAAAACGACAACCCGCGGCGACTCTGATGAGTGCCGCGGGTTGTTTTCATGACGCCTGTGTTGCTGAGGACAAGATCAATCGACGGGTTGCCACTTCAGCTTCGGTTTCCGGGCGGCGGTGGTCTCATCGAGCCGGCGCACCTTCGGTCGGGTCGGCGCCTGATGCAGAAGATCCGGATTGTCACGCGACTCACCGGCGATGGCGATCATGGCATCACAGAACTCGTCGAGGGTTTCCTGGCTTTCGGTCTCGGTCGGTTCGATCATAATCGCGCCCTTGACGACCAGCGGGAAGTAGATCGTCGGCGGGTGAAAACCGTAATCGATCAGGCGCTTGGCCACATCCAGGGTGTGACAGTCGCCCTCCAGATTGCGGTCGGAAAAGATCACTTCATGCAGGGAACGCCGCCGGTAAGGGAGATCGTAGACACCTTCCAGTCGGGCCCGGATATAATTGGCATTGAGCACAGCCATCTCGCTGGCACGTTTGAGACCCGCTCCGCCCATGCTGCGGATATAGGCATAGGCCCGCAGCATGATGCCGACATTGCCATGAAAAGCCAGCAGGCGACCGATCGAGGTCCCTTTGGCCTCTTCGAAACGGTAACCGTCAGCGGTCTGCTCGACACCCGAGCCTGGCAGATAGGGGATCAATTCCTCGGTGACCCCCACCGGGCCGGCCCCAGGGCCTCCCCCGCCATGGGGCGTCGAGAAAGTCTTGTGCAGGTTGAAATGCATCACATCGATGCCCATGTCGCCCGGACGGGCGATCCCCATCAGGGCGTTGAGATTGGCCCCGTCGCAGTAAACCAGGCCGCCCCGCTCATGAACCAGCCGACAAATGGCCTCGATGTTGGTTTCGAACAGGCCCAGGGTATTCGGGTTGGTCACCATCAGCGCAGCGACGTCATCGTCCATGTGGGCTGCGACCTCTTCCAGCGTCAGAACACCTTCGGAAGCCACCGGCACAACATCGTAGCCGGCCAGGGCGGCGGTGGCCGGATTGGTGCCATGGGCGGTATCCGGGATCAGGACCTTGGACCGTTTGCTGCCACGCGCTTCATGCCAGGCCCGGATCACCAGCATGCCGGCCAGCTCGCCCTGGGCTCCCGCCGCCGGCTGCAAGGTCACCCGGGCGAAGCCGGACACCTCGGCCAGGGCCTTCTGCAGTTCATCCATCAGCTTGAGAACCCCCTGGCACAGATGCGCCGGTGTCGCCGGATGAATATCCGCCAGTCCGGGCAGCCGCGCGGCCACCTCGTTGACCTTGGGGTTGTATTTCATGGTGCAGCTGCCGAGAGGGTAGAAACCGGAATCGACGCCATAGTTCCAGGTCGACAGACGCGTGAAGTGGCGCACCACGTCGACCTCGGAAAGCTCGGGAAAGTCGGGGATTTCTGTGCGGCATAGGTCTTCGGGCAGGGACGCTTCCGGAACATCGAGCCGGGGCAGGCTGTAGCCTTTGCGGCCGGGTTCGGAATGTTCGAAGAGCAGTTTTTCATTCAGGACCAGTCCGCTCGTGCCTACGCTTGTCATGACGCACCTCCCTGCAGCACATGCACCAGCGCATCGATCTCCGCACGCTGGTTCTGCTCGGTCACGCAAACCAGGAAACAGTCGGCCAGGTCCGGGTAATCGGCCGCCAGAGGAATGCCACCGAGGATGCCCGCTGTTTCCAGTCTCTCGAGAACGGTGTCGACCGGAGTCTCGCTGCGGACCACGAATTCGTTGAAGCTCGGGCTGTCAAAGACCACCTCGAAGCCGGCGATGGCACCGATCTGCTCGCGCGCATAGCGGGCCTTGGCGACGTTCTGCTGCGCCAGTTCACGCAGGCCCTGTTTGCCCAGCAGGCTCATGAAGATGGTGGTCATCAAGGCGCAAAGCCCCTGGTTCGAGCAGATGTTCGAGGTCGCTTTCTCACGCCGGATGTGCTGTTCGCGGGTGGCCAGGGTGAGCACAAAACCACGCTTGCCGTCGAGGTCGGTGGTCTCGCCGACCAGACGTCCCGGCATGCCACGGATATCCTTCTGACGCACGGCAAAGAAACCGACGTAGGGGCCGCCGAAAGACAACGGCAGGCCGAAGCTCTGCCCGTCGCCGGCGACAATGTCAGCACCGAGCTCGCCCGGTGATTTCAGTAAGCCGAGAGCCACCGGCTCGGCCACGGCCGTGATCAGGCGGGCACCGGCGACGTGGGTTTGTTCGGCCAGATCAGCCAGATTTTCGATGACACCGAAATAATTCGGATACCCAACCACCACCGCCGCGGTGGTCTCGTCGAGACGTGTGGCCAGATCGGCCCGATCCGTTCGTCCCTGGGCGTCGCTGCCGATATCGACCAGCTCGAGACCTAGGTAGCGGCAATAGGTCGCCACGGTGGCCCGGTAACGCGGATTGACCGTTCGCGACAGCAGCACTCGCTTGCGACGGGTCAGACGGACAGCCATCAGCACCGCCTCGGCACAGGCGGACGCGCCATCGTACATCGAAGCATTGGCGGCATCCATACCAGTGAGCTGACAGATCAGCGACTGGAACTCAAAAATGGCCTGCAGCGTTCCCTGGCTGATTTCCGGCTGATAAGGCGTATAGGCGGTGTAAAATTCACTCCGCGAAACCAGCAGATCGACGACCGCCGGGCTGAAATGATGATAGGCACCGCCACCGAGAAAGATTTTAAAGGTTGTCGGCGTCGCGTTCTGTGCGGCGTGGGCCTTGAGTTCCCGCAGCAGCTCGGTTTCACTGAGCGGCTCCGGCAGGTCGAGAGGGCGTTTCAGGCGCACCGCATCGGGGACCTCGACAAACAGGTCCTCGAGGCTGCCGACGCCGATGGTGGCCAGCATCTGGGTATCATGAGCTGCGCCACTGGCCATCTGCAGGTAGGGAATACCAACTTCGTCAGCCGAACTGCTGATAACATCCAGCAAGCCCTTGGAGCACTTGACCGGATCGATTTCGCTCAACACCTTGAACTCGAACATCAGGTTATAGCGCCTTGCGATCGCCGATAATGCGCGGCGAAAGGCTCCCTGCAGGTCATCAAGCACCTGGGGGTCGGTATCACGCGCCTCGAGTGAAAAGTCAACACGGCCAGGGACGACATTCGCAGCCCCGGGAGAAAGCTCTACCCTGCCGATCGTGGCGACGCTTCTCTCGCTGCCGTTTTCATCGAGAATTCTCTGTATTTGTGAAGAAAACTCGGATAAGCCCTGGAATGCGTCATTGCGCATATGCATTGGCGTTGTCCCGGCATGGTTGGGTACACCGATCAGGCTGATATCCCACTTGAACAGGCCAGCAATGGCATCTACCACGCCAATCTTGAAGCCCATCTCGTCGAGGATCGGGCCCTGCTCGATGTGAAGTTCGACGAAAGCATGGATACTGTCCGGGCTGCGTCGCGCATGCAGTGCATCCAGGGCATTGTAGCCACACTTGTCCATCGCCTCGACCAGGGAAATGCCATCGAGATCAATCGCTTTATGAATAGATTCGGGCGAGTGCATTCCGCAAAAGGACTGGGAACCCAGCATGCCGCCGAACCGCCCCTCTTCGTCACTGAATGAAATCACTTCCAGGGGATATTCCAGCGGTATGTTTTCTTCCTTGATCCGTCGCAGGCATTCAAGACCGGCAACGACACCAAGAGCACCGTCAAGATGGCCGGCGCCCGGTACAGTATCAAGGTGTGAACCCGTGATTACCGATGGCCGCTTGCCATCCCAGCCGAGCCGGCCATGCACATTACATGCGCCGTCTTCATAGACCTCCAGCCCGGATTCACGTAATTTTTCCTTGAACCAGTTGCGTCCCTCGATATCACCCTCGGAAAATGCCATTCGGTAAATGCCATGATCTTCCCGCCGGCCAACTGCCGCGAGGGTCTCGATATCGTCTTTCAGACGCTCTGCGTTTACATGAATCGTCATAATTTCTGGATTTAACGTTGCGTTGCCTGGGTACGGTTACCGCGAATAATTGCGACGAGAATGAATATAAAGACAATGGCGCCAACCAGGAAAAAGTTAAAAGCGGTTGCCAATGGGTGATGCTTAACGGTAATTGTCACCGGCTTACCGATCGAGCTTCCATCCACGGTCCTGAGGGTGTAATGGTATACGCCGTCGGGTTTTCCGCTGATCACGGTAGCAGTGTCGACTCCCTCGTAGATGATTGATGTGCTGCCCGCCCCTTCATCGGTTTCCTCGAGCATGTAAGCATCGGCAACAGCATCATCCCGTGTCCAGCTAAGTTGATAATAACCGGCGGTGGAAATCTCCTGGTCGGCATGCAGCCCCGGTTGTGACGCATATCCAGCCGAAGACAGGAACGGGATGGTGAAGATTATTGCGCAGACAATCGTTTGCCATTTACGCACAGGTCTACAGGCACACGCGGCCCTGTAAGCCTTGATCAGCTTGCTGCCTGCCCTGGCAGCCTGTGCTTTTGTGTCGGTAAATAGCAATTATTATTTCCGTTCACCCGCTGATTCTGCGTACAAAAGTATGGTCCCGAATAGCCTGACTTTCAGCGAGTCCAAATAAGTGACTTATGTCTGGTTCAAGAGTGTTTAATTTGATTTTTTGTCGGCATCATTGCCGTTAATGAGAGCAGTATTATTACATATCCGGGACTCGTTTCACAAAAGCACCCCGACAGGATGCAGCCGGGAATGATGGCGCCGGGATCAATCCGCTCCTGTTTGCATACCGGGTATATTGCCGCAATTGTATTGTATCGGGAAAATCTAGATGCATTTCCAGTGGTCACAAGCAACCCGGAGCTATGCTCGAAATCGAATCCAGCTATGGCTGTCCTGCTCTGGCTATTCGACGCAACCATCAC